>NZ_JBITDX010000036.1:0-61263 GCF_044454585.1 Catenuloplanes sp. NPDC051500
GATGGGTTCGTTGTGCGGGATCTCGCGTCCATCTGGCGGGATGCAAGATCCTTGCGGCTCTGGTGGCCCTTATCGCGCTCGAATAAGGGCCACCAGAGACGCAAGGATCTTCACGTGGTCCTTCCTGACCCTTCGGCGTCAGGACGAAACGCAGAGAGAGGTACCCAGATGACGAAATGTCGGGCGCGTAGCGCTCGAACCTGGACACTGACCGCGGATCTCCAGATGAGCCGGGTCGTGAGCGTCGCCTGCGTCCTGACATATGCGGATCCGGTAATGGCTCCGTCTTCATGCCCGACCTGAAGCCTGCCGGAGTGCCGCGACCAGCCCGCACACCTGCGAAACTCTCGGCCTCGGTGCCAGCCCTTGCGACCGCGCAGACCGCAGCCGCTTCAACCCGCGGCCGCCTCGAACCAAAGCCGTCACGAACCAAAGCCGCCCCGACCCAAAGCCGCCGAGACGGCGGCAGTGCTGGTCTCGACCTCCGCGACCATAACGACCAGCCGAAACCACTCGCCACGCCCCAGCCCATCCGGTCGGCGGTCCCAGACGGCCGGACGCGAATGGGCAGCAGCGTCTCTGACGTGCGCAAGCCGGGGCCTGGACGACGCCACGGGTTTTGGTGACCACCCACGGATCGGAGGCCGCGGGAGCTCGCGGGGCCGGGCCACGGCGGGAGCGGGAAATCCGGTTTAGGCTCCTCGCCTGCGGCGGTAGGCCTCGATCTCGCCGTGCAGGTCGTTGATCCGGGCGGTGAGACGCTCGATTTCGCCGGCGCGTTCGGCCATGCGGCGCATCATGACGTCGAGGTCGTCGTCGGGGGGCTGTTCCGGTTCTGTGGGATGGATGGGATCCCCGTTTCGTTCCGTGGCCATCGTCGCCACCTCGGATGGTCGTGCGGGTGAGGGTGAACACCCGGTTACCCAGCGGGCTGGGCTTTCACTCGTCACTCAGCCGGGCGGCGCGTTCGCGCAGGTAGCGCTGTTCGGGGCTGCTTGCGGTGCCGGCGGCCGCGGTGAGGTACGCGGCGTGGGCGGCTGGCCGGTCGCCGGCGAGTTCCAGCAGGTGGGCGCGGGCAGCATGCCAGCGGTGCGAGATCTGTGGCACGTCGTCGAGCAGCGCGAGGCCGGCGTGCGGGCCGCGGGCCATGGCGACCGCGACCGCGTGGTTGAGCCGGACCACTGGTGACGGGTCGACGCGCAGCAGCAGTCCGTAGAGCGCCTCGATCTGCGGCCAGTCGGTGTCGGCGGCGGCTGTGGCCTCGTCGTGGACAGCGGCGATCGCGGCCTGGAGCTGGTAGGGGCCGGTCGGGCCGGACGGCAGCGCCGCGGTGATCAGCGCGATGCCCTCGGCGATCGCGGCGGCGTCCCAGCGGGTGCGGTCCTGCGCGTCCATCGGGATGATGGCGCCGTCCGCTGTGGCGCGGGCGTCCCGGCGGGCGTGGGTGAGCAGCATCAACGCGAGCAGGCCGGTGACCTCGGAGTCGGCGGGCAGCAGCCGGTGCAGCAGGCGGGTGAGCCGGATCGCCTCCGCGGCCGTCTCCGTGCGCTGCGACGCGTATCCCTCGTTGAAGATCAGGTAGAGCACGCGGAGCACGACCGCGAGCCGGTTGTCCCAGTCGGCACGGGACGGCAGGCGGAAGGTGGCGCCGCTGTCCCGGATCGCCGTCTTGGCGCGGGTGATCCGCCGGGCCATTGTCGTCTCGGGGACGAGGAGCGCGCGGGCCACCTCGGCAGTGCTGAGCCCACCGACCGCTTTCAAGGTCAACGACAGTTGCGCGGGTACGGAGAGCGCCGGGTGGCAGCAGAGGAAGAGCAGGACCAGGGAGTCGTCCGCATCGGTGCTCTCCGCCGGCGCCACGGTGAGCGCCCATTCGCGCCGGCGGCGGGCCTCGTCCGCGCGGAGCAGGTCGGTGAGGCGGCGGGCGGCGACCGTGATCAGCCAGGCGCGCGGGTTCTCCGGCGGGCCTGTCGCGGGCCACTGGCGGGCGGCAGCGAGCAGCGCCTCCTGGACCGCGTCCTCGGCCGTGTCGAAGTGACCGTACCGGCGGACAAGCGCGCCGAGGACCTGCGGCACGAGTTCCCGCAGCAGGTCCTCGGGCACCGCGGTCACGGTTCGAGCAGCTCGGCGCGCTCGTCCATCAGCGGGCGGACGTCCGCGTAGGCGCCGGCGCGGATGTGGGCGGGTGCCGGTACGTCGTTGAGCCGGGCGGCGATCTCGGTGGCGCGGTCGAAGCCGTCCACGTCGACGACCCAGTAGCCGGCCAGTACCTCCTGGGTCTCCGCGTACGGCCCGTCGGTGACGACCGGCAGGCCGCCGCGCAGGTCCGGGGCGACGCGGCGGGTGAGCACCGGTGCGGCGAGCGCGCGCGTCTCGACAAGCTCGCCGGACTCGGTCAGCTCCTGGCTGAACGCGGCCATGAACTCGCCCATGGCCGTCATCTCCTCCGCGGTCCAGGCGGGCCGGCCGGTGTCCTTGCCGCCCATCTCGTCGTAGTCCTGCTGGGTGCCGTAGCTCAGGATCATGTACTTCATCGCGATCTCCTCCTGGTGGGGACAAGTTTCGCAAGGGACGTCGGAGCCACCCACCGGAACCGGACAACGCCGGGGAAGAAAAATGGCGGCACCCGGCCACGCCGACCCTGACCGGTCGACGCGGCCGAGTGCCGCCGATACCCCGCCTCACGCGCTCCCGCCACCCCGGAGGGTCTGCCACTGCCCACAGATCGTGGCTGGTTCGGGTCGCCGCCCACTGCGGCCCGATCCGGGCGGGTGCGCGTGGTCAGCGGGCGAACTGAAGCCAGTCGACGTTCACGAAGTCGGCCGGCTGGCCGCTTGTGAACGTCAGGAAGACGGTGTGGTTGCCGGTGATGCCGGTGCCGAGCGCGCCGGCGATCGAGCGCCACGAGGTCCAGCCGCCGGTGCTGCCGACCGCGATCGTGCCGGCCGGGGCCGTGCTGCGCGAGTCGAGCCGCACCTCGACCAGGCCGGAGACGCCGGCCGGTGCGCCGGAGGCGGCGCGGACCGTGAACTGCCGGACCGGGTCGTTGCCGAACGCGACGTTGTTGAACTGCAGCCAGTCGCCGTTCGCGATGTAGCCGACCGAGGTGCCCTGGGCCGTCGTGCCCTGCTGGGCGTCCGCGGTCTCGGCCTGGAGCGCGGTGAACGCGCTCCGGGTGCCGCCGGGAGCGGCCGCGGAGGCCGTGGCGGTCGCGGTCGCCGTCGCCGTCGCCGTGGCGGTCGCCGTCGCGGACGGGCCCGGGTTCGGGTTGGATTTGCCGAACGGCTCGATGGTGACCTCGAACGAGCGCGGCGCCGTGTCCTGGATGTACGACGCGAAGTCGACCACGTCGTCGAACGCGAAGCCGTACGCCTTACCGTCCACAGTCTGCTCGTGGATGATCCGCGAGTAATGGTTGGCGATCGGCGTCCGGTAGAACGTGGCCGGGTCGGTGCTCGGCTGGTTCGGCTGGCTGATCAGCGTGCCGCGGTTGAAGCCGGCGCCGAGGATCGCCGCGACCGGGCCGGTGATGCCGTCGTTCGGGGCGGCCAGCGCGCCGTCGCAGAACAGCACGTCCTTCGTGGTCGGCTTCGCGAACGTCTTGGCGCCCTTGTCGAAGACGAACAGCCCGCCGGTGACCCGCCCGGTGAACGTGCCCGCGTTCGTGGTGGCCTTCAGGTCGGTGGTGGCGTACTTGGCCCACACCTCGTTGATCGCCGAGTCGAAGTAGGTCGCCGAGAAGAGGCCGGCGCCGATGCCGTGGCCGGGCGCGATGACGCGCAGGTTGTCGCCGATGACCAGGCGCTTGAAGTCGGGCAGCGCGCGGGCGGCGGCGAAGATCGCGTCCCGGCCGCCGGGCTTGAGCACGCCGGTGGTCTGGTCCTTGGTGCCGGTGAGCTTGATGCCCAGCGGGATGCTGAACATGTCGACCATCGTCGAGTTGCAGAACATGCCGGCGTCGCTGTGGGTGAACTCGACGCAGTCGTGAAGCACATTGAAGTTCGGGTCGGTGCTGACCCAGCCGGCCGGGAACTGCAGCGCGCTGTTGCCGGCGCCGTCCGTGACCACCTTGAACTTCAGCTTGTCCTTGATCGCGAAGTACACCCGGCCGGACATCTTCGGCAGGTTGATCGTGGTGGTGCCGCTCGCATTGAGCGGGATCGCGAGGTCGGCGAAGCCGTCGGCGCCGTTGTCCGAGGGTGAGGCGGGCGTGAAGACGCCGCTCCGCTTGACGTAGCCCTGGCGGCCGGTGACCAGCTCCGTGCCGACGATGTAGGCGAAGATCTCGCCGTTGCCGAACGTCCCGGACGAGTTGACGATCGTCATCGGCAGACCGTCGGCGGCGAACGCCCGAGAGTTGATCGCCGTGGCCACCACGGGAGCGCCGACCGCCACCGCGCCGATCGCTGCCAGGCCGAGGAACTTCCGTCGGGACGCCATGTGCAAACCGCCTCTTACCACACACATCACCCGTTTGGGGCGACTCCGCTGAATTGGACCTAAGCGAGTCTGTCCAACAGCACAACGGCTGGTCAACGGGTCTGCGCCCTAAGGAACCCTAAATCTGGAGAGCGTTCTCTGAGAGCGAGGGTCAAACCGCTGCCTGTTCGCGGCTGCCCCATTTGTCGGCGAACGCGCGCGCCTCGACCGCGCGGCCCCAGAGCCAGCCCTGGCAGAGCCGCACGCCGAGCCGGCCGAGGACGTCGCGCTGCGCCGTGGTCTCCACGCCCTCCGCGACCACCGTCAGGCCGAGCGCGGTGCTCATCGCGACCACGGCCCGGACGATCTCCTCGTCCGACGTGCTGGCGCCCAGGCCGGAGACGAACGAGCGGTCGATCTTCACGCTGGTGACCGGGTGCCGCCGCAGGTAACCGAGCGACGAGAAGCCGGTGCCGAAGTCGTCCACCGAGATCGAGACGCCGAGCGCCCGGAGGTCCCGCAGCGCACCCTCGCTGATGTCGCCGCCCTCCACCATCACCGACTCGGTGATCTCCAGAGCCACACACCTCGCGGGTACGCCGTGCGCGCGCAACGCCTCGCCCACCATCGCGGTGAAGCCCGGTTCGGTCAGCTGGCGCGGCGACACGTTGATCGACATCCAGAAGTCGTCGGTGACGGTGCCGTCCTCCCGCCACCCGGCCAGCTGCCGGACGGCGGCGCGAAGCACGTACTCGCCGATGCCGGTGATCAGCCTCGACTCCTCCGCGACCGGGATGAACACGTTCGGCCCGATCACGCCCTTCTCCGGGTGCTCCCAGCGGATCAGCGCCTCCGCGCCGCGCGGCTGCCCGGACTCCAGGTCGACGATCGGCTGGTAGTGCACGTGCAACTCGTCGCCGGCAAGCGCGTTGCGAAGCGCGCCCTCGATCTCCAGCCGCTCCTGCACGGCCTGGCGCATTGACGCGTCGAACACGGTCCACGTGCCGCGCCCGTCCGCCTTCGTCCGGTACATGGCCGTGTCCGCGTCCCGGAACAGCGAGTCGGCGGTGTCGTCCGCCCTGGTCGCGGCCACGATGCCCATCGAGCCGGTGATCACCACCTCGGCCGGGCCGATCCTGGTCGGCGGCTCCACGCAGTCGACGATGCGCTGCGCCTGGTCAAGCGCCTCCACCGCGGTGCCGCGCCGGACCACCACGAACTCGTCGCCGCCGACCCGGGCGATGGTGGCCTCCGGCGGCAGCATCGCGCGCAGCCGCTGGCCGATCTCCCGGATCAGGTCGTCGCCGGCCGGGTGCCCCCACGAGTCGTTGACGAACTTGAAGCCGTCCAGGTCCAGGTAGAAGACCCAGACCGGGTCGCGCCCGCCCGGATCCGCAAGCAGGTCCGTCACGATCTGGGTCAGCCGGCGGCGGTTCGGCAGGCCGGTCAGCTCGTCGTGGGTGGCCTGGTACTCGAACCGGGCCTGAGCCTCCGCGTTCGCCTGCACCGCGCTCACCGCGCGCAGGATCAGCAGCAGCACGATGACGGCGCCGCCGCACCCGACGATCGCCCGTTCCACAGCGGTCTCGGTGATCGTGACCATCAGCAGGAACGGCGCGGCCACGGCCGGGATGATCACCCCGAGGCGCGCCAGGGACCAGGGCTGGACCGGCAGCGGTACGGCCCGGACCAGCTCGCGGGCGGTCGGGTGCAGCGCGGACGCGCCGCCGACCGTGAACGCCAGCAGGAACGGGATGTCGAGCACCGGCGACCTGTAGAACACGCCGTCGTTGCCGATCACCGCGTAGGCGAGGTCGCCGATGAAGATCAGCACCATCATGCCGAGCAGCAGCCGGAACGCGGGCTGCCGGGCCGCGGTGCTGAACGCCAGCATGACCACGAGCAGGACCAGGATCGCGTCGAACGTGGGGTAGAGCGCGGCGAGCACCGAGACGATCGGCGGCCGGCCCGGGATGGACATCGCCGGCACCGCGAAGAGCAGCGAGAACGCGGTGGTGGCGCCGACGCAGACGATCAGGCCGTCGATCACGGAGTGCCTGTCGATTGCGCGGCGGCCGTAGGCGAAGTCGGCAAGCGCGGCGATCATCAGCACGTAGCCGGGGACTGTGAACGCCTCCGCGGGCAGCGCGGTGCCGTACGGCGTGACCACAAGCGGGCGCAGGATCGCGCCGGTGAGCATGAACGCTCCAGCGACGCCGAGTGTGTGCCAGGCGCGCGCCGGGCGGATGTCGTGCATCGCCGGGCTTGCGAAACAGGCCGCGACCGCGCCCGCACCGATCAGTGCGAAGTCGACGAGCACCGCGACGCCGGCCAGGTAGAGCCCGGTGGCGACCACGCCGACGGCAGCGAAGATCCACCACAGCCGGTCACGCCACCGGTCGGTGTCCGTCCCTGCACGTCCCACGAGCCCGCTCAGCCGTCCCACCCACCCCTGAAGGTCAATGATCAACCTCCTGATCGGCAGGCCACCGCCGATCCTGTGTGGTTTCAGGGCAGCAACCTGTTCTGGGATCCTCGTCGACCCAGGGGTAGCGTAGATCGTCTTCGGTCCCGGCGGGGTCGGAAAAACGGTCAGCGGGTCACTGAGGTGACGCGGCGGGCGATCGCGACAGTGGCGGCCCCGCGCGCCCACTCCTCGAACGGCAGCGGGCGGACCTCGATCGCGACCCGGGCCGCGGCGCCGTACGCGTGCTCCGCGATCCCGGCCCGCACATGCGGCTCCAGCAGGGCGAACCCGTCCAGGTGGTCGGCCGAGAAGACGACGAGCTCCGGGCCGACCAGGTTGATCACCCCGCCGACCGCCTGCCCGATGGCGCGACCCGCCTCGGCGAATGCCTCGCCGACCCGCGGGTCGCCGAGGCGGGCCAACTCGATGGCGCGGTCGAGCGTGACCGCGGGTGCGCCGGTCGCCTCAGCGACACGGCGCAGCAGGGCGGGCTCGGACGCGATCGCCTCCAGGCAGCCGCGCGCCCCGCAGTAGCACTTGGGGCCGCGGCGGTCGACCGGCACATGGCCCAGCTCGCCGGCCACACCGTGCGCGCCGGTAAGCACGCGGCCGTCCACCACCAGGCCGCAGGTGACGCCGGAGCCGACCGCGACAAGCACGAACGAGCTGGCGTCGGTGCCGAACCAGTTCTCCGCCTCGGTCAGCGCGCGGATGTCGTTGTCCGCGACAGTGGGCAGGCCTGTCGCGTCCGCGCACAGCTCGGCCAGCGGCACGTCGTGCCAGCCCAGGAACGGCTCGTACCGCGCGACGCCGCTCTCCCGGTCCACGTCGCCGGCCACGGAGACGCCGAGCGCGCTGACCTCCGGCGGAACCAGGTCCCTGATCAGGCGCACCACGTCGTGCGGCGTCCGGGAGTCGCCGAGCGGCACGCGCGCGGTCTCCCGGATCACCGCGCGCAGGTCGGTGACCACCCGGATCAGCTCCGTCGCCGTGACCTTGACGCCGGCGAACAGCTCACGGTCGGCGCGCACGTCGAGCGCGCCGGCCGGGCGCCCGATCCGGCCCGGGCCGCCGCCTGTGGTGGTCTCCACCAGGTAGCCGGTGTCGATCAGCGAACGGGTCAGCTTCGCCACCGTGGGCTGGGACAGGCCGGTGCGCCAAGCCAGGTCGGCACGATGCATCGGCCCGGCGGTGAGCACCGCCCGGAAGATGCCCGCTATCG
This sequence comes from Catenuloplanes sp. NPDC051500, assembly GCF_044454585.1. NCBI lineage: Bacteria > Bacillati > Actinomycetota > Actinomycetes > Micromonosporales > Micromonosporaceae > Catenuloplanes > Catenuloplanes sp. NPDC051500. The sequence goes on from NZ_JBITDX010000036.1 coordinate 8,109, forward strand.
ACGACCGGCGATCCATGGACGGGCACGTTAATCAATGGACTTTCATTCGTCAAGCATTGAAGTGTTACGTGCGTGAGAACTAGGGTGCGGTCGTGGAACTCCCCGCGGAAGACCGGAACCGCTCGCCGTACACCGGGTGGACGCGCGCGCACTGGGAGGCGATGGCCGACCACCTGCTGGAGGCCGTCGTCCCGCACGCCACGCCCGGGTTCGCCCAGGTCCGGCTGCCGGGCCGGACCAGCTGGGCCGGCGTCACGTCGGACGGCCTGGAGGGTTTCGCCCGCACGTTCCTGCTGGCCGGGCTGCGCATCGCCGGCGACCGGGGCGAGACCCCCAGAGCCAAGATCCTGATCGAGCGGTACGCGGAGGGCCTGGCCGCCGGGACCGAGCCGGGCAACCGGTACGCCTGGCCGCGGATCGAGGACTACTCGCAGCCGATCGTCGAGGCCGCGTCCGTCGCGCTGATGCTTGCCGAGACCCGCCCCTGGCTGTGGGACCAGCTCGGCCGCGACACGCAGCGCACCGTGCACGCCTGGCTCGGCGGCATCGTCGGCAAGCGTCCCTGGCCGTGCAACTGGCTGCTGTTCCAGGTGGTCGTCGAGCAGTTCCTGGCGGACACCGGCGGCCCCTTCCGGCAGGAGGAGATCACCGGCGGCCTGGACGCGATCGAGGACTGGTACCGCGGCGGCGGGTGGTACAGCGACGGCGACGGCCAGCACTACGACCACTACGCGGGCTGGGCCATGCACCTGTATCCGCTGCTCTGGGCACGGATGCCGGGAGCGGACGCCGCACGCGCGGACCGCTACCGGGAGCGGCTGCACGCCTTCCTCGACGACTTCCGGCTGATGTTCGGGGCCGACGGCGCGCCGATGCACCAGGGCCGGTCGCTCACCTACAGGTACGCGGCCGCGGCCGCGCTGTGGACCGGCGCGCTCGCGGACGCCACCCCGCTGCCACCGGGCGAGACGCGGCGGCTGGCCTCCGGCGCGCTGCGCTACTTCGCCGACCGGGGCGCGCCGGACGAGCAAGGGCTGCTGCGGCTCGGCTACCACGGGCAGTTCCTGCCGATCACCCAGCCGTACTCCGGGCCGGCGTCGCCGTACTGGGCCGCGAAGGGGTTCGTGGGCCTGCTGCTCCCCGCGGACCACCCGGCCTGGACCGCGACCGAGGAGCCGGCAGCGGTCGAGCGCGCGGACGTCGACCGGGTGCTTCCCGCGCCCGGCTGGCTGCTGCACGGGACCCGGGCGGACGGCGTGGTGCGGCTCTACAACCACGGCAGCGACCACATCAAGGTGCCGGCCGAGCTGGGCGACGACCCGGAACGCGACGACCCGCACTACGCCAAGATCGGCTACAGCACGCACACCGCGCCGGAGACCGAGGCGCACGCGTGGGAGCTGAACGTGGACGGCCACACGGGCCTGACCCCGCCCGGCGGCGGGCCTGTCACCCGGCGGCGGCGCATCCGCCGGATCGGCACGGCCACCGGGTTCGCGGCGTCCGCCTACGTCGACGGGGACGTGACCGTGGAGACGGCGAGCGTGCGGTGCGGCGCGGGCGAGCTGCGGATCGACCGGATCACCGCGCCGGCCGGCTGGGTGGCGCGCGCGGGCGGATTCACTGTGGCGGGTGCGTCGACGCCGGAGGGGCGCGCGCACGAACGTACCGCCGAGGCGTCTTCGAAGGGTGTAACAAGCCGGATCGTGGGGCTGATCGGGTGGTCCGGCGCGGGGGTGCAGCGGATGTCCGGGGCGAACGCGTTCGGCGACCGGTCGGCCACGCCGTATCTGACGGCGGCACCCCATCCCGGCGGCACAGTGGTTCACGTCGCTTTCGTCCTACTTTCTGGGGATATTTCAGACGAAGTCCCGCGGGTGGCACAGGAACACGACGAGGTGGTGGCGGTCTCCGAGGACGGGGAGGAGATCCGCGTGCGCCTCGGCGGCACGCCCCGATACTCCCGTCGCTCTCCACGCGGCGGGCCGTCCATCACCTGGGATCCGACCGTCCCATGACGCCCACAATTGGAGGTCGGTGTGCTCACCCGTACCCACGTCGCCGTTGTCGCGGTCCTTGCCGCGGTAGCGGCGCTCCTCTCCCCCGCCGCTCCCGCCTCGGCAGCGCCGGTCACCGTCACCAACGCGGTCCAGTTCAAGGACACCGCCGGGAACCCGGTGCACGCGCACGGCGGCGGCCTGCTCAAGCACGGCTCCTACTACTACTGGTTCGGTGAGAACCGGAACGCGGACAACACGTTCCGGGCCGTCTCCGTCTACCGCTCCACGGACCTCAAGACCTGGGAGTTCCGCCGCGACGTGCTGACCCGGTCGTCAGCCGCGGAACTGCAGGTCGCGAACATCGAACGACCCAAGGTCATCTACAACGCGAGCACCGGCCAGTTCGTGATGTGGATGCACAAGGAGAACGGCGTCGACTACGGCGAGGCGCGCGCGGCCGTCGCGGTCTCAAGCACCGTCGACGGCGACTACACCTACCGCGGCAGCTTCCGGCCGCTCGGCACGCACATGTCCCGGGACATCACCACGTTCGTCGACACCGACGGCACCGGCTACATGATCTCCGCGGCGAACGAGAACTACGACCTGCACGTCTACCGCCTGACCGCTGACTACACGAACACGGCAGCGCTCGTCCGCTCCTGGCCCGGTGACCACCGCGAGGCCCCGGCACTGTTCAAGCGCAACGGCGTCTACTTCATGCTCACCTCGGCCGCCACCGGCTGGAACCCCAACCAGGCCCAATACTCAACAGCCACCTCCATCACGGGTACGTGGAGCGCCTGGCAGAACACCGGCGACAACGTGACGTTCGGCTCACAGAGCACCTACGTCCAGCAGGTCGGCAACGCGTTCCTCTACCTCGGCGACAGGTGGGGCAACTCGATCGGCGGCACTGTCAACGACTCGCAGTACGTGTGGCTGCCGATCGCGTTCCCGTCCTCGACCAGCATGAGCCTGACCTACGCTCCGGAGCTGTCGATCGATGTCGCTTCCGGAACCGTTTCGGGGCTCACATCAGGCTATGCCTCTCTCGCGGCCCGCCACTCCGGCAAATGCGCCGACATCCTGAACGGCAGCTCGGCGAACAACGCTGAGGCGGTGCAATACACCTGCGGCACCGGCTTCAACCAGCAGTTCTACCTCAAGAACCTCGGCAACGGGTACGTTCAGATACAGGTCCGGCACAGCGCGCGCTGCCTGGACGTCACGTCCGGCAACACCGCGGACGGCGCCCGTGTCATCCAGTACGCGTGCGGGCTCGGCACGAACCAGCAGTGGCAGGTGCAGGACGCCGGGTCCGGTTACGTGCGCCTGATCGCCCGGCACAGCGGCCGCTGCCTCGATGTGATCAGCGCCTCGACCTCGGACAGCGCGAGGCTTGCGCAGTACAGCTGTAATGGTGGGACCAACCAGCAATGGCTGCGGAGGACGCCCTGACCTTTGGTGGATCGGGGTGGCCGATGCGGTGACGACTGTCCTACTATCAGTCGCCCCTTCCACCTGAGCAGGACGGATGAACGTGAAAACGCGATATGTGTCGGTTCCCGAGCGCCTGGGCCTCTTCGGCCTCGTCGCCGGTGCCGCCGCACTCGCGTGGCCGCTGTTCACCTCCGCGACCGGGTTGGGTGCGCCGTGCCCGCTGTACGCGATGGCCGGCGTGCCCTGCCCGTTCTGCGGCCTGACGACCGCGTCCGTCGCACTCGTCCACGGAGACGTGGCAGGTGCGGTCGCCGCCAACCCGGCCGTGCTCGGCCTGGCGGCGCTCGCGGTCACCGTGCTGCCGCTGCTGGCGTTGCGCGCCACCCGGGTGGTCGCCGCGCCGCGCCCCGCCGGCCCGCGTGCGCGACGGCACACGGAGTGGGGTCTCGCTCTCCTCGCCGCGGCGAGCTGGGTGTTCCAGTTGAACCGGCTCGTACTGAGCTGATCCTTACAAGGAGCTTTTCGTGACATACCCGCCGAACCAGGGCCAGCCGTACGGCCAGCCGGACTACGGACAGCAGCCGGGCTACGGCCAGCAGCAGCCCGGCTATGGCCAGCAGCAGCCGCCGTCCTACGGGCAGCAGCCGCAGCAGCCGTCGTACGGTCAGCCGCAGCAGCCCGCCTACGGACAGCCGCAGTCGCCGGCGTACGGCCAGCCCGCGTACGGCCAGCCGCAGCAGCCCGCCTACGGGCAGCCGGACTACGCGAAGCAGCAGCAGGGCTACGGCGGCGGCTACCAGGGCCCCGCGTCCTACGCGAGCTGGTTCCACCGCGTCGGCGCCGCGCTCGTCGACGGCCTGATCGTGCTGCCGTTCTCGATCCTCGCGTCGGTGCTCGGCGGCTCCTTCAGCACCACAGTCGACCCGAACACCGGCATCGCCACCCCGGGAACGCCGAACGCGCTGTACTTCATCTTCATCGCGCTCGGCGGCCTCCTCTCCATCTACAACTCCATCTGGCTGCAGGGCCGGACCGGACAGAGCTGGGGCAAGAAGGCACTCGGCATCAAGCTGATCAGCGAGAACGACGGACAGCCGATCGGCCCGCTGCTGGTCTTCGTCCGCGGCATCTGCCACATCCTGGACACGCTGCCCTGCTACGTCGGTTACCTCTGGCCGATCTGGGACGACAAGAACCAGACCTTCGCCGACAAGATCATGAAGACGGTCGTCGTCACCGCGAAGTAATCTCGTCTGCTGTTCAGCGGGGCCACCAGTCGGTGGCCCCGCTTTTTTCTGCGTCCTCCCCGGGCCGCGATGTCGAATCGGGCGTGACTCGTTCGTATAGAAGCCGCAACCACATCTCCTGGAGGACGACATGACCCGCTATCTGCTCACCATCCAGCAGCCCGACGGCCCCGCACCAGAGCCGTCGGTGCTGGAGCCGCTGATGCGCGACGTCCGCGCGGTCGACCTGGAGATGCGCGAGGCGGGGGTGTGGGTGTTCGGAGGCGGACTCGAGGCCGCGGCGTCCGCGGTGGTGGCCCGGGACGCGCTGATCACCGACGGCCCGTACGCCGAAGGGAAGGAACACGTCGGCGGTCTTACGATCATCGATGTGAGTGATGGCGAGGAGGCCCTGCACTGGGCGAAGCGGCTCTCGGCGGCGACGACGCTTCCGGTCGAGGTGCGAGCGTTCCAGGGATAGGACGCGACGGCACGTGTCGGTTGCGCGAGCAACGCGCCAACGCGAGCAACGCGGACAGCAAGAGCGACGCGGCAGCACGAGTGACGCGGCACGGCGCGAGTAACACGCGAGCACTAGCGCCGCGGCACCGCGAGCAACGCGGCACCGCGAGTCGGTCGGCGCGACCGCGGCTGAGTGGTCGCAAGAGCTGGCGGCGAAGGCAGGGGATCCTGGAGGGCGGGTTGACATCGGCCACGTGCGTCCGGGGCGGGTCGGTCCAAGGCGCGCCGGTGCCGCGTCAGCGGCGGATGATCAGCGCGAGTACCGCTGGGTAGTCGCACGTTCCGGCACTGGCGCGCAGCGGGCGCGATACCGGAACGTGCCGCCGATCTCGACCCCTTGCTTACGCAAGCCTGAGGCGTGCGTAAGCAGCTTCGGATCCGCTTTTCGATATCGCCATCTGCAATAGCCGTTCGCCGGTTGGCTCAAGATCCTTGCGGCTCTGGTGGCCCTTATAACGGCGGCGAAAGGGCCACCAGAGCCGCAAGGATCTTCGATCCCGACAGGTGGATGATCGACTCCCATGCTTTGGACAGGCCGCGTGTGGGGCCGGCGCTTCAGGCGCTATGCGCCCGAAATTTTCATCCGGCGTGGTCGACGAGGCCGGCCCGGACGCCACGCACGGCCAAAACGCCCAAGCGCGGAGCATGTCATGACCGTAGCGGGGTCTCCGCCTTGCTGCCGGCGTTCCATGGTGAGGATCAAGCACCGCCAGGCGCCACTGAGGTTTGGCCGTCGCGGTGCGAGTCGGGCACTCCATGCCCGAAATTTCGATATATAGACGGCCGCCAGGCACGCTTATCCGGCCCAGGGGTAAGCAAATGCGCAAATTTCGGGCAGACACAGCCTTCGGCTTAAGGGCATTCGGGCACGAACATCCGCTGCACCACGAGAGCGATCGGGCACCACCTGCGCAGAAGCACGAAGACGTCAGGCGCGAACCGCCGTTGAGGCCTGAAGCCTGAAGCCTGAGGCCTGAGGCCTGAGGCCTGAGGCCTGAGGCCTGAGGCCTGAGGCCTGAGGCCTGAGGCCTGAGGCCTCAGGCCTGAGGCCGACCGGGCACCGACCGCCGCTGAAGGCTGAAGAGGGTCAGCGGAGCCAGGCGGTGGCGAAGGTGATGAAGTCGGAGGCGGCTACGGCGTCGGTCAGGATGAAGGCCAGGCTGAGAAGTGAGAGCGCCAGCAGAGCCGCCTGCGTGACGCGGGGTGCGGGTGCGGGGGCGGCCAAGGCGCGGACGCGGCCGAGGGCGTGGCTGCGGCGGGCGCCGTGCATGGCGGTCACGCCGGGGGGCGGGCGGTCGAGGGTGGCGAGGGCGGCCTTGGCGACGCTGCGGGCGGTCAGGTGGCGGTCGCCGACGGCGGTGGCGGCGTCCTCGTCGGCCCAGCGTTCGACCAGGTAGGAGACGGCGTCGCGGACCGGGATGAGAAGCGGGTTGAGCGCGGCGGCGGTGGAGGCGGCGGCGGTGATCCGGTGGTGGCGGCGGGTCAGGTGGGACTGCTCGTGGGCCAGGACGACGCGGCGCTCGGCGGGGGTGAGCAGGCGGATCAGGCCGGTGGTGAGCAGGACGTGGCCGGGGCGGCCGGGGACGGCGACGGCGTAGGGGGCGGACCAGTCGGCGATCAGCACGCCGCCGTCGGCGGGGTGGCCGGCCTCGCGCAGGCGGCGGTGGACCTCGTCGCGGCGGCGGAGGTCGGCGCCGCAGCGGACCAGGGCGATCATCAGGAGCACTGTCGCGGTGACGGCGATGATGTCGGGGACCGGCTCGGGCAGTTTCGGGCGGCCGGGCTCGTTGTGGGCAACTAGCGACGGCGGCAGGTCGTCGATCAGCGTCAGGACCAGGAGCAGCAGAGATGCGGTGGACGTGACGGCGGCGGTGAGGGCGGCGCCGGCCAGGGCCAGCGCGCCGGCGGCGGGGGCGGATCTGTCCGCGATCGGGCCGGCCAGCAGCGCGAGCGCGGCGGACAGCACGATCGGGACGTAGACCCACAGTGTCATGGCCGGTCCGCCTCCAGGAATGCGCGCAGTGCGGCGGCGTCCGCGTCGTCGAGCGCGGCCGCGAACTGCTGGAGCACCCGCTCCCGGTCCGGGCGGCCGGCGAGCGTGGCGCGCATGGTCTGTGCGGCGAACGCGGCCTCGTCCTCGGCCGGCCAGTAGACGTGCCCGCGCCCGGCCGGGCGGCGCACCAGGCGGCGTTTGTCATGCAGACGACCAAGAATCGTCAGTACCGTGTTGTACGCAAGCGTGCCGCCAAGCGCGGCCTGCACCTCCGCCGGCGTCAGCTCCCGCCCGGCAGCCCAGAGCGCGGCCATCACCTCGGACTCCAGCGCTCCCGGCGCCCGTCGCCCTTCACTCACCGCGACACCTCCCCAGGTATAGCGGTCACTCTAGCGCCGGGGCCGGCGACATCGACTCCCGCTGACGACGCAGGAACGACGCGGTCGGCCCGTTGTCCGTGCGGGTGATCGCCTCGTCGTAGGCCGCGGCCGCCTCGTCCGGCCGTCCGAGCCGGCGCAGCAGGTCCGCGCGGACCGCGTGGAAGAGCTGGTAGTCCTGCAGCGGCAGCGCGTCGACAAGCGCCAGCGCCGCCTCCGGCCCGTCCACCTCGGCCACCGCGACCGCCCGGTTCAGCGACGCCACCGGGCCCGGCGCGACGATCAGCAGCTGGTCGTAGAGCGCCACCACCTGTGCCCAGTCGGTGGTGCCGGTGCAGTGCACCGCGTTGATCGCCGCCTGGATCTGGTACGGCCCCGGCCGTCCCGCCCGCAGGCACGCCCGCACCAGGTCCTGCCCCTCGGCGACAAGCGCCGGATCCCACTGTGACCGGTTCTGGTCGGCGAGCAGCACGATCTCCCCGTCCGCGCCGGCCCGGGCTGGCCGCCGCGCCTCGGTGAGCAGCATCAATGCCAGCAGCCCGGTAGCCTCCGGCGCGTGTGGCAGCAGTCCCGCGAGCAGCCGCCCCAGCCGGATAGCCTCCGCCGTCAGGTCGTCCCGGGTGAGCGCGTCGCCGGCCGTCGCCGTGTAACCCTCGTTGAAGATCAGGTACACCGTGGCGAGGACGGCCTCCAGCCGCTCGGGCAGCTCAGCGTCGGCCGGCACCCGGTAGGGGATCCGCTCGTCCCGGATCTTCGCCTTCGCCCGCACCAGCCGCTGTGCCATCGTCGACTCCGGCACCAGGAACGCGCGTGCGATCTCCGCCGTGGTCAGCCCACCGATCAGCCGCAACGTCAGCGCCACCCGGCTCGGCATACCGAGCGCCGGATGACAGCACGTGAAGATCAACCGCAGCCGGTCGTCCCCGTACCCGTCCGCCCCCTGAGGCTGCCCGTCGTCCGCCAACGACAGCAGTACCAGCTTCTCCTGCCCGGCGCGCTCCCGCCGCAGCCGATCCAGCGCCCGGTTCCGCGCCGCCGTGATGATCCAGCCCGCCGGACTCGGTGGCGCCCCGTACTCCGCCCACCGCCGCGCCGCCGCGACGAACGCGTCCTGCACCACGTCCTCAGCGAGATCCAGATCCCCGAACGCCCGCGTCAGCACTGACACCGCCCGCCCGTACTCCGCCCGGTACACCGCATCCAGCTCGCTCTTCTTCACCCCACGACCTTGCCAAACACCCCTGAAAGAACCCTGAACCCGCAACAGCCGATCTTCCCGCTCCCGCGGTGGTGACGGCCCGCACGCTCCCGCGGGCAAACCGGAGCGTCGGGCTCCGCTGGCGCTCCGCACGTCGCTCCGGAGCCGGTCCCGCCGTGACAAGGGCGAGGACCCGCGGGTGGGTTTTCCCGGCCCCGCGCGGCACCGGAGCCCGCGGGAGCGTGCGGGCCGCGACCACCCACAGAGTGGGAAAATGAGTGTGATCGTGGGGTTTGTCAGCGGTCCCGGTATGCAGCGAGGCCGCCGAGTTCCTGGCTGGCGAGGAAGACGGAGGAGGCGTGGGTGAGCAGCTCCTCGACGTGTGGGGGACAGCCCCAGGCGTGGTCGCCCCAGGTGTCGGCGACCTTGAGTTCGGCCTCGGCGAGGCAGCCGTCGGGGCCGCCGAGCTGGCAGTAGGCCGGGTGTTCGGCGGTGCGCTGGGCGGCGCCGGCGGTACGCATGCGGGCGGCCAGCTCCATCGAGGCGTTGGCGCGGGTGTCGGCGTCGTGGCGCAGTTCCTGCTCGGCGCGGACGGCGCGGAGCGTGGCCAGACGGAGTTCGAGGTGCTGGGCGACGAGGCCGGCGAGTTCGGTCAGGAGGGAGGTCTCGTCGTCGGTGATGTCGCGGGGGGCGGAGTCGATCACGTTGACCGTGCCGAGGTGGTGGCCGTCGCGGGTGGTGATCGGGGCGGCGGCGTAGAAGCGGAGGTTGAGCGCGCCGCGGACCAGCGGATGGTCCATGGTGCGCGGGTCGACGAGCGCATTGTTGACCACGTACGGGCCGGCGTGCAGTACGGCGGATGCGCACAGGCCGGGTTCGGTGCCGATCTGGGTGACTCCGGGCAGGCCTTCGGCGGCGGCGAACCAGACGCGGTCGGCGTCCACGATTGTCACTGTCGCTATCGGCACCCGGAACTGGCGGGCCGCGATGCGCGCGACGCCCTCGAACGTGCCGTCGCGGGGCGTGTCCAGGATCTCGTAACGGTAGACGGCGGCGAGGCGCGCATCGACGCCGGTGACGATGCTGGTCATCAGACCATCTCGCCACGTGTGGGCCGGACCGCGACGGACACGGTGTCCGTCATGACCCCCGAACAGCGGCCTTGCGGGCCCGGTACTCGGCCGCTTTGATCCGGTTCCCACACTCGGCCATCCCACACCACGCACGGGTTTGCCCGCGGGACCGGTCCAGGAACACCCGGGTGCAGGCCGGGCGCTCGCACTCGCGCAGCCGCGTCTCCCGGCCCGCGTGCACGTCGCCGAGCAGCGCGATCGCCGCGGCGGCCACCTCTGCGGCGATCGCGGCGCCGGTGCCGGTACGCGCGGTGCCGGTGCCGGTCAGCACGGTGGCGATCCGTGGGCCGGTCGCGGCCGCGTTGACGGCCGCGAGGTCACCGTCCCGGGCCGGCTCGCCGGACAGGCCTGCGGAGATCAGCCGGTAGACGCTCTCGCGCAGCGCCGTCAACGCGTCGAGGTCCGCGGTGGTCAGCCGCGGGGGCACCGTGACCACGCCCGCCTCGACCGCCCAGCGGGCCGCGTCCGCCGGGGTGCACAGGAACTCCTCGGGTGTGCTGCGCCGCCATTTGAGCGTGCCGAGCAGGTCGAGCGCGAGATTCCCGCCGACGAAGACGAATTCCACGTCACCACCTTGACAGGTGACGGGCCGCTGGGCAATCGTCACCCCCTCAGGCGGTGACTTTTTCGGGAGGACAGGCATGGACGATTACCTCTACTTCGCCGGGCGGGCGCTCGACGGCATGGCCGGCATCGTGGCGGCGCTCGGCGACGATCTCGCGAACGCCCGCCCGTATTCCGGCGCCAACTCCCCGTTCGGGCTGCTCACGCACTGTGTCGGGGTCGCCGACTACTGGTCCGGCGCGCTTGTTGCCGGGCGTGCGGTCACCCGGGACCGGGACGCCGAGTTCACGGCCGCCGGGCCGGTCGCGCCGCTGCTGGCCGAGGTGGACGCGCTCCGCGAGCGGCTGGCCGAGGACGTGGCCGGCCTGGATCCGGCCGCGCCGCTGCACGCCACTCCCCCGCCCGCCTACGCCGGCCCGGACCGGACGCTGACCAGGGGCGGTGCGCTGCTGCACGTGCTTGAGGAGCTGGCCCAGCACCACGGCCAGATGGAGACGCTGCGTGACCTGATCGTCTTCGACCCGGCCGCCGCTCCGGACCGGCTGCGCGCGGGGCACGGCGTGAAATGGGGCTCGCTCCCGCCCGGCACGCTCGGCGCCTGGGTCGCGGACATGGACTTCCCGCCGGCCCCGGTGATCCGCCGCCGGCTCGACGCGGTCACCGACCTCGGCTATCCGCACTGGCCGCAGGGCGATCCGGTGGTCACGGCGTTCGAGGAGCGGATGGCCGCCCGCCACAACTGGACACCGGCGCCGGGGCGGACCCGCGTCTTCACCGACCTGATCCAGATCCTGCAGGTGATGATCGAGCACGCCACCCGGCCAGGCGACGCGATCGCGATCCACGTGCCGGCCTACCCGCCGTTCCTGGCCGCGATCGCACGCGCTGGGCGACGGATCGTCCCGCTTACCGTGGGGGTCGACCCGGGGGACCTGCTCCGCGACTGTGCGCTGCTGGTCCTGGTCAACCCGCAGAACCCGACAGGCCACGTCTTCACCCCGGCGGAACTGGAGGCGTTCGCATCGGCCGCGGAGTCCTTCGACCTGACCGTCCTGGCGGACGAGATCCACGCGGACCTGACGTTCGCGCCGCACGCGCACATACCGTTCGCCTCGCTGAGCCCGGCACGCACAGTCACCGCCACGTCGGCCACCAAAGCCTTCAACATCGCGGGGGTACGCTGCGCGCTCGCCCACATCGGGCCGGCCGCCCTGCACGAACGCCTCGCCGCCCTGCCGCTCGACTACTTCGGCCAGCCCGGTCTCCACGGCCAGGTCGCCACCGCCGCGGCCTGGCGGGAGGCGGACCCGTGGCTCACCGGCCTGATGGCGCAGCTCACCCGCAACCGCGCCCAGGTCACCGCCTGGGTGGCCACGCTGCCCTGGGACGCGCGCTACCGCGAGCCGGACGCCACCTACCTGGCCTGGATCGACTGCGCCGGCTCGCCGCTCGGCCCGGACCCGGCGGCGTACCTGGAGGAGCACGCGGGCGTGAAGCTCAGCGCCGGCGCCGACTTCGCCTCGCACACGGACGTGGACACCGGCTCGTGGATCCGCCTCAACTTCGCCACCGACACGGAGACGCTCACCGAGATCCTCCGCCGGATCAGCGCGTGCCTAGGCCTTGAGCAGCCCCCACGCCGCTGACCGGATCGCCGCGATCGCCGGGGCCTCGGTGTTCTCCGCGAGCCAGGCCAGCGCGGACGTGGACGGCGGCAGATCGGGCACGTCGAGGTAGACGACGCCGGGGCGGGCGAAGACCGTACGCGCGGCAGCCGGCAGGAACGCGATCCCCCGGCCCTCCGCCACCGCCGTCAGCAGGCCGTCCAGGTCACCGACCACCGGGCCGTAGGTGACCGGGGTCCCGTCCGGCCGCGGGTCGACGGCCCAGAACGCCCACCACTCGCGCGGCACGCCGGCCGGCACGTCAAGGAACACGTGCCGGCCCAGCCGGGCGAGCGGCACCGGGCGTCCGGCGCGGGCCAGCGGGTCGTCCGCGGCCAGGCAGGCCACCCGGGGCTCGCTGGCCAGCTGCAGCGACTCGATGCCGGGCGGCAGCGGCGGGCGGAGAAACGCCACGTCCACCTTCCCGCTTGTCAGCGCCCGGATCTGGTCCACGAAGTTGAGGCTGCGCACGCTCACCGTGATCGGCGGCTCGCCGAGCTGCACCCGGCGCAGGATCGCGGCCGTGTGCGGCATCGCCGCCTCGGTGTCGACCGCGCCAACGATCAGCTCGCGGTCCAGATCGGCGCTGCGGACCGCGGCGGCCGCCAACAGCCGGTCGACGGACGCCACCGCCTCCTCGATCACCGGCAGCAGCGCGCGGCCGGCCGTGGTCAACTCCGCGGTCCGGCTGGTCCGCTCGATGAGGCGCACGCCGAGCCGGTCCTCGAGCGCGCGGATCTGCATGCTCAGCGCGGACTGGCTGATCCGCAGCGCCTCGGCGGCGCGCCCGAAATGGAGATGGGTGGCGAGGCCGAGGAGCAGGCGCAGCTGGTGAATGCTCGGCTCGCGGCGGTCGCCCATCCGCCGATTCTGCTATCCCCGTGCTGACGGAGACAAGCATGTCGATCGATCAACATGGACGATCGGGCAGGAATCGGGGCACATTCGCGGGTACGCGGCGCACGCCGTACCCACGTACCGTCGTCTGTCATGAACCTGCTCGCCGACCTGACCCTGGTGCTGGCCGGAACGCTGACCGCCCTCGTAGCCGGTCTGTTCTTCTCGTTCGCGTTCGCCACCAACCGTGGGCTGGCCCGCCTCGGCGACACCGGCTACCTGCGCGCCATGCAGTCGATCAACGTGGCGATCGTCAACCCGGTCTTCCTCACCGCGTTCCTCGGCCCGCTGGTGCTGCTGCCGCTGGCGCTGATCCTGCGCCTCCAGGACGGCTGGTCCTGGGTGGGCGGGCTGCTGCTTGCCGCGTCGCTGCTCTACATCGTCGGCGGCTTCGGCATCACCGTCGGCGCGAACATCCCGCTCAACAACCGGCTTGACGCGGTCGACCTGGTCACCGCCACGGACGTGGAGGCGACCGCCGTGCGCGGCTGGTTCGAGGGCCCGTGGATGCGCTGGCACACGCTGCGCACCCTCGCCACCACACTCGCGGTGTCGTTGGTCCTGATCGCCGCGATCATCTCTTAACCTCGCCTTAGCTGTCACACAGCGCGCCGCTATCCGGTCCCGCGCGAACCTTCGGTGGTCGTCGGCAAACGACGATCACGACCACTCGGAGGTACGACATGAAGCGCACGAAGATGATCGCGGTGGCCGTGGGGGCGGCCGCGCTGCTCGGGTTCGGCGGGACAGCGATGGCGGCCAGCCTGGACGACGACCCGCGAGCGACGACCGGACTGGGCGCGTCACCGTCCTCCCCGGCGTCTGCATCGGCGTCTACTTTCGTCGACGACTCGGCCATGCCGTCGTCGTCGCGTTCTTCTGACGACTCGGGGGCGTCGGCGTCCGCCTCGTCTTCGTCTATGCAGGATGTGGCCGGCGCTGCGGTATCGCGGGAGGAGGCGGTGGCGATCGCGCAGGCCTACCTCGGGCAGGGCAGCGTTCGTGAGGTGGAGAGCGACGACGTCCGAAACGTCCCGGTCTGGAAGGTGGAATTCACCACGGACAGCGGCCGACGCGAGATCAACGTCGAGAAGGCGACCGGCACGGTGATCAGCGACGAGTTCGACGACCGCAGCGGCAGCGGCCACGGCTCCGACGACAACAGCGGCCACGGCCGCAACGGCGACGACTGACCCGGGGGTACGGCCGGTACCGCCTCCGCGCTGGGCAGGACCGACCCCGCTGCCGGGCGGGCAGGGCAGGGCCGACCCCGCTGCCGGGCGCGCTGGGCAGGGCCGACCCCGCTGCCGGGCGCGCTGGGCAGGGCCGACCCCGCTGCCGGGCAGGCCGGGCACCGCCGATGCCGCATCCCGGCCCGGCTGATTCGTGGCGGGCCGGCTCAGGCGAGCCCGAACCAGCGGCTCAACGGGCCAATCTGGCGGCAGCCGGTCCTCCGGGCCGGATTCAGGGCTTGTCGACTTGCCGACCCGGAAGCCCACAGGTCAGGCGGGCCGGCCGGCCGAAATCAGGCGCGGGGCGGGCCGAGGTGGAGCGTGATCATCGCGCCGCCCTGCGGGCCCGGGCCCAGTTCGAGCGCTCCTCCTGCGGTCTGTGCCGCCCGGCGTGCGATGTCAAGTCCGAGGCCGGTGCCACCGCCCCTGCTCTCGCCGCGCCGCACCAGGCCGGCCGGGATCCCCGGTCCCTCGTCCGCGACCGTGAGCGTGGCGCCGCCGCCGGGCGCGCGGGCCAGCCGGACCGCGAATGCCACCCCGTCCGGCGTGTGCGCGAACACGTTGCCGAGCAGCGCGTCCACCGCGGCCTCCAGATCGTCAGGGGCCAGCGCCACCGGCAGCGGGCCGGGCGCGATGTCAGTAGTCACCTCACGGCCGGTGTCCTCGGCCAGCACGCTCCAGAAGTCGACGCGCGCGGCCACCACGGCTGCGGCGTCCGACTCGCCGGCGGGCTGCGGGCCGGCGGCATCGGACGCGGCGAGGCGGGCCTGGCGGATGACTGCGGTGACCGCGCTCTCCACGCCGTCCGCGGCCGCGTGGACGCGGGCGGACTCGTCCCGGTCGCGCAGGGATTCGGCCTCCAGGCGCAGCGCGGTAAGCGGCGTCCGGAGGCGGTGGGACAGGTCTGCGACATGTTCGCGCTCCGCGCGCAGCAGTTCGAGGATGCGGCCGGCCAGGTGGTTGAGCGCGCGGGCGACGTCGCGCAGCTCGGGCGGGCCGGCCGGTTCGGCGCGCGCGGTCAACTCGGCGCCGGCCAGGCGGTGGGAGACCTCGGAGAGCTGGGTGATCGGGCGGACCAGCGAGCGGGCCAGCCGGTCCGCGACCGCGAGGCCGAGCAGCACCAGGACCAGGCCGAGCGCGGCCAGCAGCAGCCAGGACCGGGTGACGCCACGGGTCAACTCCTCCGCCGGGACCAGCGTGCGGATCACGGCCGTACCCTCGGCTCGCCCTTCGACCGCGATGACGATCTCGCGGCCGCCGTCCTCGGTCTCCACAGTGACGCTGCGGCCGGACGCGCTGAGCCGGACCGCGGGCGTGGCCGGGACCGGGTCGCCGAAGACGCGGCCGTCCGCGAGGAACAGTGTCACGTCGCGGCCGGACGTGGCGGCGAGCTGTTCCACTGTCAGCCGCAGCGTGTCCGCGTCCTTGGACGCGCCGACGACTGACACGACGGCCTGCGCGTCCGCGGTCGCGCCGATGGTGGCCCGGTCCGCGGCGACGGTCCGCAACAGCAGTGCCAGCGGCAGCAGGAACGCGATCATGGTGAGGCCTGTGGTGGCCGCCACGAGCAGCGCGAGCCGCCCTCTCACGCCGCACCGTCCGGTGCGCTCAGACGCACGCCCACGCCGCGGACCGTGTGCAGGTAGCGGGGTGCGGTCGCGTTCTCGCCGAGCTTGCGGCGCAGCCAGGACAGGTGGACGTCGACTGTCTTGTCCGCGCCGCCGTACGGGATGCGCCACACCTCGGTCAGCAACTCCCGCTTGGTGACCACCTCACCGGCCCGCCCGGCCAGGTGATGCAGCAGGTCGAACTCGCGCGGCGTCAGCTCGACCGGCGCGCCGGCAAGTGTCACCTCCCGGGACCGGGGGTCGATGCGCAGCTCGCCGACAGTGATCGCGGTGTCGCCGCCGTCCGCGGGCGCGCCGCGGCGCAGCACCGCCCGGACCCGCGCGTCGAGCTGGGCCGCGCTGAACGGCTTGACCAGGTAGTCGTCAGCCCCGGCGTCGAGCACCCTGACTATCTCGGCCTCGTCGTCGCGCGCGGTGGCGACGATCACCGGGACCGCGCTGACGGCGCGCAGCATGCGGAGCATCTCGCGGCCGTCCAGGTCGGGCAGGCCGAGGTCGAGCACGACCAGGTCGGGCCGGTCGTCGATGGCCAGCCGGACGCCGTCCATCGCGGTGCCGGCCGACGCGACGGCGTGCCCTCGCTCGTGGAGCGCGCGTACCAGCGGCAGGCGGATGGTCAGGTCGTCCTCGATCAGAAGCAGGCGGGCCACAGGAGGCAGGCTAGCCGCTCGGCGCGGGGTTCCCCGGCGTCTTAACCGTCCCTTATCCCCGCGCGGGCCGGCCTTTAGCGGCAGATCAGGCATAGTGCAGCGCATGAGTCGCCGTACCGAGATCGCCGTCGCCGGCTGGCTGGCGGCCGCCGTCGTCGCCACGCTGATCGGGTTGGCGGCCATCCGCCTGATCGGCGAGAGCATCGTGGGTACGCCTGACGGTGTGCTCTCCGAGCAGGAGGTGGCCGCGGCCGTGGCCACGCTTCCGTCGCCGTCCGACGCACCGACCACGTCAGCGCCGTCCACGTCAGCGTCGTCCACGTCAGCGCCGTCCTCGCCCGCGCTGTCGTCGTCGCCGTCCGCTGCCACGAGCCCCGCGGCCCTCGGCGGGGAGCGGGCGTTCGCGGTGACCGGCGGCACGGCCGTGGCCTCCTGCGCCGACGGCGACCGGGCGCGGCTTGTCACCTGGGCGCCCGCGCAGGGCTGGACCGTGGCCGAGGTCGAGCGCGGACCGGCCCGCGACGTGAAGGTGGAGTTCGCGGGTCCGGGTGGCGAGTCCGAGCTGCGGGTCCGCTGCCGTGGCGGCGTGGCGGTCCAGCACGAGTCCGGCGGCGACTGACTCCGGCGTGGATTGACTGCGCACGCTAGCGTTCCGGGTCCATGATCCGTCCACAGCGGGAGGCGTACGCCGGTGAACCGTGCACGGCTGGCAACGTCGTTGTTCCTGCTCCTGGCCCTGTGCGGCGCGATCGCAGTCGTTCCGCTGGTCGCGCGCCTGATCACCGGCGCCACGGCGGAGACCGGGCTGGACGGGGACGGCGGCACGATCGCCTGGACGGTGGACACGAAGAACGGCTCGCGGGACGCCTGGGTCTTCGGTGATACGGCAGTGGTGCTGGACGGCGCGTCGATGCTGGGTCTGCGCGCGGGTGACGGCGGCCGGGTGTGGCAGCTGCCGTACCCCGCTGAGGACACCGCTCTCACCGTGGCCGGCGGCCTGGCCGTGGTGCAGACCGGCGAGAACGGGCCGGTCGACGTGATCGACCCGGCCACCGGGCGGGTCGCCTGGTCCGTGCGGGAGCCGGTGCGCATGGTCGCCCGCGACGACGCGCTCTACCTGGACACCTGCCCGGACCGGCGGAACCCGGCTCCGGCCTGCACTGTCACGAAGCACCGGGTGACGGACGGCGCGGCGCTCTGGTCCGTCACGGATCCGGCGTTCGTGGTCGGCGATGCCGTGATCGGCGCGCGCCGGCCGCTGGCGCCGCCCGCGTCCGCGTTCCTGCCGGTGACCGGCGCGGCCGGGGGCGGCGCGCTGCTCGACACGGCCACCGGCGCGCTGCTGCCGGGCAGGATCGCCCCTGGTGGCTGGCACCTGTTCGCGGCCGGGGGCACGCTGGTCTCCACTGACCACGACGCGCCGCCAGGTGACCGGGACTGCACGATCGCGGTCGGCGCGGTCGACGCCCGGACCGGCGCGCCGGCCTGGAACGGCCCGATCTACAGCGGCCGGGACGCGGCGCGGGAGTGTCGCCGGACGTTCCCCACCGTCTATTCCGGCAGTTCCGAGCTGTTCGGCGCGGGCACCGACGTCGCGGCCGTGACCCGGTCCGGCCGGACCACGCTGATCGACGTCACCACCGGCACGCAGCGGTGGACCGCGGAGGAGCCGGGTTTCCCGATCGCCGGCGACGGTGCCGCGCTGCTGGTGCGGGAGAACGCCGAGACCGGCCCGATCGCGCTGCTTGATCTGGCGGACGGCCACCGCGTCTGGGCCGCCCCGGACACCGGCCTGCCCACCTCGTCCGCCAGCTGGGAGGCCGTGGTCGCCGGTGGCCTGGTCGCGGTGCTTGGCGCGACTGACGACCGGCCGTACGTGCTGGTCTACGACGCGAGGACGGGGCAGCGACTGGCCCGGCGCGGCGGCTGGCTGACCGCCGCCGGCGACGGCTGGGTGATGGTCTCCAGCGGCGCGGGCGCCGATCCGGGACGCCTCACCCTGCACCTGCTCACGTTCTGACAAGCGCCGGCGCAAGCACCAGAGCGAGCGCCGCCGCGATGGCCAGCGCGAGTACCGGGACAAGGGCCGCGGCGATGGCCAGCGCGAGCGCCGGGACAAACGCCGCCGCGATGGCCAGCGCGAGCGCCGGGACAAACGCCGCCGCGATGGCCAGCGCGAGTACCGGGACAAGCGCCGCGGCGATGGCCAGCGCGAGCGCCGGGCGGCCGCTCAGAAGAGGAGCGGGCCGAGGAGGAAGCCGTCCGCCTCCGGGTCGCCCGGGGTGGGGAACAGCGGGGGCAGCAGCGGTGGGCGGGACGGGCTGGGGACGCCGGTGACCGGGCCGGAGGTGGGGCTGCCGGTCGGTGTGGGCGAGGGCTCGGCGGGCTCGGACGGCGGCGCGCTGCTGGGCGCCGCGGACGGCATCGCGGACGGGGTCCAGACGCCGGGGTCCGGCAAGCCGGTGGCGCCGGGATCGTAGCCGGTCGAGGGCGCCGGGCCGGCCGGCGACGGTGACGGCGACGCGGAGGCTCTGGGCGGCGTGGGGGCCGGGGTGGTGCCGGAGGCCGGTTCGGAGACCAGACTGCCGCCGATCCAGACCGCGGGACCGACGCCGAACGCGACGATCACGCCGAACATGTGCCATGGCCGCACCGCCACGAAAGCCTCCCGGTTGCCTCCTCGATCCTGCCCCGCGACGTCCACCCTAGACCGATACGCCCGGATCGGCACGTCACAAACACCACGATCCACCACATCAGCGACGTAATGATCATGCCGTGCCCGCGTACCCCCGATATTTCCTGATTTAAGGTATTTAGCCGGGCTAGGCTGCGACAGTGCGCGTGTTGATCACACCGCCGGACCGGGAGGGGCGGCGGTGGCGGATCCAGATCGAGGAGCGGCGGGTACGCGTCTTCGAGCTGCTGGGAATCAGCGTGGCCGCACACGGGCGCACGCTGCGCGGCCTGCCGGAACTGGGCGCCTGGCTACTGGCGCACGAGCTGGCACCGGACGACCTGATCGAAGCGTGAGACCGCTCGGCGCGGAAGAGCCTGACTCACCACCGGAGGGGCCGGCGCCGGCCCCTCCGCCCTCAGACCTTCGGCAGCGTGGCGAGCACGTCCTCGCGGAGCACCCGCGCGTCAATCCCGGCGTCCGCAAGCACCCGCGAGCCCAGCCCTTCCCCCTCGCGCAGCAGGCCGAGCAGGATGTGTTCCGGCCGCAGCTCGCGTGAGCGCAACGCCACCGCCTCCCGCAGCGCCAGCTCAAGCACCTTCTTCGCGCGCGCGCTGAACGGGATGTGCCCGCCCTTGGGCAGCTGCCACCAGCGGCGCGGCTCCGGCTGGCGGGCCGCCTCCAGGTCGGCGGCCTGCACGCCGAAGTTCTGCTCGACGCGGGCCAGCACCGCGTCCAGGTCGATGCCGATCGCGCGCAGCGCCTCCGCGTCGTCCGGGCCGAGCGCGGCCGGCGTGTCGACAAGCGCCTGGATGCGGGCCCGTAGGTCCTGGGCGCTCAGACCGGCGCTGTGCAGCACGAACGCGGCCTCTCCCGCGTCCGCGCCGAGCAGCGACAGCAGGAGGTGCTCGGTGCCGATCTTCGTGTGGCCAAGCGACCGGGCCTCCTGCTGGGCCTGGACAACCACGGCCCGAGCCTCGACGGTGAATCGCTCAAACATCCCCTTGCCCCCTCGTACGTCCGGCGTGCTTCTTGTGCACGGCCTGGCGGGTGACCTCCAACGCGTCGGCGATCTCCTGCCAGGACCATCCCTGCTGTCGTGCGTTCGCGACCTGCAGCGCCTCCAGGCGCTCGGCCAGTTTCCGCAGCGCCACAGTGGCCCGCAGCCCGACCTTCACGTCGGGCCCGGCCGCCGCGGAGGCGATATCCGTTCCCTCACTCATGCTGTCAACCGTAGTTGACAACACCGGCAAACGTCAACCCACGTTGACAGCACCTGGCACAAAAAAGCGGGCCGGCTCATCAGAACCGGCCCGCTTCCTGGAATCAGGATCCGCCGTGCGCCTTGCCCCGACCACCCGGGCCGAGCTGCTTGCGGGCCTTCACCGCGATCTCGATCGGCGAGCCCTCGAACCCGAACTCCTCGCGCAGCTTGCGCTCCACGAACCGCTGGTAGCCCGCGTCAAGCGGACCGGTCGTGAACAGCACGAACCGCGGCGGCGAGATGCCCGGCTGGGTGGCGAACAGGATGCGCGGCGCGCGCCCGCCCCGAACCGGGTGCGGCGTGGCCTGGGTGAGCGCGGTCAGCCACTGGTTCAGGTGACCAGTGGCCACCCGGGTCTCCCAGCTGGCCAGCGCCTTGCGGATGGCCGGCGCGAGCTTCTCAACCGCGCGGCCGGACTTGGCGGAGACGTTCACCCGGACGGCCCAGGGGATGCGCCGCAGCTCGCGGTCGATCTCCTTCTCCAGGTAGTTCCGCCGGTCGTCGTCGACCAGGTCCCACTTGTTGAACGCGATGACAAGCGCGCGGCCGGACTCGACGACCATGCTCAGGATCCGCTGGTCCTGCTCGCTGATCACCTCGGCCGCGTCAAGAAGCACGACCGCGACCTCGGCCGCCTCGATCGCGGCGTTGGTACGCAGTGACGCGTAGTACTCGGTACCGCTGGCCTGGCCGACACGCTTGCGCAGGCCCGCCGTGTCGACGAACTGCCATGTCTCGCCGCCGAGCTGCACCAGGCTGTCGACCGGGTCCACCGTGGTGCCGGCGACCGAGTCGACGACCGCGCGCTCCTCCTTGGCCAGGCGGTTGAGCAGGCTGGACTTGCCCACGTTCGGCCGGCCGACGAGCGCGACGCGGCGCGGGCCGCGCGGGCCGTCCTCGACCAGGCGCGGCGCTTCCGGCATCGCCTCAAGCAGCGCGTCGAGCAGATCGCCGGAGCCCCGGCCGTGCAACGCGGAGACCGGGTACGGCTGACCCAGTCCGAGCGACCAGAGACTGATCGCCTCCAGCTCCAGGTTCTGGTTGTCGACCTTGTTCGCCACCAGGATGACCGGCTTGCTGCTGCGGCGCAGCATGCGGACCGCGGCCTCGTCCTCGTTCGTACCGCCGACGCGCGCATCGACCACGAAGAGCACCACGTCAGCGGCGTAGACCGCGGCCTCGGCCTGCGCGGCGATCGCGGCGGCCCGGTCCCGGGCGTCCGGCTCCCAGCCGCCGGTGTCCACGATCGTGAACTGGCGGCCGAGCCACTCGGCGTCGTACGGCACGCGGTCCCGGGTCACGCCCGGCACGTCCTGCACGACTGCCTGGCGGCGGCCGATGATCCGGTTGACAAGCGTCGACTTGCCCACGTTCGGGCGGCCGACGACGGCCACGACCGGATTGACGAGAACCCTGGTAGCGGGCGCGTCCACGGCCGGGTCCGCGCCGGACCCACCGGTCGTCTCGGGCATTGTTTCCGACATCTCTGAAACCTCGGCAGTCGTCGTCATGCGGTCACCCGCGCGTCAAGTAGCTCGCGGAGTCGCGCCACGACCTCGTCGATCCCCATCGCGGTGGTGTCGAGCACGACCGCATCCTCCGCCTGGGTAAGCGGGTCCACCGTACGGCTGGAGTCGATCTTGTCCCGCCGGGCCAGGTCAGCCTGGGTGGCCGCCACGTCCGACGCGTTCTCCAGGCTGCGGCGCTGCGCGCGCGCCTCGGCGGACGCGGTCAGGTAGACCTTCAGCGACGCGTCCGGCGCCACGACCGTGCCGATGTCACGTCCCTCGACAACGATCCGGCCGGCGTCCTCGATGATCGCGCGCTGCTGCGCGACCAGCTGCTTACGGACGGCCGCGACCGATGCGACAGCGGAGACCGCGGCCGTCACCTCGGCGCCCCGGATCGGCCCGTCGACAGCTTCGCCGTCCACCCGGACGAACGGCGCGGAAGGGTCGGTGCCGATCTCAAGCCTCAGGTCCGAGACGGTCTGCGCGACCGCGTCGGAGTCGGCCGGCGCCACGCCGGAGCGCAGCACGGCCCAGGTCACCGCGCGGTACATCGCACCGGTGTCCAGGTAACGCGCGTCGAGAGCCGCCGCCAGCCGCCGCGACACGGTGGACTTCCCGGACCCGGACGGCCCGTCGACGGCCACCACACATCGCCCGTTTTCTTCCACCGTTCCTCCACTCGCCATACCCAGGACAACTGTTCAATGATGCCCGGTGACCCGGCACACCCCCACCGCGGGACCCGAAGCCTGTTGCCGGAGTGGAAGCCGTCCGCGGCGAGGGTCCCCTTCGACAACGGCTCCCGCTAGTCCTCCACGGCGGCGAACAGCGACGCGATCTCGCCCGCGTTCAGCCGCCGGGTGCGGCCGGTGCGCAGGTCGCCAAGCTTGATCGGGCCGATCTGGGTACGGATCAGCCGGGACACCGGGTGACCGACCTCGTCCATCAGCCGGCGGACGATGTGCTTGCGGCCCTCGTGCAGCGTGATCTCGATCTGCGCGGTCTTGCCGAGCGTGTCGACGAGCTTGAACGTGTCGACCTTGACCGGGCCGTCCTCCAGCTCGACGCCGGAGAGCAGCCGCCGGCCGACCGCGCGCGGCAGCGGTCCGGCCACCTCGCACAGGTACGTCTTCTGCACGCCGTACGACGGGTGGGTGAGCTTGTGCGCGAGCGTACCGTCGTTGGTGAGCAGCAGCAGGCCCTCGGAGTCCTGGTCGAGGCGGCCCACGTGGTAGACGCGCTGCTCAACCCGGCCAAGGAAGTCGGAGATGGCGGTCCGGCCCTTCTCGTCCGCCATGGTGGAGATCACGTCCCGGGGCTTGTTCATCGCGATGTACACGAGCGTGGTGTCGCTGACGATCCGCTCACCGTTCACCATGATCACGGAGGTGGCCGGGTTCGCGCGGTCGCCGACCTGGGCCAGGCGCCCGTCCACCGTGACCTTGCCGCGGATGATCAACGTCTCGCAGGCGCGGCGGGACCCGACACCGGCCGCGGCCATGATCTTCTGCAGCCGCTCGGCACCGTCGTTCTCAGGCATCTATGACGATCTCTTCCACATTGTCCGGCAGGAACGGCGCGAGCGGGGGAAGCTGCGCGACCGAGTCGATGCCGAGTTTCTCAAGGAACAGGGTGGTGGTCTTGTAGAGGTACGCGCCGGACGTGTCCGCGCCGCACTCCTCCACGAGCCCCCGGGCTACAAGCGTACGCATCACACCGTCACAGTTCACACCGCGGATGGCGGAGACCTGTGACCGCGAGCACGGCTGCTTGTAGGCGACGACCGCGAGCGTCTCGAGCGCGGCCTGGGTCAGGCGCGCGGTCTGGCCGTCAAGCACGAACCGTTCCACGTACGCGGCGTACTCCGGACGGGTGTACAGCCGCCAGCCGCCGGCCACCCGCCGCAGGTCGAAGCCGTGACCACGATCGGTGTACTCGCCGGACAGCAGGTACAGCATCTGGGTGACCCGCTCGGTCGGCTGCTCGAGCACCTGGGACAGCATCACCTCGGCGACCGGCTCGTCCACGACAAGCAGGATCGCCTCCAGCGCGCCGCGCAGCTCCGCGTCGTCGATGAGCGAGACCGGGTCCGGCTCCGGCTCCTTCGGTGCGGGCTTCGCCCGGCGTCGCCTCGGCGCGGGTTCCGCGGTGGCCTCGGTTCCGCCTGCCGCTTCCTGCCCCGCCGCACGACGAGGAGCCTTCTGCGAGGGTACGGCAGGGGCGCCGGGCGGCTCGATCGCGGAGGCCGACGGGGATCCACCGCCGGCTGCGGGCGCACTCTCCCCCGTACCCCCGGCGGTCCTGGCAGTCGGGTTTTCGACAACCGGTGCCGGGTCGGTGATCTGCGGCTCGTCCGCAACAGGAGTCTCCGCGACGGCGGGGCCGGGCGTTTCCGCAGGCTCGGGCGCTTCCGGCACCTCAGGCGTCTCCGGCTCCGGCGGCTTCGGGCGGTCCCAGGGTGGGACCCAGGCGGCCGCCGCGTCCGCAAGTGACTCGTGGCTGTCGTCAGTGGTCACGCCCGATCCTCCTCCGTCCCCCGCGCATCGGTGTCGCCGCCAGTGGCCCGGATGTCCTCCTTGGCCGTATCTACCTCTTTTGTGCCCTCGTAGTCGTCGACCTCGAGCGCGACCTCCTCGTCGCCGCCGGTCCAGCGCACGGTAAGCACGCCGAGCGACTCCGGCTGGGCGAACTCGACGAGCCCTTCGCGGTACAGCTCGAGCAGCGCGAGGAACCGGGCCACCATTTCGAGCGTGTTCTCGCAGTCCAGGCAGAGTACGTCGAAGGTGGCGATCCCGGCGCGGCGCAGCATGGCCACCACGATGTCCGCGTGCTCGCGCACGTTGACCCGCACCTGATGGATGTGGTGCACGGCCACCGTCGGCGGGATCTTCGGGGTGAATGCCTTGATCGCTATCTTGAGGATCCGGTCCGGGCCGAAACCGAAGATCAGGTCGGGCAGCGCCTCGGCGTAGCGCGCCTCCAGGCTGACCGCGCGCGGGTAGCGGCGGGAGCCGTCCCGCTCCAGGTCCGCTATGACCGCGGACGCCTCCTTGTACGCCTTGTACTGCAGCAGCCGCGCGAAGAGCAGGTCGCGGGCCTCAAGCAGCGCGAGGTCCTCCTCGTTCTCCACCTCGGCCGCGGGCAGCAGCCGGGCCGCCTTCAGGTCGAGAAGCGTGGCCGCGATGATCAGGAACTCGCTCGTCTCGTCCAGGTCCCAGTCGTCGCCCATCGCCCGGATGTACGAGATGAACTCGTCCGTCACGGTGTGTAGTGCGATCTCGGTTACATCCAGCTTGTGCTTGCCGATCAGCTGGAGCAACAGGTCGAACGGACCCTCAAAGTTGTGCAGCCGGACGCGGAAGCCGCTTGTGGACGTACCCTCGGCCTCTGGATTGTGAAGTTCTTGTCCTTGATCCTGGACAGGTGCGTCCGTCATCGGCCGACCGTAGCCGACCTGGTCATCCTCCGCTTGTGCGGGCTCGAGCCGACCCGGGGACGACCCCGGACCCCGATCGGACCCGGTGACGTTGTCGACGCTCACCAGGCCCAGGGCCCCAGTAGCGCCGAACCGATCACGTTGAGTAACACCCACGCCATGCCGCCGCCGAACGGGAAGAGCTGGATCACGAACAGGATCACCACGCCGAGGTTCTTCTCGACGAGCCACTCCCGTGCGGTCTGCGCGGCCGAGCTGGGATTGCGCAGGCTGCACCAGAGGATGCCCCAGCCGTCCAGCGGCGGCAGCGGGATCAGGTCGAACAGCGCGAACGCGAACAATCCGATGCCGATCGCGGCCACGAACTCGCCGAACGCGTTGCCGCCGAGCGTGGAGTTGAGCAGGCCGCCGGCCACGCTGGCCGGGCCCGCGAGCAGCAGGAACTGCCTGTCGTCCGGGAAGCCGAGCACGAACGCCAGCAGCACCAGCTGCGACAGGACCAGCACGGACAGCGGGCCGGCCGCATAGACCGCGACGCGCCGCCCCCGGCCCACGCGCGGCGGCAGCTCGTCGACGTCGACCGCCTTGCCCCAGCCCATGCCGCCGATAAGCATCGCGACCACGCCGAACACGTCGATGTCGTGGCGCGGGTGGAAGCCGACCCGGGTGGGCCGGAAGTAGACGCCGAGCGCGCGCTGGGTGGCCCGGACCGCGATCGTCCGGACCACGAGGGCCAGGAAGAACGAGAGGACGAACCCGGCGAAGGAGATCGGAGCGCCGAGTGAGTAGAGCACGTGTTACCCGCGTTCGGCCTGGGCCGCGATGACCTCGCGCGCCAATTGACGGTAGTTGCGGGCGCCGGACGAGGCCGGGTCGAGCGAGGTGATCGGCGCGCCGGCCACTGTCGACTCCGGGAACTTCACGGTCTTGGTGATCACGGTCTGGTAGACCTTGTCGCCGAACGCCTCCACGACGCGCTGCAGCACCTGGCGGCAGTGCGTGGTACGGGAGTCGTACATGGTGGCGAGGATGCCTTCCAGCTCAAGGTCGAAGTTGAGCCGCTCGCGGACCTTGTCGATCGTGTCGAGAAGCAACGCCACACCGCGGAGGCTGAAGAACTCGCACTCGAGCGGGATCAGGACACCGTGCGCGACGGTGAGGGCGTTTATCGCGAGCAGACCGAGCGAGGGCTGGCAGTCGATCAGGATGTAGTCGTACTCCTTGCGGACCGACCGGAGCACCCGGGCCAGCGCCATCTCCCGCGCGACCTCGTTGACCAGCTGGATCTCCGCGGCGGAGAGGTCGATGTTGGCCGGCAGCAGGTGCAGGCCCGCGACGTCGGTCTTGATCACGACGTCCTCGGCGGACACGTCGTCCTGCATGAGCAGGTTGTAGACGGACAGGTCGAGGTTGTGCGGGTTCACACCCAGGCCGACGGAGAGCGCGCCCTGCGGGTCGAAGTCGACGACAAGCACCTTGCGGCCGTACTCGGCGAGCGCGGCACCCAGGTTGATCGTGGACGTGGTCTTGCCCACGCCACCCTTCTGGTTCGCAAGCGCGATGATGCGCGCGGGACCATGCCGGTCCGTCGGCATCGGGTCCGGGATCGGCTTGCGCATCGTGTACGCCGTCGGGTCGGAAACACCGAGGTCCGCGCCGATGTCAAGGGAGCTCTGCTGCTCGCGGAGGACCGAGGTCCACGCCTCGGCACGGTCACCGTTGCCCGCCATGTCCTCTGCGCCCCCTCACACGACTGCCCGACGCTAGCGTCTCAGCCGACCGGCGCCGTCAACGAGATCCACGCCGATTGCCGACTCTACGACACGACGCGCCCACACGGTGCCCACCGTCCCGGCGTGTCGCGCGCGGGCAGGGTGTATACGACTCAGATCGCGCGGGGGTGTGCCGTGGCGTAGACCTCCCTCAGCCGGTCCACCGTGACGAGCGTGTAGATCTGCGTGGTGGTCACCGAGGCGTGGCCGAGGAGCTCCTGCACCGCCCGGACGTCCGCACCGCCGTCAAGCAGATGTGTGGCGTACGAGTGCCGGAGTGTGTGCGGGGACACGGCCCGTGGACCCTCGACCGGCAGCCCGGCGTCCGCGGCGGCGCGGTGCAGGATCGTCCAGGCGCTCTGCCGGGACAGCGGCCCACCACGCACGTTGCAGAACACGGCAGGGGTGCCACGCCCGGCCCGCACCAGCGCCGGGCGGCCCTCGGTGAGGTAGGTCGCCAGCGCATCTCGCGCATAACCGCCTATCGGCACGATCCGGCTCTTTCCGCCCTTGCCCTGCAGCAGCACTGTCGCATCGGCCAGGTCGATGTCGTCGACCGCGGCGCCGACCGCCTCGGAGATCCGCGCGCCGGTGCCGTACAGGAACTCGAGCAGCGCGCGGTCCCGCAGCCCGCGCGGCGTGTCCGCCCGCGGTATCGCAAGCAGCCGCTCGACCTCCTCCACCTCGAGCGCCTTGGGCAGCCGGCGGGGCGGCACCGGCGGCTTGACCTCACGGGACGGGTCGTCGGCCGCGAGGCCCTCCCGGACCGCGAACCGGTGCAGCCCGCGCACCGCGGACATCGCGCGCGCGGCCGACGAGGCGGACAGCGGCGGGTGCGCGTCGTCACCGGTGCGCAGGCCGCTCAGGTGGGTGGTGAGGTCGGTGGAGGTGACGGCGCCGAGACTGCCGATCTCGGCGCCGGTCAGGAACTCAAGATAACGATCCAGATCCCGCCGGTACGAGACGAGCGTGTTGGCCGCGAGGGCACGCTCCACCGTCAGGTGGTCGAGGTAGCCCCGCACGGCCCGCTCCGTCTGCAACACAGCGCAGACCATAAAGGAGGGGTACGACAGTCCTTACGCGAGGACCTCGTCGAGCGGCAGCGCGCGCATGCCGTGCGCCTCCGCCACCGGGCCGTAGGTGACCTCGCCCGCGTGCGTGTTGAGCCCCTTGGCCAGCGACGGGTCCGCCCGCAACGCGTCCCGCCAGCCGAGGTTGGCAAGCTGCACCGCGTACGGCAGCGTCACGTTCGTCAGCGCGTACGTGCTGGTGTGCGGCACCGCGCCCGGCATGTTCGCCACGCAGTAGAAGATGGACTCGTGGACCTTGTAGACCGGGTCCGCGTGCGTGGTCGGCCGCGAGTCCTCGAAGCAGCCGCCCTGGTCGATCGCGATGTCGACGAGCACGCTGCCCGGCTTCATCCGGGAGACCAGCTCGTTGGAGATCAGCGTCGGGGCCTTCGCGCCCGGCACCAGCACCGCGCCGATGACCAGGTCCGCGTCAAGCACCGCGCGCTCCACCTCGAACGCGTTCGACGTGACGGTCTGCAGGTGGCCGCGGTAGATCGCGTCGGCCGCCCGCAGCCGGTTGATGTTCATGTCCAGGATCAGCACCTCGGACTGCAGGCCGAGCGCGATGGTGGCCGCGTTCATGCCGGAGACGCCCGCGCCAATCACCACGGTCTTGGCCGCGTAGACGCCGGAGACGCCGCCCATCAGCACGCCGCGGCCGCCGCCGTTGCGCATCAGGTGGTACGCGCCGACCTGCGGTGCGAGCCGGCCGGCGACCTCGGACATCGGCGCGAGCAGGGGCAGCTGGCGGTCCGGGGTCTCCACCGTCTCGTACGCGATGCCGGTGACCTTGCGCTCGATCAGCGCGTCCGTGCACTCCTTGGACGCGGCCAGGTGCAGGTAGGTGAAGAGCACCTGCCCCTCACGCATGCGGTGGTGCTCCTCCGCGATCGGCTCCTTGACCTTGAGCACCAGCTCCGCCGTGCCCCAGACGTCGTCCGCGGACGGCAGGATTGTGGCGCCGGCCTTCTGATATTCGTCGTCCGTGATCGACGAGCCGAGTCCGGCGCCGGCCTCGACGAAGACCTCGTGGCCGTGGCGGGTGAACTCGTGCACGCCGGCCGGCGTGATCGCGACCCGGAACTCGTTGTTCTTGACCTCGCGGGGAATGCCGACCTTCACGTCGATGACCCTTTCACGCGTTTAGCCGCAGTTTACGAGCGGATCTCCGGTAATAATGCCCGCACTTTAGATCACTAAGCCAGAACGCGCCACGGCCGACGTTTCGTCAGAAACGCCGGCCGCAGACATAGCTTGTTTCAGGCAAGTGTCGGCGTATCCGACGCGCGCAGCGACGCCCAGCCGGCGTCCCGGGCACGGGCCGCGGCAAGCAGGCCGCCGACCGCCGCCGCGTTGGTGATCTCGCCGGCGAAGACCATGGCGATCGCGTCGTCAAGCGGCACCCAGCGCAGCTCGATGTCCGCCTCCTCGTCCGTGCGGTCGTGCCGCTCGGCGTCCGGAACCGGGGACAGGTCACGGGCCAGGAAGATCCGGATCTGCTCGTTCGTGCAGCCCGGCGACGTGTGCAGGTCGAGCAGCACGTCCACCGTCCTCGCCCGCAGGTCCGCCTCCTCGGCCAGCTCGCGCAGCGCGCCGACCGCCAGATCCTCGCCTTCGACGTCACGCAGCCCGGCCGGCAGCTCCCAGAGCCGCCCGCCGACCGCGTGCCGGTACTGGCCGATCAGCGCCACCCGGCCGTCGTCATCAAGCGCGACCACGCCGACCGCGCCGACGTGCAGCAGGTAGTCCCGGTTCGCCGCGCCACCGCCGGGCATGGTGACCCGGTCGGTGACCACTGTGAAGACCGGTCCGCGGTACCGCTCGGTGCGGCTGATCACCTCATGGGCGAAGCCCGTCACTTGCCGGCCCCGATGCGCCGCTTGGACTTCCGGTCGTCCCCCTGGCCCTCGGCACCCGGCGGCGCCTCCACGATCTCCAGCGGCAGCTCGTCCGCCTTGTGGAACCGCACGGACGCGCCCACGAACGCCGCGAACAACGGGTGCGGGCGGGTCGGGCGGCTCTTCAGCTCCGGGTGCGCCTGGGTGGCGACGAAGAACGGGTGCACCTCGCGGTCCAGCTCGATGAACTCGACAAGCCGGCCGTCCGGCGAGGTGCCGGAGAAGCGCAGGCCGGCCGCGCTCAGCCGGTCCCGGTAGTCGTTGTTGACCTCGTACCGGTGGCGGTGCCGCTCGGAGATCTCCGGCGCGCCGTACGCCTCCTCGACGATCGAGCCCGGGGTCAGCGCGGCCGGGTACGCGCCAAGCCGCATCGTGCCGCCCAGGTCGCCCTTGCCGGAGACGATGTCCTGCTGGTCCGCCATGGTGGAGATGACCGGGTGCTTGACCACGTCGTCGAACTCGAGCGAGTTCGCCCCGTCCAGCCCGGCCAGGTTGCGCGCCACCTCGATGGTCATGCACTGCAGGCCGAGGCAGAGGCCCAGCACCGGGACCTTCTGCTCGCGTGCGTAGCTGACCGCCCCGATCTTGCCCTCGATACCGCGCACGCCGAAGCCGCCCGGGATCACGATGCCGTCCACGCCCGCGAGCGCGGCGGCCGCACCGGCCTGGGTCTCGCAGTCGTCGCTCGGCACCCAGCGGATGTGCGCCTTGGCGTAGTGGCCGAACGCGGCCGCCCGGATCGCCTCGGTCACCGACAGGTACGCATCGGGCAGGTCGACGTACTTGCCGACCACCGCGATGGTGATCTCCTCGGAGGGGTGGTGCACCCGCTTGAGCAGGTCGTCCCAGGCGCTCCACTCCACGTCCCGGAAGCTCAGGCCGAGCCGGCGCACCACGTAGGCGTCCAGGCCCTCGGCGTGCAGCACGCGCGGGATGTCGTAGATGCTCGGCGCGTCCGGGCAGGCCACCACTGCCTCGCGGTCCACGTCGCAGTAGAGCGACAGCTTGACCTTGAGCTTCTCCGGGATCTCCCGGTCCGAGCGGCAGACGAGCGCGTCCGGCTGGATGCCGATGTTGCGCAGCGCGGCCACCGAGTGCTGGGTCGGCTTCGTCTTCAGCTCGCCGGACGGCGCCAGGTAGGGCACCAGCGAGACGTGCAGGTAGAAGCACCGGTCCCGGCCGACCTCGTGGCGGACCTGCCGGATCGCCTCCAGGAACGGCAGCGACTCCATGTCACCGACCGTGCCGCCGACCTCGGTGATGACGACGTCCGGCACCCGGCCGTCCTCGTCCGGGTCGGCCATCGCGAAGATGCGTTCCTTGATCTCGTTCGTCACGTGCGGGATGACCTGCACGGTGTCGCCGAGGTACTCGCCGCGCCGCTCCTTGGCGATCACGGCGCTGTAGACCTGACCGGTGGTGACGTTCGCCTTCGCGGACAGCGGCCGGTCGAGGAACCGCTCGTAGTGCCCGACATCGAGGTCCGTCTCCGCGCCGTCCTCGGTCACGAAGACCTCGCCGTGCTGGAACGGGTTCATCGTGCCGGGGTCAACGTTGAGGTAAGGATCAAGCTTCTGCATCACGACCCGCAGACCGCGCGCGGTCAGCAAGTTGCCCAGGCTGGAAGCGGTGAGCCCCTTACCGAGTGAGGAGGCGACGCCCCCCGTGACAAAGATATGCCTGGTCTGAGTCGAAGGGGCCAAGGCCTGCTCCCGTGGTCGTGTGGCTGCCAATGAGAACCGGCGCGACGCCCTTGAGCCCGATCCCTGCCCGCCTGACCGAAAAGTCAGCGGACGTTGATGCGGCTGTCGTGATCACGCGATCCACGGGATTCCACGGTAACACCATCCGCCGGTCCCGCCGCGCGCAGCGCCCCGCCCACCACTCCATGATCGCCTCGCGTCGATGGCCACCCGGGCCCACGTCACAGGCAAAACCCTTGAAGATCAACATCATCCGGGGGTACGCCGTGCGCGCGCCGGCCCACCCGCATTCACCCGCACGGGCGATACTGCGGACGCTCACGGTGCGGCCGGACGCTCACGGTGCGGCCGGGCGCTCACGATGCTGCCGGGCGCTCAACTCGTCGCCCGGTCCTCGGCATCCGGCTCCGGCCGCGTCACCACGACCCCGGTGGTCTTGATCACCACAGGCTCGCCGTCCTCACCGTCCGGAAAGATCACACCCGGTGAAACGTCTGCCGGACGGTCTCCCCCGGCTCCAGAACTTCCGTCTCCCACGGCTCCAGGGCTTCCGTCTCCCCCGGCTCCGAGGCTCCCCTCTCCCACGGGTCCCACGGGTCCCACGGGTCCAGGATTCCCCTCTCCCCCGGGTCCAGAACTCCCGTCTCCCACGGGTCCAGGGCTCCCGTCTCCCCCGGCTCCGGAACTCCCGTCTCCCCCGACTCCGGGGCTCCCGCCTGCGAAGGCTCCGGGGCTCCCGTCGCCCCCGGGTCCGAGGCTCCCGGCTCCCCCGGCTCCCGGGCTCCGGTCTGCGGCGGGTCCAGCACCGGCCGCGGGGGGAACCGCGAGGACGGCCGCTCCGCCGGGCGCCGCCGGGACCGGGCGGGCCTGGTCCACGCCGGGTTCGGCGCTGTCGGGGGGCGGATCCGCTGTGACGGCTGAGCTTCCGGGTGTGGGGGTCGGCAGCGCCTGTCGCGCTTCCGGCGGCGTACCCTCGGCGGCTCGTGGATCTTGATCTTCGACGGGGTGGATCACGGCGGGGCGGGTGCGGTCGGCGGCGTGGTGGAGGACGCGCAGCGCGGTGAGCGCGGCCAGTGGCGCGGCGAGCGCGGCGGCGGCGCCGGCGACGTGAAGCGCGGAGCCGCCCAGCACGCCCGCGGTGAGCGACGTGACAGCGGTGCCGGCCAGCCCGGCCCGGACCGCCGGTTTGAGGCCGTAGAGGCGTTTGAGGCCGCCCCACGGGCGCAGCAGCACGAACCAGACCAGCGCCGCGACCGCAAGCGTAAGCGCGGTGAGCGGGCTGACGAGCGCGGCCACGTTCGACGCGGTGGCGCGCTGGACTGCGATGCCGCTGGTGCCGTCGACCAGGGACGCGAGGATGCGGCCGAGACTGCCGCGCTCGGCCTCGGGGCGGCGCACGTCGAGCAGCGCGAAGCCGAGCGTGACGACCAGGCCGGCGGCGGAGGTGAGCGCGATGCGGCTGGAGCTGAGCCAGCCGCCTGTGGAGAGCGCGGCGGCCACGCAGACGCCCGCGGTGAGCGAGACCGCGCCGATCGCGTGCGCGCCGAGGAACGGGCTGCCGACGAGCATGACTGCGGCGCCGCCGAGCGCGACCATCACGACCGGGCGGCGGGAGCGGCGCATGTGCTGGCCGAGCGCGGCGGCGGCGAGCAGCACGCCCGCGGTGAGCACGCCGAGGCCGACGGTGCCGATGCCGGCGTAGCGGCCGCCGGCCAGCGTGGAGTAGCCCGCAACGCCGTTGAGCTGCAGCGTCGAGCCGGAGAGTACGTCCGCGACGACCACCACGGCCGCGACCGCGGCGACCGCGCCGAGCGGCCAGAGCGTGACCCGCCAGGGCCGGGCGAGCCGGATCGCGAGCGTGCCGGCAAGCGTCAGCACGATAGTCACGGCGGCGAAGACGAGTGTCGGGCGGCCCGCGCGCCACCAGGGCACCAGGTCCGCGACGAGCGCGGCCGGCGTGACGAGCGCGGCCGCGGTAAGCGCCAGCTCGGCGCCGCCCATCAGCCAGCGCGGCGGCAGTGGCGGGCCGGGCGGGCCGCTGTGCGCGTAGGTGCGGCGCAGCAGCGGGACGAGCGCGGCGAACAGCGCGATCTGCGCGGCGGCGAGGATCGTGAAGAACCAGCCGGAGGTACGGCCCTGGGCGCGCGCCTCCGCGTCTGCGTTCGCGGGCCTGACGATCGCGTCCGCGAGCGCGGCGGGGCGGCCGTCCGCGGCGGTGGCGACGTGTCCGTCGAAGCGCCCGGTGGGCAGCTCGCGGCCGAGCGCGGTGAGTGCGGTGGGCGCCAGGTCGACAAGGGCGACGTATCCGTCGCGGGCGGTGCTGGCCGAGGTGATCCAGGAGCGGTCCCAGCCGGGGCCGTCCGCGATCGCCACGTGCAGCCGGTGGTCCGCGCCGGTGTCGGCGAGGCCGGCGACCAGGACCAGCGAGTTGGCGGGCCGGGCCGCGAGCACCCGGCCGAGCGTGTCGTCCGCGGCCGCGACCTCGGCCGCGCGGGTGTCGCCGGTGGAGGCGACGGTGCCCGCGTCGATGATGCTGAGCACGCAGGCGGAGAGCACCGCCGCGGTGTCCTGCTGGGGCAGCTCCGGCGAGTAGCGGTCGACGCGGCCGAACGGGCGGGCGGCCGCGATCGCGGCGCCGGGCCCGATCGCTGTGGTGCAGCGCACGGCCTCGGCAAGCGCGCCGGGGACCGCGCCCCAGGCCTGGCGGCCGTTGTAGTCGACGGCGATCGGCTGCTGCGGCACGTTCGCGCCGATGCCGTCCGGTTCCTCGATGGTGACGTTGACCGGCGGGCAGGTGGTCACGTCCGCGTTCTCGTCGCCCCAGCTGGCGTAGTTGCCGGCGCCGAGCGTGAGCCAGCCGTCGATCGGGCAGGTGGGGTCGCTCGCGGAGCGGACCGAGAGCGCGCCGATCGCGCCGTGCTCCGCGAGCGCCCACAGCGACGGCGTCTCGGTCGGGCTGAGGTCGTCCCAGCGAAGGCCGGGCACGCCGACCACGACCACGTAGTCGGCGCCGGCGCCGGTGACGGCGGAGACCGGCCGGACGCTGAGCGCGACCATGCTGCCGACCACCACGGCCAGCGCGACCAGCCATGGTGTGAGGCGGTGCAGCATCAGGCGGGCTCCTCCGGAGCTGGTACGAGTTCGGCGTAGACGTCGCGGACGGCCGCGACGGTGTCCGCCTCGGTGGGCCAGGCGGCCGCGTGGGTACGGGCCCTGGTGCTCAGATCCGCGCGCAGCTCCGGGTCGTCAAGCAGGCGGCGGACCGCGGCGTCGACCGCGTCCACGTCGCCGGCCGGTACCAGCACGGCGGCGTCGCCGACCAGGCCGGGGAGCCCGCCGACAGCGGTGGCGACCAGCGGCAGCCCGGCCTGCAGCGCCTCCTGGGCGAACAGCTGGCGGGCCTCCCAGTCGCTTGTGATGACCGCGAGGTCCGCACCGGCCAGCAGGTCGGCGACGTCGGTACGGTGGCCGAGCAGCGTGACCGGCGCGTGCGCGGCGGAGATGCTCGCGGCGAGCGGCAGGTAGCTGGGTCCGGTGCCGGCGACAAGCACGACCGGCGTGGGGCGGCGCTCGCGCCAGCGGCCGGCGGCGGCGACAAGCACGTCGTAGCGCTTCTGCGGGTGCAACCGCCCGACGGAGAGGACCACCGGCGTGTCCGGGCCGACGCCGAACTCCGCGCGCACGGCCGCGCGACTGCGCTTGGCCGGGCCGAGCTGGGGCGCCGCCACCGGGCCGAGCCGGGCGTCCCGGGCGCCGACCGCGCGGGCCCGGTCGACCAGGTCGTCGGAGGCGCCGAGCGTGACCCGGGCGGCGGCCGCGACAGCGCGTTCCAGCAGCTGAGCGACGCGGCCGCGCAGGCCGGAGGCGAGCATGGCGTTGTGCCAGGTGACGACGAGCGGCTGGCGGGGGCGGGCGAGCGTGGCGACGAAACCGGCGCGCAGGCCGTGCGCGTGCACGACGTCGATGCCGCCGGACGCGAGCGCCTGGCGGAGTGCGCTCACCGCGCGGGCGTCGGACGGCGTCGGGTTCGCCGGGATCTCCACCGGGACGAACCGCGCACCCAGGTCGGAGAAGTGGAACAGGCGCTCGGTGGCGTCCGGCCCGCAGACCGTGACCGTGCTGCCGGCCGCGGTCAGCCCCCGGACCAGCGAGGACACGTGCTGTCCCACGCCGCCGGTGCTCGAGGCGAGCACGAGCGCCACCCCACCGGCCCAGTCGCCTGCGGTCACGATCGGTCCCCTCCGTCCCGCGCGGTGGGTTCCCGCGCGTCGTTCCCACCGTCCGGCAGGGTCTCACCGCGTGGCAAGTTACCCGATGCGCGCGATCCGGACCGTGTGCCGCCACGCCGGGCGAGTCTCACGACCTGGTCCCGGTCCAGCAGGAACGCGATCCCGAGAAATACCGCCAACCCGACGAACCCGCACAGCATGCCTTGCAACACCGCGACCGGGCGCGCCGGGGTGGGGTCGAAGATCGCTCCGACGGCATATCCGGCGGCACCGGCGGCGACCGCGGCGACCAGCCCGGCGGTGAGCGTGCGGCCGAGCCCGGCGAGCGCGGCCGGGCCGTTGATCCGGCGCACCGAGATCACCAGCAGCGCGCCGAGCAGCAGCATGCCTGCCGAGTGGGCGAGCCCGAGGACGAGCACCCGCTGCTCCGGCGCGGTGACGGCGGACAGCCCGGCCGCGAGCAGCGCGACAAGTCCCCAGGCCAGCGCGGTGGCGCGGGCGACCTCTGCGGTACGCCCGCGGGCGTAGAGCGCGCGGGACAGCAGCGCGAAGAGTCCGTATCCGATCAGTCCGGGCGCGAACGCGACGATGCCGTCGGTCAGTGCCCGGCCGCCGACGAAGAACGCGCCAGCCGGGATCGCCACCGCCACCAGCGCGCCCGCGCCGAGCAGGCCGGCAAGCGCTGTCGACCGTGCGGTGCGGGCGAGCAGTTTCCGGTAGCCGTCGTCGTCACCTGTGGTGAGGCCGGGATAGGCAGCTGTCGCAAGCGGCACCGCGAGCACGGCCCACGGCAGCAGGAACACTGTCTGCGCCAGGTTGAACACCACGAGCGATCCTGTGGGGCCGCCGCTGGCCTGACCGATCACGACCAGCAGCGCGAGTTGTTGCGCGCCGACAGTGACGAGGCCGGCCCAGCCGAGCCGCAGCACTGCCCGCCGGGAGTCGTCAGGCAGGCGCAGCGTCGGCCGCAGCGGCAGCCGCAGAGCGCGTACCGGTATCAGCAGGCAGCCGGAGAGCACCACGACGCCGCAGGTGGTGCCGGCCGCGAGGATCGTCGTGCCGGTGGAGGTCACCGCGCCGAGATCCGTGCCCGGCCCCTCGGTGTACCCGAACGCCAGATACACGCCGATCACGACGAGGCTTGACAGCAGCGGCGCGATGACCGGCCAGGCGAACCTGCGGTGCGACTGCAGCACACCGGTAAGCACCACGCCGACGCCGTAGAGCGGCAGCTGCGGTGCGAAGATCCGCAGCATCTGGGTGCCGGCCTCGACCACCTCCGGCGGGCTGTGCGGCAGGATGATCCTCACCAGCGGCCCGGCCGCGACCGCGACCACCACCGCGACCGGCACCAGCAGCAGGAGCACCCAGCCCAGCAGCGCCGACGTGATCCGCCCGGTCCGCTCCCGGTCTCCGGCCTCGACGGCCGGCGCGAGCAGCGGCACCACAAGGCTGGCCAGCGCGCCCCCGGCGACCAGCTCGAAGATGATGTTCGGCAGCGTGTTCGCACCGAGGTAGGCGTCGCCGAGTCCGGTGTCACCCACCATCCAGGCGAACACTGTGGTACGCCCGAAGCCCGCCAATCGGCTGACCACTGTGAGCACCGCGATCAGCGCGGCGGCGCCGGCGACGGACCGGGTGCGCGTGGAGGTCACCGCGGTCAGCTCTGCCGGCGGCCGAGCTCGTCCAGCTCGCGCAGGCCCGGCGTCCGCTGGATCACTGCGGTGAAGCTGACCTTCTCCGAGGCCGCGGTGAGGCCGGCCAGGCCCGCGAAGACGACCGCGCGGCCGATCGGGCCGCACGTCGCCGCGATCGCGACGCCGAGCAGCGCACCGAGCGCGTTCGCCCCGGAGTCGCCGAGCATGATCTGCTCGTCCAGGTCCTGCGGCAGCAGTCCGGCCGCGGCGCCGACCGCACCCGCGGCAAGCCCGCCCGCGGAGGTGGGCAGCAGCGGCGCGCCGATCAGCGCGCTCGCCTTGATCGCCCGGCCGGGACGCAGATCGAGCAGATTGACGAGGTTCGCGGTGCCGGCGATGACGCCCGCGCCGAGCGCCACGTCCGCGAGCGTGCCCCAGCGGGTCTTCCGCCCCGGGCGGTCCAGCGCCAGCAGCGCGGACGCGGCAAGCCCGGCAGCGCCGACCCCAGCGATCTTGACCAGGCCGCTTGTGACCTGACCGCGGCGCAACGCGCGCAGGTGCCCGGCGAAGCCCTTGGCCGCCTTCTGCTCCGGCCGGCTGCCGACCACGTCGTCGTAGAGGCCCACCGCGCCGGACGTGAGCCCGGCGGTGAGCGCGGCGGCCGCGGCCGGGCCGCTCGGCGCACCCGCGGCCGCGGCGACGGACGCGGCGGCAGCGAGCGCGGGACCGCCGGCCAGCGTGACGGTGCGCCCGCGGAAGTTCGCCCGCTCCAGCGACGTGTTGACCGGGCTGCGCCGGACCGCGGTCAGCGCGGCGCGCGCGGCGAGCGCGCCCGCGGCGAGGACCAGGATCGGGGGGACACGCGTGGGGGCCATGACCGCGATTCTAGGGATCGCGTGATCACACCGTCACTGCGCGGGGGTCGGCAGCATCGACGTGGCGCCCGCACCCAGTCCGTAGTGCCCGATCTTGTTCGCGGCGAGCGACTCGGTGAGCGCCAGGCAGGTGACGACCGCGCCCTGGGCGGTGTTCACGTTGTCCACCGTGGCGATGGTCTTGGACAGCGCCGCGTCCGCCAGGACCGCAGCGACCACGTTGCCGTCACCGACGCCGTTGCCGCCGACGACAAGCGGGCCGGCCACGTCGAACTGCTCCACGAGCGTCACGGCCGACGCGTTCATCTTGTCCGAGTCCTCGCCGGTCGGCGGCAGACCCGCGACGATCACCACGGCCTCTGCGGAACCGGAGACCTTGTCGTCCTCGACAGTGACGTAGTTCGCGGCCGCGTACGCCGCAAGCACCGCGTTCCGGTCCGAGTCGGTGACGGCCGCCGGTGCAGGCCGGTCCAGCAGCGCGGTCGCCAGCAGCGCGGCCGAGGTCTCCACCCCGTTCGCGTTGCTTGGCAGCCCGGACGCCGGAAGCGTGGTCTGCGCCGCGCGATGCGCCAGGTCAAGCAGGTTCACGCTGTTCGCCGGGTCGACGAAGCTCTCCCGGACGTCGACACGGCCGGTGACTGTCGCGCCGGCCGTGGCAAGCATGGTGCGCAGCTGCTCCGCGTAGTCGGCCGCGGTCGGCAGCACCACAAGCGCCACCCGGCGGCCGGTGAGCTTGCCGGCCAGCAGCATCGGCGCGGCCGCGGTCGCGAACTCCTCCTGCGAGTTGACCTCGTCCTGAAGCTGGCCGACGCTCTCGCGCAGCTGGCTGTTGTCCTTGCTGAGGTTCTTGACCTGGCTGTCCAGCCCGTCAACGACGGGCCCGTTGAGCGCGGCGGTGCCGACCACCAGCCCGATCGCCAGCGCGAGGAAGACCGCGGTGAGCGACACGACGTGGTACCGGAAATTGATCACGGTGGAAGCCTTCTGGTCGGGACGGGGCTAGAACAGCTGGCCGAGTTGGAAGACGAGATTGTCCCACCACTCCGAAGCCACCCCGAGGTACGCCTTGCCCACGGTGGAGACAGTCACCGCCGCCGTCATGGCCGCGATCGCGGAGAACGCGAGGAGCAGCAGCGACGACCCCGGGATGGTCTGCTTGTAGAGCCGGCTCACGCCCTTCGCGTCGACAAGCTTGCCGCCGACCCGCAGCCGGGTGAGGAACGTCGACGCCATGCCGCCGCGCCCCTTGTCCAGGAACTCGACGAGCGTGTAGTGCGTGCCGACCGCCACGATCAGCGAGGCGCCCTTCTCGTCGGCAAGCAGCAGCGCGCAGTCCTCGCTTGTCGCCGCGGCCGGGAAGGTGATCGCCGGCACGCCGAGCTGGTGCACGCGCGGCAGGCCCGGCGCCCGCCCGTCCGGATAGGCGTGCACGACGATCTCCGCGCCACAACGCAGCACGTCGTCACTCACCGAGTCCATGTCGCCGATGATCATGTCGGGCGTGTATCCGGCCTCGACAAGCGCGTCCGCGCCGCCGTCCACACCGATCAGCACCGGGCGGTACTCCCGGATGTACGGGCGCAACACGTCCAGGTCGGCCTTGTAGTCGTAGCCCCGGACCACGATCAGCACGTGCCGGCCGTTGATCTTCGTCTCGATCTCCGGCACGCCGACGCCGTCGAGCAGGAGATCGCGCTCCTGCTTCAGGTAGTCCATCGTGTTCGCCGCGAACGCCTCCAGCTGCACGGACAGCCCTTCACGGGCATCCGCCATCGCCTTGGCCACGGCCTCGGAGTCCTGCCGGACACCGTGCAGCAGCGCCTCGCCGTTCGCAAGCACCGTGTTTCCCTCGACCCGGATCGAGTCGCCCTCCCGGATCTGCTGGAACACGCCCTCACCGAGGTCGTCCAGAAGCGGGATGCCGGCCTTGACAAGCACCTCCGGCCCCAGATTCGGGTAACGCCCGGAAATCGACGGCTTCGCGTTGAGCACCGCCGAGACGCCGACCGCCACAAGCGAGTCGGCGGCCACGCGGTCCAGGTCGACGTGATCGATGACCGCGATGTCGCCCGGACGCAGGCGTCCGGTCAACCGCTTCGTACGGCGATCGAGCCGAGCAGTGCCCGCGATGATCCCCGGTTCGGCGGTCCGGGTACGGCGCAAGGTGGGTAGACGCATCGCCATCATCGTGACACGGCCTCTCGACTTTGTGGTCCCCCGACATGCCGACAAAACGTCTCTGAGCTGCTCAATTGCCTATGTATCAACGCGTAATGTGTCGCCGCTCACGTCACAGAACGAATTCTTTCTCGCACACCCGCCGCGGTCCAGCCATTTCCGGCCCCCGCGCACGAGAAGGGCCTTGCCGCCACACACACGACAAGGCCCCGCGGAACTCCGGTTCAGCGGCGCTTCTCCCGCTCCGCCACCGCCAGCAGCTCCTCCGCGTGAGCGATGCCGAGGTCAGAGTCGGGCAGGCCGGCGAGCATGCGGGACAGCTCGCGTGCGCGGTCCGTGTCCTCGACCACTCGCACGCCGCTGGTTGTCACCGCGCCGCCGGTGTCCTTCAAGACCACCAGGTGCCGGTCGGCGAACGCGGCCACCTGAGGCAGGTGGGTGACCACAAGCACCTGGTGACTGCGCGCCAGCCGGGCCAGCCGCCGCCCGATCTCCACCGCGGCCGTGCCGCCCACGCCGGAGTCGACCTCGTCGAACACAAGCGTCGGCGGGCCGCCGACGCCGGCGAACACGACCTCGATCGCCAGC
Source organism: Catenuloplanes sp. NPDC051500 (assembly GCF_044454585.1). NCBI lineage: Bacteria > Bacillati > Actinomycetota > Actinomycetes > Micromonosporales > Micromonosporaceae > Catenuloplanes > Catenuloplanes sp. NPDC051500. The sequence continues at coordinate 49,474 of NZ_JBITDX010000036.1, forward strand.
ATCACGCGGGACAGCTCACCGCCGGAGGCGCCACGCTGCAACGGCAGCGCCGGCGCGCCCGGATGTGCGAGCAGGCGCATCTCCACCTCGTCCGCCCCGTCCGACGACACGCCCGATTCGGTGCCGTCGATGGTCACGGTCGGCTCACTCTTGCCCGCGGTACGCGGCAGGACCGCGACCTCGACCCGCGAGTGCGGCATTGCCAGGCCGGCCAGCTCCACGCTGACCTCCTCGGCGAACCGCCCGGCAGCCTCGACCCGGGCGGCGGTGAGCCGCACGGCCAGCTCCGCGACCTCGCCCTCGAGGCGTTGGCGATCGCGCTCCAGCTCCTCAAGCAGCTCGTCGGACGTGTCCAGCTCGCCGAGCCGGGCGCGGGCCGTCTCAGCCCAGGTGATCACGCCGTCGACGTCGTCCGCGTACTTACGGGTCAGCCCGCGCAGCAGCGCGCGCCGCTCGTAGATCGCGGTCAGCCGGTTCGGGTCGGCGTCAAGTGCGTCCAGGTAGGCGGAGAGCTCGGCGGACACGTCACTGATCAGCGTGGCCGCCTCCTCAAGCCGCGCGGCGAGGTCGGCCAGCTTGCCGTCGACGCCTGCCTGCCCCTCAAGCGTGCGCCGGGCGGTCCCGAGCAGGCTCGTCGCATCCGGCGTCTCGTCACCGGCCTCGGCACCGCCGGCGATCGACTGGTAGGCAAGCGCGGCCGCGGTCCGCAGACCCTCCGCATGCTCCAGGCGCTGCGCCTCGGCCTTCAGCTCGTCGTCCTCCCCCGTCTGCGGGTCGACGCGGGTGATCTCGTCGAGGCCGAGCTTGAGGAGGTCGGCCTCCTGGTTGCGGTCGCGCGCGTTACGGCGGCGGTCCGCGAGATCGTCAGCGGTCTTCCGCCACTTGACGTACGTCTCGCGGAACGTCTCCAGCAGCTTCTCGTGCTCCGGGCCGGCAAACCGGTCGAGCGCGGCGCGCTGCTCCGCGGGGCGTAGCAGCCGCAGCTGGTCGGACTGGCCGTGGACGGCAAGCACCCGCTCGCCGACGTCGGTGAGCACCGCGACGGGCGCGGACCGCCCGCCGACATGGGCGCGGGAACGGCCCTCGATGGTGACGGTACGAGACAGCATCACGGTGCCGTCGTCGTCCGGCTCGGCGCCGGCGTCGGTGATCCGGGCGAGCACCGCATCGGCGATCGCCCCCTTGAGCCGCAGTCGTCCTTCGACGACGGCACGGCCGGGGTCGGCTCGTACGCGACCGGCATCGGCCCGCCCGCCGAACAGCAGGCCGAGGCCGGTCACGACCATGGTCTTTCCGGCGCCGGTCTCACCGGTTATCACATTCATGCCGCCGGTCAGCGGCAATGTGGTGTCCTCGATGACGCCCAGGCCGGTGATACGCAGCTCTTCCAGCACAGGCAAAGACAGTAGCCGCGAACTCCGACACTTTTCCAGCCGAGAGCTGCGCCAATTGTGGCGAACGCAGTGATTACCGCCGCTTCGTACCCCGCCAGCCGAGGACCGGGAGGTCGAATTTCGCCACCAGCCGATCCGTGAACGGCCGTGGCTGAAGCTGAACAACACGCACCGGTTGCGCGCCGCGCCGGACAGTGACCTTCGCGCCGGGAGGCAGATCGAAGACGCGGTGACCGTCCGCGCAGAGCGTGGCGACAGACGTGTACGGATCCACCGTGATCACGAACGTGGACGTGGGCGCGGTCACCAGCGGCTTGCTGAACAGCGCGTGCGCGGCCACCGGCACCAGCAGCAGCGCCTCCACCTCAGGCCAGACCACCGGGCCGCCGGCCGAGAACGCGTAGGCGGTGGAGCCGGTCGGCGTCGCGCAGATCACACCGTCGCAGCCGTACCGGGACAGCGGTCTGCCGTCCACGTCGACGCGCAGCTCAAGCATGTTGGCCCGCTGGCCCTTCTCCACCGAGACCTCGTTGAGCGCCCAGGTCTCCGCGATCACCTCGCCGTCCAGCTCGGCCCGCACGTCGAGCGTAAGCCGCTCGTCCACGGTGTAGGCGCCGCGCACCACCTCCGCGACCGCCTGGTCGATGTCGCTGATCTCCGCCTCGGCGAGGAAGCCCACCTTGCCCAGGTTGATGCCGAGCAGCGGCGCCTTGTTCGGCCGGGCCAGCTCCGCCGCGCGCAGGAACGTGCCGTCGCCACCGAGCGCGAACACGATCTCCACGCCCTCGGCCGCGTCCGGGCCGAACACCGGCGTGACGCCCGGCGGCAGGTCCAGATCACCGATCTCGGAGGCCACGACACGGACCTCGAACCCCGCGCGCACGAGGTCGCTCGCGATCGAGGCCGCGTGCTCGGTGCTGTGCCGTCGTCCCGTGTGGGTCACCAGCAGCGCCGACCGGTTAGCGGTGCTCCTCACTCGTCACTCCCTTGTCAACAAGCGATTCCGCGCCGGCCTCCGGCGCGTGCACGGCCACCGTACCCGCGGGCCCGGCCTCGACGACGGCCCGCACATGGTCCGGATCGGCAGCGGGCGCGCCCCGCCGCAACCACACGAAGAACTCCACGTTGCCGCTCGGGCCGGGCAGCGGGCTCGCGGCCACCCCGGCGAGGCCGAGCCCGAGTGCATAGGCGGCCGCACACACGTCGAGGACCGCTGAGGCCCGCAGCGCCGGGTCCCGGACCACGCCGCCCTCGCCGACCCGTTCCTTGCCGACCTCGAACTGCGGCTTGACCATCAGCGCCAGGTCCGCGTCCGGCAGCGCGCAGCCGGCCAGCGCGGGCAGCACTAGGCGCAGCGAGATGAACGACAGGTCGGACACGATCAGCTCGACCTGCCCGCCGATCGTCTCCGGCAGCAGCGTGCGCACGTTCGTGCGCTCGAAGACCTTCACCCGCTCATCGGTACGCAGCTTCCACGCCAACTGGCCGTAGCCGACGTCCACCGCGACCACCTCGGCCGCGTCCGCACGCAGCAGCACGTCAGTGAAGCCGCCGGTGGACGCGCCGGCGTCCAGGCACCGGCGTCCCGCCACGGCGAGCCCGCGCGGGCCAAACGCGGCGAGCGCACCGGCCAGCTTGTGACCGCCGCGCGACACGTACTCGTCGACCGGGTCCTCGCCGGTGACCACGATCGGGTCGGCCGGGTCGATCTGCGCGGCGGCCTTGCGGGCGACCATCCCCCGGATCTCGACGCGACCGGCCTCGATCAGCGTGCCTGCCTGCTCACGGGAGCGGGCAAGGCCGCGGCGGACGAGTTCGGCGTCTAGACGGATGCGGCGTGCCATGCGGTGTCTTCACGTGTCTTTCAGGGGGAAGGGTCAGGCCTGGTCGATCGTGGCGAGCGTCTCGCGAAGGATCTGGTGCGCGGCCTCGAACTCGGCGATCTGGTCGGCCGGGGACAGCGACGCCGCGTTCGCAAGGGAGGCGAGCATCGCGTCCACGGCCGGATGCCCGGTGCTCCCGTCGCCGGGCTCGGTCATCCGCACCGCCGGCGCGCCCATCCCCGGCGCACCCATGCCCGGTGTGCCCATGCCCGGTGTGCCCATGCCCGCCGGGCTCATCGGCGGGCGGGGCGCGGCCGGAGGACGGGGGATCGGGAACGGCGTGCTCATCAGCGCTGCGTGCCGTCGTCGAAGAGCGGCGGGACGGGCTTCTTGGCCCGCTTGCCCGGCGCCACCTTCTTCACCGCGGGCGGCAGATCGGCCGGGGTGGGCACCGACCTCTTCCGCACCACGGTCTTCTGCGGCGGCGTGATCCGCTTCGCGGGCGTCTCGGCCGGCGGCTCGACCGCAGGCTCGTCCTCGGCCGGCACCGCGGAGGTGGCAAGCGCCGCCGGAGTCGCGGGCACGGCCGGGGTGTTAGTCGTCCCAGGGGCGGCCGGGGTGCCGGCGGCGGCCGGCTTCTCCGGCGTGACAAGCGCGTCCGGCACCGCGGTACCGCCCGCGGGCGCCTTCGCCAGCGCCTTCTTGGCCACGACCTTCTTCGCGACGACCTTCTTCACCGGCGCCGGGGGCGTGGTCGCCGTCGACGCGGCCGCCGCGGCCTCCACCGGGGTCTCGACCGGCAGGTCACCGGGTACGTCCACCGGCGCGGTCCTCGCCGGAGTCAGCTGCGCCTCCAGCTCCGTCACCCGTTTGCGCAGCGCCTCGACCTCGTCCGACTTCGCCAGGCCGACCACGCCGAGCGCACGGTCCACCTCGTTGCGGACCAGGCGCTCCACCACGGCGCGATTCGCGGTGCCGGCCGCAAGCGTCTCCTCGACAAGCGCCTGCAGCTGGGCCGCGGTCGCGCCGCCCTTGCCGACCAGCTTCATCGCGGTCTTGGTGGCCTGCTTGCGTGAGCTTTCGGTCAGCCCCAGGGCGAGGTCCAGATAGGCCCGCCACGCTTCCTTCTGCATCCGGCTTCCCCTCACTGTTGCGATCCGGCGCGCTCCCCGCGCGTGCCACGCTACCGGGCGACGTCGCCGGACCCGTGCGGTACCGTGCGGGAAACCGCAAGCGGCGTGGAGAGGACCAAGTGTGGCCAGCGTAGACGAGGTTCGGTCGGCATTGAACACCCTCGCGGAGCGGCTGTCCGCAAACGCGGACGCGCAAGGGCGCATCGACCTCAATCGGACGCTGGCCTGCCGGGTCCCGGATCTCGCCACCGCATTCCACGGACGGCTTGTGGACGGGCGCCTGGTCGACATCGCGGACGGCGACGACCCGAAGGCCAAGATCTCCCTCACCGCGAACAGCGACGACCTCATCGAACTCGTCAACGGCCGCCTCGACGTCATGCGCGCCTACACCAGCGGCCAGGTCAAAATCGGCGCCAACCCCTTCGACCTGCTGAAGCTCCGCAAACTGCTCTGATTTTGGTCGTCGCTTCGCTCCTCCGGGCGCTCTGCTCATGGTCGTCGCTTCGCTCCTCCGGGCTCGACGCCACGGCCTGCGGACGGCGGTGTCAGGCAGACGAAGAGCGTGTCTGACTGACACCGACGTTCCTCGGTCGTCCGCGCCTCACGTGGGCGGTACAGATCCGCGTTGGTCAGGAGAAACTGCAGACTAAGAGCGGGCAGGGCGAGTAAGCGGCTTGCGTGAATGGCACCGACGTTCCTCCGGCGTTTACGCCTCACGATGTGGTGTCGATTCGCGCGGGCACCGGGGGAACTGCAGACCAAGATCAAGATCGTGTGGGGGTACGAGCCTCGGCTCGTACCCCCACAGCGTTTTATGCCTTGAAGTCGTTGGCGGGGATTGCGGGTTCGAAGAGGCCGGAGAGGTTGTGGGCGACGAAGGTGGCCTGTTGGGTGGGTGGGGCGGCGTGGAGGTCTTCGAGGGTGTGGACGCCGGTGAGGACGAGGAGGCCGTCCATGCCGGCGCGGACGGCGCCCTCCAGGTCGGTGTCGAGGCGGTCGCCGACGACAAGGGCCTTCTTCGCATTCACCCGCTCGGCGGCGGTGGTGAAGAGGGCGGGCGAGGGCTTGCCGACGATCACGTCCGGGTCGCGGTCGAGGGCGGTGCGCAGCGCGGCGACAAGTGAGCCGTTGCCGGGCAGCGGGCCGCGCGGGCTGGGCAGCGTCTTGTCCGTGTTCGTGGCCAGCCAGAGCGCGCCGGCCCGGATCGCCACACTGGCCTCGGCCAGGTCGGCCCAGCCGATCGCCGGGCCGTAGCCCTGTGCGACCGCGACCGGGCGCTCGTCCGCCTTGGCCACCACGGTCAGGCCGACGGCCTCGATCTCGGCGCGCAACGCGTCAGCGCCGACGACAAGCACCGGTGCGCCGGGCGGGAGCCGGTCCGCCAGCACGGCCGCGGACGCGCCGGCCGAGGTCAGCACCTCGTCCGCGGTAGCGGGAATGCCCATGCCGGTGAGCAGCGCGGCCACATCCGCGGCGCGGCGGGACGCGTTGTTCGTGGCGTAGGCGACCGGGATGCCGGCCTCGTGCAGTTGGGCGATCGCCTCCACCGCGCCCGGAATGGGCTGGTCGATGAGGTAGACCACCCCGTCCAGGTCGAAGATCACCAGGTCGTACCCGTCGATGAGACGATCGCTCACGCTGTGCCTCCCGTTGCTCCGGCACCGATCATCCCAGCCTCGGGTGCGGCCCGGAACATCGCGGGGTCCGATCGGTCACACAACCCTCCGGTCAGACCGCCACAGGGTAGAAATCACGCGGATCGCCTGCCACGACCGCCTTCGCCCCGGCCGCCAACTCGTCCGCGATGATCTCCAGCCGGTCCGCCTCCAGTCCGTCCAGCGTGGTCCGGACGATCTGCGCCGGGTCGTTCAGCGGGCCGGTCCAGAAGTCCTGGTGGCCGGTGTCGGTCATGCCGAAGTAGGCACCCGCGACCCGCGTTCCCTGCGCCGCCAGCTCCAGCCGCACGGACGTGGTCATCGCCCACTCCGCCGCCTTCGCCACGTGGTACGCGTTGGCGGTGTCCCCCGCGACCCAGGACATCGCGGAGGCAATGTTGAGGATCGCGCCGCCACCGTTCGCCTTCAGGACCGGCGCGAACGCCCGGATCAGCCGCAGCGGCCCCCAGAAGAACGAGTCCAGCTGGCCCTGGATCTCCGCGTCGTCGCCGTCCACCAGGTTCACGAACGACGAGTTGCCCGCGTTGTTGATCAGCAGGGTCAGGTCGGTGGCCACCGCCGCGGCCGCGATCATCGACGCCGGGTCGGTGAGGTCCACCCGCAGCACCTCCACGCCGGGCAGATCGACCAGCTCGGGCCGGCGGGCGGTCGCGTAGACCTTGGTGGCGCCGCGCTCCAGCAGCTGCTCGGCGAAGTGCCGGCCGAGGCCGCGGTTCGCGCCGGTGACCAGGGCGACGGAGTTCGTGAGTTTCATGGCTTTCCTCCCGGAAGGTGATGATCGGTGCCGGGAGTTACGCTAAAACTTGACGTTGACGTCAAAGGCAAGTCTCGTGACGACAGTCACCTCACCGGGAGAGACCATGATCCGCATCGGCGACCTGGCCGCCCGGGCCGGCGTGAGCACCCGCGCACTGCGCTACTACGAGGAGCAGAACCTGCTGCCGGCCGCGCGCAGCGGCGGTGGCCAGCGGTTCTACCCCGAGGCCGCGGTCGAGCGCGTCCGCCTGATCCAGGACCTCTTCGCGGCCGGCCTGTCCAGCCGCCTGATCGCGGTGCTGCTCCCCTGCGTCGACGCGCAGGAGGCCACGCCGGAGGCGCTCGACATCCTCACCAGCGAGCGAGACCGCGTCAGCCGCCAGATCCAGGACCTGATCTCCACGCGCGACCGGCTCGACACAGTCATCATCGAGTGCACCACAGCGACGCCGGCCTCATGCTCCCACCTCGTCTACCCGGCCCAGGAGAGGCGGAACATCGTCGACGCGCGTCAGCCCACCTCGGTGTAGAACTCGCGGGTCCCTAGCCAGCATCGACGTGATGTAGGCGGACCCCTCGTCCACCAGGATCTCGATCTGCCCCGGCCTCGAAACCGTCCAGCGCGACACACAACACCCGCAGCGGCGGTACGCCGGGCAGGTCGATGCTCGCCGGGCGGTGGGCTGCCGTAGACCGTGGTCGCCCTCGCTCCAGCGCCTGCCGGGCGAAATGCCAGCCCGGGCCGCGGTTCGCGCCGGTGACCAGGACCACCGAGTTCGTGAGATTCATGGCTTTCCTCCCGCTGGGTGGCGAATCCTGCTGGAGCTACGCTGAGAGCTGACGTTGACGTCAGAGGCAAGGGCCGTGACGGCCGCTACACGATCTGGAGACCCGCATGATCCGCATCGGCGACCTCGCCACCCGCGCCGGCGTGAGCGTCCGCGCCCTGCGCTACTACGAGGAGCAGGGCCTTCTGTACGCCACCCGGTCCGCCAGCGGCCAGCGCCACTACGCGGAGAGCGCGGTGGACCGGGTACTCCTCATCCAGCAGCTGTACGCGGCCGGGCTCTCCAGCCGCACCATCGCGGCGCTGATGCCGTGCGTCGACGCGAACGAGCCGGACGAGAAGTCGACCGCGCTGATGGTCTCCGAGCGCGACCGGATCGACCAGCAGATCCAGGACCTGATCGCCACCCGGAACCGGCTCACCGCGGTGATCGAGTCCTCCCGTTCGGCGGCGTCCTGCGTGCACAGCGACGAGGACGCGCTGGTCTCCGCTTCCTAGGCCGTGTTCGACGGATCCCGGCGAGCCGAGGCCGAGGTGTGCGCCGCGGGTGCCTGAATGCCGGTGCCGTCTCCGGGTATCCGCAGCGCGCGGCCGGGCGGCGCCTGGGCCCAAGCCGTAGGCCGCCACGATCAGTCACCCACGCCCTGAGGTCCGGGAGCCGGTAGACACAGAAAAGCCCCGGCCGGGTGGCCGGGGCTTTTCTGGTGGATCAGCGTCGCGCGGGGATCAGCGGGCCGAACCGTCGTCGAACCTGGGGCCGAGGTCGCGCGGGCCGGTGGACTCGGCGGTCTCCTTGGCCTTCAGCTTCGCGGCCTCGTCGTCGTCCTCATCGTCCTCGTCGTCGTCGACCGTGTCGGCCTTGGCGGCCGGGGCGGTCTCAGACTTCTCGGAGGTGCCGTCGCCGGCGACGGTCAGCTCCGCGGACGCGTCAGAGGCGTCGAGGTCTTCCTCGTCGTCCTCCTCGTCGTCCTCGGTGCGGTCGTCGTCTTCGTCTTCGTCCTCGTCGTCGTCTTCGTCGTCGTCGCGGTCGTCCTCATCCGCGTCGTCATCGTCGTCGTCGCGGTCGTCGTCTTCGTCGTCATCGTCCGCGTCGTCATCGTCATCGCGGTCGTCATCGTCATCGTCATCGTCCGCGTCGTCGTCATCGCGGTCTTCGTCGTTGTCGCGGTCGTCGTCTTCGTCGTCGTCCGCGTCGTCTCCGTCGGAGTTCGAGTCGGCATCGGAGTCGGCGTGCGATGTCGCGGCGGCGGTGGACTCGTCGTCGGACTCGTCCTCTTCGCCCTCGATCTGGACGCCGTCAAGCTCGAGCAGACGCTCGGCCGCGTCGGTGACCGCGTCCTCGTCGGCGGCCGCGGCCCGGGCGAACCACTCGCGCGCCTCGTCGCGGCGGTCCACCGCGAGCAGCGCGTCGGCGAAGGCGTAGCGCAGGCGCGCGGCCCACGGTTCCGTCGTCGTCTCGGCGGTCAGCTCACGGATCTGCATCATGGACACGGCAGCCTCGCCCTGCCCCAAGTCGCCACGGGCGCCGGCGGCCACGATGAGCAGCTCCACGGCCGTGTCCTTGGGCAGCGCGGCGCTGTCCGTGTTGCGGAACAGGTCGATCGCCCGCTCCGGGCGGCCCAGCGCGCGCTCACAGTCCGCGAGCACGGCCACGTGCGACTGCTTGCCGCTCATCCTGTGGTACGTGCGGAGCTCCGCGATCGCGGTCTGCCACTCACCGGCGTGATACGCCGCCAGGCCTACCGCCTCACGCACCACGCCGATCCGGGACGCCAGCCGGCGGGCGGCCAGCGCGTGCGCCAGCGCCTCCTCCGGGGCGTCGTCGATGAGCCGGCCGGTCATCACCAGGTGACGGGACACCGTCTCCTGCACCGGCTTGTTCAGCGACAGCAGCTCGGACCGCACATCGCGGTCGAGCTCGGTCCACTCGACGTCCGCCGGGATCGACGGCGCGGCCTGGCTGGCCGCGGTGCCGGTGTCGCCCGTGCGCTCCGGGCGGTCACCGCCACGGAAGCCCTGGCCGTCCCGCTCCCGGAAACCACCACGATCGCCGCCGGTACGGGCGCCGCCCTCACGCTCGCGGAAGCCACCACGGTCGGCACCGCGTGCGCCACCCTCACGCTCACGGAAGCCGCCACGGTCGGCACCGCGTGCGCCACCCTCACGCTCACGGAAGCCGCCACCGCGCGAGTCACGGTCGCCGCGCGAGTCGCCACCGGAACGGAAACCGCCGCCGGCACCGCCGCGCGAGTCGCTGTCGCTGCGGAAACCACCGGGACGCGAGTCACGGTCGCCACCGCTGCGGAAACCACCGGTGCTGCCGCCACGGGAGTCACGGTCACCACCACGGAAACCGCCCTCACGAGGGGCACCGCCACGGGAGTCGCGGTCACCACCACGGAAGCCGCCCTCACGAGGGGCACCGCCACGGGAATCACGGTCACCACCGCGGAAGCCACCCTCGCGGGAGTCTCCACCGCTGCGGAAGCCACCCGGACGGGAGTCACGGTCGCCACCGGAACGGAAACCGCCACCGGCACCGCCACGCGAGTCGCCACCACTGCGGAAACCGCCCGGACGCGAGTCACGGTCGCCGCCACTGCGGAAACCACCGGTGCTGCCGCCACGGGAGTCACGGTCACCACCACGGAAACCGCCCTCACGAGGAGCACCACCACGCGAGTCACCAGCGCGGAAGCCACCCTCACGGGGAGCGCCGCCACGGGAGTCACGGTCGCCACCACGGAAGCCGCCTTCGCGGGGCGCACCACCACGGGAGTCACGGTCACCGCCGCGGAAGCCACCCTCGCGGGAGTCTCCACCGCTACGGAAGCCACCCGGACGGGAGTCACGGTCGCCACCGGAGCGGAAACCGCCACCGGCACCGCCACGGGAGTCGCCACCGCTGCGGAAACCACCCGGACGGGAATCGCGATCGCCACCGGAACGGAACCCACCGGTGCTGCCGCCACGGGAGTCACGGTCACCGCCACGGAAGCCACCCTCACGAGGGGCACCGCCACGGGAGTCGCGGTCGCCACCACGGAAGCCACCCTCGCGGGAGTCTCCACCGCTACGGAAGCCACCCGGACGGGAGTCACGGTCACCACCGGAACGGAAACCGCCACCGGCACCGGCACCGCCACGCGAGTCGCCACCACTGCGGAAACCGCCCGGACGCGAGTCGCGGTCGCCACCGCGGAAACCGCCCTCGCGGGAGTCTCCACCGCTACGGAAGCCACCCGGACGGGAGTCACGGTCACCGCCACTGCGGAAACCGCCGCCACTGCCACCACGGGAATCGCCACCGCGGAAGCCGCCGTCACGGGAGTCCCCACCGCTACGGAAGCCACCCGGACGGGAATCACGGTCGCCACCGGAACGGAAACCGCCGCCACTGCCACCACGGGAATCGCGGTCGCCACCACGGAAGCCACCCTCGCGGGAATCCCCACCGCTACGGAAGCCACCCGGACGGGAATCACGGTCACCGCCACTGCGGAAACCGCCGCCGCTGCCACCACGGGAATCGCCACCACGGAAACCGCCGTCACGGGAGTCACCACCGCTACGGAAGCCACCCGGACGGGAGTCACGGTCACCACCGGAACGGAAGCCACCGCCGCCGACACCACGCGAATCTCCGCCGCTGCGGTAGCCGCCCTCACGGGGAGCCCCACCGCGCGAGTCGCCACCACCGCTGCGGAAACCGCCGCCGCTGGTGCCACGGGAGTCACCGCCACTGCGGAAGCCGCCACCGCCGGCGCCACCGCGGGAGTCCCCGCCGCTACGGAAGCCGCCACCGCTGGTGCCGCGGGAGTCACCGCCACTGCGGTAACCACCGCCGCCGGCGCCGCCACGGGAGTCGCCGCCCCGGAAGTCCCGGTCACCACCACGAGAGTCGCGGCTGCCACGAGCGTCGTCGCGGCCCCGCCCGTCGCGGTCGTCATCCCGCCGGGAACGCGGGTTGTCGCCGTCCGGTCCTGGAGTCACAGGTACATCCTTCCTGGGGGCGCTACCACTCGCAGCGCCGATACATACTGTCCAACGATGGTGCCCGGACCCGGGGGCGAGCCCGCAAATACAACTAAGGGCCGCCCCGGAAGGGTGGCCCTCAATTGTAAAGAAGTCCGGCGGTGTCCTACTCTCCCACACCCTCACGAGTGCAGTACCATCGGCGCTGGTGGGCTTAGCTTCCGGGTTCGGAATGTAACCGGG
>NZ_JBITDX010000037.1:0-57707 GCF_044454585.1 Catenuloplanes sp. NPDC051500
CACACCGACTATCGAAGGCCGCTGAGCACGTTCAAAGAAACCATCGATTGCGTAATTGGGCTCCACTTTCACCGGATGGCCGCTGAATAAGCCTCTATGTATCTGCTCCATGACCAACTCGCGATGACGGATCACCTGATTGTTGGTGAAGCGCAGCACGGCGTATCCGGCGAGTTGCATGAGCACGTCGCGTTGGCGATCCGCGGCGAACTGCTCGGCCTGCCGGTGCTCCGCGCCGTCGATCTCGACGATGCACCGTTCTGTGCGCCAGAGGAGGTCGAGCCGGATCGGGTTGGTGAGCGGATGAACCTGGTGGGTCTGGTTCCATTCGCGTCCGGCCGCCCAATCGGCGGTACTGAGGGCGGCCTCGAGCAACTGCTCTGCGCGACTCGCCGGGTGCGGCCGTCCGGCAACGGCCGGGTAGGTCAGCGGCTGGAGGTCGTCGAAGGTCTCTTCGCGAGGCATCGCAACGGGGGTCGGCGGATCGAACGGGACCCGTCCGAGATCGTCGGTGGCGCGTAGTGCCTCGCCAGTCAGCCAGACGCCGAAGCCGCCGCAGTCGGTCAGCCATCGGGCGGCCTCGACGACCACCTGCTCTTGTATGTCCGACAGCTCCATCTCGATCCGAACGAAAATCGCTGCACTCGGCCGGCCGAAGCTGGTCGCGATAGCCCAGGACAGGACCTTGGCCTGCACCTCCGGGCTGAAGCGTGGTCTCGGTCCCCGTCGCGGTGAAGCGCCACTGGGCATGTATCTCTGCCAGAGCGATCGTTCGGCCAAGTCGGCCAGGGCAGGGCCGTGCTGACTGTTGCGCCGCGCGGTACGCAGCGCAATCGATCGAACGGCGGCGACGCCTGCACCTGCTGGATCGTCGATTAGCTCGGCTTCCGGCAGCCAGGCTGGAAAGAGTTCTTGTGCGGTGTGATCAAGGCGGACGAGAAGGTCCCCGATCAACTGCCAGAGGCGTGTCGGGAGATCGGCTGTATAAGTGATGATCGCGGGGGCGCCGACGGGTGCGGACTCGATTGACATGACGATCTTGTCGGGACTCGATCCGGTGATGATGACGGGCCGGTCGAGTGGAAGATCCGTCCAGGCGAGCGACACACCCCTGTCCCTTACGTCGCGAGTGCCTCGATTCTGCGACCCGGTGGACAGAGAATTCAAGAGCGCGATGTGCGCCCGTTGCCGCTACTGCCGCAAAAAATCAACACGGGCGACAGTACAGTAATCGAAGGGCTTCTGCTAAGGCCTCATCCCTGGGAGTGACAATTGGGGCATCGCGTGTGGGTGTAGCGAACTGTCGCGGACTTTCCTACAATTCGCCATGTGCCCACCACCAGCGCCGTGGACTTTCGCGCTACGAGCCGCGCGCAGGACGCCGTAAGGATCTTATTGATCATTGCTGCGGCGGCCGAACCACTGGATCATCCTCCACCGGACGATCCAGCGATCAATGATGCGGTGGCGGTGCTGGAGAGTCAGGTTCGGCTCCAGAAGCTCGACTTCTGGGTGCGTAACCCGGACTTTCTGGCCAACGAGCTACTGGAGGAGTACGAGCGAGGCGGCGACGCCATGCTCCTGGATCAGGCGGCGGACATCCTGGAATCCGACGAGCCGGACGTGCGTCTGTACCCGATGATGAGGTTCCTCTTCGGGGCATATGAACCATTGGATGACGCCCTCGCCATCCTGAGGAGCGGGAACCTTGTGGTGCGCCGCAAGCGCGGCAGCGCCGGGCGGGTCAGCAGACACGACTACTACCTGACGAGGTCCGGTCGCGACACGGCCGACCGCATCGTCCGGGACGCCCCGGTGTTCGCCTACTTCGTACATCGGACACGCCTCGTCGCCCGGTTCAGCGACGGCTACCGCGGCACCCACCTGAAGGACCGGCAGTACCAGCAGGACGAGTACCGCAACACCGTCATCGGCGATCACATCGCGACCATCGCTCCGCGAGTACGGGCCCGCCTGCGGGAGCACAGGGGCGGTCAGCCGGTCACCGCGGCATGAACACGGCCGATTTCGTCACTCAGGTGGCGGTCCGAGCCGGTGTTCCGCTACCCGCGGTAGATCGAGTCTTCCAGGAGTGCGGAATCGTTCCGGCACTGGGTGGGACGCTTCCCCGCCCGGTAGCACTTCGACGCCTGCGCGTCGTGGGCTCCCGATCGGTCGAGCCGTTCGGCTCTTTCGACCGCGAGTTCATCTTCGGTCCTGGCCTCACGGTGCTCGCCGCCGACAACCTTCGTGGCAAGACGAGTCTTCTCGAGTTAATCACCTGGTGCTTGCGCGGGTCGCCCCGCAGCAACCTGCAAGGCGTGGTCAAGGGCTGGCTGAGCCGACTTGAATGCGACGTGATGGTGGCTGGTCGGGCCCTCGGCTTCCGGCTTGGTATCGAAGACGGCCAGTTGGTCGACGGGCGGGTGCTGTCAGCTGCGGATGCCGGCGGTCTCGCCGGCCGTGGAGCGGTGGAGATCATCCGTGCGTCGGACCCCGCAGCCTACGCCTCGATGGTTGAGCCGCTGATGATGGAACTGTTGGGCCTGGAAATGCTTGCATCCAGATCGAGCCGGTCCGCCTCCGGAAAGGCCAGCCATGGCTGGCCGGCCTACTTCGGTGCGCTCTACCTGCCGCCCGGTGGAGACCCCGCACTGCTCGGCGATGTGGTCATCGCCGGTCTGGCGGGAAGATTGCTACAGGTCTTCCTCGACCTGCCGGGTGCGGCCCTACTGACCCGGATGAAGGCGACCCGCGATCAGATCGCCGATGCCGATCGTGCCGCCGACGCCGACGCGGCCCGCATGCACGCGTTGCTGACCGCGCAGCGGCATGAGGCCGCAGCAGAGTTGGAGGCAGCCCGGCAGGAACTTGCCAGTCTCGCCGGATCTTCCACGATCGCTGTGCGGGTGGCCTCCGTCTCAGACCGGGCTGCCGGCGCTGTCGCTGCAGAAGCAAGTCTTCGAGAAGCCCGCGAGACCTTCGGCTTGCTGCGCTGGCAGCGGCAGACCGACGAGCGCCGACTCAACGACCTACGAGAAGACCAGGCCGCCCGGAGCCTCTTCCACGCACTCGATCCGCAGGTGTGCCCACGATGCGAGCGGCCCATCAGACCGGAACGGCGGGCAGCCGAACGCCTTCATGACATCTGTGCTGTGTGTACCGAACCGCATGAACACGGTCCAGAAGATCATGATCGTGCGAAGGCCGCCGAGGTGGAAGCGGGATGGCGACTGGCCGCGAGTCGGGCAGCCGAGGAGATGGCCCGCAAGCACCTCGACGACGCCGTCTTGTACGCAACCGATCGCCGCCAGGCGTTGTCGGCAGCCGAGCGAGAACTTGATCTAGCGCGGTCGGCCGATGCCGAGGAGAGACGACACGACCTGGTACGTCGAGTAGCTCGTCTGGAGGGCGCCGTAGGAGCCTGGGAGTCGCTGACGACGGGCACCGGACGACGCGCGGACGACGTCCGTGCGGTTCTCGATGCGGCCATAGCAGTCCTGACAGACGAGCAGACGACCGCCAGCGAAGCACTCTTCCTCGAACTCAACGCGGATATCGCCGAACTCGCACGCGCCTTCGGATTCCGAAACCTCGACCGAGTCGTTGCGGACCGAGCGGGCAGACTTCAGGTCTACAAGACGGGCGGCCCGCGAGAGTGGTTCGGCACCCAGTCGCCGGGCGAGCGGCTGAGATTGCGCATCGCTGTCGTGGTAGCGCTGCTGCGGAGGGGACATCGGCACGGCGTCGCCACGCATCCCGGGCTCCTGCTGATCGACAGTCCTCGCTCGGAGGAAGTGCAGGACGACAACGCGGCAGCGCTACTGGCTGCGTTGGAGCAGTTGTGTCACGACACGCCAGACCTGCAACTGCTTGTGACCACCGCCGACGAAAACCTGGTCCGACGTACGCTGAAGCGCTCGACGATCATCACCCCGCCCGGCCCGGGAGAGCCTCTGTGGTGACGCCGGGAAGCTTGGATCACCTGCTGGCCGCCGCCGACCGCATGCCGCTCACCAATCTACTGTCAGCGGTCACCGGCGACTCCACCAAGGAACTGGAGCAAGCAGCGGCCGGACCGCTCGCCGCCCTTCTCTGCCGCGCGGTCGTACGACAGGACACGCCCGACGATCTCGTCATAGCCCTCCTGAGAGGCCTCGAACGGCAGTCAAGCCTGCTCGCGTTGCTCGATGCCACCGATGAGTTGCTCGGCTCGGACTCGGTCGTAGCCGCATTCGGTTCGCAGCTGCATGCCAGTTTCCTGACGGGGCACGCCGCCGCACTCTGCTCGCGGCCGATCGTCGCATCATCCTTCGCGGAGGGTGCCTTGCGCCTCGCCATCGGCGGTACCGGCAACCCCCTGCGGACTCTTGTCGCTCTGACACCGAGCGATGTCGACGCTCTCGACCCGGACTACGCAGAGCGGCTGCCGAGACTCATCGGGGCAGCCCTCGATCGATGGGGGTTGGAGCCGTCCGTCGGAGAAGCTCTCCGCGAAACGCTGTCGAACCTGCTCTGCATACCGGTAGCCGCAGCAGACGCGGCCTACGAGTCCGGTATCGACCGGCTGCGGCAGATAGCAAGTGCGGATCCTAACCCGCTCCCATCCCTGGTGGCGGCTCGGAAGCAGTTCGCGCATGCCGCCGCAGCCGAGGAAGGGCGGTTCGACGCGGCACTCTACGGGGCCGGTGTGGATGCCGTGATGGCCTTCTTCCGCGGCGACATAGGGAGCCTGCGTACTGCCCGGGGCACCGTCTCCACCGCGCTCGGGGCCTGGTCGGCGGGACTACGACGCAGCCACGTTCCGGCCTGGCGCCGACCACGCATGGAGGCGGCGTGTGCCTGGGCGCGCCTCGTCGCCATCCTCGACCGCGCCGCTTACGAGAGCACCCAACCGGTGTGGGACAATGCCTGGCCGGCCCTGGACGCCATCCTTGACGCGTACCTTCTCGAGCGCAGCGTCGTTCCCATTCCCGGTGCCCTGGACGAACACGGCTTCGCACATCTGATCCGGCCGGCCATCGAGTCATCGCTTGGCAGGAGAGAGACGCTCCTGGCCCAGCTTCGGATCGTCGCTACCCAGACGGAGCCAGGCGGACGACACAGTCTGCTACTCGGAAACCTCGACCAGTTGGCAGACGGGTCTCAACCGGGCGAGTATCTGGCGGACGAGAGCGAACGCGTGCGGTTGCTCGGCCTGGCGCCGACTCTCCTTACAGAGCTCGGCGCTGCCGATGCGGCAAGCATCGCCAAGCTGCTCGACGACGACCGCCTCCGGCTGGTAGAGGGAATCGCCTACAACTCCGCCGTCCGGCGTGCAGCCCTCCGCGAGCCCGTCACGGCACGAATCATCGACCGGATCACCGCCGACCTGCAGCCGTGCCGCGCCTACGCGGGCACGCTCCGCCACTCCTTCGATGCCCTCGTCGAGGAGACGGTCATGTTCCTGGCGACCAGACACGATCTACAGCGTTCCGCAGCGGTGAACTATCTGCATCCGAGTAGCCCACCGCCACTGGAGGCCCGTCTACAGGACGACTTCGCGGATTGGCTCCGGCGAGGCCCGCTCGTCGGCCGGATCGATGTCGAGGTGCCGAACGTCGCGACCGGGCGGGCGGACATCAAGGTCGGCTTCGGGGCGTCACGGTTCTTCATCGAGGTGAAGCGAGAGTTGCAGGACGGCTTCAGCGAGGCTCTCGAACGCTCGTATCTCGCACAGGCAGCAGACTATTCGGGGACCAGCGCCCAGCTCGGCATGCTGCTCGTACTCGACCTCACCGCGCACCCGGACGGAGTGCGTCACCTGGACGAGTGTGCCTGGGTTACCAGACACCGCCCGGCCGGCAGCACTGTCGATCGTTACGTCCTGGTCGCCGTCGTCACCGGCAACAGGTCCACCCCCAGCGCATACTCGAGGATCGCCCACACGCGAGGAGGGCCGAGGGTACGGGGAGGACCGAGATGAACGCCCATAGTGGGCCGTGGCCGTGACATGGTGAACGTAGGCCGGCGCTCCGGTGGTCGGCCCGGCAACACCGGTGTGCACTCCCGAAGAGGGGTCTGTCGGGGAGGCGAAGCAGCACCGTGCCTGAAGTCCGTCGACGCCTTACGGTCGCCGTGGACCGAGCGCGAACGCTTCATACGCGAAGCGAAGTCGCGTGCCGAAGCCGTGACCTGCTGAACGGCTGCTTGCTCTATTCGACTCAACTCGAAGCACGACATCGGCGGCCCGCCGGAGGTGGGCGTGACGTATCCGGCGGCGGTGCCGCGGGTTGATACTTCCGGCAAGAAGCCACTCGCTATCCGGGTGGAACCATCGCCACTCGACGCCTTCGGCAATCCTCTCCGTAAGGAGAGTGGTGATCGTAACGACCATTTGAATCGTGCCGACGACAAGGCCGCCAGAGATGCCGGCCGTGAATCCGAAGGCGCGGTCCGACGTCAGTGTCGATGCTCTATTCAGGTACCAGAAAGCCAGAACCAGCATTAGGAATGCGAGCGTGCCGCTTGCAATCGTTGCGGTGGCCGTCAAGTAACGCCGTCGTGTTTCAGCAAGACGCTCCCGATCGAACGCTCCCAGGGCGATCTTCAGGTAGCGACAGTCGCATGAGTGCCCGTTTCCGCTGCTGGAGTCGAGATGAGGGAGCCTGGCGCGGATGACCGCGAGAAGTCGCTCGCGCGCCACTGTGCTCTCGTGCGTAGCCGCCTCCGGGGCGCCGTACCGCTCGACGTATCTGTTCTCGTACCACACTTGACCTGCCCATTCGGACAGCGTGCGCAAGGCGATATGAGGCCGGCGAACGGCATCTTCCTCGAAGTGGCGCAACCCCGTGTCGTGGGATGTGTTCGTAGGCATGGATGCAATTATATAAAGATGCGTCAATTCATTTTGTTGTGCCAGCGATGCGGCCCCTTCATGTGCACGTGCGTGCTTGTCGGCCGGAGGTAAGCGAACGGGCGGGAACGGCTGCGCTCTGGGGAAGTTGGTCGCCTGCTCCAGGATCCGTGCTCTCCGGCCATCGTGAGCCGAAACAATGGAACGGATGGCGCCTGCGTGGATGAACTCGCCAGGCTGGCAGCGGGGCCGCCCGCCGAAGTGTTGGTCGCGTCACTCGACGGTGCCGGATGGTGGACCAGGGGTTGGTGCATGGGTCGGGGTGTCGCAGCTGGTCGCGGAGGCGCGGCCGGTGCGTCTGAGCTGCCGGGTCACGGCGATTAGATTGATAGCCGCGGCTATCAGGCCTGTAAGCGCGGTGAGGCCGCCTATGGCAGCGGTCCAGATTTCCACAGCGGGACGTCCCTTCTGGCTGGGCGAGATGTTCTGTTGCGCCTTCGACGGTGCGGCCAAGCGGGCTGACCGTTCCGTGTCGCCGTGTTCGCTGTGACTGCCGGTGCCGGCCGCGCGAGGCTGAGCTGCCGAATGCTCATCCGGTGGGACACACTTGGCGCACAGTGGCGTACACATCGGAGACCATGCGGAAGGTGTGTGGATGAGCCCGAGCCGTAGCGGGCGCGGCAGGCCGATCAACCAGCAGCGGTGGCCCGGCCCCGGGCCCTGGCGGGATTGGCTGATCTTCTGCGATCGGCTTCACCGGGCCAACGGCCTGCCCAGCCTTCGTAAGCTCTCGCCCCGCACGTGGACGAGTCCCGGCCGGGTCGGCGAGATCCTCCGCGGTGAGGCGCTCCCTGCCGATGAGCGTCAAGCGGCAGGCCTGCTCGAGGCGCTCGGTGCGGTGGCCGGGGAGGTCGATCGGGGAATGCGTCTCTTCGCGCTGGCCCGTGCCGCTGCCGACCGGGCCGCGCGGCCGGAGACACCGGACTGGTGGCTGCGGTGCGGCTACACGGGACGGATCAGCCAGCTGGCGCCCCTGACGTTGGTGAGCAGGGAGGTCGAGCTTCGTGAGCTGGCCAGGTGGTGCACGCACGCGGATGAGACCTACGTGCGCTGGCAAGCCGGTCCCCGAGCGGGCAAGTCGGGTCTGATGTCCTGGCTGGTGCTGCATCCCCCGCCGGGGGTGTGGATGCTGTCGTTCTTCGTCACCGCCCGCCACGCTGGTCAGGCTGACAACACCGCCTTCATCGACGCTCTGCTCGACCAGCTGGCCGCCCTCACCGGCGAGCCCTCGCCGTCGTCGGCCGCTCCGGTAGCGCGCGAGGGGGCATTTCACCGTCTCCTGGAGAAGGCGGCGCTGCTGGCGGTCAGGAAGGGTCACAGACTGGTGCTGCTGGTCGACGGTGCGGACGAGGACTGCGGAGGAGCACCGGGATCCGGGCTGCCGAGCATCGCCTCGTGCCTACCGAAGCGCCCACCTCGAGGCCTTCAGGTACTCGTGGCCGCCCGGCCCGACCCGCCGATGCCGGTCGATGTCGATCACGATCATCCGCTTCGTTCCTGCAGGGTCAGAACTCTTGATACTTCGCCGCACGCCCGGCGGATCGTCGAGCTGGCCGAAGCGGAGATCGACGAGATCCTGTCGACGGAGCGGGCCCGCCACGACGGACTGGGATACGAGGTCCTCGGCCTGGTCGCGGCGAGTGGTGGCGGACTGAGCAGCCGGGACCTCCGGCAACTGACCGGCCAGGCCCCGTTCGCGCTTGACGCGCTGCTGCGCGGCATGACCGGACGCACGATCGCCCGCCGTGGCGGGCGGCCTGACACCGAACAGGTATTTTTGTTCACCCACGAAACTCTGCAGGTGAAGGCCGTCGAGCGGCTCGGGGCCGACATCCTCGCCGTGTTCCGGGGCCGGATCCACGACTGGGCATCCGGCTTCCAGCAACGTGGCTGGCCGCCGGAAACGCCCACCTACCTTCTGCACGGCTACCCGAGCCTGCTGCGCGAACGCGGTGATCTGCCCCGACTGGCCGACCTTGCCACCGATCCGGCACGTCATGACCGTCTGCTGGCCGTTACCGGAGGGGACGCTGTCGCTCTCGCCGAGAACGCCGCCGCCCATGCGCTGCTATGCCGGCGGCCAGACCCCGACCTGCTCACCGCGCTCCGCCTGGCCTGGCACCGTGACGGACTGGCAGGCCGAAACGCTGACGTACCCGACCTGCTTCCCGCGGTCTGGGCCGCGCTCGGTCAGCACCAGCGGGCTGGCGCGCTTGCGCGCTCCCTTACCGACCCTGTCCAGCGGGCTTACGCACTCAGCAGGTTGGCCGACGTAGCCGTCGCGGGCGGCGGTGGACCCGCGACGGCAGACCTGGTCGCCGAGGCCGTCGCCGTCGCAGACCACATCACCGATCTGGACAGGCAATCGGACACGCTAACCAGACTTGCTGTCACGACCGTGGTCGCCGGCGACTACGACGGAGCCGAGCGGATCGCCCGTACCGTCGCCGACGTGGACCGGCGCGCGTTGGCGCTGACCGATGTGGCAATGATTGTCGAGGCCGCGGGGCACCATGACCGGGCAGGACGGATCGTCGGTGACCTCGGGGATCCCATCAGCCGGGCACAGGCCTGGATGAGGCTGGCACGAATAGGCGTGGCCGCCGGCCGCTACGACCGGGCCGCGGCGTGCGCCATGCAGGCCGAGAGCCTCATCAACCCGCAGCCAGGTACGCTCTGGAAGGCGAAAACGCTCGGTCGTCTGGCGGTCATGGCGACAGAAACAGGCCGCCATGACCGGGCAGGTGTGCTTCTCGTTCGCGCCGAGGACGTCCGTGCTGGTCTCGATACCGCCAATGTCCCGCAGAGTCTGTCCGGCCTGATCGGCTTGCTGGGCGAGGCCGCGGTCGCCGGGTACTGGCAGCGTGTGATTGACCTTGCCGTCCGCGTCGAGGCGAGGATTCAGTCGCTGCAACCCGTACAGCGGGCGACTCTGCTGACCGAGCTGGCGCTGACCTTCCTGCGCGCAGGAGACCGGGACAGAGCCGCAGAGCTGATCGGTCAGGCTGAAACCCAGGCGCGTGCCATCGACTTCCCGCCGTTCCAATCGCCCGCGCTCGCCGCGGTGTCAGAAGCGGTGGCCCTCATCGACGGAATCACCCGCGCCGAGGTGCTCGTTCGTGCCATCGCTGATCCGTCGCACCAGAACAGGGCGCTCGTCCGGCTGACGACGATGACAGCAGCATCCGGCGACTGGGACACGGGGGAGAGAATCGCGGGGGCTATCAGCGACCCAGGCTGGCACGCTCTCGCGCTGGCCAGGATGGCGCAGGCTGCTGTTGGTGCAGGACATCTGGAACAAGCCGCCGCCTATGCCACGGAAGCGGAAATACTCGCTCGTTCCGTGCGCCGCCAGAGGAGAGACGCGGTGGCAGCGACGGGCGTCGCGGCGGCGGTCGCCGCCCTCGCCAGGTACGCGCAGGCCGAGGCGATCGCGGATGCCATCACCAACCGCGATAAGCGGATCCGCACTCTTGCCGGCCTTGCAGAGGCAGCCGACACGGACGGCGACGTTGGCACGACAGCGAGGCTGATCGCCAAGGCTGCGGCTGATGCCCATGCGGGGGCCGGGGACGCTGAGGCGACCTTCGAGAGGCTGATTGTTCTGGTGAAGACAGCCCTCGCCGTGCGAGACGATCGGGCCGGCCAGCTGGCCGAAACTGCGGAGGCCTCCGCCGGTGGCGTCCTTGGGTCGTACGGGCAGCTATGGGCATTGGTGAGACTCGCGGAGGTCACCGCCGCCGGCGGGGTGCACGCCACACCTGCGAGCCTCATCGACCGCGCCACGGAACTAGCACAGGCCGAGACAGACCCTTATGACCAGGCGAGGGCGGCGGAACGGCTGGCAAGGACCGCCATGGTGCTCGGCTCATTCGATCAGGCCGAGGCGATGGTCCTGTCGATCACCGATCAGGACCGTTACCCGGCAGCCGTCGCCGGACTGGCAGCAGAGGCCGCAGCGTGTGGCCAGCACGCGATGAGCGCCCGGCTCGCTACCGAGGCAAGGACGACCGCGCACCTCACCAACGACCCGTACGAGCGTGCGGCCACGTCGACCAGCCTGGCGATGTCAGCCGCCCGACTCGGCCGACACGATCAGATGGACGACGTCATCGCGCAGGCCCAGACGTACACACGCTCGATTGACAATCCTGATCTTCGTTCGGTGGCGTTGATCGAGCTGCTCGGCGTCGCCATCGCCGCGGAGCGCCTCGATCAGGCCGAAGCTCTCATAGGGGGCATCGTCATACCGAACGACCGCGCGGAGGCGCTGTCGACCCTGGCCGCAGCGCTCACCGCCGCTCACCAGCACGACCGCGCTGCCGCCGTCGCACGGTCGATAATCGACCCGGACCGCCAGGCTGCGGCGCTGACCTGCCTGGCGGACGTTCTCGAACCGCGGCAAGCCGCTGATCTGCTGATCGAGGCGTTGGCGGTCGGCCCGTGGCCCGGCATCCTTCCATCGATCGCCCGTGTCGATGCCGCAACCTTGCTCGCATTCGTTGACGAGGTCTGGGACAGGACGGATACGCCGGATTATGTCGGAAGGCGGCCAACCCTGCACTGACACCGGGCATCGACCCAAACCTCTAAAACCCGGCCTAACGACGGATGATCCGTTCCCCCTCTGCAACTGCCTCATGCAGCTGCTCGACCAGCTGGCGCAGGCTCTGGTCCAGGGCGACCTGGTCCGCGGTCTGCGCGACGATCTCGGAGCGCACTTCGTCGACGTACGGCTGCCAGGTTTCCTGGGCTCGACGGGTGAAGTCGGCGACCACCTGCTGCTGCTTCTCGGCCGCCTCCCGGTCCTGGTTGCGCTGACCGCGATCGGTCCACCAGTCGCCGGCCAGCCCGGTCAGGTAGACAGCCAGCGGTAGCGCCGCCTCGACGGTGCCGACGTGCCGGCCCAGCTTTTGTGCTGCTCTTGCGGACAGTGTCGCCGCGACCTTCTTGGCCGCCTTCGTATCCTTCTCGGCGGCGCTGGTAAACGCCTTAAGCACGCCGACCGCCATGCCGCCGATCGTTTCGACGTGTCCGGCTGCGCCCGATCCCCGAACCGAGGCCGGCTCCAACTCCAGGGTGGCGACCAGCGATGCGAAGCCGGCCCAGGTCGGCTGGGCGCGCTCGCGCTCCTTGCTCTTGCGGATCGATTGTAGTAGCCGTTGCAGGCGGAGGTCGTGCTTGGCGAACCATTCGGCCAGCGCCCGCTCGATCTCGGCCTCCACCGCGGCGGTACCGGTGCCGGGCGCGAACGAGCGCCGCAGCACGTCGTCGACCAGACCGTCGAGACCTGCCTGGGCGGCCCGGTCGAGCGCGTCGAGCTCGCTCTCCCACGCGTCGCGCTTCTCCACGCCACGTGCGGCAACCCGCGCCTGCGTGGCGTACTCGGACAGCTGTTCACGCAGCTCGGACAGGGTCTCATCGAGCGCCCAGGTCCAATACCGGTGACCGGCTGCGGCACGCCACTGTGTCAGCGCCGACGGTGAGGCGGTGTCAAGGGCATCGGCAAGCGCGCTCATACCGTCCCAGGACCGGAACTCGTCCCAGGTCTCCGGGACCAGATCGGTGTCCGGACCGCCGGTCTGGAACGGGTCCGGCGCCACCACGAAGACTCGCGTCTGCTCGTCGAGGGCGAATATCGTTCTCAGCTCGTTCACCTTGTGCTCGCTCAGCTCGCGGTACTCGGCAAGGTCGTACTCCGGGTTGACCCCGGCCTCGTCAAAGCGGGAGATGACGAACCACATGGTTGCGGCCGGCCAGCCCTGCGCGAGAACCTCCTCGAGTAGGTCACGCTCCGCGGTGGCCAGCTGCGAAGTCATCACCACGACCGCGATGTCGGTGAGCCGGATCGCCGCCAGCGCACGGCGGGTGTTGTTCCGCGCCCGCAGATCGGTGGCGACGGCGGTGAACCCCGGTGTGTCCCGGACCAGGCATCCGCCGATCTCCGCATCGTTGACCTCGAAGGTCTCGTGCCGGGCGCTGATCGTCAACCAGCCGGGGATCTCCTGGCCTGCGTCGACGAGCAGCCGGCGCAGCAGCGAGCTCTTGCCGGTGTCGTAGGAGCCGAACAGGGTCACGACCGGCCGGTCCGGCTCAGCGAACGCGTCCCAGTCGTCGGCGTAGCGCTCCGCCAGGGAGCCGCCGGGCAGCCGGCCCAGCCAGTCCTGCACTGCCGCAATGTCGACCTCTGTCATTCGTTCCCCTCGGATGTTCCGGTCAGATCGTTCGCGGCTGCGATCAGGGCCGCTACGACCTCGGCCCGTACGGTCGTCTCGTCGATTCGCTCCTTGGCCGCCGCAGCGCGGTCCAGTTGCTCGTCGAGCATGTCTGCCAGCTGCGCGGTCCACTGCTCGAGGTGTCCGGCCGGCCCCTGGCTCAGGATCTGGTCGACCAGCCGGGCGGCCGCCTCGTCGATGTGTTGCAACGCCGACTCCTGCAGTCGGTGGTGCTCTTCGGCCTTGCGGCTGTCGATGGCCATTGCCGCGGTGTCCATCACGACGCCGACCGCGCCGAGTACGTATCCGGCCTTGGCAACTTTGAGACTGCCGTTCACCGCGCCCCACGGCTTGAACGTGACGTTGAAGAACTTGCCGATGTTGTAGACCGCATCGCGGTTCGCTAGAGCCTTGGTCAGCGCCGCGGCCGCGCCGCTGACCTTGCCGGTGGCAGCGACCACGCCGTCGTGCCAGGCTTCGGCCGGGCTCTCGAACTCGGTCGCGAGCTCGGGCGACACCGTGAACTGGGCGGCGGCCATCTCTCGTCCGATCGCCGACATGTGGTCGCTGTGCCACTCGTCGAGCTTGACGCCCGCCTCGTAGAGGAGCCGTTGCAGGTCGCCCTCCACCGTCGGTGCCTTCCACCAGGACTCGGCCAACTCGGCCAGCTTCCGGCCCTCTTTGCGGTCGAGCCGCGCGATCGTGGACTTCGTCGCGACCACGTGCCGGTTGACCATCCTGCGGGCGTCCTCCCGCAGCGAGTTCTCCAGGTAAACGGCGTCTTTCATCGCGGCCTGCAGCGCGGCGATCACCGGCTTGCAGCGGTTCAGCTCGTCGGTGTCGCCGGACCGCGTACGTTGTAATTCCCGCTGGTGGCGTCGCAGGCCGGTGAGCGCGGTGTCGAAGGAGGCCGTGGCCGACGCGGCCGCCAGTTGGTCGTCAGAGAGTCCGGCCAGGGCGCCGGTCAGTGCGGCCATGCCGTCCCAGAGCCGGTGCTCCTCGAAGTCGGTGATCGTTGCCTCCTGCTCGTCGCCGACCAGGCCGAACGGGTCCCCCGACAGACAGTGCACACGGTCGGCGTCGACGTCGAGGCCCCCGGAGGCGAACGCGGCCCGTAGCTCGGCCCGTTTGCGGTCCTGCAGGTTGAGGTAGTCCGCCGGTACGGTCAGCGGGTCTACGCCCAGCTCGTCGCATCGGTTGATCAGGAACACCGTCCGCCGGCCCTTCGCGGAGACCAGTTCCTGCAACAGCGCGGTGTCGCCGACCAGCACGTTGATGTGCATCACGACGAACACCAGGGCGGCCTCGACGACCGCCTCGCCCGCGGCGGTGTCATGCGCGGCGTTGCCGCTTTGCAGACCTGGCGTGTCCACCAGGTCGAACCGGCCCATCGGGTAGCGAGTCGCCGCGGTGGCCGCCGGCGCCGCCCGGATGTCGAACACCGCCCGTCCCGAGCGGCCGCTGTCCACCACGATCCGGCGCAGCAGCGACGACTTGCCGGAGTTGTAGTCGCCGAGCACCACGAATGCTGGCCGCTGCCCGGCGACGCGCCACATCGTCCGTACGATGTCGAAGAGCGCCGAGTCGGACCGGGCAGCAGTCTCCAGATCAGCGCGCCATGCCTGGATGTCCGCCAGGGACGGACTGGTGAATGCCGCGTCCACAGCATGCGCCAATCGGCTGCGATCCTGCTCGGCCCGATCGGCATACAGCTGGCCCGCGGACGCATCGATCGGTGCCGCACGCATCTCGGCCTCGGACGAGAGCCAGTCCTCGCCGAGCAGCACCCGTACCGTCTCGGCCGGCAGCTCCGCGATCCGGTGCTGCGCACGCATCAGCACATCGGTTGCCGCCGGCGCCGGATCGATCGCCTCGGTGCAGGCTCGGAGGCTGTCAATCAGCCGCCCGGCTCGATCCCGCGCCGCGCGCAGTGTGATCGCGGCGCGCAGCGTGTCGGCGGCCGTGCTGCCCAGCAGGGTCCAGGCCGTGGTGCGGCTATCGCGGACCAGGGTGTTCTCGTAGGCTGCGAAGGTACGGTCCACCGCATCGTGACAGTCGGCGATGGCCTCAGCCATCGCCTCGCGGGCCGCCTCCGCCTTCCTGTCGGTCATCTTCTTGCCCACATGCTGCTGGATCTGCCCGGCGATACCGACACCGACCGCGGTCAGGCCGACCACCCAGCCGATCGGGTTGGAGAAGATGGCCAGCGCTACCGCCGGCACTGCGACAGCGCCGGCGCCCAGCGCGATACCGGTGCCGCGGAACACCTCACCGGCGAAGCCGCCGCCCTCACCGCCGCGGATCCGTGCGGCGTGCTGTTGCGCCGTTTCGCTATCGAGCGGTGTCAGGGTCACCTCGACGTCCAGCTGACGCCCCAGAAACGCCGCGCAATCCGTCCAGACCGCATCGAGTGCGGCCGAGATCGTCTCCTGGTCGTAGGCCGCCTCGACGAACTCCTCCTCGTCGATCACGATCCGCGCGGCGGAGGCCCTGCTGATCAGCTCGTCCACGCCGGCCTTCGCATCCCGACGGCACTTCGCCAGGTGTGAGGCGGCCAGGTGGCGAGCGTGACGCTCCAGTGCACCCAGCGCAGGCGAGGTGTACGGCACCCCGCGTGCCTCCTCGGACAAACTCACCAGATCCGCGCCGAGCACCGGATCATGCAGCCAAGCGGCGCGTTCGGCCTCATCGGGATAGCCGAGCACGGCGAGAAGCGACTCGGCTTCCCTTTCATGGGCCTGTGCCTGCTGCTCGATCTCGTCCGCCAGGGCGGCCAGTTCACCGATCGCGCGCCGGCATCGGGATCGGATATCCTCGCGGACTGCGGCCAGCCGCAGGTCGGCGGCGCCCTCGGTGATCGCGGCAACGATCAGGCGTTCCAGCGTGCCGATGTTCGACCACTGCTCCAGGTAATCCGTGCCGAACTGGTCTCGTTCGGCACGGAAGCCGTCCGGGCTGAGCCCCCGGAACGGCGTAGCGGCGCGGGCGAACAGTGCCCGCCGGCTCTGAATCGCGACGACCGGGGTGCCGGCCAGCCCGATCAGGGCGAGCTGGGCGCCGATGTTGTCGGCATGCTGGCGAACCTGCTCGGACAGGTTCCGGCGGACCCGCTCCGGGGCCATGGCCGGATGCCGCCACCGATCGTTGCGGACGTTGAGGACGGCCACCACCGGTTTGCCGTGACCGCGGATCCACGCGGCGATCTTCTCGAACTCCAGTGCCTGCTGATTCTGGGTGTCGAAGCAGAGCAGCACGATGTCTGCGATCGCGACGGCCTTGCAGGCCTTCGCCTCCAGGTCCTGCCGGCTCTCGGTGCGTCCCCAACCGTTGATCCCGGGTACATCGAACAGCCGACAGCCCCGCCAGTCGATGAAGGTGACGTCGGTGGTCCAGTCGCTGGCCGCCCACCGAGAGACATGTCCCCCGTCGAGCCGCCCGACCGCGGACAGCAGAGTGCTCTTGCCGACACCGCTGCGCCCGAAGAACACGATGTTGAACGTCCCGAGGGACTCGCGCTCCCGGTCCAGGTGTGTACGCAGGTCAGCCGGAAACCGGTGAGTGAAGTCGCCCAGCTGTCTCATCGGTTCCGGAGCGGCCTCAGTGTTCAGAGGCCCATCGGTGAACGACTCGGTCAGCCTGCCGATCTGGCTGTCCAACCGGGTCAGTTCCTCGTGTCCCTGTTCGACGGCCGCTCGCACGGACTCCTTCAGGGACATTTCCTCCGTTGCCAACCCATGCCCCCTGCCTGGACTACCCACGGTAACTTTTCATACGCGACGGTTCGAGCCCGAACAAGCCGCCGGACGGCCAAGATGACTGGCGAGGAGGAGGAAGCCTCCTCGCCGCAGTCGCGATATTCGTAGTCGGCTGACAAGCGGTGGGCATCGAACTCTTCTGGTACGGACTTTCGCGTTTGACCGCTTCCGCCATGGCGCTGTCTCTATCTGGGCCTGGACCTCGGGTGGCGGCGCCTGTCCCTTTACGACAGACGTATTCGATGAACTACCCAGTTCGTGCAGGCGAACGGTGCGGCGAAGGCCGGCGGTCAGCATGATAAGAACGCGGTCGGTTGTACTGGTGGCCACCGGCGCGGTCGAGGTCAATGCCGCACCGGGCGGCACGTCTATCACCCGAGGAACAAGCGCTCTGGTCGTCGACGTGGACGCGAGCGAGATCACCGGCGACATGACGGACGATCGAATGCAACAGCTCGCCCACCACCCTTCCCTTACCAAGGGGAACAGCCCCGGTGAGGCTTTGGTAGGACACCTGATCGCGTCGTAGCGGGGTGCGGGTCGGCAGCTCCGGGAGTAGCTGAAGGTCCTTTACACTTGGGTGCGGACCGAGCTAACGATCAAGGACCGGAAGCGCGACCTGTATTGGCTTGAGATTCCTGGCCAGAAAGACGTACAAATCGGTCAGCATTGGGTAGTAGCGCCCCTCTGTAATCGAAGGTCTTGCGGTTTCCGCAGCTCAGAAAGCCCCGCGCCGACCGCTCGCGGTCGGCGAGGATCTCAACCTGCGGCCCGCCGACTGTATGGACCTGGAGACCGAGCACCAGCGCCGACTGCCCGCGGTCGGCGAGGATTTCAACTTGACGGATGAGACGTACCTCGTGGACCGGGTGACCAGCGCCGACCACTCGTGGTCGGTGAGCATTCTCAAACTCCTGCGTACCGCTCACAAGGCGCGTCGCGAGCATCAGCGTAGCGGTGCTGACGCCGCCGCAGAACTTGCCTGGATCATCGACCAGCGTCCACCAGGTCAATCCACGTTGACCACACTCCGAGAACTGGAGAGTGTGTCAGCAGCTCAAGTCGATCCTCGGACACAGTTTCACAGCACTTGTGCACCAAATGCGGGCGCAGGGTTCATGTGTACTTGAACCCCCGCCCAGAAGATCAAAGTCACCCTCGGTTGCCGTTACGGCCCGGGGGTGTTTGTCATGAGCGGCCTCGTGTTGCCGGTCATTCCGTCCTCGGCTTCTCCATCGGGCCGGCGCGAACTGCGGCGGAATCCGCTGCCGTTGGCGTCGTTTCCGCTCGTTCGTGAGCGCGATGCGGTGTATGGCCTCTGCACCCTGGGCGCCAATGGTCGGATTTCCGATCGTGCGCTGTTGGCGGTGCTCGGGTGGGTGCCGGGCACGCGGCTGGGCATCTGGGAGTCCGGTGGCCTGCTGGTCGTGTCGGTGGATCCGGGTGGTGTCTTCGGGATCACCGCTGCCGGGCATCTGATGTTGCCGTCTTCAGCGCGGCGGTGGGTGCGGCTCCGGAAGGGCGATCGTGTCTTGCTGGTCGCGAACCCGTCCGTGGCGCGGCTGATCGTTCATCCGCCGGTGGTGCTGGATGCGATGGTTGCCCCGGTACATGAGGTGGCGTTCGGCGGTGAGGTGTCTTGACCGCGGGCCGGCCGGGCGGAGGTCGAGGCGGTCCGGTTGATGCTGGACCGGATGGGGGTCTCGCCGGCGGATCTGTTGCAGGACTGGGTGGAGCGGCGCATCGACGAGCCGAGCCCGTCGGAGATCGAGAAGCTGATCGAGGACATCAAGCGGCAGGTGGTACGCCGGCGCAACGGCCGCGGTGGTCAGGGCGCGGTCGAGTCGCTGGTGGCGGCGTTGCGGTGCCTGTATCGGCGGGCGGTCGCGGACGGGCATCTGACCGCGGCCGATGACCCGGCGGCGAAGGTCGCAAAGCCACGGCGGTTGCCGAGCGCCCGGTCGGCGATCGCGGATGCGCGCCTGGCGGAGATCAACGAGGTGGCCGCGACCTCAGGTGACGATCCGGAACTCCACTGCTTGCTGCGCCTGCACACGGAGACCGCCTGCCGGCGGGCGGGGCGCTGGCGTTACGGCCGGAGGATCTGGATCGGGAGCAATGCCTGATCTCTCTGCGGGAGAATGGCGGCACGGTGCGCTGGCAGCCGGTGTCACCGACGCTGATTCGGCACGGGGAGGAGCGCGGGGCGGCCCGGCACCGTCCATCGGCCGCGAGCACCCCCACGGTTACGGTGCTGCATGTCGACGGCGGGGTGACCTCTCGCGTTGCGGCGGTTCGGTGAGGATGGGCGGCCGGTGTCCGCGGACGACTGACGCCGGCATCTGGACGGTGATCTGTTCCGGCGACCGAGTAACCCGGAAGGGCCGGCCGAAGGGGAACGGGGTGCTGAGGAAGTGCCGGGACGGAGTGGGCACTCACGAAGATGAAGGCGGGCGAGTGCACGCATAGCGTCGGTGCGAGATCGCGCCCTGGAGGGGCCGTGCGGACGGCTGGCCGGGGGAGTGCGGGCCCGACGTGAGGAGCCGTTGTGAAAGCCTTCAGGATCGACACGCCGCAGGCGGAGCTGGACGACCTCAGGCGCCGTATCGCCGGCACCCGATGGCCGGAGAGCCTGCCCGAGACGGGGTGGGAGCGGGGTGTGCCGACCGCCTATCTCCGGGAACTCGCGGAGTACTGGGCGAGCGGGTACGACTGGCGCGCCGCCGAGGCGAGACTGAACGCGTATCCGCAGTTCACCACGGAGATCGACGGCGCGACCGTGTACTTCCTGCACGCCAGGAGCCCGGAGCCGGGGGCCCGCGCGCTGCTCATCACGCACGGCTGGCCCGGCTCGGTCGCGGAGTTCCTGGACGTGATCGGGCCGCTGACCGACCCGCGGGCGCACGGTGGTGACCCGGCCGACGCGTTCCACGTGGTGATCGCGTCGATGCCCGGGTACGGGTTCTCGGGCCCGCATCCGGGGACCGGGTGGACGCTGCTGCGGGTGGCCTCGGCGTGGGCGGAGCTGATGCACCGGCTGGGCTACGACAGATATATCGCCCAGGGCGGGGACTTCGGCGCGCCGGTCTCGCTGATGGTCGGGCTGGTCGACCCGGAGCACGTCAGCGGCGTACACCTGAACATGCTCGCCACCACGCCCAGCGAGGACCCGGCGGACCTGGTCGATCTGAACGAGCGGGACCAGGCGCGGATGGCGCACTCGCAACGGTTCCTCGACCACCTGTCCGGCACGATGAAGCTGCACTCCACCCGGCCGCACACGGTCGCTTACGCGCTCAACGACTCGCCGGTCGGCCAGCTCGCCTACGTGGTCGAGAAGTTCATGGACTGGACCGACGCGGTGAAGGTGCCGGAGGAGGCGGTCGACCGGGATCTGATGCTGACCATCGCGACCATCTACTGGCTGACCGGCACGGCCGGCTCGTCGAACCAGATGTATTACGAGAGCGCGGACCAGCTGCCGATCAACGCGCTGACCGGGCGCTACCCGGCCGTACCGGTGCCGGTCGGGGTGGCGGTCTTCCCGCATGCGGCGTTCGTGGCCATCCGCCGGTTCGCCGAGCGTGATCTGCCGAGGATCGTGCACTGGACGGAGTACGACCACGGCGGCCATTTCGCCGCGATGGAGGAGCCGGACCTGTTCGTTGCCGATGTCCGTGCCTTTGCTCGCCTGCTCGCCGATGCGTGACCTGAACCGGACGGGAGAGACCGCAATGGACAGTCGGGTCGGCAAACGGGCAGTGGTGCTGGGCGGGAGCATGGGCGGCATTCTCGCCGCCCGGGTGCTGTCGGAGTCCTACGACGAAGTGTTGATCATCGACCGGGATGTGGTGCTCGGCGTCACCGGGACGCGCCGGGGCGCACCGCATGCCGTGCACGCGCATGCGTTGCACGCGCGCGGGCACCTGATTTTGGAGGAGTTGTTCCCCGGGCTGACCGACGGGCTGACCGAGGCGGGCATCCCGAGCTGCGACCTGGGCGAGATGCGCTGGTATCTCAACGGCCGGCCGGCGCGGATCGCCCGGACCGGGCTGCTGTCGGTGATGGCGCCCCGCCCGATGCTGGAGGCGCACATCCGGGCCCGGGTCGCGGCGCTGCCGAACGTGACGTTCCTGGAGCGCCACGACATCGCCGGCATCGTGGCCGACGCGGCGGGCGGGCGGATCCTGGGCGCGCGGGTGGTGTCCCACGACGCGCCGGGCCAGGAGCGGGTGTACGACGCGGATCTGGTGGTCGACGCGACCGGCCGCGGCTCGCGGACGCCCGCCTGGCTGGCGGAGCTGGGCTATCCGCGGCCGGAGGAGGACAGGGTCAAGATCGGGATGGCGTACACGACACGGCACTACAAGATGGAGCCGGGGATGCTCGGCGAGGGCGTCTACTCGATCAATCCGGTCGCCTCGCCCGCCCATCCCCGGGGCGCGTTTTTCGGCACCATCGGCCCGGGCGTTATCAACCTGTCGCTGACCGGCATCCTCGGCGACCATCCGCCGACCGACGACGAGGGCTTTCTCGAGTTCGCCCGGACGCTGCCGATCCCGGACGTCTACCGGGCGGTGCGCGAGGCGCAGCCGCTGAACGACGCGGTCAGTTTCCGGTTCCCGGTCAGCGTGCGCCGCCGGTACGAGCGGCTGCGCCGGTTCCCGGAGCGCTACCTGCTCATCGGTGACGCGTTGTGCAGCTTCAACCCGGTCTATGGGCAGGGCATGACGGTGGCCGCGATGGAGGCGATCGCGCTGCGTGACGAGCTGCGCCGCGGCGGGACGCCGGACGCGGCCACGTATTTCGCCGCGGCCGCGCGGATCATCGACACGCCGTGGGAGGTCTCGGTCACCGGTGACCTGGATTTCCCCGGGGTGGAGGGGCCACGGCCGATGAAGGTACGCATCGGCAACGCCTACATGGCCCGGCTGCAGTACGCGGCGACCAAGGACGCCAAGGTCACCGAGGGTTTCATGCGGGTGGCGGGCCTGCTCGACCCGCCGTCCGCGCTGATGCGCCCGGCAATGGTGGCCCGCGTCCTGCGCCACGCGATCCGCCGCCCCCGGCCGGGCGAGTCGTGGCTGGCCGCGCCCGCTCACGCAAGCTGATCCCCGTGCCACCGCCGCCCCGGGCCGCCTCCCCGGGGCGGCGGCGTGTCAGAAGCCGTACGCGCCGACGACGGTCGCCGGGCTGAACTGCGGTGCCTCGGCGCACCGCTCGCGGATGCCGTCCTGGAACTGTCGGAACGCGGGGAGACCGGCCAGCGGGTTGCCGTCGTCCTCGCTGGTCAGGACGTGGACGAACTGCGACCCGTCGCCGAGCCGCAACGTCGTGTACCGCACCCCGGCGGGCGCGGCCTGGGCCAGCTCGACGAAGACCTTCTCCACCAGCTGCGCGTTCAGGTCGGCCGCTTCGGGCCTCGTGGTGTACCGGATCACGGTCGTGTGCGCCATGGGTCGTCCTCTCGACGGTGTGCCGATCACGCTGCCGCCGATCCGGGTCCGCACGCACCTTCCAGCGTGCGGTACCGCAACTGCGCACGATGGAAGAAGACCGCTCCGCCGGGGCGTGCCACCATGCGTGATCGAACTTCCGGAATCGACGGAAGTCGCTGGCAATTCTCGACAAAGGACAGTCATGGTCGCATCACCGTCCCTGGGCTCCCCATCCCTCGTCGTGCCACATCCGCGCCGCTGGGCGGCGCTCGTGCTGCTCTGCGCCGCCAACTTCATGATCATTCTCGATTCGCAGATCGTCATCCTCGCGCTCCCGGCGATCAGCGCCGACCTGCGGATGTCTCCTGTGTCCGCGCAGTGGGTGCTCAGTGCCAACCTGCTCACCTTCGGCGGCCTGCTGCTGCTCGGCGGGCGCGCCGCCGATCTGCTCGGCCGCCGCCGGATGTTCCTGGCCGGCACCGCACTGTTCCTGTTGATCTCGCTGCTGTCCGGGTTCGCCTGGAGCACGGGCGTGCTGATCGCCGCCCGCGCGCTGCACGGCGTGTCGGCGGCGCTGATGGCGCCGACCGCGCTGGCCATCCTGACCGACACGTTCCCGGACGGGCCGGACCGGCACAAGGCGCTCGCCGGCTGGGCGGGCATCGCCAGTTTCGGCGCGGTGACCGGGCTGCTCGTCGGCGGCGCGCTGACCGGGCTCGGCTGGCAGTGGGTGTTCCTGGTCAATGTCCCGGTCGCGCTGGTCATGCTGGTGCTCGCACCGATGCTGCTGCCGGAGAGCCGCGACCGGGACCAGCCTCGCACCTACGACCTGGCCGGCGCCGTGACCAGTACCGGCGGGCTGGTGCTGCTGCTCTACGCCATCGTGCTGGTGCCGGCCGCCGGGTGGCTCAGCACCCGCGTTCTGGCGCTGCTGGCCGGTGCGGTCCTGCTGTTCGCGGCGTTCGTGGCGATCGAGAGCCGGTCGAAGGCGCCGCTGGTGCCGCTGGGCCTGCTTCGGTCCCGGTCACTCGTCGGCGGGAATGTGGCGATGCTCGCGGTCGGCATGCTGCCGTTCGGGCTGTCCGTGACGATGAGCCAGTACGCGCAGACGTTCCTGGGCTTCTCGGCGTGGGACTTCGGCCTGCGCCAGGTGGTGATGCCGCTGAGCGCGACGATCGGCGCCTACGCCGGGCACGCGCTCGTCACCCGCTGGGGCGCGCGGGTGATCGTCGGCGGCGGCATGGTGGCGATGGCCGCAGGCGCGCTGCTGCTGCTCGTCACCGTGGCGACCGGTCAGTGGCGGCTCGACACGTTCGCCGGTCTGGCGATCTTCGGCGCGGGCATGGGCGTGGCCACCGTCGCCGCGGCCACGGCGGCGCTGTCGGGGGTGTCGCGCGCGCACGCCGGGGTGGCGTCCGGCCTGAACACCGCGGCGTTGCAGTCCGGCGGCGGGTTCGGCGTGGCGGTGGTGATCACCGTTATCGCGTCCTTCTCGAGCGTCGCGACGGGTGACGAGGGCGGCTACCGCGCCGGCTTCGTGGCCTGCGCGATCATCGCCCTCGTCACGCTCGTGGTGAGCGGGGCGCTGCTCCGCACCCGGTCGGCGGACCGGGGCTGACACCCTCCGTGCGGTGACCGGCGGGCCGTGGCACCACCGCGGTCCGGCGGCCACCGGTGCGCCCCGTGGCTCAGACGGTGACGGCGCCGAGCAGCCGGTGCAATGCGGCCCGGTCCCCGGTGACGACCGCGAGACCCGCCTGCTCCGCGGCGTCCATCTCGGCCAGGTCGCCGAGCAGGCGGTTGAGCGTGCGCGGATCGGTGGCCAGCCCGGCGTCGCACCCGGCCGGCTCGCCCTGAGTGATGTGCACGGTGCCGTCTGCCGACCGCAGCGTCCAGACCTGGGCGCCGAGCTGCATCCGGTAGACCGCGGGCCGTGCGGGGTCGGTCCGGGCCGCCGACCGCAGATAGATCAGCATCGAGACGGCGCTGAGCGCGGCGGTGCCGTCCCGTGGCGGGAGGCCGCCGCCCCAGTCGCCGAGCGCGAGCACGACCGGTTCCGCCTCGCGGCCGCGCGGGGTCAGCTCGTACACCCAGGAGGCGGCCGGTGCCGGCAGCTGCCGCCGGGCCACCACGCCCTGCGCGACGAGCTCGCGCAGCCGGTCGGTGACGATGTTGCTGCTGGCCTGGGGCAGGGCGGCGCGCAGCTCGGCGAAGCGCTGCGGGCCGAACAGCAGCTCCCGGACGATCAGCAGCGCCCAGCGCTCGCCGAGGACGTCCAGGGCGCGGGCTATCCCGCAGGCGTCGTGGTAGCTGCGGCTGGTCGGCACGGACGGCTCCTCGGTGCGAGATGGTGCGCGGTCAGCCTGTCTGCCGCGCCGCGGTGGTAAAAAAACTCCGCGTGGTTGTTTATAACAACCGATCCTAATAGGTTGTACGCGGTGACGACGAGGGCGCCGAGCGACTCTCGGTGACAAGGAGCGGATCATGGGACGACCGGTTGTGCACTTCGAGATCATCGGGCCCGACCCGGACAGCCTGCGTGACTACTACGGCGAACTGTTCGGCTGGTCCTTCGAGACCGGCGGGCAGACCGCCGAGGGCGTCTCGGCGCCGGGACAGTACGGGTTCATGGCCGCTGGGCCGGACAGCGAGACCCCCGGCATTCCCGGCGGCATCGGCGGCGGCGCGGGCTTCGGCAACCGGGCGCTCTTCTACGTCGGCGTGCCGGACGTCGAGGCCGCGCTCCAGGCGGCCGAGAAGCTCGGTGGCACCCGGCTGCTCGGCCCGGTCTCCGCGCCCGGTGGCGGCCTTGTCGTCGGCCATTTCACCGACCCGCAGGGCAACCTGGTCGGCCTGGCCGACGTCGGCTGATCCGGCCCGCCGGCCGGACGGCAATCGTGAAGATGCGGCGGCTCCCGCGCGGCTCGGAAAATCGACGGCGCGGGATGACGCGGTGTGCGCTCGTCCCGCCCCTCATCCGTTCGGCCTCAGGAGGACAGCATGCAGGACACGGCGGTGCCGGTGCGCGAGGAACTCGTCCGGCGAGCGGGAGAGCTCGTGCCGCTGCTGCGCGAGCGGTCCCGGTGGATCGACGAGAACCGGCGGCTGCCGGACGACGTGCTGGCCGGGATGGAGGCGGCGGGCCTGCTGCGGATGCGCGTCCCGCAGCAGTACGGCGGCTTCGAGAGCGACGCGCGTACCCTCGTCGACGTCCACGCGGAGATCGCCCGCGGTGACGGTTCCGCGGCCTTCTGCCTCTCGGTCTGGTCGCTGATCAACTGGATAGTCGGGCGTTTCCCCGACGAGGTGCAGGACGAGGTTTTCGCCACGCCGGACGTGCGGGTCTGCGGGAGCATCTCGGCGACCGGTACCGCGACGCCCGTCGACGGCGGCTACCTCTACAACGGCCGGTGGCGGTTCAGCACCGGAGTGCTGCACAGCCACTACGCGTTCAGTGCCGCCATGCTCGACGGCCCGCCCGAGCACGCGGTGCCGATGACAGCGCTGATCCCGGTCTCCGATCTGAAGATCGTCGACGACTGGTACGTCACCGGCCTGCGCGGTACCGGCAGCGTCACCACGTCCGCGACCGACGTGTTCGTGCCCGCCGCCCGGGTGGTGGCCCAGTCCGACCTGTTCAGCCCGCAGAGCCGGTCGGTGCGCAACACCGGCAAGGGCATCTACGAGATCCCGCTGCTCGTCACGTCCACCGCGGCCACGGCCGGGCAGACCATCGGCGCCGCGAAGTACGCGATGGAGACGTTCCTCGACCGGCTGCCCGGCCGGCCGATCACCTATACCGCCTGGACGAGCCAGCGCGACGCGCCGATCACGCACCTCAAGGTCGGCGAGGCCGCGCTGCTGACCGAGGAGGCGGAGATGCGCGCCCACGCGTTCGCCGCGCTCATCGACGCGAAGGCGCAGGCCGGCACGCCGTGGAGCGAGCAGGAGCGGGTCTACTCACGCGTCCAGCTCGGCCGGATCGCCCAGCTCGCGAAACAGGCGGTGCACCTGCTCGCGTCCGCCAGCGGCGCCTCGTCGATCTACGAGAACGTCCCGATCCAGCGCATCCAGCGCAACCTCGACGCGATGGCGATGCACGCACTCACCTTCCCCGAGACCAACATCGAGCTGTACGGCCGGGTGCTGTGCGGTCTCGCGCCGAACACGCCCTACCTGTGAGCACCGACCGGTGATGCCAGTGAGGAGAGCAGACATGGACGGTACGCTTCGGCACCGGCAGATCGAGGCCGGTGGCTCATCCGTGCACGTCGTCGAGGCCGGTGTGCCGGGCGCGCCACCGGTCGTCTTCCTGCACGGGTTCCCGACCTCCTGGTCGAGTTACGAGCGGATGCTGCGGCTGGCGGCACCGACGGCACACGCGATCGCGATCGATCTGCCGGGCATCGGCGGTTCGACGGGCGACCCCACCGACGGCACCAAGAAGGCGATCGCCGAACGGCTGCACGAGGTCTTCCAGGTTCTCGGCCTGAAGGACGTGACGCTCGTCGGCGGCGACGTCGGCGGCATGGTGACCTACGCCTACCTGCGGCACGTCACCGGCCTCGCCCGTGCGGTGATCCTGCACGTCGTGGTGCCGGGCGTGTTCCCCTGGGAGGTCGCGGTCCGGGACCCGTCGATGTGGCACTTCCATTTCAACGCCAAGCCAGACCTGCCGGAGATCCTGGTCCGCGGCCGGGAGCGGCCGTTCCTCGACCACTGGTACGACGTGCTCTCCGGCGACGGCACCCGGATCACCGAGCAGTCCCGGCAGTCGCACGTGGCCGCGTACCGGGCCGAGGGCGCGTTGTGCGCCGGATTCTCCTGGTACCGGGCGATGGAGCAGGACACCCGGGACAACGAGGCGGTGACCGCACCGATCGATGTGCCGCTGCTCTACCTGCACGGCACCAAGCCCGCCGGCCACTCGCTCGAGCCGCACGTCAAGGGGTTCGAGGCGGCGGGCGTCCGCCACGTGACGGGCGCCTGGGTGCCGGACTCCGGCCATCTGGCCCAGGAGGAGAACCCC
Source organism: Catenuloplanes sp. NPDC051500 (assembly GCF_044454585.1). NCBI lineage: Bacteria > Bacillati > Actinomycetota > Actinomycetes > Micromonosporales > Micromonosporaceae > Catenuloplanes > Catenuloplanes sp. NPDC051500. Next base: position 27,333 of record NZ_JBITDX010000037.1, read on the forward strand.
GAGGCGTACTGGTCACTGATCGCGGACTTCGCCGGACTGCCCGGCACGGACCGGAAAGGGTCGTAGAAGCCAGTGAACCCCGCAGTGTCGATCATCGTCACCACGTACAACCGTGGCCCGTTGCTGCGGCGGCAGCTGCACCACCTGAGCCTGCAGGACCTGCCGCACGATCGGTTCGAGGTGATCGTGTCCGACGACGGGTCATCGGACGGCACCGCGGAGATCGTCGAGTCCTTCGTCGGCCGCCTGCCGCTGCAGTACCACGTCCAGGAGGATCTCGGCTTCCGGGCCAGCACCGCGCGCAACGCCGGCGCGCGGCTGGCTTCGGCGCCGGTCTTGGTCTTCCTGGACGCGGGCGCGATGCCCGGACCCGGGCTGGCGCGGGCCCACCTGGCGGCGCACGAGGATCCCGCCGCGCACCGGATGGTGATCGGCCATGGGCACGGGTTCGGTGCCAACCTGGCCCGGCTGGCCGGCCTGGCGGAGGCGATGGACGAGGCGCCGCTGGACGAGGTCGCCCGGCGCTTCGCCGGCAACCCGGAGTTCCGGGACGGGCGCGAGGACCGGCTGGCCGCGGCCGGGTACGACCTCGGCCGTGACCCGCTGCCCTGGCAATTGTTCTTCACATTCAACTGCTCGGTCCGCGCCGACGACTTCCGGCGGATCGGCGGGTTCGACGAGGCGTTCGTGCAGTGGGGCGCGGAGGACATCGAGATCGCGTTCCGCGGGGCGCGGCACGGCTTGACGTTCGGTTATGCCCCGGACGCGTGGATCGTCGAGTGGCCGCACGAGCGCCCGATGGGCGACCGGATGGCCACCTTCACCGAGAACATGCTGCAGTTCCTCGCCAAATTCCCGGAGCCGGTGATCGAGGTCGGCTGGCGGGCGGTCCGTGACGTGGAGTTCTGGAGCTGGCCGCAGTTCGCGCGGGAGATCTCGGAGCACACCGCACGGGTGCGTGAGGTGGACGTGCGCGCGGAGATCGCCCAGGCGGCCGCGGCGCACGGTGACGGCTCGCTCGTGGTGATCGGCGCCGGCGGGGACCTGCCGGACCTGCCGGCCGGCACCGTCGTCGTCGAGTTCGACAGGCAGCTGCTGGACCGTGCGGGCGGGGACGGCCGGCACGCCGTCGGAATCCGCACCACCCTGGCGGACCAGTCCGTCGAGACCGTGCTCATCACCTCACGCCTGGCCGGTCTCTGGGAGCACTGGGGCGCGGATCTGCTGGCCGAGGCCGGCCGGATCGGCCGCAAGACCGAGCTGACCGACCGGCTGGCGGCCCTCATCGAGGCGCGGCGCTGATCCGCGGCATCACCCACTGAGCATTTTTCAACCTGGCTGCTCCTCTACGCCGAAGCCGTGTTCATGGGCCTGGCCGTGACCAGGTTGGGACAGGTTGAAAAACACTCACTGACACGGAGGTCGAGCATGGTCAACGAAACGAGGCCGGACACGCTGCGCGTACCGGCTGACCCGGCGGGCCCGTCCGGTGCGGCGGTCCGGCGCGCCCGGTGGGCGATCACCGCGGTCTTCTTCATCAACGGTTTGATGCTGGCGACCTATATCGTCCGGATCCCGTCGATCAAGGCGGATCTGGCGCTCACCGACGCGCGGCTCGGACTGGTGATGACCTGCTTCGGCACCGCCGCGCTGCTGACCATGCAGTTCGTCGGCCCGCTGGTGGCGGGTTTCGGCAGCGTGCGGGTGATCCGGATGACGCTGCTGCTGATGCCGCTGGTGCTGGTCGGCATCGGCGCGGCCGGGAACGTGGTGGTGCTCGCCGTCGGGGTGGTGCTGCTGGGCATGGTGCACGGCACGCTCGACGTGGCGATGAACGCTCACGCGGTCACCGTCGAACGCCTCCGGGGCCGGCCGATGATGAACAGCTGCCATGCGGCGTGGAGCATCAGCGCGGTCATCGCCTCGGCGAGCGGTGCCAGCGTCATCCGGGCCGGCATCCCGACGCTGCGGCAGTTCCTGGTCGTCGGCGGCGTGCTGCTGATCGCCGGGCTGGTCGCCTCGCTGTGGCTGCTGCCCGCGTCGGTCGACCGGGTGCGGCGTGCGCCGGACGGCTCGAAGCCGCCGGGTGCCGGTTGGCGCAGCGGATGGACCGGCCCGGTGCTGATCTTCGGGCTGATGGGTTTGACGATCATGCTGGGCGAGGCCGCGGTGGTGAGCTGGAGCGGCGTGTTCCTGCACGAGGATCGCGGTGCCACGCTTGCGGTGGCGGCGCTCGGTTACACCGCGTTCACCGTTTTCCAGACCGCCGGGCGGCTGTTCGGCGACCGGCTCACCGCCCGGTTCGGCAACGTGTCGATGTTCCGGGCCAGCGGCGTGATCGCGGTGGCGGGGTTGCTGGTCGTGGTCCTCGGCCGTTCGCAGCAGGTGACGATCGTGGGCTTCGCCATCCTGGGTGCGGGCATGTCGGTTCTGGTGCCGCTGATCTTCAGCGCGGTCGGCGCCGCCGGCGGTGACGGGCCGGGCGCGGCGACGTTCGTCTCCCGGGTCACCACGTTCACCTATGCCGGCATCCTGGCCGGCCCGGCCCTGATCGGCTGGTTCGCCCAGGCGATCGGGATGACCTGGACGTTCGCCGCCATCATCCCGCTGATGGTCGGGGTGGTGCTGGCCGCGCGCGTGATGGGCGGAGCCGACCGCGACCGGCAGGCCGCGACCGGCTGAGACCACGCGGAGAAGCCCCGGCCGGTACGATCCGGCCGGGGCTTCTCCGCGTGCGGGTCAGGCGACTGTGACCGCAGCCCCGTCCAGGATGACCGGCAATGTCTTGTGCCCGTTCATGATGAACGTGCCCTGCGACTCCAGCTCCTCGGTCTTGACCGCCAGCTCGATGCCCGGGAACCTGGCGAACAGCGCGGGCAGTGCGATCTGCGCCTCCAGCCGGGCCAGCGGAGCGCCGAAGCAGTAGTGCGTGCCGAAGCCGAAGCTCAGGTGCTCCTTCTCGGGCCGGCTGATATCCCAGTCCTCCGCGGAGTCGCCGTGGATCGACGGGTCCCGCCCGATCGCACCGTACCCCATCAGGATCGGGTCGCCCTTGGGGACGGTCACGCCGTCGAGTTCCAGATCCTCGACCGCGAACCGCAGCGGCAACATGTTGAGCGGCGACTCCAGGCGCAGCGTCTCCTCGATGACGTCGTCCCAGGTGGCGCGTCCCTCCTCGACCGCGGCCCGCTGCTGCGGGTGGGTGAGCAGCTTGTGCACCGCGTGCGTGACCAGGTTCATCACGGTCTCCGAGCCCGCGCCGAGCGCCACGAACAGCGTGCCGATCAGTTCGCTGTCGGTGAGGCGCTCCTCGCCTGTCGTGTTGACCAGCTCGCTCGTCAGATCGTCGCCCGGGTGTTCCCGTTTCGCCTGGATGAGCTTGGAGAACTGTTCGGTCCAGTCGCGGATGTTCGCCTCGGCCTCCTCCGGGGTGAGCGAGGAGTCCGGGGTCTTCTCGCCGCCGCGCAGCACCGTCGCACGATCGGCCTCCGGGACACCGAAGAGGTCGCAGATGATGGTGGCCGGCAGCTGGTAGGAGAAATTGCGCTTGAGGTCGACGACCTCGCCGGGCGGCGTCTCGGCGAGCCGGTCGAGCAGGCGGGCGACGGTCCGCTCGATATAGGGCTGCATCGAGCGCACCCGCTTGGGGGTGAACGCCTTGACCACCGGCCGGCGCAGCCGTTGCGCCTCCTGGCCGTAGGCGGTCGTCATGTTCTCCATCGTCGGCCAGCTTGCCAGCGGCCAGTCGGCGCCGATCTCGCCGTTGATCCATTGTGGCCAGTGCATGCGCGGGTTCTTCGAGACCTTGGGGCTGGTCAGCAGTTCCTTCGCCAGGTCGTGACCGACCACGACCCAGCCGCGGACGTCGCCCGGCAGGGTGACCATCGCGATCCCGGAGCCCTGCTGGCGCAGTTCCTGAGCCTCACCGTGCACGTCCTGACCGGTCACGTCGAGCCGGTACGGGCAGCGTTTCTCCATGGGAATCTCCTGAGTGGAGGGTCTGTCGTTCATCTCATCCGACGGTACGGACGCGGCGTGGTAGCGGCATCTTCCACGTTGCGCGGGCGCCGGGGTGGGCAAAAGTCCGGATTAGTGGCGCTTATACCGTATGACGAAGATGGTCGTCTTCGGCGATTATTCTCGGGAATGGGCGATGGCCGTCCGTGCCGGCCCTCACCCGTGCCGTACCGGATAGTAACGTGGCACCTTGTCGCTGGTGAGAAGCCCGATTAAAGATTGGCAAGCATCAGTTTCCATTTTGCCCGAAGGGGCGTCCGGGTGTACGGCAGCGCCAGGTCTGGTCAGGGCGCGTTTACCTGCTGGTGACACTGTCCGACACAACGGGTACGCAAGGCGTTGCTAAGCGCGACGGGCTCCGCTACCGTCGACTCCGGATAGAGCGCGGCGAGAGTGAATGGGCTAATACGCGAGTCAGCCGACTACTAATAACGGCGTTCTCCCATCAATTTTCTCGCTATTTCTGTGTGACGCGGCCCGTGGGGGCGCTCGGTGCATCGGCGCACTGGACTCCGTTGGCCGTACCCCAAGTTCATGCTCAATCGGAGGCCCCGTGGACGAGTCGGCCGAGCGTGCGGTCAGGCGCGCCATCACCACCATGCGAATGAACCTCGGTGAGCAGATCACCGTCGAAGACCTGGCCCGGTCGGCCATGTTCAGCAAGTTCCACTTCTCCCGGGTCTTCCAGCGGGCCACCGGCGTCTCCCCGGGGCGATTCCTCTCCGCGCTGCGCCTGCAGCGGGCGAAGACGCTGCTCGTGTCCACCTCGCTCAACGTGGCCGACATCAGCCTGTGCGTCGGCTACAACAGCGTCGGTACGTTCAGCTCCCGGTTCAGCCGCAGCGTCGGGATGTCACCGACCGCGTACCGGCGGCTTGCCGGGTTCGCGCCGGAGATCACCGTCGACACCCGATTCGGCCCGGAGGTGGACGTACCCGCCCGCGTCGCCGGCGTGATCCGCGGCCCGGGGGAGCAGTCCGGGCCGGTGTTCGTCGGGCTCTTCGCCGACCGGATCCCCGAGGGGCAGCCGGTGCGGTGCGCGGTGCTCGACGGACCCGGTGCCTACCTCTTCGACGAGGTGCCCGCCGGTTCGTGGTTCCTGCTCGCGCAGGCGGTCGCGGAGCCCTCGCGCGGTGGGCGTCCCGGATCACCCGGAGCGCCGCAGGAGGTCTGGGTCGGGACGTGTGGTCCACTGTGTATTCGCGGGGGCACCCGGTTCGACATCGACATGGACCTCAACCCCGCGCGCGACCTGGACCCGCCGGTGCTGCTCGCCCTGCTCGACGCGCGGGAGTGGGCGCTGGCACGCCGCCGCGAGCTCGACCGGCTGGCGGCCTGATCATCGTTGTGCCGTGAACGTATGTCGATGCGACAATCGGCTCAGCCGATCGATCTCGAGCTGGGGAGCTCCATGCGAATCTCGGAACTCAGCCGGCGCACGGGCACACCTGTGGGAACCATCAAGTTCTACCTCCGCGAGCGGCTGCTCCCACCGGGGCAGCCCACCAACCGCAACCAGGCCTCCTACGGCGAGAGACACGTGAACCGGTTGCGCCTGATCCGCACGCTCACCGTGATGGCCGGACTCGACCTGTCCTCGGTCCGGCTGCTGCTCAACTCCATCGAGGACGGCAGGCTGCCGCTGCCCGACCTCTACCGGGTCATGGAGGCGGCGGTCGCCGCGGACGACCAGGAGACCGACGGCCCGGAGGCGGACGCGGCCCGGACCGACGTCGACGCGCTCGTCCACCGGATGGGCTGGTCGCTGGAGGCCGACGCGCTGCCCCGCAAACACCTGGTCGAGGTGCTCGCCGCGCTGAAGCGTCTCGGCTCCACCTGCGAGATCGACTTCTTCATGCCGTACGCCGAGGCGGCCGACGGGCTCGCGCAGGGCGAACTGGACTTCGTCCCGGCGGCACCGACCAGCGGGGAGCGTGCGGCCGCCGTCGTCCGCGGGCTGATGTTCGAGGTCGCGCTGACCGCCATGGGCCGGATGGCCAGAGATCACCACGCCGCCCTGCGGTTCCGCCCGGTCGGCGACGAGGGCTGAGGCACTGCGACGCCGGGCGGTCCGTGACAGGCCCGCCCGGCGTCCAGCGGTCAGCGCACCGGTTCGGCGGCCGTGGCGAACTGTCCCGGCCGGCGGCCTTCACCCGCCGGACCGCGGTACGCCTGCGCGATCGACAGCCACCTGTCGGCTTCGTCGCCCTCGGCGCGCAATGCCAGGTCGTCACGGTGCCGGCGGCGCGTGACAAGCAGACAGAAGTCGGCCGCCGGGCCGCTGACCCGTTGCTGTGCGTCGGCCGGACCGAACTCCCAGAGCGTGCCGGACGGTGCCCGCAGCGCGAAGTGCATCGGCTCCGCCGGCACCGTCAGACCGTGCGTGGCGTACCCGAAATCCCAGGTCCGTACGCCGAACGCGACCAGGTGACCGATCCGGTCGGTGTACCGGCGCTGGTGGCCGAGCGCGTCGGCGATGTCCTGGCCGTGCCCGAACAGCTCCATCATGCCCGCTGCGGCCAGCACCGAGGCAGGCAGCGGCCGGACCAGCCAGGGCACGATCAGGTCGGCGCTCACCGAGGCGAGCGCCTGCTCGGTGCGGGCCCGCTCGGCCCGCCAGCGGGAGAAGAGCGCGGCCGGCGGCTCGGCGACGAACTCGGCGAGCGCGTGATCGACGTTCGCGGTGAAGTTCGGGCCGAGCTGCGCGGTCATCGCCGTAAAACGGTCCGGCGCGGCCACCGCCAGCGCGGCCATCCGGAAGGTGGCGGCGAGGTGGGCGACCTGGTGGGCGACGGTCCAGCCCGGTGCGGGCGTGGGCGTGCGCCACCCGGCGTCGTCGAGATCGCGCAGGAGACGATCCAGCTCGTCGCCCTCCGCGATCAGGTCCATGATGATCGGCTTGCTTTCGGTCATCGACGGTGTCCTCTCCCCTCGCACGCGAGGTGGTCGTCTACGGGAGCGGTTCGAGCATGCGGGCGCGCGTGCGGGAAGTCTTCTTCGTCGTTGCTCAGCGCGCCGGGTCCCGCAACCTGGAAGGTGTTCCGCCCCGGGCGGCCGACCAGAATCGAAGCGATCGGCCAGCTCGGCAGAGAGGGATGTAGATGTCGGTTGACCAGGGCAATCCGGCCGCGCTCGGACCGTACGGATTCGGGCGGTTCGTCAAGGCGGCGTCAACGGCCGAGCTCGAGGCGTTGATGGACGGCGCACGGCGTACCGAGGTGCTCGACGAGGTGTTCCGGCGCATGCCAGAGGTGTTCCGGGCCGACCGCGCCGCCGGTCTGCGGGCGGTCGTCCACTGGTCGATAGGCGGCCGGACGGACGGCGGCTTCGACTACTACGAGCTGGTCATCGCGAACGGGACGTGCACCGTCTCACCTGCCCGGATCGGCACGCCTCAGCTCACCCTGAGGCTTGGCGCGGTCGACTTCCTGCGCCTGGTCACCGGCAACGTGCACGCGGTGCTGCTGATCATGCGCGGCAGGCTGCGCACCGCCGGGGAACTGGCGCTGACCACGAAGTTCCCGAGCCTGTTCGACCCGCCGAAAGTATGACCCGTCACCGAAGGAGACCGGATGACCACCACCCCGACCGCTCCCGCCGCGCTGTCCGCCGAGGACCAGGCGGCGATCGCCGCGGTGCCGGCCCGGATGATCCGCGTCTGGGCCGCCCACGACGCCGACGAGTTCGCCGACCTGTTCGCCGAGGACGGCACGATGATCCTGCCCGGCCGGTATCAGCAGGGCCGGGATGCGATCCGCGAGTTCATGACGCATGCCTACGCGGGCCCGTACGCCGGCACTCGGGTCACCGGCCGGCCGATCGAGATGAAGGTGCTCAGCCCGGGCGTGGTGGCGGTGATCACCGAAGGCGGTGTGCTGGCGGCCGGCGCCGAGGAGCTCGACGCCGGCGCCGCGATCCGGGCCTCGTGGATCCTGGTCCGGCGCGACGATCGCTGGCAGCTCGCGGTCTACCAGAACTGCCCCCGCGACCCGCGCTGACCGCACACCGCATGGTGCGACCCGGCGTGCGCCGCCGGGTCGCACCGGGTCAGTGCCCGAGCGACGGTGACGTGCCGACGCGCCGGGCCGCGGACCAGCTCGCCCACGCGGTCAGGCGCACCAGCTCGGCGTCGTCGTGCCCGGCGTCCCGGAACTGCCCGACCACGGTGTCGGTCACCCGGTACGAGGCGAGCGCCGTCAGCATCGCCAGCCGGCCGGCCGGGCGCAGCGCCTCCGGCAGCGTCTCCACCGCCACGGCCCCGGCCGGTGCGCCGCCGTCCAGCGCCGCGGTGACCAGCGCGCGGACCGGCCCGGCCACGTACGGTGCCGCCCCGGTCTCCAGTGCTGCTGTCGCCCTGGCCATTGCGGCGGCGATGTGCGGCTGCCCGGCCGCCCAGTCCGGCACGAGCGGCGCGGCAGGTGCCGGCAGCAGCCCCAGCGACGCGCCCGCCCGTGCCCGCCGGCGGGCCAGCCGTCCCATCACCCGAGCCGCGCCCCGGCGGGCAAGCCCGGCGGCCAGCCCGGTCAGCGGCGGCAGCGGTGAGTCACGCAGGAAGACGTTGACCATCCGGTTGAGGTACTCGAAGACCACCACCGTCGCGATCAGCTCCGGGGCCTCGGCCGCGGTCGCCGGGAACGGCGCGGGATCGGTGCCGTCGCGGCGGGCCCAGCGGGCCAGTGCGCGCATCGCCGGGTCGCGCATCTGGTCGATCCGGCCGTCCGCGAGCGCCCGCGCGTCGCCGCCGCCGGTCAGCCCGGCCAGCGTGGTGCCGTGCACGTCGACGCAGTACGGGCACCGGTTGGCCAGTGACACTGCGGCCGCTACCGTCTCCTTCGCCGCCCGGGACGCGGCCATCGACGGCAGCATCGTCTCGCGGAAGACGATCCACGCGCCGGCCAGCACGTCAGGTTCCGGTGCGTGCAGCGCGATCGGGGGCGCGAGCATGCCGAAGTCGTGCTCCATGTCGTGGTAGACGCGTGCGACTGTCCCAGTCGCGCGGTCCGGCGGTACCGGCGTGACGTGCCGGATGTGGGCCAGGGTGATGCCCCTGGTTCCCTGGGCCAGCAGGGGGCTCATCGGGCTCCTTCCCGGTCCCGGCCCCGGGACGTGCCGGGGCCGGGACCGGCGGGATCAGGCCGTGCGGGCGATCGCCCGGCGGGCGGAGGTGGCGCCTTCGGGCGTCGGGGCGCCGTAGGTGACGGCGATGCCGCGTGCGCGGGCGGCCCGCACGATGCCGGGCATCGCCCGCTCGGCGAGCGCGGAGATGGTCAGCGCCGGGTTGACGGTCAGCGCGCCCGGCACCGCGGAGCCGTCGGTGACGAAGATGCCCGGATGGCCGCGCAGCTCGTGGCCGTCGTCGAGCGCCGAGGTGGCCGGGTCGTCGCCGATGCGGCAGGACGCCAGCGGGTGCACTGTGTACGCGCCGACCAGGTCGTTGGTCCACGGCCGTACCCGGGCCAGGCCGTCGCGTTCGAGGATGTCCTTGACGTCCGCGTCCGCGAGCGACCAGCCCCGCCAGGTGTTCGCCGTGGGCCGGTACCGCAGTGGGCCGTTGCCGAGCATCTGCTGGGAGAGCCGGTGGGCGTTGCCGGTCTCGGGTGGCGGCCCGAACACGCCCTCGTTGTCGTCCTCGGACATCGTGAAGATCGTCATCCACGACTGCCAGTCCCGCAGCATCTGCTTCTTGTGGACGCCGAACCAGCTCGCGCGCTCCGCGCCGGGCGCCTGGGCCAGGATCGTGCCGAGCCCGGGCGGGAAGTAGAGCTGCTCCAGCGAGTACCGCTCGTACTCGGGCAGGCTTGCGTCGAGCCGGTCCCAGCTCGCAACGGTCGGCCCGCGCCCGATCTGGTGACCGCGGTAGGCGCTGCCGTCGCCGCGGTCGAGCCCGAGCACGTCGCGGATGCGGTCCTCGTCGAAGACCGCGGTGTTCAGCCGTTCGCCGTTGCCGGAGAAGTACCGCCCGACCGCGTGCGGCATGGCGCCGAGCTCCGGCGCGGACCGCGCGAGGATGACCGGGGTGGCGCCCGCGCCCGCGGCCAGCACGACCAGCTTCGCCTCGATCGTCCCGGCGTCGTGCAGGATCCGGTAGTCCTCGCCGTCGACGACGCGGTAGTGCACCCGGTATCCGCCGTCGGCGGTACGTGACAGGCGCTGGACCTCGTGCAGCGGCCGGATCTGCGCGCCGTGCGCGAGCGCGGCGGGCAGGTAGTTGAGCAGCAGCGAGCGCTTGGCGTCGAACCGGCAGCCGGCCATCATCCAGTTGCAGTTGGTGCACATGTCCACGTCGATCGCGGCGGGTGCCGGGTTCGCGGTGCGCCCGGCGTGCGCGCAGGCTGCACCGAACAGGCCGCCGGCGTAGGGGACCCGGTCCCAGGTCTGCATCGTGATCGGCAGCGACGCCTCGACCCGGTCGTACCACGGCTCGAGCACGTCGCGGCTGATCGAGGCCGGCCACATGCGGCGACCGATGCTGCCGTGCCGGTCGAAGACGAAGCCCGGCGCGCGAGGCATCGTGGCGAAGTAGACCACGCTGCCGCCGCCCACGCAGTTGCCGCCGAGCACGCTCATCCCGTCGCCGACGACGAAGTCGAAGATCCGGGTGTACGACGAGCCGAGCTTGAAGTCGTGGTCGAACTCGTTGCTGTCCAGCCAGGGCCCTCGCTCCAGGACGACGACCTTCGCCCCGCCCGCGGCCAGGTGGTAGGCCGCGATCGCGCCGCCGAAGCCGCTGCCGATGATCAGCACGTCGGTGCGCTCGACGGCGCTCACGACGGGCTCCCGGTCGCGGTGGTGCCGGGGTGCGGGAGGGCGAGCTCCCGCCCATAGGAGAAGCTCGGGAACTGCCACACCCCGTCCGGGCCGGGCGGGGCGTAGCCGAGCGTCAGCAGGCCGGGATGCCCGGCGGCGAACGCCTCCGCGGTGTGCAGGTGCGCGGCGCTGTCGAAGGCCATGTTGCTGAACAGCGCGAGGCCGACCCACATCTCGTGCTCGGGATGCTCCCACGCGGTCAGCTCCTCGACCAGCGCGGTGCGGTCGGCGAACGGCAGCGCGACGAACGCCGGCACGTCGTCGTCGAGCGGCAGCGCGCGCCCGCCGGCGTACCGGGTGGCATGATCGTTGAGCGAGACCGCCAGCGAGTCCAGGGCCGGGGCAAGGCCGCCGGCCGGGTCGCGCAGCAGCACCAGCGCGCCCGCCGCGACCGCACCCCCGCCCTCGGCGGCGCCGGCGACGGCGCGGTCGCCGGGAAAGCGTTTCTCCCCGGGGATGATCGTGTCGGCGAACGCCTCGATGGTCAGCGTCAACGCCGCGTCCATGACGTCGGTACCGGGTTGCACGGATAGGGCCTCCGGTTCTTCTCGGACGGACGGGGCCGCACCGCGGCCACTCCTTGCCGGTCATCGTGTCGAGGCGAGCGGGGGCGGCGCATCTTCGGGCTTGCGGTCACGTAGGCGGATCCGCGTGCCGGTTCTCCGTTCGTGCGCTTGTGGCCGCCGCGCGTTGTGCAGAAGGTCACGAACCGAATACTGGCAGTGCGGCATTCGTCGATGGGGAGGTCTCGTTGATCGCCAGCCGGGTCGCATCATCCGTGGTGCAGCGACAGGTCAAGTTCGTGACGCCGGTCCTCGCCGACGCCGCCAACGGCCTGGTCGCCCAGGTCTACGCGCAGGTTGCCGACGAGATGGGCCTCGTGGTCCCACCGGCCGCGCTGCACTCGCCGTCGCCGGACGTGCTCGCCGCGTTCTGGACGCTGATGCGCGAGACCCTGATCGCCGACGGCAGCACCGGCCGCGTGCTGCGGGAGACGGTCGCGGCCGCGGTGTCGACGGCCACCATCTGCCCTTACTGCGCCGACATGCACACCGTCGGCCTGTACGACCTGATCGGCGAGGAGGACGCCGAGAGGGTGGCGCAGGACCGGCCGGACCAGCTCACCGATCCGCGGCTGCGGGAGATCGCGGTCTGGGCCCGCACCGCGCACGAGCCGGGCGCCGCCCAGGCGCTGCCCGGCTGGCTCGACCAGGCCGGCCGCGCCGAGCTGATCGGCGTCGCCGTGACGTTCCACTACCTCAGCCGCATGGTCAACGTCTTCCTCAGCAACTTCCTGCTGCCGCCCCGGCTCGGCGGGAACGCCCGGCGCCGGCTCAAGCGCGGGCTCAGCGTCGTGCTGCGTCCCACCCTGCGCGACGCACGGTGTCCCGGCCGCGCACTGCCGCTGCTGCCCGGCGCCGGCACCCCGGCGGACACCTGGGCGCTCGGCAGCCCCGTTGTCGCCGAGGCGGTCGCCAGATCCGGCCGGGTCTTCGAGGCCGCCGGTGCCCGCACACTGTCCCCGGCGGTGCGCCGGCTGGTCCGCGACCGGCTGCACGACTGGCACGGCGAGGACACCGGCCTGAGCACCCGCTGGTGCGAGGACCTGATCGCCGGGCTCCCCGCACCGGACCGGGCCGCGGCCCGGCTGGTCCTGCTCACCGCGCTCGCCTCGTATCAGGTCGACGCGGACGTCATCGCCGAGTTCCGGGCGCACCACACCGGCGACGGCGCGCTCGTCGACGCGGCCGCCTGGGGCGCCCACGCCGCCGCCCGGCTGATCGGCGCCCGCCACCTCTCACCCGTCAGGGAAGGACAGTAGATGCCCACCACCGTCGGATCCCTGCGCCGGCTGGCGCTCGCGCCGAGCCTGCGATCGGTCACCTTCGCCGCCCGGGGCTTCCCGGTGACCGAGACCGCGGCCACCCGCCGCCTGGAGGCGATCCCGGAGGCGGTGATCTGCGGATTCGAGTGGGGGATCGACACCCGGGACCAGTGGGAGCTGGAACGGCGGCTGGAGCTGGTCGAGCCGGAGATGCGCGGGTTCGCCTACGAGGGGGCGACGATGGCCTGCACGGTGCTGGACGCGATGGCCGCCGGGCGTGGACACCGGGCCCGCGACCTGCTCTCCGGACCGGCCGTACCGCACACGTTCCTGACCTACATCGGTATCGGGTTCGCCATGGCCAGGCTGCCCCGGCCGCTCTGGCGCACGGTCCTGCCGGATCTGACCGGCACACCCTACTACCCGACGATGAGCTGGCTCGCGGTCGACGGCTACGGCTTCGACCGGGCCTACTTCGACACCGCGACCGTGGTTACCGCGCAGCGGCCCCTGCGCCCGTACCCGTGGCTGGGCCGGGCCGACTACTTCCCGCACGCGGCCGACCAGGGCATCGGCCGGGCATTGTGGTTCATCCACGGCGGCATCGCACCGGACGTGGCCGCCGCGGTCGGCCGGTTCTCCGCGCCGCGCCGGGCCGACCTGTGGAGCGGTGTCGGGCTGGCCGCCACGTTCGCCGGCGGCTGCGATCCGGCGGGCCTGGCCGCCCTGCGTCGCGACGCAGGGCCGCACCACGCGCAGCTGGCGCTGGGCGCGGTCTTCGCGGCCAAGGCACGGGCGTTCTCCGGGCACGAGCCGGCGCACACCGCCGGCGCGGTCGGCGCGCTCACCGGCCTGAGCGTGCCCGAGGCCGTCGCGCTGGCCGACGAGGCGACCACGATCAGCGCGTCCGGACCGGACGGACCGCCCGAGTACGAGGTATGGCGTGCGGGGATCCGCCGGCACTTCGACGCCGTACCGTCCGACATTCACAGATAGCGAAACAATTCCGCTGCCGTCCCGGTATTGCCGGGACGGCAGCTCGCCGTGCGCGCAGAAGAGCGGCCGGAAATGTCGTCACCGATATCGGCAAGAACGGAGAAGACATTCTCCGGAATGGTTGCGACGCTGAGTTCCGACCGTCTTATCAGGGGGCTCGAATGAGTATTGTCGCTACTTTGCGGCGCCGTATTCTGACACCGGACGTCTCGGAGACGAGCGTGGCCGTCCGCGGATTCCACGTGAAAAGTCCGGAGGCGCGCGAACGGCTGGAGACAGTCGGCCGCTCGTTTCTCACCGGCTTCGCCCACGCGGCCGAGGCCAAGGTCCCGGCCGATGCCGAGGACGGGCTGGAGACGGTGACCGCCGCCTACCGCGGGTTCGCCTACGAAGGTGCGGCGATGGCGCTGGCCGTGCGGGACGCGCTGTCGATCGGCCGCGGCCGGCACGTCGAGCGGTTCCTCGGCGGGCGCGCCGAGGCCCACGTCTACATGGCCTACGTCGGCGTGGGCTGGGCGATGGCCCGGATCCCGGCGTTCCGCCGCCATACGCTCTACGCGGCCGACCCGGTGCTGCGCTGGCTGATCCTCGACGGTTACGGCTTCCACCAGGCCTACTTCCACACCGCGCGGTACGTGCACGGCCATCACCGCCCGGACCACCTCGACTGGCCGGGCGGCGGCCCGTCCTGGTACGTGCACCGCGTCGTCGACCAGGGCATCGGCCGGGCGATGTGGTTCGTGGCCGGCACCGACGCCTCGCTACTGCACACGCTGGTGCAGCGCTTCCCGGAGCACCGCCGGGCCGACCTCTACGCCGGCGCCGGCCTGGCCGCCTGTTATGCCGGCGGCGCCGACGAGGCGGAGCTCCGCGGGCTGCGCGACGCCGCTGGTCCCTACGCGCCGGAGCTGGCCCAGGGTGCCTCGTTCGCAGCCGGCGCACGGGTCCGGGCCGGCCTAGTCGTCGCGCACAACGAAGTCGCCACCCGGGTGCTGTGCGGCCTGACCCCGGCGGAGGCCACCGCGGTCAACGACGAGGCGCTGCGCGACCTGCCGACCGGCGGCGATCTGCCGGCCTACGAGGTGTGGCGGCAGCGCATCCGCGCCCGGTACGCCGACCCCGCAACAGACAGTCCCGCACCGGCCACCCAGCCGGTGCCCCGCGAGAGGACCAGGTGAGCACGGCATGACAAGGATCGCCGTGGTGGGCATGTCCTGCCGCTACCCCGACGCCACGTCGCCGCAGGAGCTGTGGGAGAACGCGCTCGCCGGGCGCCGTGCCTTCCGCCGGCTGCCCGACGTGCGGATGAACCTCGACGACTACTACGACGCAGACCCGGCGGTGCCGGACAAGTTCTACGCCCGCAACGCCGCCGTGATCGAGGGCTACCGCTTCGACCGGATCGCCTACAAGGTGGCCGGCAGCACGTTCCGCGCCACCGATCTCACCCATTGGCTGGCGCTGGACGTGGCCGCGATGGCGCTGGCCGACGCGGGCTTCCCGATGGGCGAGGGGCTGCCGCGCGAGCGTACCGGTGTGGTGGTCGGCAACAGCCTGACCGGCGAATTCTCCCGGGCCAACCAGCTGCGACTGCGCTGGCCGTACGTGCGCCGGATGGTTGCCGCCGCGCTCAAGGAGCAGAACTGGGACGACGACCAGCTCGGCGGCTTCCTCGACGACTTCGAGGCGACCTTCAAGGGCCCGTTCCCGGCGATCGACGAGGACACCCTGGCCGGCGCGCTGTCGAACACCATCGCGGGCCGTATCTGCAACTACTTCGACCTCAAGGGCGGCGGCTACACCGTCGACGGGGCCTGCTCGTCGTCGCTGCTGTCGGTCGCCACCGCCGCCAAGGCGCTCATCGACGGCGACGTCGACGTGGCGGTCGCCGGGGGAGTGGACCTGTCCATCGACCCGTTCGAGATCGTCGGGTTCGCGAAGACCGGCGCGCTGGCCTCCGGCGAGATGCGCGTCTACGACCGGGCCGCCAACGGTTTCTGGCCGGGCGAGGGCTGCGGCATGGTGGTGCTGATGCGGGAGTCCGACGCACTGCGCGCCGGGCACCGCGTCTACGCCTCGATCGCCGGCTGGGGCATCTCCTCCGACGGCAAGGGCGGCATGACCCGGCCCGAGTCGGCCGGCTACCAGCTCGCCCTGGACCGCGCGTACGAGCGGGCCGGGTTCGGCATCGAGACGATCTCGCTGTTCGAAGGGCACGGCACCGGCACGAAGGTCGGCGACGCCACCGAGCTCGGTGCGTTGTCGCAGGCCCGCCGGAGCGCGGGCGCGACCGGCGCGCCCGCCGCGATCGGCTCGATCAAGGGCATGATCGGTCACACCAAGGCGGCGGCCGGGGTGGCCGGCCTGATCAAGGCCGCGCTGGCCGTGCACCACGAGGTCCTGCCACCGAGCGTCGGCTGCGTAGACCCGAACGAGCTGCTCACCGGCGACTCCCCGGCCCTGCGGGTGCTGCGCAAGGCCGAGGCGTGGCCGGACGGCGCGCCGGTCCGGGCCGGGATCACCGCGATGGGCTTCGGTGGCATCAACACCCACCTGGTGCTGGAGAACCCGCGCCCGCGCCGTCGTGCCGGCCTGGACACCCGGACCCGTGCGCTTGCCTCGTCGGTGCAGGACGCCGAGCTGCTGCTGCTGGACGCGGCCGACACCGACGACCTGCTCGCCCAGCTCGACCAGCTGATCACGTTCCTGCCCACGATCGCGTACGCCCAGCTCGGCGACCTCGCGGCGACGCTGCACGCGGACCTGCGGGACCGGCCGTTGCGGGCGGCGGTGCTCGCCGGCTCGCCGCAGGACGCCGAGCGGCGGCTGCGCCGGCTGCGTGAGCAGGTCGCGGCCGGGACCACCACACTCATCGCCTCCGACGGCCACGTGCTGCTCGGCGCGGTGTCCGGCCCGGCCCGGATCGGATTCCTCTTCCCCGGGCAGGGCTCCGGGCGCGGGGTCAGCGGCGGCGCGCTGCGGCGCCGGTTCGCTGACGCCGAGGAGGTCTACGCCGGTACCGCGCTTCCGGTGGGCGCGGACGCGGTGGCCACCGAGGTCGCCCAGCCGCGGATCGTCACCGGTTCGCTGGCCGGGCTGCGGGTGCTCACCGCCCTCGGCGTCGAGGCCTCGGTCGCGGTCGGGCACAGCCTCGGAGAGATCTCCGCGCTGCACTGGGCGGGCGCGCTCGACGAGCGGGCCGTCCTGCGGATCGCCGCGACCCGCGGCCGGACCATGGCCGCGCACAGCGAGTCCGGCACGATGGCCGGGATCGCCGCGGCCCCGGAGGCGGTCGCCGCCCTGATTGAAGGCCTGCCGCTGGTGGTCGCCGCCTACAACGGGCCCGCACAGACCGTGATCGCGGGTGAGGCCGACGCCGTCGAGGCGGCCGGGCGCCGCGCCCGGGAGGCGGGCCTGACCGCGACCCGGCTGCGGGTGTCACACGCGTTCCACTCGCCGCTGGTCGCCCCGGCCGCGGACGAGTTCGTCAAGGCGCTGTCCGGCGAGACGTTCGGGCCGGTCGGCAGGCGGATCGAGTCCACCGTGACCGGTGCCGTACTGGAGGCCGGCGCCGACCTGCCCGCGCTGTTGCACCGGCAGATCACCGAGCCGGTCCGGTTCAGCCAGGCGGTCACCCGGGCCGCCGCGGACGTGGCGCTCTTCGTCGAGGTCGGCCCCGGGCAGGTGCTCGGCGCGCTCACCGCCACCGTCTGCGACGTGCCGGTGGTCTCGCTCGACACCGACTCGGAGTCCCTGACCGGGCTGCTGCGGACTGTCGCGGCAGCCTGGGTGGTCGGTGCCGCAGGTGTCGACCCGGCGCTGTTCCACGGCCGGCTGGTGCGCCCGCTGCGGGTCGGCGCCGAGTTCACGTTCTTCGCCAGCCCGTGCGAACAGGCCCCGGACGTGCGGCTGCGGGACACCTCCCGGCCGGCCCACACCCCCGCCGCGCCGCCGGCCGCGACCGTGACGGCGGACACCGGCGAGAGCACGGTCGACCGGCTCCGCCGGCTCGCCGCCGAGCGGGCCGAACTGCCTGTCGAGCTGGTCCACGCCGGCAGCATGCTCCTCGACGACCTGCACCTGAGCTCGATCACCGTCGGCCAGGTGGTCAACCAGGTCGCCGCGGAGCTCGGGCTGCCCGCGGCGAGCGTGCCGACGAACTTCGCCACCGCGACCATCGACGAGCTGGCGGTCGCGCTCGACGAGATCCGGGAGACCGCCCAGGACGGGGACCGGCACGCCGCACCTCTGGTGGCCGGCGCGGCACCCTGGACCAGGCCATGGCGCATCGACGCCGAACCGGTGCCGCTGCCGTCGCGGACCGCCGCCGAGCCGTGCGGCCCCTGGCAGCTGTACGCGCCGCTCGACCACCCGTTCGCCGCCGCGCTGCGGGACCGGCTGCAGGTGTCGGACCTCGGTGCCGGCGTGCTGGTCTGCCTGCCCGACAGGTGCGACGAGACGGATCTGCGGCTGGCCCTCGACGGCGCCCAGGTCGCCACGACCGCCGCGCCCGGTACCCGGTTCGTGCTGGTCCAACACGGCCGCGGCGCCGCCGGCCTGACCAAGACGCTGCGCCTGGAGGCCCCCGCCCTGCGGGTGACGATCGTGCAACTGCCCGGTGACGCCGCCGAACCGGTGTCCCTGATCGCCGGCGAGGTGGCCGCGACCTCGGGCTTCACCGAGGCGCACTACGACCCGGACGGGCAGCGACGAGTGCCGACGCTGCGGGCGATGCCGGTGCGCCCGGCCCGTACCGTCGCGCCGCTGACCGCCGAGGACGTGCTGCTGGTGACCGGCGGCGGCAAAGGCATCACCGCGGAGTGCGCGCTGGCGATCGCCGGCGACACCGGCGCGTCCCTGGCGCTGCTCGGACGTTCCGACCCGGCCGCCGACCCCGACCTGGCCGCCAACCTGGCCCGGATCGCCGCGGCCGGGGTGCGGGTGCGCTACGCGCGCGCCGACGTCACCGACGCCGGCCAGGTGCGTGCCGCCGTGGCCCGGCTCACCGCCGAGCTCGGCCCGGTCACCGCGGTCCTGCACGGTGCCGGCCGCAACGAGCCGGCAGCCCTGACCGGCCTGGACATGGAGCAGTTCCGGCGGACGATGGCGCCGAAGGTCCACGGACTGCGGGCGGTGCTGGCCGCGGTCGAGCCCGGCAGGCTGCGCCTGCTCGTCGCGCTCGGCAGCATCATCGGCCGGTCCGGCCTGCGCGGCGAGGCGCACTACGCCACCGCGAACGAGTGGCTCGCCGACCTGACCGCCGAGGTCGGCCGGGAGCACCCGGGCTGCCGCAGCCTATGCCTGGAGTGGTCGGTCTGGTCGGGCGTCGGGATGGGGGAGCGGCTGTCGGTGATCGAGTCGCTGACCCGTGACGGAGTCACCCCGATCACGCCCGAGCAGGGCCTGGCGGTCCTGCGCCGGCTGCTGGCCGATCCGCAGAGCCCCGGGACGGTAGTGATCAGCGGCCGCACCGAGGGCATCGACACGATCCGCCGGCACCTGCCGCCGCTGCCGCTGTCCCGGTTCGTCGAGCGCCCGCTGATCCGCTACCACGGCGTGGAGCTGGTCTGCGAGGCCGAGCTGAACGTCGGCGTCGACAGGTACCTCGCCGACCACGACCTCGACGGCAACCTGCTCTTCCCGGCGGTGTTCGGGATGGAGGCGATGGCCCAGGTCGCGGCCGCCGTCACCGGCGTCCAGGCGGTGCCGGTGATCGAGCGGGCCGAGTTCCTGCGGCCGATCATCGTGCCGCCGCACGGGCGGTTGCGGATCCGGATCGCGGCGGTGGTCACCGACGACGACGTTGTCGAGGTGGCGATCCGCGCCGAGGACACCCTCCACGCGGCCGACCACTTCACCGCCCGGCTGCGGCTGAGCGACACCGCGATCCCGGACGGCCCGCCCGAGCAGGCCGGCGACGACCTGCCCGCCGTGCCCCTGGATCCGGCCCGCGACCTGTACGGCGCGATCCTGTTCCAGGGTGATCGGTTCCAGCGGGTGCGCGGCTACCACCGGTCCGCGGCCCGGCACGTCGACGTGCGGGTGGAGGCGATCCCGTCCACCGATTGGTTCGCCCGGTTCGTCCCCGACCAGCTGCTGCTCGGTGACCCCGGTGTCCGGGACGCGCTGATGCACGGCAACCAGGTGTGCGTGCCGGACGCGACACTGCTGCCGACCGGCGTCGATCGCATCTACCCGGGTGGGGAGAAGCTCGCG
This sequence comes from Catenuloplanes sp. NPDC051500, assembly GCF_044454585.1. Taxonomy (NCBI): domain Bacteria; kingdom Bacillati; phylum Actinomycetota; class Actinomycetes; order Micromonosporales; family Micromonosporaceae; genus Catenuloplanes; species Catenuloplanes sp. NPDC051500. The sequence goes on from NZ_JBITDX010000037.1 coordinate 47,194, forward strand.
GCCGCACAGGGGCTGCGCTACAGCGCGGTCGAGCGCTCCCGCGACGGCGACACCTACGTGTACGACATCGCGCTGCGGACCGGCACCGGCGAGATCGTCGAGCGCTGGGAAGGACTGCGGCTGCGGGCGGTGCGCAAGCAGGACCCGGCCGGGCCGTGGGCGCCGCCGCTCGTCGGCCCCTACCTGGAGCGGGCGGTTGAGGACCTGACCGGCGTCCGGGTCGCGGTCACCGTCGAGCCGGGCACGACCGCGGACCTGGCGGCGCGCCGGGTCGCGACCACCCTCGCCGCCGGTCGCACCTTCGGCCGGGCAGTGCAGGTCCGGTACCGTCCGGACGGCCGGCCCGAGGTGGACGGCGACCGTAGCGTATCCGCCGCCCATGGGGCCGGGATTACCCTGTTCGTCGCCGCGCCCGGCCCGCTCGGCTGCGACGTCGAGGCGGTCACCGCGCGGGAGCCCGATGTCTGGGCGGGGCTGCTCGGCGCGCACGCCGGACTGGCCCGGCTGATCGCCGGTGACCTCGGCGAGGACGTCCAGGTCGCCGCCACCCGGGTCTGGACCGCGATCGAATGCCTGCGCAAGGCCGGGCAGGCGACCGGCGAACCGTTGACGCTGCAACCGGCGCGCCGTGACCGCTGGGTGGAGCTGCGCTGCGGCGACCTGCGGATCGCCACCTTCGTCACCACGCTGCGCGACGTCGCGGCGCCGGTCGTGCTGTCCGTGCTCGTCGGGGCGGGGGAGTGAGCATGAGCGACTACTACGAGTACCTGCACACGGTCGGCTTCGAGGAGACCAACATCGTGGGCAACGTCTACTACGTCAACTACCTGCGCTGGCAGGGCCGGTGCCGGGAGATGTTCCTCAAGAACCTGGCGCCCGAGGTCCTGACCGACCTGCAGCACGACCTGAAGCTGTTCACGCTGCGGGTGGACTGCGAGTTCTTCGCCGAGATCACCGCGTTCGACGACCTGTCCATCCGGATGAGGCTCATCGACCTGGCCCAGACCCAGATCGAGTTCGGCTTCGACTACGTGCGCCTGGACCCGTCCGGCGACGAGGCGCTCATCGCCCGCGGCCGGCAGCGGGTGGCGTGCATGCGCGGCCCGAACACCCGCACGGTCCCGGCCCGGGTGCCGGAACCGCTGGCCCGCGCGCTCGCCCCGTACGCCGCCACGGCAGCCAGGAGGCCGGCATGAACGGCACCGAGCCCGTTCCGGACGACGCCCGGCGGCTGCGAAAGGTCTACGGCGCGTTCGCGACCGGCGTCACCGTCGTTACCGTCGGCGGCGCGGTCCCGCACGGCATGACCGCCAACTCGTTCACCACCGTCTCGCTCGACCCGCCGCTGGTGCTCGTCTGCGTCGAGCACCAGGCGGTGATGCACGAGGCACTGCGTACCGCCGGGCATTTCGGGGTGTCGGTGCTCGGCGCGGGCCAGGCCGGCACCGCGCGCTGGTTCGCCGACCGGTCCCGGCCGCTGGGCCAGGAACAGTTCGCGGACGTGGACTGGCATCCCGGCCGGTGCACCGCGGCACCGCTGATCTCCGGCGCGATTGCCTACGTCGAGTGCGAGCTGTGGCGCGCCTACGACGGCGGCGACCACACGATCTTCGTCGGCCGGGTACTGCGCGCGGAGCACGGCGTACCCGGCGAGGAGGCGCTGCTGTTCCACGGCGGCCGGTTCCGGCTGGTGGAGAAGGCCCGCTCGGAGGTGACGGTATGACGCTCACCGCCCGCGGCCGCCCGGTCCCGCCCGGTCCGCCGCGCAGCGCCGCCCTGCGCATGCTGATGGTGATGAGCCGCGACCGGCTCGGCATGATGACCGATGCCGCCGACCGGTACGGCGACGCCGTGCGCATCCCGGTCGGCCCGAAGACGCTCTACCTGTTCAACCATCCCGACCACGCCAAGCACGTGCTGGCCGACAACGCCGCCAACTACCACAAGGGCATCGGCCTCACCCACGCCCGCCGGGCGCTCGGCGACGGGCTGCTGACCAGTGAGGGCGAGCTGTGGCGCAAGCAGCGTCAGGTGATCCAGCCGGCGTTCCAGAGCCGGCGGATCGCGGCGCAGGCCTCGGTGGTCGCCGACGAGGCGGCCGGCCTGGTCGACCGGCTGCGGCGTACCGGCGGCACACCCGTCGACGTGATGGACGAGATGACCGGGCTCACCCTCGGCGTGCTCGGCCGGACCCTGCTCGACGCCGACCTCGGCGCGTTCGGATCGATCGGCGACGACTTCGCCGCAGTCCAGGACCAGGCGATGTTCGAACTGGAGTCGCTCAGCGCGGTGCCCGCCTGGGTGCCGCTCCCGCGCCAGTTGCGCTTCCGCCGGGCCCGCCGCAGCCTGTCCGGCATCGTCGACCGGCTGGTCGCCGCGCGCGAGGATCGCACCGCCGACCGCGACGACGTGCTGTCCCGGCTGATCACCTCGGCGCGTGCCGAGCGGGATCCGCGGGTCGGGCGGCAGCGGCTGCGCGACGAGCTGGTCACGCTGCTGCTGGCCGGTCACGAGACCACCGCCAGCACGCTGAGCTGGACGCTGCACCTCATCGACGACCATCCGGCGGTACGGGACCGGCTGCGCGCCGAGGCCCGCGCGGTGCTCGGTGACCGGGCGCCGGTCTTCGAGGACCTGCACCGGCTCACCTACACCGCCACGGTGCTCAACGAGGTCATGCGGCTCTACCCGCCGGTGTGGATCCTGCCGCGTATGTCACTGGCGCCCGACGAGATCGGCGGGTTCCCGGTCCCGGCCGGCGCCGACGTGCTGATCTGCCCGTTCACCCTGCACCGGCACCCGCGGTTCTGGGACGACCCGGAGCGCTTCGACCCGGACCGGTTCGCGCGGGACCGGACCGGGGACCGCCCCCGCTACGCCTACATCCCGTTCGGTGCCGGGCCGCGATTCTGCGTCGGTAATCATCTCGGCATGATGGAGGCCACCTTCGTCATCGCGATGCTCGCCCGTGATCTGACACTGACAAAGGTTTCCGGGCATCGAGTCGTGCGCGAGCCGATGCTTTCTCTGCGCATGCGCGGTGGCCTTCCGATGACAATTTTTCCGGCCGCTGATTAATTTCTGATGGCGCAACAGCGCCTACTCGTGGCGAGCATTCTCCGAGAAGAACAGATAGCTCACGTCGTGCAATCTCGGAACCATTCGGATTCCTTTCCACATCCCTAGGGGGATCGTTGCCATCGCTGAATGCCGGCCTCCTCCGCCGGCTCACCCCGATCGTGTTCGTCCTGGTCCTGGTCGCCGCCTCGTACGGGCTGGCCCGGCTGCCCACGGCCTCCGCCGACACCCGCGCGTCGGTGGCGTCCCGCTACGCCTTCACCGCCATGCCGATCGCCCTGCCGCCGGGCCTGCCGGAGCGCACCGTGCGCGAGGTCAACCCCAAGTACGAGCACATCCGCTCCTGGATCTCCTCGGTCGGGGCCGCGGCCGCGATCAACGACCTCGACGGTGACGGCCTCGCCAACGACCTCTGCCTGGTCGACACGCGCAGTGACACGGTCATCGTCACGCCCGCCCCGGCCGGCGGCCCGCGGTACGCCCCGTTCGTGCTCGACCTGGCACCGCTGCCGGCCGGTCCGGCCATCGCGCCGATGGGCTGCACGCCCGGCGACTTCAACGGCGACGGGCACATGGACGCGCTCGTCTACTACTGGGGGCGTACCCCCGTGGTGTTCCTGCACCGGGCCGCCGGCGGCACGCTGAACCGGCAGACGTTCCTCGCGACCGAGCTGGTGCCGCAGGCCACCGGCACCGACGGGAAGTACCACGGCCCGCTGTGGAACACCAACGCGGTCGCGGTCGCCGACTTCGACGGCGACGGCCACCCGGACATCGGCATCTTCAACTACTTCCCGGACAGTCAGGTGCTCGACCCGCACGGGGCGCCGAACGTGCAGATGAACCACTCGATGTCCCGGGCACAGAACGCCGGCGGCGCCCACCTGCTGCGCTGGACCGCCGCGGCCACCGCCGGTGACGGCGGCGACCCCTCGGTCAGCTACCAGGAGCAGGTCGCGCTCGACCCGGCCGTGTCCACCGGATGGACGCTCGGCGCGGCCTCGGCCGACCTCGACGGCGACCTGCTACCCGAGCTCTACCTCGCCAACGACTTCGGCAAGGACCGCTTCTTCCACAACGTCTCCGAGCCCGGCCGGATCGCCTTCACACTGGCCGAAGGCCGCCGGGACGCGCTCACCCCGAAATCGCTGGTGATGGGCCACGACTCGTTCAAGGGCATGGCGATCGACTTCGCCGACCTCGGCGGCACCGGACGCTTCGACGCGTTCGTCAGCAACATCACCGAGTCCTGGGGCCTGGAGGAGAGCAACATGGTCTGGCGCAACACCGCGCCGGACCCCGCCGCCGCGAAACGCTCCCTCGAGGACGGCATCGCCCCGTTCCGCAACGAGGCGGCCAGGTCCAACCTCGCCTGGGTCGGTTGGGGCTGGGACGCCAAGATGGCCGACTTCGACAACAGCGGCCGGCTCGTCATCGTGCAGAGCTGCGGCTTCGTCAAGGGCACCATCAACCGGTTCAACTGGTTGCAGGAGCTCGCGATGAGCAACGACCTGATGCTCCAGGAGCCGGACATGTGGCCGAAGGCGGTTCCCGGCGACGACATCGCCGGGTCCAATCCGCTGGCGTTCTGGGCCCCGGAGAACGACGGACGGTACGCCGACGTCAGCGCCGAGATCGGGCTCGGCATCGACACCCCCACCCGCGGGATCGGCGTCGGCGACGCGGACGGAAACGGCGCCCAGGACTTCGTCGTCGCCCGGCAGTGGGGCCCGCCCGCGTTCTACCGCAACGACCACCGGGCCGACGGCGACTTCCTCAGCCTGCGACTCCACCGCCCGGCTCCGGGCGGTGCGTCGCCCGGCAGCCCGGCCTACGGCGCCCAGGTGCGCATCACCACCGCCGACGGGCATGTCCAGCTCGGCCAGCTCGACGGCGGTGGCGGCCACTCCGGCAAGCGCAGCTTCGAGGTCTTCTTCGGCCTCGGTGACCAGGGCGCGGCCCCGGTCACCGCCGAGATCGCGTGGCGGGACACCGACGGCGCCCGGCACAGCCAGCAGCTCCAGCTCACCGCCGGCCGGCACGACCTCGTGCTCACCGGCACCGCCCAGGAGGTGACCGCGTCGTGACCGACGTCAAGCGAGCCGAACCCCGCACCCTCGACACCGCGCCGATCGCGCCGGTGAACGGGACCGTCGCGCCCGCCGCCCCGATGACCACCCCGCCGCGCGTCGACAAGCGCGACCCGCGCTACCTCGCGTTGCGCAACTTCGCCCTCTCGATGAGCATCTTCAACATCCTCGGCTACACGGTGCTCGGCTTCGAACAGCCGTGGGCCTGGCCGTTGCTCGCGCTGCTGGTCGGCTACAGCGCCGAGATCGCCATCGAACGCGTCGCGGCCTGGGCCCAGCACCGGGCACCCGCCTACAGCGGCAACGGCGGATGGGGCCTCTACACATTCCTGCTGCCGACCCACATCACCGCGCTCGCCGCGAACATGCTGCTCTACTCGAACGACATGTTCTGGCCGATCGGGTTCGCCGTCCTCGTCGCCGTCGGCCAGAAGGCGGTTCTCCAGGCGCCCATCAAGGGCCGGATGCGGCACTTCATGAACCCGTCGAACTTCGGCATCACCATCACGCTGCTCGCCTTCTCCTGGGTGAACATCGCCCCGCCGTACCACTTCACCGAGAACGTCCCGGACGTGATCCGGCTCGGCGTCCCGATCATCATCCTGACCGCCGGCACCGTGCTGAACGCGATGCTGACCAAGAAGGTGCCGCTGATCGTCGGCTGGGTCGGCGCGTTCGTGATCCAGGCGCTGCTACGGCATTTCATCTGGGACGTGGCGCTCTGGGCAGCCCTGGTGCCGATGACCGGCGTCGCGTTCATCCTCTTCACCAACTACATGATCACCGACCCGGGTACGACGCCGTCCGCGCCACGGATGCAGTTCATGTTCGGCTCCTCGGTCGCCATGGTCTACGGCGTGCTCATGGTCTTCAACGTCGTCTACACGCTGTTCTTCGCCGTCACCCTGGTCTGCCTGGCGCGCGGCCTCTTCTGGTGGGGCAAGTGGTTCCTGGACCGCCGCCGCGAGGCCGACCTGCGGCCCGTACCGTCCCCCGCCGCCGTCGCACTACCCGTCGCCCACTGAACCGTGCCCACCCGGAGGGCGCGGACCGCCCGCGCCCTCCGCCCCAGAAAGGAGGCACCATGTCCGATCCGCTGACCCTGGTCCCCGGCAACCCGGCCGCGCCGCGGCCACTGCACCGGGGCAGGGTCGTCGCCTGGAGCGCCGCCGCCGGCATCCTGCTCGCTGTCCTCTGGTCGTTCGAGTTCGTCGACTCGGTCATCGGCGACAACGTCGCCAACGCCGTTCTGCAGCGCGACGCCCGCAACACCGCGATCGCCGGCACCACGGCCGGCCTGATCTTCGCCTTCGTTTCCGGGCTCGCCGGCACGTTCACCGCCTGCAACATCGCGATGGCCGCCGCCGTCGGCCCGATGAGCCAGGCGGGCGCCGGGAACTCCCGCCGCGACGGAATCGTGATGATGCTCCGCCCGGCCGCCTGGCTCACCGCCGGCATGGTCGTCGTCTCCTCGATCTACGGCTTCGTCGGCGTGCTCCTCGGCCCGCACCTGCCCCAGCTGTCGACCGACACCGTCGGCGACGTCCCGGTACGGCTCGTCCAGTCCGCGGTCGTCTTCGGCATCATCGGACTCGCGCTGATCTACCTCGGCCTGGCCGCCCTCGGCGTGCTGCCCGACGTCTTCGGTGACCACCCGATCGGCCGGGTCGTCACCCTCGGCGCGCTCATCGGTGGATTCCTCATCGGACGGCCCTACCCGATGTTCAACAAGCTGTTCCACTGGGCGGTCGACACCCACAACCCGGTCTACGGCGCGGCCGCGTTCGTCCTCCAGTCGCTGGGCAACATCACCCTCGTCACCGGCCTGTTCGTCCTGCTCGTCATCGGCACCCGGGGCCGGTTCGTGAGCTGGCTGGCCGACAACCCGCGCCGCACCACACTGCTGACCGCCGCGCTGCTGATCGGGCTCGGAGTGTTCACAGTCGTCTACTGGGACATCCGCCTGCCCGCACGGTTCGGCATCGGCTGGTTCCCGACCATGCCCTACAACCACTGACCCGGGAGCAGACGACATGTCTCTCGTCGAGAGCCTCAACCACCGCCACCATCGGCTGTCGCTGAACCTGTTCATGCTCATCGTCCTGGCACACTGGGCCGAACACCTCGTCCAGGCGTACCAGATCTGGGCCCTGGGCTGGCCGCGACCGCAGTCACGCGGCGTCCTCGGCCAGTTCTTCCCATGGCTGGTCAGCTCGGAGTGGATGCACTACGGGTACGCGCTCGTCATGCTGATCGGGCTGTTCCTGCTGCGCCCCGGCTTCGTCGGCCGGGCCCGCACCTGGTGGACCGTGGCGCTGGCCATCCAGTTCTGGCACCACATCGAACACCTGCTCCTGCTGCTCCAGGCACAGACCGGGCGCTTCCTCGCCGGCGAACCGGTGCCGACCAGCGTGCTGCAGCTGGTGCTCCCGCGCGTCGAGCTGCACCTGTTCTACAACTCGATCGTCTTCATCCCCATGGTGCTCGCGATGTACCTCCACCTGCGCCCCAACCAGGCGGAATTGGACCGTACCGCCTGCTCCTGCGTCGTCCCGGCGTCCCGGGCGACCCCGGTGGCCAGGTGACCGCAGGACGTCTACTCGCCGTGACACTGACGGTGGCGGCGCTGGCAGTGCTGCCGGCGCCGCCACCGGCACACGCCGACGACCGCGCGGTCGTGGCCACCACACCCGCAGACGGTGCTGCCCTGGCGGCACCACCAGCGACACTCGTGCTGCGTACCGGGGGCTGGCCAGACCCGGACCTGTCGCACGTGACCGTGCAGAGCGACGCGGGTACCACCGTCGATGCCGGGGACATGCGTGTCGACTCGCCGCGCTCGCTCCTGCTGCCGATTCGCCTCAGCGGGCCCGGCACGTTCACCGCCGTCTACCACGTCGAGTTGCGCGACGGCCGGGAAGGCAGTGGGGTGGTGCGCTTCAGCGTCGGCACCGGCATCGCGCCGCCCACCCCGTCGGTCCCGGCCGGCGCGACCGGCGGCCACGAGCACGGCATCGACGGTTTGAGCGCCGTCCTGCTGACCGTCGATCTGCTGGTTCTGGCCGGCGCGCTGCTGATGCTCGTGCTCCGTCCGCGTCCCGGCACCCCGCCTGCTGACCGGCCGCGCTGGCGACTCGACGACACGTCATGACGGCGTCCGGTTACGAACGGGCGTGACCAGCCTGCCGAGGAAGTTGCGAATCAGCCTGGTGACTTTGTCGAGGGCGCTCTCCGGCAGGAAGTGCCGCCATTGAGGAGGCGGATCCCGGCAGTCTGGCGACGGCCACATGCCTAGTCGGGCTAACCCCTGTGGTCAGCCGCATCAGACCACCTGCTTACAGTAAGGCCATCCCTCGCAAGGGTCAGCGCCGAAGACCGTTACATCGGCATGAGCGTATGTCTGACCGCGGGGGAAGGAAGTCGGACTGGCATCGCTGGACGTGGCGGAGGGTGAACGGCTGTCGCTTTCGGCTGCCGTCAGTCCGTGCGCACGACCCCGGTCTGTGTCCGGAACCTTTTGGTGCCGCCCTTGGACGCGGACCTGTACCCGCATCGCCTCCCGGGCCTTTGGTGCTGTCGCGGGAGCTGAAGGGTGTGTCGGGCTCGTGATAGATAACTGGGCTGTTGTCGGCGAATAAGCCCTCGCAGACTTGAGAAATCATCGACAGCAGATCATCGTGGAGTTCGCCCAGATCCTGATGCAGAACTGGCCGGGGTGATCAACGACCGCCGCCCGTCAGCTCGATCCATGTCGACCACGCATCGAGCACCGGCGTGTGCGTTATGAGTTCAAGTCGATCCTCGGACACAGTTTCATGGGTTTCGTGCACAAGATGCGGGCTCCGTGGTCAGAGACACTTGACCACCGGGCCCTGTTGTGTTTCCCGGCCATCTCCGCGGAGCGGGGGCGGGTTTGGTGAGTTCTCGACTACTCCAGCAGGAGATCCGTTCTGAGCTGCGGTGATGGTGTGGTTTTGTCCGTGGACAGCAAGCAGCCACCGCTGAGTCTCGAAGGTTGTGTGGACCCAAGATTCGGCGGTGGCTGCCGCCTACAGAGTAGACGCCCGACGATGGTCGGAGTTGTTCGAGACGTTGATGGACACGATCGAGGGGCGTTTCGGTCGGCCTGAGCCACGGCGTCGGGTACGGGACTTCATGGCCGGGTTGCTGGCGCCGTTGCCGGTCAAGAACTGCTGGACGATCGCTGAGCATGCCGGTGACGACGGGCCTGGTGGGATGCAGGATCTGATCGGCCGGGCGTCCTGGGACGATGCGGGAGTCCGGGCTGACGTGCGTGATTTCGTCGCTGCCCGGCTCGGGCACCCGGACGGGGTGCTGCTGGTCGACGAGACCGGCGACTTGAAGAAGGGCGTCCACACCGTCGGGGTCCAGCGGCAGTACTCCGGGACCGCCGGGAAGATCGAGAACTGCCAGCTCGCGGTGCATCTGTCCTATGCGACGCCGTTCGGGCACACCCTGCTCGACGTCGCTCTCTACCTGCCGAAATCCTGGGCCGAGGACCCGCAACGACGTGCTGAAGCAGGAGTGCCGGACGCCGTCGGCTTCGCCACGAAACCGCAGCTGGCCCACCGGCTGATCGAGACCGCTCTGGCCGGTGGTCTGCCGTGCCGGTGGGTCGCCGGCGACGAAGCCTACGGCGGCGACCCGCGCCTCGCCGCGGCACTTCGCGGCCACCGGCTCGGCTATGTCCTCGCTGTCGCGTGCTCGCACCGCGTCCCGACCGGGCTCGGCATCTTCCGGGCAGACCAGGTCGCCGCCGGCCTGCCGAAACATGCCTGGCAGCGACACTCCGCGGGAGCAGGGGCGAAGGGATTCCGTTACTACGACTGGGCATTCATCGCCCTGCCGCACGCCGCCGACCACCATCAAGGCCATCACTGGCTGCTGATCCGCCGCAACCGCAGCACCGGCGAGCTGGCCTTCTACCGCTGCTGGAACCCCGAACCCGTCGCCCTGCACCAACTCGTCACCGTCGCCGGACGGCGCTGGAGCATCGAGGAATCGTTCCAGGCCACCAAAACCGGCCTCGGTCTCGACCAGCACCAGCACCGCCGCTGGAAAGCCTGGCACCGCTGGACCACCCTGGTCATCGCCGCCCACGCCTTCCTCGCCGCAGCAACCGCAGCCAGCACAGCAAGCCCGGACGGCCTGATCGACATCACCGTCAATGAACTCCGCCGACTGTTCCACGCCCTGATCCTCGAACCCGCACGACGCGTCACCGACGTCATCGGTGATCATGAAGTTGCGAAGCAACACGATCCCGAGAAGGACGCACCCGTCGATGACATCATCACCTACCGGAATCCTGCTGTCCCATCGGCC
>NZ_JBITDX010000038.1:0-52550 GCF_044454585.1 Catenuloplanes sp. NPDC051500
CCGCCTCGGGCATATCACACTCACCCGGGGCGTGTCCCGAATTACTCTTTTAGTTGTGCCCCCCGGGGGGGGGGGGGGGCCCCCCCCCCCCCCGCCCCCCCCCCCCCGGGGGGGGGGGGGGGGGGGGGGGGGGGGCCCGCGGGGCGGCCCCCCCCCGCCCCCCCCCCGCCGGAGTCAGGAGAACTGGGCGAAGAACCGCCAGATCTCCCCCTTGGTCCAGGTGGTGATGCCGCTCTCGGCGTAGCTGCCCTCCACCGGGCCGGGCATGTGCCCGTTGTCGAACGCCGCCCACTGCACCGGATAACCGGCCCGGCATCCGCTGTAGACGGTGGTGATGTGGGTGCGGCTGCCCGCGCCCGGCTCCGGCGGGTTCTGTGCGGCGCAGCCGTTGTTGCGCACGAAGGTGTCGCGAAGCCCGCGGCCCTGGGCGATCGGCAGGACGTTGTCGCTGATGCCGTGCAGTCCGAAGTAGGCGATCGGCTGCGTACCGCCGCTGCATCCGCTGATCTGCCCGCCGGAGATCACCGCGACCGCCCGGAACACCCCGGCCCGGGCACACGCCAGGGCGTAGCTCATGCCGCCGCCCCAGGAGAAGCCGGTGGCGAAGCGCTGCGCCGGGTTGATGCACAGCTCGCCGTCGAGCCGCCGGATCATGTCGTCGACGAAGGTGACGTCCTCGCCACCGGCGTTGCCCCAGCCGTTGCCCAGCCCTTGCGGCGCGACCAGGACGGCGCTGTTGTTCGACTGCTCCTGCTGGCCGTAGTAGGACCACGGCGTGCCGCTTGTGCCGCCGGAGGAGACGTCCTGCATGGTCCCGCCCCGCCAGTGGAAGGCGAAGATTAGCCGGTACGGGCGGGTGGCGTCGTACCCGGCCGGGACACGCAGCGTGTACGAGCGACTCTTGCCGTTGCTGGAGATGGTGTAGACCCCGCTGGCCGGAGGCGTACGGCCGCAGCCGCTGCCGGTGGGCGGGGGTGTCGTGCCACCCCCGCCCACCACGGCCAGCTGCCACTGCTGGTTGGCGCCGTTCCAGTCGGTGTACTGCACCACCGGAGCCCCGTCGGTGGTGGCGGCGCCCTGCACCTCGACGGCCTTGCCGCTGTGCCTGCTGATCAGCCGCACCTGCCCGCCGTCCGAGTCGGCGAGCCGGAACTGCTGGTTGGTGGCGTTGGTGTCCGGCCACTGCACGAGCGCGGCGCCGTCGGCGGTGGAGGCGTTGGAGACGTCAAGCACCTTGCCGGAGTGCCGCGCCTTGAGCCGGTAGTAACCGCCGCCGGAGTCGACGAACTGCCACTGCTGGTTGGCGCCGTCGTGCCGGGCCCACTGGGCGAGCGCCGCGCCGTCGTTCGCGGCCGAGCCGGACACGTCGAGCGCCTTGCCGCTGCCCCGGTTCACAAGCACGTACCAGGCGGCGGTGTCGACGGTGGCGGCATCGGCCGGCGACGCGACAAGTGAGCCGACGGCTACGGTCAGGGCGGCGGCGGCCACCGTCCATCGACGGCGGGCTCCTCGGATCAACTGGTGCATGCGCGGTGTCCTCTCCGGCAGGTGCGGTACGGGCGGCGTCATCGCGTGACTCGGTAGGTGTGGCCGGCCTGGGCGGCGACCGCGACGACGTCGGTCTCGGGCCGGGTGGTCGCGGGTGTGCCGCCGCCGGTCAGGTCGGTGATCGTGTGGCCGCCGGTGAACAGCCGGGCCCGTAGCCGTACGGTGCCGTCGCGGTCGGCCCGGATGACGAACTCGTCGGCCGCGCCGCCGCTCCACGCGATCGCCACCGTGTATCCGCCCCGGCCGCGCAGGCCGGTGACCCGGCCGGTGGGCCAGGCCGACGGCAGCGCGGGAAGCAGATGCAGCTCGCCGAGGTGGCTGTGCAGAAGCATCTCGGCGATGCCGGAGGTGGCCCCGAAGTTGCCGTCGATCTGGAACGGCGGGTGCAGGTCGAACAGGTTGGGTGCCAGCCGGTCGGTGCGCACCAGGTCGCGCAGCAGCTTGTGGGCGCGGGCGGCGTCCTCCAGCCGGGCCCAGAAATTTATCTTCCAGGCGAGCGACCAGCCGGTGCCGTCGTCGCCGCGCAGCTCAAGGGTGCGGCGGGCGGCCTCGTGGAGCTGCGGGGTGCCGCGCCTGCTGATCTGGTTGCTCGGGTGCAGGCCGTACAGGTGTGAGACGTGCCGGTGGTTGCGCTCGGTCTCCACCCAGTCGGCCAGCCACTCCTGGACGTTGCCGCGCGAGCCGATCCGGGTCGGGGCCAGCCGGTCCCGGGCCGCGCGGACCCGGGTGCACAGGTCGGCGTCGGTGGCGAGCACCTCGGCAGCCCGGTCGACGGCGTCGAACAGGTCGCGCAGGATCTGGTTGTCCATCGTGGGCCCGGCGCAGACGCTGGCGTCGGTGTGGTGCGGGAGCTCGGGTGAGTTCGACGGGTTGGTCACCAGGTAGCCGCGGGCCGGATCGGTGACCAGGGCATCAAGGAAGAACTGTGCGGCGCCGCGCAGGGCCGGATAGTGGGCGCGCAGGAACTCCACGTCGCCGGTGAACCGGTAGTGCTCCCAGATCAGCGTGGACAGCCACGCGCCGCCGGTCTGCCACATGCCCCACAGCGCGCCGTCGACCACCGAGGAGCCGCGCCACGCGTCGGTGTTGTGGTGGGTGACCCAGCCGCCGGCGTTGTACTGGGCCCGGGCGGTGCGGGCGCCGGTCACCGTCAGATCCTCGATCATGGCGAAGACCGGAAGCTGGCACTCGGCGAGGTTGGTGGTGCCGGCGGGCCAGTAGTTCATCGGCAGGTTCGCGTTGAGCGTGTACTTGGAATCCCAGGACGGCGCCATCTGGTCGTTCCAGATGCCCTGCAGGTTGGCCGGCTGGGTGCCCGGCCGGGACGAGGAGATCAGCAGGTAGCGGCCGTACTGGAAGAGCAGCGCGGCGAACTGCGGGTCGTCCTGGGAGGCGTGCCGGGCGATCCGCACGTCTGTGGTCTGGCCGGCCGCCGCGGTACGCCCGAGGTCGATCGTCACCCGGCCGAACAGCGCCTGGTAGTCGGCCAGATGCCGGGCGCGCAGCTGGTCGTGCCCGGCGGCGCGGGCGGCGGCCAGCCGGTTGCGCGCGATGCCCTGGTAGTCGCCGTTGACGGTGCGGTAGTTGACGTAGCTGGAGCCGATCGAGATCAGCAGGGTCACGGACGTGGCGCCGGTGATCCGCAGCGTGCCGCCGGAGCTGGTGACCGAGCCACCGTCGGCGACCGCCTGGGCCAGGGCGAGGAAGCGGACGCTGCCGGCGATGCCCTCCATGCTTCCGGAGATGCCGTCCAGCGCGATCGTGGTGCCGTCAGGGCTTGCGACAGTGGTGCGTTGCGGGCTGTCGAAGGCGGCCGTCACGGTGATCGCGTTCGCCCGGTCGGCGGTCAGGCGCACCACGAGCACCTGGTCGGGCGCGCTTGCGAACACCTCGCGCCGGAACCGCACCCCGCCGGCGAGGTAGGTCAGGGCGGCGGTTGCGGTGCTCAGGTCCAGGGTGCGCGCGTACTGCGTCACCGTCCCCTGCGACGGGAAGGTCAGCCGCAGGTTGCCCACCGGCTGGTAAGCGAGCTGCCCGCCCGGGCTGCCCATCATCGTCTGGTTGATCAGGTTCTGCGCCTGGCTCCACTGGTCGGCGAAGACCAGCCGGCGGATGTCGGCGAGCGCCGCCGCACCCCGGGGGTTGGCGGAGTCGTAGGGCCCGCCGGCCCAGACGGTGTCCTCGTTGAGCTGCAGCCGCTCGGCGTCGACGTTGCCGAACACCATGGCGCCGAGCCGGCCGTTGCCGATCGGCAGCGCGCGCAGCCAGTCGGTGCCGGCCGGGCCGTCGTAGCGCAGCACCAGGTCGTCGGCGGCCGGACCGGCACCGTGGGCGGTGCTCCACCCGAGCGGGGCCAGCGCGGCTCCGGCACCGGCCGCGCCGGCGGCGAGCAGGTGCCGTCGTGTCACTGCGCTCATGGCGATCTCCCAGATCTATCGGCTTGCGTCGATGTTAGCCATCACATCGCGGGCGTCAAATGGTCCTCGCCATAAGCAAATAATCGACGCCGATGTACGCCGAAAAAAGTGTTAGTAACCTCGTGTTAACAAGGTCGCACGTCGTACCCGGGAGAAGTTTTCGCAGTTGAAAGGGTTTCAGTAGCGACTCTCGACGCATGACGACGCGTGCAAGGAAAGGCAATAAATATCGACGACTCTCATTGTGTTGCTATTCCTGTGAGCGTTAACATGCGACCATGACCGCTGTCGTGGAACAGTTGACCCGCCGACCCCTGATCCCGCGCGCCGGGGCCGCGATCGCGGTCCTGCTGCTGGCGCTCGCCGGCGTGCTCGCCGCGCCACCCGATCCGGCCCGTGCCGCCACCACGATCACCGTCAACGGCGCGTCCGGCGGGCGCACGTTCGATGGCGTCGGGGCGATCAGCGGCGGCGGCAACAGCCGGCTGCTTATCGACTACCCGGAGCCGCAGCGCAGCGAGATCCTCGACTACCTGTTCAAGCCGGGGTACGGCGCCGCCATGCAGATCATGAAGGTGGAGATCGGCGGGGACACCAACTCGACCTCCGGCGCGGAACCGAGCCACCAGCACACCCGGGGCGCTGTCGACTGCGACCGCGGCTACCAGTGGTGGCTGATGGGTCAGGCGAAGGCGCGCAACCCCGGCATCACCCTGGTCGGGCTCTCCTGGGGCGCGCCCGGCTGGATCGGCAACGGCACCTTCTGGTCCACCGACTCGATCGACTACCTGACCTCCTGGCTCGGGTGCGCCGCCTCGCACGGGCTGACCATCGACTACCTCGGCGGCTGGAACGAGCGCGGCCGAGACTTGAACTGGTACAAGAACCTGCGCACCGCGCTGAACGCCCGCGGCTACGCCAACGTCAAGATCGTGGCGTCGGACGACTTCGGCTGGGGCGCCGCCGACGACGCGCAACGCGACCCCGCGTTCGGCAACGCCGTGGCGGTGTACGGCAGCCACTACGTGTGCGGCTACCGCAGTGCCCAGACCCAGTGCCCAAGCTCGACGACCGCTGTGAACTCCGGCAAGACGCTGTGGGCGAGTGAGAACGGCTCCGACGACTACAACGGCGGCGCGCAGGCGCTGGCCCGGGGCATCAACCGCGACTACATCGACGGGAAGATGACCGCCTACCTGAACTGGCCGGTCATCGCCGCTATCACCCCGAACGTGCCGTGGGCAACGACCGGGGTGGCGGTGGCCCCGCAGCCGTGGTCCGGCTACTACGCGATCGGCAAGAGCACCTGGGTGATGGCGCAGACCACCCAGTTCACCGCGCCCGGCTGGCGGTACCTCGACGGCGCCACCGGCTACCTGGGCGGCAACCGGACCAACGGCAGCTACGTCACGCTGCGTTCACCGTCCGGCGGTGACTACAGCACCGTCATCGAGACGATGGACGCCACCGCGGCGCAGGACGTCAGCATCGCCGTCACCGGCGGGCTCTCCACCGGCACGGTGCACGTGTGGTCCACAGACGTGCGGTCGAACTACACCGCCGACCACTTCGTCCGGCGCGCCGACATCACGCCGTCGAACGGTTCGTTCTCGCTTACCGTCCAGCCCGGACACGTCTACACGCTCAGCACCACCACCGGCCAGGGCAAGGGGACCGCCACCAGCCCGGCGCAAGGGTCGCTCGCCCTGCCGTACGCCGACGACTTCGACGCCTACCGGGCCGGGTCGCAGGCGCGGTACCTGATGGACCACCAGGGCTCGTTCGAGGTGGCCGCGTGCGGCGGCGGGCGGACCGGCCGCTGCGTGCGGCAGATGTCGGAGCAGACGCCGATCTTCTGGACCTCGGGCCACGCCGAACCGTTCACGCTGCTCGGCGACGTGGGCTGGCGCAACTACACAGTCGCCACCGACGTGCTGCTGGAAAGAAGCGGCTACGCCCAGCTGATCGGCCGGGCCGGCAACTACAACCACGACGGGCCGCAGAACCTCAACGCCTACTACCTGCGCGTCGCCGACAACGGCGCCTGGTCGATCCGCAGCAACACCACCGGCGGCAACCAGCGCACTCTCGCCTCCGGCACCACGACCGCGCTCGGCACCGGCCGCTGGCACCGGCTGTCGCTTACGCTCAACGGCGCGACCCTTACCGCGGCCCTGGACGGCAGCACCCTCGGCAGTGTCAGCGACTCGGCTTTCGTGGCCGGCCAGATCGGCTACGCCACCGGGCAGGGCGTGACCGCGCAGTTCGACAACCTGTCCGTCACCCCGCTCGGTGGCAGCGAGCCCGGCCCGACCGGCTCGATCCGCGGGGCGGGCGCCAACCGCTGCCTGGACGTCAACGGCGCGGCCCAGGCGGACGGCACGGTGGTGCAGATCTGGGACTGCAACGGCGGCGCCAACCAGACGTGGACGCTTACCTCCGGCGGTCAGCTCACCGTCTACGGCACCAAGTGCCTGGACGCCGCCGGCAGCACGGCCGGTGCCCGGGCACGCATCTGGACCTGCAACGGCGGCGCCGGCCAGCAGTGGCGGGCGAACCCGGACGGCACCATCACCGGCGTGCAGTCCGGCCTCTGCCTGGACGTCACCGGCGCGGCGACCGCCAACGGGACCGCGGTCGCGCTGTGGACCTGCAACGGCGGCAGCAACCAGCAGTGGATCAGATCCTGACGCCGGTGCCGGCACGAGCCGGCCCCGCTGCGGCCCCGGCTCGGTGAGACGCTCACCGGGCCGGGGCCGCGCCCGCGACGTGAAGGAGTCTTTACAGATCGACGCCAATAAAAGTACCGTGCGGGGATGCGGGCTTCTCTGATCGCGGGTCTGGCCGGGGTGCTGCTGGTGACCGGGTTGGCGGCGCCGGCCCAGGCGCGGCCGGCCGTGGAGTTGGGCGGCGTGCTGCCGGCGCCGGCGCAGGTACGGCCGCACGGGCCCGGGTTCCGGCTCGGCGAGCGGACCGTGATCGAGGCGCCGCGCGCGGCGGGCGTGGTGGCCGACCGGCTGGCCGAGGCGTTGCGGCCGGCCACCGGCTTCCGACTGCCGATCGTCGCGCGCGCCGGGCGGGGCACGCCGGCCATCTCGTTGCTCCTCACCCGGCCCGGTGACGGGCTCGACGGCGAGGGCTACCGGCTCAGCGTGCGGCCCGGCGGCGTCGCCATCCGGGCCGCGAGCAACGCCGGTTTGTTCGCAGGCGTGCAGACGCTGCGGCAGCTGCTGCCCGCGCCGATCGACGCCACCACCCCGCAGCACGCCGCCTGGACCGTGCCCGGCGGCGACATCGAGGACCGGCCGCGGTACGCCTACCGCGGCGCGATGCTTGACCTGGCCCGGCACTTCCACACCCCGGACGAGGTCAAGGCCTACATCGACGAGATCAGCCGGTTCAAGGTCAACTACCTGCACCTGCACCTGTCGGACGACCAGGGCTGGCGCATCCAGATCGACTCGTGGCCACGGCTGACCGAGATCGGCGGGGCGCCCGGCACCGGGGTCGACGGCGTCGGCGGCGGGTTCCTGACCAAGGCCGAGTACCGCGACCTCGTCCGGTACGCCGCCGACCGGTTCGTCACAGTCGTCCCGGAGATCGACATGCCAGGGCACGTCAACGCCGCGCAGGTCGCCTACCCGGAGCTGACCTGCGACGGCCAGGCACCACCACCGCGCACCGACACCGCTGTCGGATACAGCTCGCTGTGCATCGGCAAGGAGGTCACCTACCGGTTCACCGAGGACGTGATCCGCGAGCTGGCCGCGCTGACTCCCGGGCCGTACCTGCACATCGGCGGCGACGAGGCCCACGCCACCTCGGACGCGGACTACCTGGCGTTCCAGGCGCGGGTGCTGCCGCTGGTCGCCAAGTACGGCAAGACCGCCTACGGGTGGAACGAGATCGCCCAGTCCCCGGCCGCCGCGACCGCCGTGGCCCAGTACTGGAACCTGGGCACCGAGAATGCCGTGCTGGCCGCCGCCGTCGCCCGCGGCACGAAAGTGATCATGTCGCCGGCCGACCGCGCCTACCTCGACCAGAAGTACGACCCGTCGACGCCACTCGGGCTCAGCTGGGCCGGCTACATCGAGGTCCGGACCGCCTACGACTGGGACCCGGGGAGCTACCTGTCCGGCGTACCCGCGGAGGCTGTTCTGGGGGTGGAGGCGCCACTGTGGTCGGAAACGCTTCGCAGCGGCGACGACATCGAGTTCATGGCGTTCCCCCGGCTGGCCGCGATCGCGGAGCTGGGCTGGTCCACCACCCGCGACTGGGAGTCCTTCCGTTCCCGGCTGGGCGCCTACGGCCCGCGGTGGACCACACGCGGTGTCGGCTTCTACCCGTCACCGCAGATCCCGTGGGCGGCCTGAGGATCTGCCGGCGGCCGGTCACCTGAGTTCCACCACGTGGCCGTCCGCGGCGATGTGCAGCGTGCCGTCGGGGGCGACGGCGAGTCCGGCGAACGGCTGGGGGACGCCGGGCATGCCGTGTGCCGTCAAGGCGACGTCGCGGCGGGCGGGCAGGTCGAGATCGCGTCCGGCCCGGGTGTCGCCGGTGTGCGGGTCGATCGAGAGTAGGCGCCGCTTGCCGGCCTCCACGACGAACACGCGGTCGCCGTGGACCGCCAGGCCCTGGGGAGCGTCGAGGCCGTCGGCGACACGTTCCGGGCCGGCATCGGTCAGCCGGTGCACGGTGCCGCGCTCCTCGTCGCTGACGTAGTCACCGGCGATGCCGGCCGGGCGTCCGAGCCCGTCGGCAAGCACGCCGATGCTGTCGTCCGGGCCGATGCTCAGGATCCGGCCCGCCCCGGACTCGGCCACGACGAGGGTGCCGTCCGGGCGGACCGCGATTCGCGCTGATCCGCCCGGCCAGGAACTCACAGACGTACAGGCGTCCGTCCGGGCCGACGGCGACGCCGTTGGAGCCGCGCAGCGGGCCTGTCACTTCGTTTCTGCCAGGACGTCGTCCATCCCGTTCCCGGCACGCCAGGCGCGCAGCAGCTCGTGGAAGGCGACCGGGCCGGGCCCGTACGAGTTGTTGACCGGCCGGGGCCTGCCCTCCCCGTTGTAGTAGCCGGGGGTGCACTCGGCCTGGAACCGGTAGTTGTCCATGGCGTTGGCCCGGATCACGGCGATCCACGCCTGCTCGGCCTCGGCGGTGGGCTCGACCCAGCGGGCATCGCGTTTCCGGGCTTCGGCGACGACGGCGCCGATGTGCGTCGCCTGCTCGGTGAGGATGTGCGTGAAGTTGACGGAGTTCGCGTTCTGCAGTGAGCCGAGGTGGAACAGGTTCGGGTAGCCGTGACTGTAGAAGCCGTGAAGTGTGCGGGGGCCTTGAGACCAGGACTGCAGCAGGGGTACGCCGTCGCGGCCGTAGACGGGCAGGGTGCCGGAGACGACGCCGGAGACGCCGACCTCGAAGCCGGTGGCGAAGATGAGACAGTCCACTGCGTACTCCCGGTCGCCGACCACGACCGTGTTCTCGGTCATGGAGGTGATCCCGCCGGTGTCCGCGGTGTCGACAAGCGTCACAGTGGGCCGGTTGAAGGTCTGCAGGTAGAAGTCGCTGAAGGTCGGCCGCTTGCACATGTACCGGTACCAGGCCTTGAGTAGCGTGGCCACCGCGGGATCGGTGACGACGGCGTCGACGCGGTCGCGGATGCGGTTCATGGTGGCGAAGTCGGCCAGCTCGAGTTCCTCGTCGCTCAGCTCGGTGCGGCTGCCGGACAGGAACGTGCGTTGCAGCGCGGCCGTGGCGGTCCAGCCGTCGCCGATCAGATCACGCTCGGCGTGCCCACCGGTGACCACGGTCAGGAAGTTGTCCATCCGCTCCTGCTGCCAACCCGGCTGTAGTGCCTTTGTCCAGCCGGGTTCCAGGGGCCGGTTGTCACGGACGTCCACGCTCGACGGCGTGCGCTGGAAGACGTACAGGTGCTGGGCGCTGTCGCCGACGTGCGGGACGACCTGGATGCCTGTGGCTCCGGTGCCCACCACGCCGACCTTCTTGTCCGCCAGCTTGTGCAGGTCGGCACCGGTGTAGTCGTAGTCCCAGCGGCTGGTGTGGAAGGTGTGCCCACGGAAGGTCTCGATGCCGGGGATGCCGGGCAGCTTCGGCGCGGAGAGCGTGCCACTCGACACCACGACGTAGCGGGCGCGGAAGTCGTCGCCACGGTCGGTGCGCACCTGCCACTCGGCGTCGTCCTCGTGCCAGCGCAGCTCGGTGACGCGGGTGTGGAACATCGTGTCGTCGTAGAGGCTGTAGTGCTCGGCGATGGCGACGGCGTGCCGCCGGATCTCCTCGCCGGGGGAGTAGCGCCAGGTCGGTTCGGTGCCGACCTCCTCGAGCAGCGGCAGGTAGACGCTTGACTCGACGTCGCAGTGGATGCCGGGGTAGCGGTTCCAGTACCAGGTGCCGCCGACGTCACCGGCCTCGTCGATCATCCGGATGCGTTCCACCCCGGCGTCGCGCAGCTTCGCCCCGGTCAGCAGCCCACCGAAGCCGCCGCCGATCACCACGGCCTCGACCCGGTCCTGTTTCGGGTCGCGGTCGACACGCGCGGTCCAGGGGTCGGCGGCGTAGTACCCGAACTCGCCGCGCGCCCCCCGGTACTGACCGGCGCCGTCGGGCCGGATGCGCCGGTCGCGCTCCTGCCGGTACGTGGCGCGCAGGGCGTCCGGGTCGAAGCCGAGTTCCGGGGACGAGAAGGCGGAAGACATGCCGCAAGCCAACCGATTACGTCCGATTAAGGCAACTGATTGATTTAAAGTGTGTGAATGTCCACTGTCGACGGCGTCGGCCGCGGGCGCTCGCGAAATCGGCAGGCTCTCCCGGAGCGGCACGACTATGGTCGCTGTGTGGACTGGGTTGAGGGGTTCTACTCGCGGACCGGGTCGTGGTGGGGACGGGCGAACACCCAGGTGACCGAGCGTGATCACCGGCGGGTGCGGATGATGCGCGCATACGCCGGTGACGGTCCGTTACGGCTGCTGGAGCTCGGGTCCGGTTACGGGATGACCGCGGTCGCCGCGGTCCGGGACGGCTGCGCCGTGACAGCTGTGGAACTCACCGACCGCATCCGGCACACCCCGGAGACGGCAGGTCTGTCCGCGATCAACGGCGACTTCTACGACGTCACGCTCGACGGGCGCTTCGACGTGGTCTGCTACTGGAACGGCTTCGGCGTCGGCACGGACGCGGACCAGCGGCGGCTGCTGCGGCGGATCTCCGGCGAGTGGCTGCACCCCGGCGGCGTCGCGCTGATCGACGTGTTCAACCCGCTTGTCTGGGCGCGATGGAACGGCACCGAGGACCACAAATTCCCAGACCCGGCCCGGGGGTACGACCATGAGGTGCGCGAGCAGACCTCCTTCGACCCGGTGACAAACACCGCGTTCGACACCTGGTGGGACGCGGCCCGGCCGGACGAGAAGGTCACCCAGGTGCTGCGCTGCTACTCGCCCGCCGACCTGACGCTGCTTCTGGAGGGCACCGGCCTCCGGCTCGACGGCCTCGTGCTCGGCGACGAGCGGCTCCCGCTCGCCCCCCGGCCCGGCTGGACACCGCTGCTGACCGAAGCCCCCGAGTACACCGCGGTGCTGATGCCGGTCTAGGCGGCTTCGGCTAGGCGGCTCCGGTAAGCAGTGCGACGAGGCCGTTCGGGGCGTCCGCACCGAAGCAGAGGTCGAAGTCGCGGTGGGCTTCGGCGGCCTCCTCCGCGCTGCGCGGGAACAGTGCCGTCTCGTATGCGCTGAGTGCGGCCTCGACGTCGCCGGGGTGGGCCGCGATCGCCCGGGCCAGCTCGGCCCCGTCGAGCATGGCGAGGTTCGCGCCCTCCCCGTTCGGCGGGGCCAGGTGTGCGGCGTCGCCGAGCAGTGTCACGCCGGGGACGCGGGCCCACCTGTGGTCGACCGGCAGCACGTGCAGCGGGCGCAGCACCGGCGGCGTCTCCCCGTCCGTGATCAGCGCGGTCAGTTCCGGCGCCCACCCGTCGAACTCCGCGGCGATCCGCGCGGTGGCCGCCGGGCCGCTGACGTCGAACCAGTCCCGCGGCCTGGTCAATGCCACGTAGGTGTGCAGCACGCCGCCCGCCTCCCGGTGTGCCTGGATGCCCCGTCCCGGGACGGCCGCGACCAGCCCGCCGGGGCCGACCGCCTTTGCCGCAGCCGGGTGCCGGGCATCCACGTCGTAGAGGTAGGTCTCGACGAACGACGTACCGAGGTAGGCCGGGATCGCGTCGGAAACCAGCGGGCGCACGCGTGACCATGCGCCGTCCGCACCGACGAGCAGGTCAGTGATCGCGGTCGAGCCGTCCGCGAATGTCACCTCGTGCCGGCCACCGCCGAGCGCCGCGACCGCGGTGACCTTGTGCCCCCAGGCGACCGTGCCGTCCGGCAGCGAGTCGAGCAGCAGTTTCCTCAGGTCACCGCGGAGGATCTCGGGGCGGTTCCCGGTGCCGTCGTCGATCTCGTCGAGCAGCACCTCGCCGTCCGGGCGGACCACTCGCATCGCCTCCGCGCCCTCGTGGACGTGCCTGCGGAACTCGTCGAACAGTCCGGCCTCCTTCAGTGCGGCCTGGCCGTTGTGTTCGTGGATGTCGAGCTGGCCGCCCTGGGTGCGGGCGCCCGGTGCGGCGTCCGCCTCGAAGACTGTGGACGGGATGCCGTGGACGTGCAGGATGCGGGCGAGCGTGAGCCCGCCGAGCCCCGCGCCGATGATCGCGATCATGGTTCCTCCTGAGCTGTGGAACGGCGTTCCATGACCCAGTTTGGAACACTGTTCCAAGCGTGTCAAGATGGCTGACATGGCGAGGACAGAAGCCCTGAGCCGGGAGCGCATCGTCGGCGCGGCCGTGGAACTGCTTGACACCGCGGGCGAGAACGGCCTGACCTTCCGCGCCCTAAGCACGCACCTCAAGACGGGCGCCGGCGCGATCTACCATCACGTCGCGAACAAGGACGAGCTGCTGGTCGCGGCCACCGACGGTGTCCTGGCCAGGGCGATGGCCTCCGACGAGGCCGGGGGATCCCCCGAGGACGCGATCCGCGCGCTGGCGCTGGCCGTGTTCGACGCGATCGACGCGCACCCGTGGATTGGCACTCAGCTCACCCGTACCGGCTCCCAGCCGGCCATGCTGCGCCTCTTCGAACGCGTCGGCGGGCATCTGCGCGCGCTTGGCGTCCCCGCCGGCACGCAGTTCGGCGCGGCGTCCGCGCTGCTGCTCTACATCTCCGGCGTGGCCGCCCAGAACGCGGCGATGGCGCGCGACGCCGAGCCGGGCCTGGACCGCCGCGCCTTCCTCGAATCCATCTCCACCACCCCCGACCCGGCCGCCTTCCCCTTCCTCCACGCCATGTCCACCCAACTGCGCGACCACGACGACCGCACCCAGTTCCTCACCGGCATCGACCTGATCCTGGCCGGGGTGGCCGCAGCTTGAGCGCCGTGCACCCCTCAGCCGCCCGGCAATGACGCCGCGATCGTCGCGCCCGCCAGCCCGCGGGTCGCGGAGGGGGCCGGGGAGCGGACGGCAGGTGCAGCTCGTGGGTCCGCCGGCGATGCACAGGTCGGTGAGCGCGGATAGGCAGGCCGAGGCCGGAAACGCCCGAAAGGCTCAGCGATGAAGTGCGAAGCGGAACCCGCCGTCGACCGCGTCCGGGACCTGGCGCTGCAGGCCGAGCCGGGTGAGCAGCGCGGCGGAGGCGGCGTTGTCCCGGTCGCAGCCGGCCGTCACCCGGGTCAGTCCGAGCGGGCCGAAGCAGTAGTCGAGGAACGCGGTCATCGCCTCCAGACCGTACCCCCGGCGGTGGTGTGCGGGGTGGAACTGGAAGCCGACGTCGCCCTCGTCCGCGGCAGCGAGGTAGACGCCGACGTCGCCGATGACCGTGCCGGTCGCGAGCAGCTCGACCGCGTAGCCGTGCCAGCGCTCGAGTTCGCGGGCGTCCAGCACGGCCTGCTCGGCGAGGTAGCGGGCGGCCCGTTCAGCGTCCATCGGCGCGCCCATCAGGTACCGGCGCACGCGCGGGTGCGCGTGGTAGGCGGCGAAGTCGTCGTAGTCCCCGGGTGCGAAGCGCCGGATCAGCAGACGCGGCGTGCGCAATGCCTCGATCACCGCGGCATGGTACAGCCGCTCGTCGCCGACCGGCTGAGCTGAGCGCCGCCGCCCGCTCTCCGGTGGCTACCCGCCGAATGCGGCGAGCGAGACCGGCTGCCAGTCGCGCCAGGTCTTCAGGCGCTCCTCGTAGATCGCCTCGACCTCCGGGAACACGTCACCCAAGATCAGGCGGCGTGGTGGCTGCTCCGCGTCCACAAGCGCGAGGATCGCCGGGACTGTCGCGGCGGGGTCGCCCATCCGGAACTGCGGCGCCGTCTTCTCGCGCGTCTCGTCGTAGTCGGCCAGCGGGTCGCTGATGCGCAGGCCGCGCGAGGCGAAGTCGGTGGCGTACGGGCCCGGCTCGACCGAGGTGAGGTGGAGCCCGAAGTCGCTGATCTCCAGGGCGAGCGCCTCGGTCAGGCCCTCGACCGCCCACTTCGACGCGTGGTACGCGCCGAAACCGGGGTAGGCGCGGACGCCGCCCTCGCTCGTCACCTGCAGCAGGTGACCGGCGCCCTGCCTGCGCAGGACCGGGAGGACTGCCTGGGTAACCCAGACCGCGCCGAAGAAGTTCGTCTCCAGCTGCTGGCGGAGTTCCCGCTCGGTGACCTCCTCGACCATGCCGACGTGGCCGTAGCCGGCGTTGTTGACGACGACGTCGATGCGGCCGAAGCGCTGCACCGCGTGCGCGACGGCGGAGAAGACGGCCTCGCGGTCGGTCACGTCGAGTTCGAGCGGGAGCACGGCGTCACCGAAGCGGGTGACGAGCGCGTCGAGCGGGGCGGTGTTGCGGGCGGTGGCCACGACGCGGTCGCCGCGTTCCAGGGCGGCCTCTGCCCACAGACGCCCGAAGCCGCTCGACGTACCGGTGAAGAACCAGACCTTTGTCATGACTCGACTATCGCCCCGATTCAGGTATGCCACCAGCGAATGATTGGCAGAGCAGGTATTCCGGTACGGCATACTGGGGCGGTGAGTCTGGATGTGCATCCCCAACTGCTGCGGGCACTGCGGGCGGTGCTGGAGACCGGGTCGCTCACCGCGGCGTCCGAGCGGCTCGGGTTCACCCAGTCCGCGCTGTCCAAGCAGATCGCGGCGCTTGAGGCGGCGGCCGGAACCCGGCTGTTCCGCCGTGGGCCGCGCGGCGTCGAGGCGACCGAGGCCGGACACCGGCTGGCGGCCCGGGCGGCGACGGTCCTGGACGAGCTGGACATCGCGGCGCGGGAGCTGGAAGACCTGTCCGCGCCGGTCGGCGGTCAGATCGCGCTCGGCGGGTTCCCGGCGACCGGCATGAGCCTGGTGCCCCGGGCCGTCGCCCGCCTCCGGGTCGAGCACCCGTCCATCGACGTCGACTTTCTGGAGTCGTCGACGCGGGTGCAGATCCGGCGGCTGCGGGCGGGGCGGATCGACCTCGCCCTTCTCGCGTCCGGCGAAGGGCTGCCGGGGTGGGACCTGACCGGGATCGAGACCGAGCGGCTGCCGGTCGGGCCGCTGCTTGTCGCGGTCGGGCGCCGGCACCGGCTCGCCCGGGCGGAGCGGGTCGCCGTGACGGAGCTCGAAGGCGAGGACTGGGTCGCGGGGCGTGGGGCGCGGGGAGAGCCGCAGTTCGGGGCCTGGCCGACCCTGCGCAACCCCCGGGTCGTCGCGGAGTTGGCCGACTGGTCCACCCGGTTCGGGTTCGTCGCGGCGGGGCTGGCGATCACCACGCTGCCGACGCTCGGGGCCGGCATCCTGCCGGAACGGATCGTGACCATCGAGGTCGACGATCCCGGGTGGACCGGGCGCTCGCTGCTGCTCGCCCGGATCGGCGCCCACACGGGTCCGTCGGCGGCGGTGGGCGCCGCGCTGTTGACCGAGGCCCGCGCGCTCGCCGAACGCTCCTGACAGCAAGGGGCGTAACCCCGGTGACGGTGGTCAGAACCAGGACAGGAAGCCGTCCTCGACCACCGGCCGGACGTCGCCGACGAGGGGCCGCCCGGTCTCCAGCGAGGTGGCGGTCTGTTCCAGCAGGTCCGCGACGGACACGGGCCACGCCTCGAAGTCCAGGCCGTTCTTGCCGAACTCCCCGACCCGGCCGTGGCCGCCGGGGCGCTGATCGACAAGCAGAAAGCCGCCGGTGACGTCGTCGGCGAACGGCACCCACCCCGTGCCGGACAGCTCCGGGGTCTCGGAGACGACCTCGCAGAGCGCCGCCCGGTTGTCCACGATCTCCGCGACCGGCATTGGGCGGTACCCGGCCGGCAGCACCGCGGCGAACGACTCCGCACCGTCATGACGCAACAGCGACGCGACCAGGTCGGGTGGGAACGCCACAGACATCCGCCGTTGCGCCGCGTCGATGTCAGGTCCGGCGGCCGGCGGCAGCAGCGCACGGTGCGTCGCGGGCGCCCGCGCCGCCAGCCAGCTCTCGATGCGCAGCCAGGCGGCGTCGACCCGGGCGGAGACCTCCGCGCCCGGCCGGGTGGGTTCGCCACCGAGCCGGAACTCCCGGCACAGGTCCTCGTAGCCGTCGTCGCGCTCCGCGTGCGGCTGCGGTGCGGCCGGCATCCCGACCCCGGCCGGCGGCTCCGGGTCCGGCGTGGTCCGGTTGAGGTAGGCCAGCCCGACCGCGCCCACCGCCATGACCACGAAGATCACCAACACCAGGATCGCCGCGCGTACGCCCCCGGCCCGCGTCGACGGCGTGCGCATGCGCGCCTGGGCCGGCGTGGGCAGGGGAACGGGCGCGGGCCTGGCGTGAAGTCTCGGGTCCAGGAGCGCACGGGCGGAGTCGGCGTCCAGAGCACCCGGATCGGCGGGAATCCGCCCCGTGGGCCTCACCGGAGACAGGTCGTCGCCGGGTGCCGCGTCTCCGGTCGTCGCGTGTCCGGGCGTCGCGTGTCGGGGCGTCGCGTGTCCGGGCGCCGCGTCGCCGGGTGCTGCCTGTCCGGGTGCTGCGTGTCCGGGCGTCGCGTGTCCGGGCGTCGCGTGTCCGGGCGTCGCGTCCTCGGGCGTCGCGTCTCCGGGCGGTGCGTCACCGGCCGTGATGATCGCCGCCGCCAGCCCGCGCCCCTCGATCGCACCGATCATCCGGGAGACGTGGCCGGGCTCGCCCGGGTCACCGGTCGTGACCACGATGACCGGGGCGCTGAGCGCGTCAGCCAGGTCCAGGAGGGTCCAGCCGGTCGGCGCGAGCGGTCCCGCGGTCCCGATGACAAGCACGAGTTCGTGGGTGCGGGCGAGGGCCTCCGTCACCGCGACCGCGTCGGCCGGCCGCACGGGATCCTTCGCGCCGTCGCGCAGGACGACCCAGCTGCCCAGGTGGGCGGCCGGCCGCACGCCCGGCGCACCGGGAACGCCGAACGCCACGGCCGCGACCCGGGCCGTGGACGCCGCCGCGAGCACTGTCACCGCGCTCTCCCAGTCGGCGTCGGCCGAGGCGGGGGCGACGACCCAGGGACCGTTGTCCGGCCACCCGCTCCCGGCCGGTGCACGCGGACTGCGCCGGGCGGGGCGTGGCCCGATCGCATCGGGAACCGCGTGCAGCGCCGGATCGAGGAATCCGCGTGCGGTCTCCGGATCGACCTCGCGCACGCCGGCCGGGATCCGCCCGGCCGGGTCCGCGGGCAGGGACTTCGGCGCGTCGCCGACGGTGACAAGCGCCGATGCGAGCCCGCGCGCCTCAAGCGCCTCCACAGTCGTGTAGTTCACCCCGCGCGGATCGTCGCCGACCACCACGACTGTCGGCGCGCCGAGCGCGGCGGCCAGATCGGCCATCGTCCATCCGGTACGCCCGGCCGGCACCAGCAGCCCGCCCGCGTTGACGACAAGCACCAGGTCGTGTCCGTGGGCAAGTGCATCGATGATCCGCAACGCGTCCGCGAGCCGCAGCGGGTCCTTCGCGCCGTCGTGCAGGTCGGCCCAGGTGGCGACGTGCGTCAGCAGTCGCTTGCCGGGCGGTGTGCCGATCCCCACCCCGGCCACCGCCACCCGCGCCGTGGCGGCCGCGGCCAGGACCGTGGTGACGAGGTGCCAATCCGCGGTGGCGGACGTGGGGACGACGATCCAGGTTCCGCTCTGCGGCCATCTGCTGCCCACGCAGGATCACTGTACTGGGTGGCGCGCCTCCCGGTCGTACCCCCGAGATCTGATCTTGGATTTTGCACCTGGTGCGGGAGTAAGACACTGCTTATCGTCGATGGCCAGGAACGTGAATCAGACTCATGGGAGGACCGTCATGGGTCGGCGGTGGCCGGCAGACCGTGCGCGCGCCCGAGGGCCTGGGCAGGCGGCGACGTGGCGGAGGCGTTGCTCACCTGGAGGGTTCACCGAGGCGCGCGGGCGCTGCGTGCCAGGATCGCCAGGCGCCTGGCCGGATAGTCATTTCCGCGGGGCGAGCACAAAGGACGGAAGCTCGCTTTAGGGAAGCATTCCGTCAGGTCGGGCGGCTCACTCTCGCGGGTGCGTTGCGTAAGGAGCGCGGAGAGTTACCGTGGGAGGGAACGGGAGGAGCGGAGTGCACCTGTCAGTGCGCACGGACGACCTCGACCATGCGAGATCGGTCGTTGTGGACAGCTATTACAAATCGCGACTCGACGCGCTCGGCCGGGCGACCGCGGTCGGGGCCTCGCTCGACCTGTTGCAGAGCCCGGCCCTGACGGTCGGCGCGCTGCGGTTCGGTGTGGACATGCGGACCGTCACGCCTGAGCTCGGCTCGTACCATGTGAATCTGCCGGTCGGGAACGGGCGGATCAGCTGGGAGCAGCCGCACACCGGGCCGATGGTCGCCACCGTGCAGTCGGCAGCGGTGTTCCGGCCGGTCGGGCTCACCACTGTGAACCGGTGGGAGGCCGGGTGCATGATCCTCGCGGTGAAGGTGGACCGGGAGGTCATGGAGCGGGCGCTGCGCCGGATCATCGGGCGGCCGGTCGACGGGCCGCTGCTGCTGGGGCCTTCGATGGATGTGACGAGCG
Source organism: Catenuloplanes sp. NPDC051500 (assembly GCF_044454585.1). Lineage (NCBI taxonomy): Bacteria > Bacillati > Actinomycetota > Actinomycetes > Micromonosporales > Micromonosporaceae > Catenuloplanes > Catenuloplanes sp. NPDC051500. The sequence goes on from NZ_JBITDX010000038.1 coordinate 19,011, forward strand.
GCCCGGGGCGTACCTGGGCGGGTCTGGTCCGGCTCCTCGCCGCCGAGTCCCGCAACCCCGATGGGCTCGCCTCGCACCCGATACTGGGCCCGCCGCTCGCCGAGAATGTGGTGCGTGCGCTGCTGCTCTCCGTCGACCACCAGTACGCGGACCTGCTCCGCGAGCCGGTGGTGCGGTCCGCCTCCTCCGTGTCGATCCAGCGCGCGCTGGACGCGATCCACGACGCGCCCGAACGGCCGTGGACCCTCTCCGACCTGGCCCGCACCGCCCAGGTCAGCGTGCGCGCGCTGCAGATGGGCTTCCGGCGGCACTGCGGAGTCACCCCGACCGCGTACCTGCGCGACATCCGGCTCACCCGCGCACACCTGGACCTGTCCGCCTCCGACCCGGCGACCGCGGGCGTCGCGGAGATCGCCAACCGGTGGGGCTTCGTCCACCTCGGACGGTTCGCCGCCCGCTACCGGGAACGCTACGCCTGCCACCCGTCGGACACGCTCAACGGCCTGTGACGCACCACCACGCGGTGGAACGTGTGCTGCCCAAGCGAGTCCGGCGCGCTCATCCGCCGAGGTGTGCGGTCAGGGCCGCGTCGAGCAGCGCTTCCGGATCGGCCGCGTCCGTGGCCAGGGCGAGGCTGCCCCAGTGCCAGAGCTGGGCGATGCCGTGCAGATTGGCCCAGAGCGCGCCCGCGACGATCCGGGCCGGTGGTTCCGGTGCCGGCCGGGCCTCCGCCACCAGGTCGGTGAGCAGGGCGAAGAGCGGCAGGCTGGTGTCCCGGAGCCCGAGGTGCCCGCTGGCCAGGAGGTCATGGCGGAACATCAGCTCGTACCGTCCGCGGCGCGCCCCGGCGAAGTCGAGGTAGACGCGGGCGAGCACGCCGATCCGGGTGCGGGCGTCGGCGGGCGCGCCGGCCAGCGCGTCCTGCACGCGTGCGGTGAGGTCGGTGAATCCCTCGCGGGCGATTGCGGACAGCAGTTCGAGGTGGGTGGGGAAGTGACGGCGGGGCGCGCCGTGGGAGACGCCGGCCCGCCGGGCGATCTCACGAAGCGACACCGCCGCCAGGCCCTCCCGGTCGAGCAGGTCCCCGCCGACCTGGATGAGTCGTGCGCGCAGATCATCAGGCATAGCCACTGTTTATCAGACGGCGTAGACGCTGCCTACGAGCGGATGTAGCAGGTCCGGGAGCTGCGAAAATGCCAACGTGGCACCGAGATGGCGTCACAATGATGCCAACATGGCTTGTGGGTGGTGCCATGTGTGTGCCACCATGGTGCCATGGACTTGACCACGTATGTGAACAACCTCGGGCGCGAGTTCGCCACGCTTGCGGAGTCCGGTGGCGAGGAGGCGCGTGCGCTGGTCGAGCGCCTGACCGGGCCGCTGGAGTCGGCGATCCGGATGACGTTGCTTGAGGCGCTGGCCGCGGCGGCCGACGAGATCACCCGCGATCTCGCGCCCGGCTCGGTGGAGCTGCGGCTGCGCGGCCGGAATCCAGACTTCGTCGTCAGCACTCCGCCGGTGGAGCAGACGCCCCAGGCCGTGCCGGACGACGAGCCGGTGTTCGCGGAGGACGGTCCGGCGGCGCGGATCAACGTGCGCCTGCCGGAGCAGCTCAAGGCCGCGGTCGAGGAGGCCGCGGCCAAGGAGGGCCGGTCCGTCAACGCCTGGCTCGTCCGGGCGGCGGCGGCCGGGGTGCACCGTGCGGACCGGGAGCAGCGGCCCGCGCCGTCCACAAGCACCACACGCACCCAGCAGCGCTTCACCGGCTGGGTCCGCTAGGCCGGCGTCCGCGCCGGTTCGCTGAGAACACCTCACACACGTCCCTGACCTGCAGGGACGCCTCACTCACTCATCACAAGGGGACCACCATGCCTGTTTTCCAGACGCCCGAATCGATCGACGTCATCGTGGAGCTGAGCGTCGGCGACGTGCGGCTCGCCGCGAGCGACCGCACCGACACCGTCGTCGAGGTGCGGCCGAGCGACGAGAACAACGCCTCCGACGTGGAGGCGGCGGGTCAGATCCGGGTCGACTACGCGAACGGGACGCTGCGGGTCATCGCGCCGAAGCGCACCTTCGACTTCTCCCGTAAGTCCCGGTCGGTGCAGGTGACGATCGAGCTGCCGAACGACTCCCGGGTGACCGGGAAGGTGGACGCGGGCGACTACCACAGCGCCGGGCGCCTCGGGCAGTGCCGGATCAAGGTCTCGGCCGGCAACGTACGGGTGGAGCGCACCGGGGCACTGCACCTGGACCTGTCCGCCGGGCACATCACGGCGGACGCGATCGCCGGGGACGCAGACCTGCACACCGGCTCCGGCCGGATCCGGCTCGGCACGGTCGGCGGCACCGCGGTGATCAAGAACTCGAACGGTGACACCACGATCGACTCGATCGCGGGGGAGCTGCGGGTGCGCTCCGCGAACGGCGAGATCCGGGTCGAGCGGGCCGGCGCGGACGTGGACGTGAAGACCTCCAACGGCGCGATCCGCCTCGGTGAGGTGGGCGGCGGCGCGATCACGCTGGCCAGCGGCATGGGCGACCTGGACGTCGGGATCGCCGAGGGCGCCGCGGCGTGGCTCGAGGTCAACACCGGGTTCGGCAACGTCCGCAACGAGCTGACCAACGCGTCCGGCCCGGCGGACACGGACCGGACCGTGGAGATCCGCGGCCGTACCGCCTTCGGCGACATCATCATCCACCGCGCCTGACCGGGAAGGACACCATGACAATCACCGTGGCCGGACTGCGGAAGTCGTTCGGCGCCCACGTCGTACTCGACGGAATAGATCTTGAAGTGCCGGCGGGCACTGTCTTCTCGCTGCTCGGCGCGAACGGCGCCGGCAAGACCACCACCGTCAAGATCCTGTCCACGCTGCTGCGGGCGGACGGCGGCGAGGTCCGCGTCGCCGGCCACGATCCGGCACGCGAGCCGGACGCGGTCCGCGCCGCGATCGGCGTCACCGGCCAGTTCTCCGCGGTCGACAAGCTGCTCACCGGCGAGGAGAACCTGCGCCTGATGGCAGACCTGCACCACCTGTCCCGCGACGACGGACGCCGGGCCGTCACCCGGCTGCTGGAGACATTCGACCTGGCCGAGGCCGCGAGGAAGCCTGCCTCGACCTACTCCGGCGGCATGCTGCGACGGCTCGACCTGGCGATGACGCTTGTCGGCAACCCACGGGTGATCTTCCTGGACGAGCCGACCACCGGGCTCGACCCGCGCAGCCGCCGCGACATGTGGCAGATCGTCCGCGACCTGGTGGCCGGCGGCGTCACCATTTTCCTGACGACGCAGTACCTTCAGGAGGCGGACGAGCTGGCGGACCGGATCGCCGTCCTCGACCACGGCCGCGTGGTCGCCGAAGGCACCCCGGAACAGCTGAAACGCCGCATCCCCGGCGGGCACGTACGTCTGCAGTTCACCGACCCGCACGCCCTCGACGCGGCCCGCCGGCTGCTGACCGACGCCACCGGCGAGGGCGAGGCGGGCCGCGACCTCCTGCTCCGCGTGCCGAGTGACGGCAGCCTGCGCGCGCTCAAGACCCTGATCGACAGCCTCGACGACAATGCGGTAGAGGTCGACGAGCTTTCCGTCCACACCCCCGACCTCGACGACGTGTTCCTGGCCCTGACCGGGCGCCCGGCCGGCGAGCCCACCGAGAAGGTGAGCACCCGATGACCACCTATCCGATGCGCGACTCCGCCACCATGCTCCGCCGGAACCTCAAGCGCATGATCCGCTATCCGTCGATGACCGTCATCCTGGTGGCGATGCCTGTCATCTTCCTGCTGCTCTTCGTCTTCGTGCTTGGCGAGACGCTCGGCACCGGAATCAACGGCGGCGGCCGCGCCGCCTACGCCAACTATGTGGCCCCCGCGATCATGCTGATGACCGTACTGTCCACTGTGCAGGGCACCGCGATCTCGGTCGCGATGGACATGACCGAGGGCATCATCACCCGGTTCCGCACCATGCACATCGCCCGGGTCTCCGTGCTGACCGGGCACGTGGTGGGCAGCGTTCTCCAGGCGATGTTCGCCGTGACTGTGGTGACCGCCGTGGCGCTGCTCGTCGGCTTCCGGCCCACCGCCGGCCCGCTGGCCTGGCTGGCCACAGCCGGATTCCTGATCGTGCTGGCGTTCGCGTTCGTCTGGTTGTGCGTGGCGCTCGGCCTGGCCGCCGGAACCGTGGAGACCGCAAGCAACACACCCATGCCGCTCATCCTGCTCCCGTTCCTCGGCAGCGGCTTCGTCCCCACCGACTCGATGCCGACCGCCCTCCGCTGGTTCGCCGACTACCAGCCGTTCACCCCGATCATCGAGACGCTCCGCGGCCTGCTCACCGCCGCTCCGATCGGCAACAACGCCTGGATCGCGCTGACCTGGTGCGCGGTCATCGCGCTCGGCGGCTACCTCTGGTCAAAGCACCTCTTCAACCGCATCTCCTAACCCCTCACCCACCTTCCCCCAAACCCAACCACGCATCGGTACGACCGAGAACTCCCAGCCCGCGGCGGAGCCGCTCCACAGCCCCGCCCCTCCCCGCGAGCCGAACCCCGGCGCACCCAACAGCGACCAGCAGCCCCGTGGGTTCCGATCAGCTCCCCGTTCGGCGATCGTTCCGGCCACAGTGGACAGAATCGGCATCCCCCTCCTGCGCGGCTGAGCACCACAACCGGCCGCCGCGTCGTGCTGGCCGACCCGGCGGCCAGCGAGCCCTTGCCTCAAGCGAGGTCTGCCGCAGAAGCGACACTACTAACCTTCCGTGGTCAGGGTGAGGCGCGTCAGGGGCTTCTATATGACGAAATCGCGGGTGCGGAGTGCCCGACTCGCACCCCGACCGCGAAACCTCAGTAAAGTACATCCAGTAGCAAATCGGCTATCCTTTGATAAGTCGCAATGGCTGCGGAAATATCGGGAAAATCGTCCTCCTCTTCCTTTTCTGTACCGGACTGCCCGCCGTCATCGATCGCCAACCGTCGATAGATCAATGACCAGGTGAGGCGTGAGCACGTCATTCGCGCCAAATAGCGTGCTCACGCCTCACCTGACGCCCTTCACCCTCGCCACTTCTCCGCATTTCGCCCATATCGCCGCCACCACCACGCCTTTGACCTTGGTGTTGCGTGCGCAGCACACAAAGGTGACCGCCTGGCTGCCCCGTCTGCCATCGACCCGGCTCTGCCCGGGTCGATGGCAGACGGGGCAGCCAGGCCACACGAAACCCAACCACCGCGGGTTAGAAGGCGAAGCCGCAAGCTCTTTCGGTCGCCCCGGAGCCGGAGTGCTCCCCCCGGAGGGCCGCCGGAGGCAAAAGAACCGCAGCCAACCCGCCCCACCCCACCCGCCGACAGAAACGACAAGGCAGAAAGCGCACCGCCCCGTCGCACACATGGCAAGACATCAGGTCGCACAGCACCCGACGCCGTGCCTGAGTACTGACCTTCCGCGGTCAGGGTGAGGGCCTGTCAGGGAGCCTTCTATATAACGAAATATCGGGCACGAAGTGCCCGACCCGCACCCTACCGCGAAACGCCAGTAAGTCCCGAAATTTCAGGCACAGATCGCGCATCCAAGGTCTCTATATAACGAAATGTCGGGCACAAAGTGCCCGACTCGCTCCCCATCCGCGACCCCCCAGCAAGCAAATCGGCGAGCGCGGCCCGCCCGTGCTCTTTCCCGCGCCGCGCGGAACCGGCTCCGATGCGGCGGGGAAAGCGGAGCGCCAGCGGAGTCTTTGCCCGGCGCGAGGTTGGCCCGCGGGAGCATGCGGGCCGCACCACCGCGTGAGCGGGAAGATCTGGAATTGGATCTTCCCGCTCTTGCGCTGTCAGGTGTCCCAGGTGACCGGCAGGCGCTTCACGCCGAAGATGTCCGCGGTTTCGGGGCGCAACACTACCTGTTCCGGCGGCACTGCCAGCCGCAGCGTGGGGAGGCGGTCGAAGAGGGTGGTGAACCCGACGGTCATCTCGACGCGGGCCAGTTGCTGGCCGAGGCACTGGTGGATGCCGTGTCCGAAGGCGAGGTGGCCGTTGTGCTCGCGGGTCACGTCGAGCTTGTCGGGCTGGGTGAAGCGGGCCGGGTCGCGGTCGGCGGTGTGGTAGGAGAGGACCACTGTGGTGCCGGCCTCGACGAGCTGGCCGTCGACCTCGACGTCTTCCAGCGCGGTCCGCATGAACGTCTTGGCGACGGTCAGGTAGCGCAGCAGTTCCTCGACGCCGCGGGCGGGGTCGGTGCGGAACGCGGTCAGCTGGGCCGGGTTCTGCAGGAGCGCGAACGTGCCGAGAGCCAGCATGTTCGCGGTGGTGTCGAGGCCGGCGGCGAGCAGGAGCAGTGCGACGCCCTGTAGTTCCTCGTCGGTCAGGTCGCCTGTGGTGAGTTCGCTGAGTACGTCGTCGGTGGGATTCGCGCGCTTGGTGACGACCAGTTCGCGGAGGTAGCGCTGGGTCGCGGTGTAGGCGGCGTGCAGCTCCTCGTCGGTGACCTCGCCTCCCATGAACGTCTCGATCTGTCGCTGGAAGGAGCCGCGGTCCTGGTACGGCACGCCCAGCAGCTCGCAGATCATGATGGTCGGGATCGGCGCGGCGAACGCGGTGACCAGGTCGGCGGGCGGCCCGGTCTTCTCCATCGCGTCCAGGCAGTCGGTGGTGATCTGGGTGACGCGCTCGGTGAGCTGCCGCATGCGCCGCACGGTGAACCGGCGGATCAGCGGCTTGCGGTAGCGGGCGTGTTCCGGGTCGTCGGTGAGCAGGAACTCGCCGGGCGGCGCCGGTGGGACTGTGAAGTCGCCGACGTTCAGCAGGTCCTTGCGTGCGCTGAACCGCGGGTCGGCAAGGATCGCCCGCACCTGGTCGTAGCCGGTGACAAGCCAGCCGGGTTTCCCGTGCGAGTGGGTGATGCGGCTGATCGGGCCGTGCCGCTGCGCCTCACTCAGCTCCGGGGGTGGGTCGAACGGGCAGCCGGGCCGGCGGGCGACCGGCATCGCCGGGAGGGTATGCGTCATGACTGCTCCCTGTATCGCGATAGTGCTCGTTTGCGGTGAGTAAAACGCTAAGGCGGCCTAGACGTCGCTGTCAATTGCAGCTTCCGCGTAACAGCAGCTCACTGACACTAAAACGGTGCAATGACGATGCCGTCGAATGCACTGTCGCGTTGCAATGGATGGGGCTGAAGGCAATACTTGGCGCATGCCTGGAGGACGGTTGACCCAGCAGGAGCGTCAGCGGATCGCGGCCGGGCTCGCCGGCCGGCTCTCCTACGCGCAGATCGCCCGGCAACTCGCGCGGCCCACTTCGACGATCAGCCGGGAGATCGCCCGCAACGGCGGCCCGGGCGCCTACCAGCCTCAGCGCGCACACCGGGCGACGGCGATCCGGGCGCGGCGTGGCACGCCGGTGCCCCCGCCCGCGGACGGCTCCGCGGGCGGCGTGATCGACGACGAGATGATCGAGGTGGCGGTCCGGTCCGGGCTGCCCCGGCTGACCGCGCGCGTGCACATCGATCTGCTGCTGTCCGAGGACGGCCGGCGCACCGCGGCCGAGCTGACCCGCCGGCTGAAGGTCAGCCCGGCCTCCGTCTCCGTGGCGGTGAACTCCCTGGTCGAGAACGGGTACGTCAGGCGCGAGCGCGATCCGGAGCGCCGGCGCGACATCTACGTGGTCGACGACGCGGCCTGGTACAACTCCGTGGTGATCAGCTCGCGGCAGACGCTTGAGGCCGCGCGGTCAGCGCTTGCGGGCGCCGAGGCCGCCGGGCTGGACACCCCGGTCGGGCGGCGGCTGGCCCGGGGCGGGGCGTTCCTGGAGCGGATCATCCTGGACACGCTCGAGTCGGCCGACCGCTGGCGTCCGCTCCTGTCAGAACCGGGGTGAGGCGGCGGCCAGTGCCGGGATCTCGTCCGGCCAGACCGGCTTCGAGAACAGATAGCCCTGGCCGTACGGGCAGCCCATCCGATGCAGGGTCTCGCGCTGCTCCGCGTGCTCGATGCCCTCGGCGACCACTGTCAGGTCGAGGTTGTGGGCAAGCGTGACGATCGCGCCGACGAGCGCGTGCTGCTGCCGGCTGCCGATGATGTCGTCGATGAACGACTTGTCGATCTTCAGCACGTCGACCGGGATCTGGCGCAGGTAGCTCAGCGACGAGTAGCCGGTGCCGAAGTCGTCGATGGCGATCCGGACGCCGATCCCGCGCAGCTCGTCCAAGTCCGCGAGCACCTGGTCGGTGTCGCGGAGCACCAGGCTCTCGGTGATCTCCAGCAGCAGCGACGCGGGCGCGGCGCCGGTGCCGGCAAGCGCCGCGCGCACGGTGTCGACGAACCCGGGCTGGCGGAACTGGCGGGCGGAGACGTTCACGCTGACGTACCGCAGCGGCGTCTCCGGTCCCCAGGCGGTGAACTGGCGCAGTGCCGCGCGCAGCACCCACTCGCCGATGCCGACGATCGCGCCGCTCTCCTCCGCCAGTTCGATGAAGTGGTACGGCCCGAGCAGCCCGCGCTCCGGGTGCTGCCAGCGCACCAGCGCCTCCAGGCCGACGACCGCGCCGCTGTCCACCTCGACGATCGGCTGGTACTGCAGCACGAACTGCTCCTGCTCGACCGCCTCCTGCAGCGCCTGGCGCATCGCCAGGCGTTCCACCATCGCGGTGTGCAGGTCCTGCCGGTACCGCTTCCAGTCGCCCTTGCCCGCGCCCTTGGCCAGGTACAGCGCCAGGTCGGCGTGCCGCAGCAGCTCGGTCGGGTTGGCGGCGTCCGCGCTTGTCGCCACGCCGACGCTTGCCGCGCCGCTGACCACGTGCCGGCCGCCGATGCCGTCACTGACCTGGGCGGGCACGCTCAGCGCGGCGACCACGGCCGCGGCGATCTGCTCGGCGCCGCCCTCCTCGGCCGCGTGCTCGACAAGGATCGCGAACTCGTCGCCACCCATCCGCGCGGCCGTGTTGTACTTCCCGGCCGCGCCCGCGATCCGGCCCGCGACCGTGACCAGCAGCTGGTCGCCGACCGCGTGCCCGAGCGTGTCGTTGACCTCCTTGAAGTCGTCCAGGTCGACGAAGAGCACGCCGATTGTGGCGCCGGCCAGCGCGGCACGCACGTAGGACTGCTCCAGCCGGTCGCGGAACAGCACCCGGTTCGCCAGCCCGGTCAGGCTGTCGTGGAACGCCTGGTGGGTGAGGTCGTTCTCCAGGCGCCGGCGCTCGGTGACGTCCCGGATGGTGAGCACCAGACCCCGTACCGTGGGATCGTCGTGCAGGTCCCGGACCGTGCACTCGACCTGCAGCAGGCGCCGGTCCGCGCGGACCGCGGTGAGATCCAGGCCCTCCGCGGCGGTCCGGCCGCGAAGCACCTCGTGGTGGGTGTCCGCGATGATCCGCAGCAGCGGCATGCCGTGCAGGTCCGGGTAGCCGAGCAGCGTGGTGGCGGACGGGCTGGCGTACCGGATGCGGCCGTCGTCGCCGACGATCAGGATCACGTCCGACGCGCTCTGGATCAGCGTGCGGAAGTACGCCTCGCCGTCGCGCCGGCTGACCTCGGAGGCGAGCGCGATCCGCTGCAGGACCGTGCCGATCTGCGCGTGCAACGCCGCAAGCGTCGGGTGCACCTCGCGCAGCGCGGCAGGCGTCGCGGACAGTCGCAGCGCGGCGGACCGCAGCGGCGCGCCGGGCAGGATCGTCACGGCCTCGAGCAGGTCATCGTCAAGTCGCACCCCGGGCTGGAACGGGCCGTACCGGATCGGCTCGTGACTGATCCGGTACTCCGCGCCCGCAGGCAGGATGGACTCGACCGCGGCCGCGACCGCAGCACCCATCTCGTCATGCGTGGTGGCCGCGGCAAGCGTCTCCGCGGTGCGGCGCAGCGTGCGCTCACGGTCCTCGGCCCGGCGCTGCGCGGTCAGCAGGCCGTGCACCCGCGCCATGGCCAGCACGAACATCAGCCCTGCCGCGGCAGCGATGACCGGCGCGTCGATCACGGCGCCCTGCGCGTACTCGACAAGCAGCACGGCCGGCGCGATCAACGAGGCAGCGGTGAGCAGCGCCAGCCTGCGGAACACGGCCCGGGTGCCGGAGCCGGGCGGCGCCGCGGACACGTCGGTCATCACGGGCATCGTGGGCTGCAGCGCGGCCAGACCGGCGCAGCCGTACATCAGGACCCAGCCGAGGTCGATCGGGCCGCCGATCGACCAGCTCGCGTCGAGCCGCGCGAGGCTGAACGCGACGTCCGAGGAGAGCAGCCCGAGCACGGCAACGGTCAGCAGCTTCACAGGTGACGGCTTGCGCCCCGGCACGGTCAACAGCCGGAGCAGAAGACCAAGAGCCAGGACATCGCAGAGGGGGTACGCGACGGAGAACGCCTTCTCCACAGGCGTCAGATCGGTGGCCCGCGCGTAGGGAGCGATCAGGTACACCCAGGTCAGCAGCCCGAAGCTGACCGTGGGCACAAGCGCGTCAAGCAGCGCGGCCCGGTTGTGGTCCCCGGCCCGGGCCCGCACGAACAGCAGCAGCCCGCCGCCGAGGAGCAGGTAGACCAGCAGGTAGAGCACGTCGGCGACGCCCGGGTACGGTGGCTGGACCTCCACCGTCAGGTAGATGTTGTTGATCATGTCGCCGGCGATGAACACGACAAGCGCCGCCGTGATCAGCAGCCAGGGCAGCGGCTGCGCCGGACGGTGCACGCGCACACCGGCCAGGATCGCGGCCGCGCCGGACAGCCCGATCAGCGTCCAGAGAAGGACCCGCTGGTCCGGCCAGGCGTAGTACGCCGAGGTGAGCGCCGCCAGCCAGGCCAGGTAGACCGCGCGCCAGTACCCACTCCTCATGTACCCCTGATCGGCACCCTTTCGCCGTTCCTGACCGGCCCGCGTATTTCGGTCCTTCCGCCTCGTTCGCCGTCTCCCGGACCGGGCCACGGACCGGGCATCGGACCGGCGTCAGACCCGGCGTCAGACCCGGCGTCGGGCTCGGGGTCAGGCCGAGGCGATGGCCAGCGCGAGGGGGATCGCCGCGAGGACGGTGAGCACGGCTGGCATCGGCAGGTTCTCGGTGTCGCGGGCGCGCAGGTGGGTGAGCACCGCGCCGGCGAAGTACAGGAGGAGGCCGGTGGCGGCTGCGATGCCGATCGGGCGCCAGGCGATGCCGATCCACAGGCCGGCCGCGCCCGCCAGGTTCAGCAGGCCCAGCGGCACGAACCAGGACGACGGCACGCCGGCGTGCGACAGCTTCGAGACGACCCGTTCGGATCCGCGGATCTTCGCCAGTCCGGTGCCGACGTTCATCAGGCCGAACACGACGGCGGCCACGGTGTAGGCAACAAACATTGTGAGCTCCCTTAATGATCCAGATGCAATAATCGTTGAAAGGCTACAACGATTGACCACGACATACAATTGGCGGAGGTTAAGATGCTGGGGTGACATCGCCACCGCACACCGCGCTCCCGGTTGAGCTGGGCGTGCTCCTCGCCGGCCGCGGCGCGGTCGCCAGCGCGCGCGTGCGCGATGCGCTGGCCACCGAGGGCCTGACCATGCGTTCCGTCTTCACGCTGCGGCACCTGGCCGACGGCCCGGTCAACCAGCAGACGCTTATCGACCTGCTCGGCGTCGACCCCAGCTCCCTGGTCGGCGTGCTCAACGAACTGGAGGGCCTCGGCCTGGCCTCCCGGCAGCGCGACACGGCCGACCGCCGCCGGCACATCGTCACGCTGACCCCGAAGGGTGCCGCCACCCTCCAGGCCGTCGACGACGTCCTGGACAAGGCGGACAACGACCTCTTCGGCGCGCTCTCACCCAGAGAACGCGACCAGCTCAACCGCCTCCTCATCAAGGTCGCCGACACCGCCTCCTGCGCCGACAAATTCTGAGTTCTGCCGAGTTCCTCGCCAGGACGCCGGAATGGTTGCGGACGACCCCGGGTTGGCCAGGATGTGACGACTATCGGATTGATCGGCAGCGGGAACATCGGCGGAACCGTGGGGCGGCTGGCGGTGGAGGCCGGCTACGACGTGGTGCTCAGCAACAGCCGCGGGCCGGAGACGCTGGCCGGGCTGGTGAGCGAGCTGGGACCGCGAGCCCGCGCGGCGACCGCGGCGGAGGCGGCCGCGGCCGGGGACATCGTGGTGGTGACCGTGCCGCTGAAGGCCTACCGTGAGGTGCCGGTGGCGGAGTTGAGCGGCAAGGTTGTCATCGACACCAACAACTACTATCCGGACCGGGACGGGAAGATCGCGGAGCTGGACGACGAGTCGGCCACGACAAGTCAGCTGCTCCAGGCGCACCTGCCGGAGTCGCGGGTGGTGAAGGCCTTCAACAACATCTACTACGTGCACCTGGCGTCGCTCGGCCGTCCGTCCGGAAGCGCGGACCGGTCCACGCTTCCGATCGCCGGTGACGACGCGGCCGCGAAGAAGACGGTGACCGAGTTCCTCGACGCGATCGGGTACGACGCGCTCGACACCGGCGCGCTCGCGGACAGCTGGCGGTTCCAGCGCGACCGGCCCGCCTACGTCGCGCCCTACGGCGAGCCGGCCGGCACCGCGACCGCGGCCTACCTCACTGAGCGACTCTCCGCCACCGAACGCTGATCAGAGCTCGTCCGTGGTGATCAGGCCGTCCTGGAGCGCGCGTGCGACCAGGGCGGCCTTGGTCGGGGCGTCCCGTCCCACGTTCGCGTACTTGATGCGCACCCGCTCCAGGCACGAGTTCACCCGGTGCACGGTGATTGTCAGCCGTCGCGCGACCATCTCCTTCGACTCGGAGTGGAACCACTCGATCAGCACCTGCTGCTCGCGCGGGGACAGCCGCGGCCGGTGTGAGCGCTCGTCCGTGCCGAACGCGCCGGATAGCGTCGGTGGCGTGTAGGGCGCGCTGGCCGCGGCCGCGTGGATCGCGCCGACCAGGTGGTCCTCACCCTCGGCCTTGGTCAGGAACGTGAACGCGCCGATGTCCAGCGCGGTCAGCGCGGTCTCCCGGTCCGCCCGCATGGTGTAGACGACGACCTGGCGTCCCGCGTCGACCAGGCGCTTGAGATCGCCGAACGCAGGGCCGGTCGAGTCGAGCTGCAGGTCGAGCACCACCACGTCGGCCCGGTCGCCCGGGTCGAGCCACGCGGCGGCGACGGTCGGCCCGGCAGCGACGACCTCGATGGGCGGGTCCGCGAGCGCGCACCAGGCGCGCACGCCCGCCACGACGACGGGGTGATCGTCCACGATGACCGCGGTGGTCATTTACTCTCCCTGCCAGGTCGCCTGAATCCACAGCCGGCCGCCGTCCTCCACGATGGACCGTTTCACACCGTCACGGTCCGGCACCGGCGGCAGTCGCATGCACGCGGCCACCACGCTTACCGTGACCGCGTCGCGCGTGCCCGCGACAGTGAGCCGCGCCTTGCCGTGCGCGGTGGCGAGCGCCGCGATGGCCGGCTCGATCAGCCTGCGGCGGACCGGCGGCGTGAGCGCGGGAAACGTGCCGAACTCGGTGAATGACACCGCGACGCCGTTGCGCTCCGCCTCCTCGACGCAGGCGCGCAGCTCGTGGAAGAAGAGCCCGTCGTCGTCGGCAATCAACCGGCGCATCCGCGCGGCCTCACCCGCGCACGCGACCCGCACCGGCCCGTCACCCGGATCAAGAGCACCAGAGGCCAGACCCTCCAGCAGCGGTACGGCAGTGGCCGTCAACGCCGCGATCCGGCCGGTCCGGTCCGAGTGTAGATGCCTGTCGACCGCCTCGGACGTACGCACCCGCTCGGCCGCGTGCAGCGCGCGGGCTGACGACGCGGACATGCCACGAAGCACCGCCGCGATCATCGCGATCGCGAGCTGGTAGGTGAGCACGGCCCAGGTCGCGCTCACCGCACCGGCCACGCTCAGCGCCGCGTCGCCGGCCAGCACGGCCTGCCCGAACGTCATCAGGTACTGGGCCGCGAGCACGGCCGCGAAGACCGGCACCCGCGCACCCATCATGAGCAGCACGATCGGCCAGCCCGCGTCGCCCTCGGACCAGTGCGCGGGCCCGAGCAGGTACTCCGGCCGCACTGACCAGGTGGCCAGCGCGGCGAGCGCGAACACGAGCGCGATGAGCGGCGCCCGCCACCGGCCGGGCGGGCGCTTCCGGAACGCCGTGAACAGGATGATCCCCACCAGACCCACCCAGGTGGCCACCTGCGGCCAGAACGCGGTGTAGGCGGCGCGGCTGGCAAGCATCCGCGGCAGGTCAAGCAGGACCAGGATCGCCAGGCTCATCACGATCACGGCCCAGCGCAGGCCCCGCTGGAACGAGGTGGCGATCACGTCCCGGTCACCCGTGTCCTCCGGGGTGACACGCGGGCAGGTGAGCGTGACAGTGGTGCCGTGGCCGGGCGTACTGTCGATCCGCGCCCGGCCGCCGATCCTTGACATCCGCTCGATCAGTGAGCGCGTCACGCCGTACCGCTGATGGGTGATGATCTGTGGGTGGAAACCGCGTCCCTCGTCGACGATCTCGACGGTGACGAGCGCGCTGTCCTCGCGGACCCGGATCTCCGCCCGTTCGGTGCCGGCATGCCGGGCCACGTTGGTGAGCGCCTCACGCACGCCGCGGCTGAGCGACACCGCGTCGGCCGATGGCAGGATCAGGACCTCCGGGGTACGCCAGGTGATCTGCAGCGGCGCGTGCCGGGCCACCTCGTGAAGCAGCGGGACCAGGTCCGTCTCGCCGTGCGCCGCGTCCTCGGAGCGGTGCAGTTCGCGTAGATCGCGGCGGGCCTGCGCGGCGAGCCACGGCTCGGGCCGGGCGACGATGCCGCTGCCGACCATCATCAGCGTGGCGGCCGCGGTGTCGTGCAGCGCCGCGAGGTACTCCCGTTCGCCGGCCCGGCGCGCGGCGGCGATCTCCGCGGCCCGGCGCAGCTCCGCGGCGCGCGCGATGATCCGGTCCGAGGTGCGGGCACCCCGCCGCACGAACCGGTACAGCCCCCAGGACAGCGCCGCCTCCGCCGCCGTCCACGGCCCGAGCGTCGGATCGACAAGCCAGCCGCCCGGATCCGCAAGCGTCGCGCCGGCGTAGTAGACCGCGATGATGGCGCCGGTGGCCCCGATCATCGCCGGCCCGCCGAGCTGCCACGGGTAGGTGATCACCACCATGTTGATCGCGATGAGCACCCAGGTGGCGCCCGCGCGCGGGTCCGGCGTGACCGTCCAGGGCAGGCTCAGGCAGATGCCGCCGACCGCCAGAACATCGATCAACGGCACCCATCCGCGGGTACGGGCGGAGCCGCGCACCATCACGGCCGCGTAGAGCAGGCTCCAGGCGGTGAACGCCGTGATGACGGCCGCGGCCACGGTCCGATCGGGCATCGGCGCCAGCGCGAGCGCGGCCGCACCGGACAGTCCGATCACGACGATGCGGAGACCGAGCGCATACGTCAGCCCTTGTTGAAGAAGCCTCTGCTCGACCGCGCCCGGCACGGGGTCATGGTATCGCCGCGGCGCTCGATGGGGGTCGATCGACCATCACGGTCTGCGTGGCGCCGTCGATACGTTTTGGGGGACGGCCTTCGCGGGTGTTCTGGCCTTTGGTCTTCGGCTTTCGGCGTGGACCTTCGAGTGTTGTTCGGGGCGGTTTCGGTTCTTCGAGCGTTCTGGTTCTTCGAGCGTTCTGGCGCTTCCAGTGCTTCCAGTGCTTCGGGTTTCGAGTTTCGGGTTTTCGAGGGGGAGACATGGTGTATCCGGTTGCGCCGCCGCTGCGCCGGCCGAGTGTCAGGCGCAGGGCGGCCGCCCGGACCGCCGCGGCCGTGCTGCTCGCGCTGGTGCTTGTGGTCGCGGTGCAGGCGGTGCAGCTTCACCGGCTGCGCGACGACCTCACCCGGGCGGAACGCGGCGCCGAGGAGGCCGCGGCCGGAACTGCCGACCGTCTGGACAGTGTGGACGCGCGACTCACCGCGATCGAGGAGCGCAGCCGGCAGATCTTCGACCCGGAGGCGGTCGCCACCGCGGTGCTGCCAAGCGTCTTCCAGGCGATCGCGGGCGACTTCACGGGCAGCGCGTTCGCGGTCGGCGAGGCGGAGTCCGGCAGAAGCAACGTGCTGACCGCGTTCCACGTGGTCGAGGCGGTCTGGCGGACCGACGACAAGACGGTCACGTTGGAGCGCGACGGCAAGCGCTACACCGCGCCGATCACCAAGGTAGACGAGGCGCTTGACATCGCGCTGCTTGAGGTCCACACCGAGTTCGCAGGCCTGAGCACCGCGGCCGAGCCGCCCACCTCCGGGGAGAACGTGCTCGTCGTCGGCGCCCCGCTCGGCCTTGCGCAGAGCATCACCACTGGCGTGGTCAGCGCGGTCCGCGACAGGTCGGACGGCCCCGGAACGATGATCCAGTTCGACGCGTCCGTCAATCCCGGCAACTCGGGTGGCCCGGTCATCAACACCGGCAAACAGGTCGTGGGCATCGCCGACGCCAAGGCGCGGGACGCGGAGGGGATCGGGCTCGCGGTGCCGATCCAGGCCGCGTGCAAGACCTTCCACGTGTGCTGATTCCTCAGGTGATCAAGAAAGGAGAAACCGTGTCGTACCCGTCGTACGGACCGGAGGGCGCCCAGTATCGCCCCGCGGAGGTCCCCGGGCCGGTCTACCCGCACGCCGTTCCACCACCCACCTCGGTGCCACCGGCGGCACCCACGTCCGGGCCGCCGACAGTCGCCTTCCCGGCACACATCCCGCCGTCGCCGGTCGAGCAGCCGTACCCGCCGGTACCCGTACCCGCGGCAGGGTCGTCGCCCGGCCGGGCCGGCCTGGTGCTCGGCGTCCTGTGCGCGGTGCTGTTCCTGCTGGCCGGGGTCGGCTTCGGGCTCTACCTCAACGAGCGCGGCGAACTCGGCGACACCCGGGCCGAACTGCAGGAACAGCGCGACCTCGTCACCCAGCGGGACGCCACGATCGCCGACGCCGGAAAGCGCGAGGCCGACCTCACCACCACGCTCGACACCACCAAGGACGGCCTGGCAGACGTCACCGAGGAACGCGACGTCCTCGTCCCGTGCATGCGCGGTACCCAGGACATCTTCATCGCCCTCCGCGAGGACAACGACGACAAGCTGGGCCGCGCGATCGACGCGGCCGAGAAGGCCTGCGCCAAGGCCGAGGGCAAACTCGACTCCTGAAGCCGGCGCTCGACCCAGGCAATCCGTCTGCACCAATAAGCCTTTTCGGCCGGCGGCCAGTCGAACGGGGCCGGCTGCCGGTCGCGTCCGCGCATGCCGGTGGGCCGGCGTGGACGTGCTCGCCCGCACGATGATCGAGCTTGCGAACCTCGCTTGCTGCGGAGCTCGCAGAGCGCGGATCCAGCTATCCACCTGGCGGATTGAAGATCCTTGCGGCTCTGGCGGCCCGTAAAACGCCACTGTAAGGGCCGCAGGGATCTTCAGCACGACTGCAAATGGCCGAGTCGGACGGCGAATCGGCGAAATGAGGGCCGAGGGCACTCTGCCCATCGGGCCACAGGCGTCGCGGGATGCGTGCGAGGGCCTGTTGGCGTGTGCGGGCCGGACCGCCGCCCGAGCGAGACGATGTGTTGGCCGGGGCTGACGTTCTACTCGGGTCTGAGGCCGCGGAGCAGGAAGCTGAGGCGTCGTTGGTAGTCGGCGCGGGATTGTCGTGTGCAGCTGCGGACGATCACGCCGCGGTCCAGGATCAGGTGGACCAGGTCTTCTGGGGTGAGGTCGGGGCGGATGACGCCGGCTGTCTGCGCGTCGTGGAGCAGGTGGCGGCCGAAGGCGCAGGACCTGTCGAAGAGTGTGGTCATCGGCTCGGAGTCGGGGAGGACCCGCATCAGTACGTCGTTGGCGGCGGGCTCGTCGAACTGGAGCAGCCAGGTGCGCAGGAGGTACTGCTCGAAGCGGATCAGCGGGCCGTCGAGCGCGTCGACGGCCTCGATGATGTCGGCCAGCCGGGCTGCGACGAGGTCGTCCACGACCGCGTCGATCAGGCCGCGGCGGCTGCCGAAGCGGTGGTAGATGGTGCCCTTGCTGACGCCGGCGGCCCGGGCCACCTCGTCGAGCGGGGTGGTCAGGCCGCCGGTGCGGAAGACGTCGAGGGCGGCGCGGCGGATGCCCTCGGTGTTGCGCCGGGCGTCCGCGCGCAGCCGCTGTTCCTCGGTCATGCGGGCTGGGCGGCCCGGTCCTGCCAGATCAGGTCCAGCGCCTTGCGGAACGTCTCGATCGGCTGGGCGCCGGAGACGGCCCGGCGGTTGTCGAAGACGAAGAACGGCACGCCGCTGATGCCGAGCTGGCGGGCGTCCGCGATGTCGGCGCGGATGTCCTTCTCGTAGGCGCCGGTCTCCAGCACGGTGATGGCCTCGGCGCGGTCGAGACCCAGCTCGGCGGCGAGATCGGCGAGGACTGTGTGGTCCGCGAGGTTGAGCGTGTCGGTGAACTCGGCGCGGAACAGCCGCTTGACCATCGCGGTCTCCTGGCCGTGTGCCTTCGCCAGGTGGATCATGCGGTGCGCGTCGAGCGTGTTGACCATCAGCACGTCCTCGAAGCGGTAGTCGAGGCCGGCGCGGGCGCCACGGGCGGCGAGCTGCGCGTGCGAGGCCTCGATCTGCTCCTTGGGCAGGTGCACCTGGGTGGCGAGGTAGTCGTCGGCGCGGATCGCCTGGCCGGCCTTCATGCCCGGGTTGAGCTGGAAGCTGTGGTAGCGGATCTCGACGCCGGAGCCGTGCGGGAACTGGGCCACGGCCTCCTCGAGGACGGCGTGGCCGAGGTAGCAGAACGGGCAGACGACGTCGCTCCAGACGTCGATCACGATCGGCTCGGCGGCAGGACCAAAGGCGCTGGCGGTCATGCGCACTCTCCGTCCACTGCGCAGACGCCGGCGTCGTCGGCCGGTTCCAGGAAGATCAGCGGTGGGGGAGTCTGCGCGGGGGCCGGCTCGTCGGTCTCGACGATCGTCGGTTCGGCGGTACGTGACTGCATGGTCCCGAAGCTAGCGCAACTTGACCGTACCGACAAGATAGGTAGCCGCAGGTCACAAGGGCGGATCACGCAGTCTCGCCGGGGCGTGCCAGGAGGTCGTCAGGGCCGGCTCGGACGGGCTCAGCGGGCCGCAGCGGTGCGCCGATCGACGTCGGGCGATCATCCGCTGCGGGCACGAGCCGCTCAGGCGTGCTGCACGGTCAGGCTGTAGAACTTGACCTTCGCGCCGTTTGTGCTGCTCTCCGAGGAGGACTGGTTGTACGAGCCGGCCTTGAAGTACTGCCGGTACGGGTTGAACGCGGCCGGAATCGTGTACGTCGTCTTCGTACCGTTGAGGGTCAGGCTCAGGGTGTTGCCGTTGACGTTGAGGACGTAGGTCCATTTCACGCCGAGCGCCACGCTCCCGACCTTGTGCAGCGTCTGCCCGCTGGCGTCGGGCGAGTTCTGCGTGCCGAGGTAGATGTCGCCGTTGGGCCGGTAGTAGAGCTCGGCGAGCGGCTTGGTCGAGGTGCCGCCGGTGCCGAGTTTGACCTGCCCGACCGCCACGTTCTTGGTCACCGACACGATCCGCAGCTGGGCGCTGAGCGTGTGGTTGCCGGCCAGCGTCCAGTTCGCCGCGCTGCCGTTCGCGTTCATTTCGCGCAGTTCGGAGCGGGCGTAGTTGGAGTTCGGCGTGGTGACGCCCTTCTCCGGCGCCCAGAACGTCATCGAGCCGTCGTTCTTGTCGGTCCAGAAGTAGGACGGGTTGCTGTAGCCGTTCGCGCCCTTGAGCTGCGCGGGGGCGATGGTGTCGGGGCTGCCGGGCGAGCCGGTGGGCAGCTGCAGCGACCAGATCGACAGGTTGAAGTTGCCGCCGGGCGGGACTGTGGGGTCGAGCGCGGCGGCCGAGGCGGTTCCGGCGCCGAGGGCGCCGAGCGTGGCGGCGGCGGTGCTGGTCAGGGCTGCGGCGAGCAGGGTGCGCCTCTGCATGGGGGTGACCTCTTTACCGGGTGGGGGAATCGGTAAGGACTGTTAAAGGAAAGCAGCCCGTCGATCGACGCTCAAGAATTTCCGCGTCCCATAATCCCTAAATAACCCTAATGGCACGTGGCGGATGACTACTCCGCGCAGGCGAATCCTCTATGGTCGGTGACCATGGAGCAGCAGTTCTGGGTGGACTCGTGGGACGAGGGCGGCACCAAGACCAGTTTTCATCTCCGTGACGTGCACGAGCACGCGGTGGCGCTTGCGGAGCAGGGGGTGCTCGACGACGCGCGGGTGCTGGTACCGCTGTGCGGCAAGTCGGTGGATCTTCCGTTCTTCGCGCGGTACGCCCGCGAGGTCGTCGGCATCGAGCTGGTGCCGCGCGCGGTCGGCGAGTTCTTCGCGGACAACGCGCTCACCCCGGTCGAGGACCCGCCGGGCGTGTTCACCGCCGGCAACCTGGTGATCAGGTGCGCGGACCTGTTCCGGCTGACGGCGGCGGACCTCGGCCCGGTGGACGTCGTCTACGACCGGGCCTCGCTGATCGCCTTCCCGGAGGACATGCGGGACCGCTACGTGGCGACGATGACCGGGCTGATCCCGCCCGGCGCCCGCTACTGGATCAACACGCTGGAGTACCGGCCGGTGCTGCCGACGCCACCGTTCAGTGTGGGGCCGGAGCAGATCGAGGCGTACTTCGACGCCGCGTTCGACATCGCGCACGTGCGGCGGGACGAGCGCCCGGAGCACCGGATGATCGAGAAGCTCGGCCTGGATCACCTGATCGAGCACGGTTTCATGCTCACCCGCCGCTGAGAAACCGCGCTACCCGCCGCTGAAAAACCGCGTTACTCGTCGCCGGACAACGGCAGCAGGGGTACGCCGGGGTGGCGCGCGGACACCGAGCGCAGCCGGTACTGATTCGGGAACAGTGCGAGGAGCGCGCCGTCACGGGTGCGGCGCAGCACCTCGACCCCGGCCTCCCCCTGCAGCACGTCCCGCCCCTCGAGCGTGGTGCGCACCGCCAGCTCGAACGGCAGCCGGTCCATCATGGTCTTCACGCCGAACTCGGTGGAGAGCCGGTGCACCGCCACGTCGAACTGCATGGTGCCGACCGCGGCAAGCACCGGCGCCTGCTCGCCGCGCAGCTCGGAGCGGAGGACCTGGACCACGCCCTCCGCGTCGAGCTGCTCGATGCCGCGGCGGAACCGCTTGAACGTGGACGAGTCGGCCGCCCGCACCACGGCGAAGTGCTCCGGCGGGAACGACGGCAGCGCGGCGAAGCGCACCTTCGGGCCGGTGTGAAGCGTGTCGCCGATGCCGAGCGCTGTCGCGTTCACCAGACCGATCACGTCACCGGGGAACGCCTCGTCAAGCGTGTCCCGCTCACGGCCGAAGATCTGCTGCGCATACTTCGTGGTGAACGGCCGCCCGGTGGTGCCGTGCGAGACGATCATGCCGCGGGTGAAGCGGCCGGAGCAGACCCGGACGAACGCCACCTGGTCGCGGTGCGACGGGTCCATGTTGGCCTGGATCTTGAAGACGAAGCCGGAGAAGTCGGAGTCCAGCTCCCGCTCGGTGCCGTCGTCGGCAGGCCGCGCGGTCGGCGCCGGCGCCAGGTCGACGAGCACGTCGAGCAGCTGGCGGACGCCGATGTTCGACACGGCGGCGCCGAACAGCACGGGCGTGCTGCGGGCGGCCCGGAACGACTCCTCGTCGTAGTCCGCGCCGGACAGCGACAGCAGCTCCAGCTCCTCGACCGCTGTGGTCCACTCCGCGCCGTACCGCCGGCCCGCCTCTTCGGGGTCGAGCAGTTCCTCGAGCGCGAGCCCGGCGCCACCCGGGGCACGCTCGAACCGGATCATGTCGCCGGTCTCGCGGTCGACAAGGCCGTGGAAGTGCCCGGCGATGCCGACCGGCCAGTTGAGCGGCGTGGGCTGCAGGTCGATGCGGCGCTCGATCTCGTCGAGCAGCGCGAGCGCGTCGTGGCCGGGGCGGTCCCACTTGTTGATCAGCGTGATCACCGGGATCTTGCGCTGGCGGCAGACCTCGAACAGCTTGAGCGTCTGCGGCTCCAGGCCCTTCGCGGCGTCGAGCAGCATGACCGCGCAGTCGACAGCGGTCAGCACCCGGTAGGTGTCCTCGGAGAAGTCCGCGTGACCCGGCGTGTCGAGCAGGTTG
The DNA here is from genome assembly GCF_044454585.1 of Catenuloplanes sp. NPDC051500. Taxonomy (NCBI): domain Bacteria; kingdom Bacillati; phylum Actinomycetota; class Actinomycetes; order Micromonosporales; family Micromonosporaceae; genus Catenuloplanes; species Catenuloplanes sp. NPDC051500. The sequence goes on from NZ_JBITDX010000038.1 coordinate 41,090, forward strand.
ACCACCACGTCGCGGTAGGCGAACTGCAGCGCCGCCGAGGTGATCGAGATGCCGCGGTCACGCTCCATCGACATCCAGTCGGACACGACGCCGCGTCGCTCGCCCTTGCCGTGCACGGCGCCGGCCTGCCCGATCACCCGGGCATGCAGCGCCAGCGCCTCGGTAAGCGTGGACTTTCCGGCGTCCGGGTGGGAGATGACCGCGAACGTCCTGCGCCTGCCCGCCTCTCGCACGACCTCACGCGAGGAAGCCACCGTCGGAGCATTCATCTTGTCGACCTCATCCGTACCTGTCCCACTCTGCCGCGACGACCGTAGCCCGTACCGCGGAGCCGTCCGACGGCGGCCACACGTCACGATCAGCGTCCGGTGGACAGACAACAATACCAAAACGCCAGATTGGGTACGGGAGGCGGCCGCGGAACGACTCGCCGGGTTGACCAGGCGCGCGGTCACGAGTGGACGCCCACACCGCCCGGCGCGTGGCAGTGTGCTGCCGTCACTTATCGATCGCGGGGGATGCGCATGCGCAGGTTCGTGTTGCCGGACGAGAACGCCTGGACGCTGCCGGAGGCGTTCCGGGCCCGCCTGCATCCCCGCCGCGGCGGGCTTCCCGTGCCGGACCGGGCCGTGCCGGACGACCTGACCGGGCGGTGGCACGCCTGGACCGCGTCCGAGGAGGCCGTCAAGATCCAGCACCGGAGGTCGGAACGCGCGGCCCGCCTCGACCCGGCCCTGGAAGCGCTGGCCGCCGACTACGGGCGCGCCCCCTCCGCTGACCCGCTCGCCGCCGCTGCGGCCGCGCTGACCACGGGCAGCAGGTGGGGCGCGGCCACTGACCTCCTCGCCGACCTGTGGGTGGCGGCCGGGGGCGCCGAGTTCGCCGCCCGCGTCGTCGGCGAGATGGCCGGGCTGATCGCCACCGGAGCCCTCTGGTCCGTCGAGCCGGGGCCGGACGCGAAGTACGAGCGCCTGTGGCGTGGCGAGGACAAGGACGTCCTCTACACGTTCGCCTGTGCGGTACGGATCCGGCTGGCCGAGGCCGACGACGACTCGTACGCGCGGGCCTGCGACGTCCTGGCCGGGTACCGCAGCACGCCGGTCCAGCGGATCGTGACGTCCTACCTCGCGCCGACCCGGGTGGACTGGGTCGACGAGGACTGCGCCTCCGCCGAGGCCTGGGCGGCCGACACCTCCGGCGGCGAGGCCAGGGTGTGGGGCGACCACCGCCAGCTGAGCGGGATCCTGCTGCTCTCCGCGAGCACTGTGCGCCACCTCGAACTGCTGCACGGCCACATCGGCGGGTCCATGTTCCCGTTCGAGATGCACGGCGAGGTCGGCACAGTGCTTGACGGCGTCGGCCCGGACGCGGCCCCGGTCCTGTTCTCGCCGTTCTACCGCAACATGCTCCGCCTCATCGACAGCGACACCACCTTCTCGTTGCGCGAGCGGGTGGGAGCGGACGGCCTGCGCCTGCTCGCCGCGGTGCCCACAGACGACGCGTTCCGGCTGCTGTGCCGGGAGGCGATCGGCACGCCGCGGGTGCGGGTGGGCGCGCTGCTGAAGTCCAAGGCGCTTACCCGTTTCCCGGTGCGGGCGCTGCGGATCCTCACCGAGCTGGAGACGGCCGCGCCGGTGCTCCGCGTGGAGTACGGCCGGGAGCACGAGGCGAACCCGTACGAGTCCGCCATCTACACCGACCTGCTCGGCGCACACCTGCTGACCGAGCCGCGGCTGCTCCCGGCCGTCGCGTCAGCGCTTCCGGAGTCGGTGCGGGCCCGGGCTCAGCGGATCGTGGACAGCGGCGGCGCGGGGATCGGCACCGGCTGGCTCGCGCTGCTCGATCAACGGTACGGCTCGTGCCGGCTCGACGGCGCTGACGAGGAGAAACGGCTTGTCGGCGCGCTCGCGGCGCTGCCGACCGAGGAGGCGTTCGGCGCCCTGGTGGACCGGCTCGACCGCAAGTACGTCCGCCCGGCGCTGCTCACCGCGGCCGGCCGCGACCCGGGCCTGGCGCTGCGGGTGCTTGCCGCGAAACCCGGCGAGGCCGCGGGCGAGCTGCTCCGCAACCACGTGCTCGCCCACCCCGGCGCGGTCGCTGACACACTGCCCTTGCTCGACGCGGAGGCCCGCGCCAGGGTGGAGGCGGTGGCCGGCCCCGCACCCAGCGCGGGCAGCACGCCGCCGCCGCTCGCCGTGGCGCCGCGTACCGCGCTGCCGGAGTGGTTGGTCGTTCCCGCGCTGCCCGCGGTGCGCCTGCGCGACGGCGACGTGCTGTCCCAGGACGCGGTGCGCGCGCTCTGCGGTCTGCTCGCCGCGTCGAAGATCGCCAAGGCGCACCCGGCGGTCGCGGACGTGGTCGCGCTCTGCGAGCGGGCCGACCTGGCCGCGCTGGCCTGGGCGGTGTTCACGCAGTGGCAGGCCGCGCAGTACCCGGCGAAGAGCGGGCTGGCGATGGTGGCGCTCGCGCTGTTCGGCGACGACGACACCGTGCCGGCGCTGACGTCGCTGTTCCCCGACTGGGCGACCGGGAGCAGCATGCGCGTGCGGACCGGCATGGACGTGCTCGCCGCGATCGGCACCGACACCGCGCTCACCCACCTGTACCGGCTCGCCCGCAAGGCGAAGACGGCCGGGTTCCGGCGCTTCGCCCAGGAGCGCCTGGACGACGTCGCGGCCGCCCGTGGGCTGGAGGCCGCGCAGCTCGCGGACCGGATCGTGCCGGACCTCGGCCTCGACGCGGACGGCGGCATGACACTCGACTACGGGCCGCGCCGGTTCACCGCCCGGCTCGACGAACGGCTCCAGCCCTGGATCGCGGACGTGCACGGCACCCGGCTGGCCCGGCTGCCCCGCCCGGCCGCCACCGACGACGCGGACCTCGCCGCGGACGCGGCCCGGCGCTTCGCGGCGCTGCGCAAGGACGCGAAGGCGGTCGCCTCGGAACGGATCCGCGCGATCGAGGAGGCGATGGTCACCGGCCGGCGCTGGACCGCCGCCGAGTTCCACAGCCTGTTCCTGCGGCATCCGCTGATGTGGCACCTGACCCACCGGCTGCTCTGGGCGACGTTCGACGGCGAGGACCGGGTCGTGACCACGTTCCGGGTGGCGGAGGACCGCACCCTGGCCGACGTCGACGACAAGACCACGACGCTCGACCCGGCCGCGACCGTGGGCCTGCCGCACCCGTGGCACCTCGGCGGCGACAGCGCGGTGTGGGGCCAGATCTTCGCGGACTACGCGATCATCCAGCCGTTCCCGCAGCTCGGCCGCGAGCGTGTCACGCTCCCGGACACCGTGGCCGGGATGCCGACCACGAGCGCGAGCCTGTTCGCGCTGAGCGCGCGCGGCTGGCAGTTCGCGCCCGGCCACCAGGCGCTGCTGCGGGACTGGCCGGGCGGGCTGACCGTCGAGGTCGCGTTCAGCCCCGGCTACCACTGGCAGTCGACGGACCTGCCCCAGCGCCTGGACGGCCTCGAGGTGCGGACGGCCGACGGTACGCCTGCCCCGGGCGGACCGTCCGCGCTCGGGCCGATCGCGCTCTCGGAGGTGGCCCGCGACGTGCGCTGGCTGGCCGGCTGACCGCCCACGGTCCCGTTGCCGGATTCAGACGATGCGGAAGTCGGCGGCGCGGTGGTCGAGGTGAGGGCCTGGTCCTCAGTAGCTGTCGAACGGGCCCCACTGCGCGACGGCGTACCCGCTGCCCTCGCGGGTGATCTCAAGTGCGGACCGGCCGCTGAGGTGCGCCGGCAGCATCAGCGCCCGGTTGTCGGCGGCCCAGTCGAGCCAGCGGCGTCGGGTGGTGCGGGCCTGCGCCGGGTCCTCGCAGAAGCAGCTGGCGTGGTCGTGCGCGTGCAGCTGCAGCGGGGTGTGCAGGAGGTCCGCGGCGAACAGCGCCCGGTCCCCGCCGGACTCCAGCACGATCACGGCATGGCCGGGGGCGTGACCCGGCGCGGCCTCCAGGCGCAGGTGCGCGTCGATCCGGTGCGACCCCTCCCACAGCTGGGCCTGGCCGGCCGCGTGCACCGGCGCGATGCTGTCCGCGAACGCGTTCTCGTTGACGCCGCCCTCGATGCGCGGGTTGTTCGCCGGATTCCAGTAGTGGAAGTCGGCGGCCGGCATCAGGTAGGTCGCGTTCGGGAAGGTCGGCACCCAGTTCCCGTCGGCGAGCCGGGTGTTCCAGCCGACGTGGTCGACGTGCAGGTGCGTGTTGACCACCAGGTCGACGTCGCCCGGGTGGACACCGGCCGCGGCGAGCCGGCCGAGGTAGTCGATGTTCTGCCGGTGCCAGGGCGCGACGGCCGGCCGGTCCTTGTCGTTGCCGACGACCGTGTCGATCAGGATGGTCCGGCCCGCACTTCGCAGCAGCCACGTCTGCATGGCCACGTGCACCATGCCGTCGTCGTCGAGGTGGTCCGGGACCAGTTCGTCGCGGTGGTCGCGCCAGGCCTGCTCCGGCAGGTCCGGGAAGAACGCGCCGGCCGGCATGATCGGACCGTGCGTCTCCTCGATGCGCGTGATCGTCACGTCGCCGAGCTTGATCTCATTCATGGTGATCTCCAGGGGTGTTCTCGGGCATGAGGCGCCCGGCGTTCCGGTCGGAACGCCAGTTGTCAGGGGGATAAGGTCAGGCGCCGTGCGCCAGCAGCGTCAGCGCGGCCTGCGACGGGGAGTCGGGCACGGCGGTGACGACAACCACCGAGAATCCCTCCTCGGTACGAAGCGTCTGCTGGGTCACCGACAGCGTGCCCACGAGCGGATGCCGCATCTCGTAGACCGCGGACCCGGCGCCCTTGACCCGGTGCGCGGACCACATGGCCGCGAACTCCGGGCTCTTCACGGACAGCTCGCCGACAAGCGCCGCGAGCAGCGGATCGTCCGGGTGCTGCCCGGACGCGGCCCGCAGCGCGGACACGACCGCGCGGGCCTTCGCGGGCCAGTTCGCGTACAGGTCCCGCGAGTGCGCGTCGAGGAACAGCAGCCACGCCATGTTCGGCCGGTCCGGCGCGTCCCGGTCGAGGTGGCCGGCGAACAGCGCGTGCCCGGCCGCGTTCCAGGCCAGCACGTCGGTACGCCGGCCCAGTACCACCACCGGCACGTCACCGAGCGCGCTGACCAGCTGGCGTACCGCAGGGGTGAGCTTCTCCGGGGCCGGCCGGCGCGCCCGCCGCCGCTTCCCGGACGCGAGCTGATGCAGGTGGCCGCGCTCCGCATCGTTGAGCCGCAGCGCACGGGCCAGCGCGTCGAGCACCTCGGGTGAGGCGTTGGCGGCCTGACCCTGCTCCAGCCGCGAGTAGTAGGACGCGCTGACGTCGGCCAGCAGCGCCAACTCCTCCCGGCGCAGGCCCGGCACCCGGCGGCGGCCGCCGTACGTGGCGACCTCCACGTCCTCCGGCCGCAACTGGGAACGCCTGCTCTGCAGGAACTCGCCGAGCTGTCGTTTCGCCTCCATGTCAGCAAGTATCTGCGGCGCTCCCGGTCCCCAGCCACACTCTGCCGGGGTGTGGCTCCGGACCGCCGGCGATCCGGTTGCGGCAGGCCCGCTCACGACGGCGCAGGACAGTGGTGCGGTCGCTGTCGTAGAGAATCAGGTCGACGGGCCCGTCCCATCGGCAGTGAGGGCCGCGACGGCAGAGTGTCGCGCGGTACGTCGTACCCACGAATGATTGTGGCCTGTGTCACTTGCGACCGTGATCCTGCCGAACGACGAGGAGCGATCTACCGGGTGTGAGAGCGAACGAGGCCGACAACGAGGCGTATCTGCTGCGGCGGATCGCGCGTGCGGACCTGGCCGCGTTCGAGGAGCTGTACCGGCGCACCTCACCGTGGCTGTTCATGCGGCTGCGGCGACGCTGCTCCGACGAGGGCCTGGTCGCCGAGGTGCTGCAGGACACGTACCTGACGGTCTGGCGCGCGGCGGGCTCGTTCGCGGCGGTCCGCGACGGCGACAGCGGTGCGGTCGGCTGGCTCTGGACGATCGCGGCCCGGCGGCTTGTCGACGCGCTGCGCCGGCAGGCCCGGCGGCGCGAGACGCCCGCGGAGACCATGCCTGTGCACGCCGTGCCCGGCGCGGAGGACGAGGCGCTGGCCGGCACGGTCGGCGACGAGATCGGCGCCGCGCTGGCCGACCTCGCGCCGGAGCTGCGGGCGGTGCTGCGCGCGATGGTGCTGGACGGGCTCACCGTGAAGGAGACGTCGGTGCTGCTCGGACTTCCGGAGGGCACGGTCAAGAGCCGGGCGCGGCGGGCGCGGGCGGCGTTACGGGAGGCGTTGTCATGAGCGGATCGACGGCGCCGGAACCGCAGCAGGCGGGGGATTCCGGCATGACCACGCACATCTCCACCGCGGCGCTCACCGCCTACGCCGCGGGCGACCCCGGCCTGGACGACGTCGTGGCCTGGGGCGTCGAGGCGCACCTGGACACGTGCGCACAGTGCCGGGCGCGGCTCGCGGACCGGGCCGGGCCGCCGGTACGGGACCTGCTCGACGGCGCCCGGCTGGCGGTCCTCGCCGCGGCGTCCGCCGGACCCCGCCCCGCCCCGCCCCGTAACCGGTGGCGGTGGTGGACGAGCTGGTCGCTGCTCGGCTGGGCGGCCACTGCTGTAAGCGCCGTGGCCGCCGCGTTCCTGCTGGAGCGCGTCTACCCGGACTTCCCGTCGCTGGTTCTGGCGCTGGCTCCCATCGCGCCGATGAGCGGGCTCGCGGTGGCCTGGTCCCGGCGCGCCGACCCGGCGTGGGAGACGCTGGCCGGCATGCCGCGGGCCGGGCTGGAGCTGATGCTGCGGCGCGCGCTCGCGGTCCTCGCGGTCACGCTTCCCGCGCTGGCCGCCGCCGGGTTCCTGCTCGGCGAGCCGATCGCCATGTGGCTGCTGCCCGCGCTCACCTGCACCTCGGCCACGCTGCTGCTCGGCAGCCGGACCGGCGTCACCCGGGCGGCCGCGCTCCTGATCGGCGTGTGGACCGCCGCGGTAGTCGTTCCGGCGGTGCTCACCTCGGACGTACCCCCGATGATCCGCGCCGAAGGCGTGCCCGGCTGGGCCGCCGCCGCCGTGATCTGCACCGTCCTGGCGCTGCTGCGCGCGGACGGATTCCTGACCATCCCACCCCGACACAGGAGATGACCATGCGCGTGATCAGCGCTGAGGACGTGAAACCCAGGCTGCACGCCTGGGACGTGGAGGCCGTGGGCCTGCGCGTGAAGGCGGGACGGCACCTCGCGGTCAACGGCCTCGACCTGCGGCTCGGCACCGGCGTGCACGGACTGCTCGGCCCAAACGGCGCCGGCAAAACCACACTGATGCGCGCGCTCGCCACAGTGGTCACCCCGGCCGGCGGCACGCTGACGCTGCTCGGCACGGACGCGGCCGCGGGGGCACGGGCGCTGCGCGGCATGCGGCGCACACTCGGCTACCTGCCACAGCAGTTCGGCTACTACCCGAAGTTCACGGTCCGGGAGTACGTCGAGTACATGGCCTGGATGCGTGAGGTCCCGTCCGCGGAGATCCCCGGCGCGGCCCAGCGCGCCATCGACCGGGTCCGGCTCACCGACAAGGCGGGCGCACGGCTCAAGACGCTCTCCGGCGGCATGCTGCGCCGGGCCGGCATCGCCCAGGCGATCGTCAACGACCCGTCACTGCTGCTGCTCGACGAGCCGACCGTCGGCCTCGACCCGGAGCAGCGGATCGAACTCCGCGAGCTGCTGCGCGACCTCGGCACGGACGCGTGCGTGCTGGTCTCCACCCACCTGGTCGAGGACGTGGTCGCGGCCTGCACCGACGTCGTCGTGATCAACCAGGGCACGCTCGTCTTCCAGGGGTCGCCCACGGACCTGACCCGGCTCGGCGAGCAGGGCGGCGTCGGCGACAGCCCGGCCGAACGCGGCTACTCGCTGCTCCTCACACGCCACCGGGACGGCCGCTGATGCGCGCGCTCGCGATCGAACTGCGCCGCGCGAACGGACCTGTCGCCGCGCTGCTCCTGGTGGCGTTCGGCGCGCTGCTGGTGGCCTTCTCCTACTCGTACTGGCGGAGTTCGTCGGCTCTGGCCGCCCAGGAACTCGGCGCGGCCCTGATGCTGCTCACGCCGATCGCGCTCGCCTACGGTGCCATGCTCGGCCGCCGGGAGAAACGGACCCGGGCGGTGGAGCTGATGGGCAGCACCGGCCGGCCTCGCTGGCAGCGGTTCCTGCCCTCGACCGCGGCCGTGGGTCTCGGCGTCGCCACCCCGTTCCTCGTGGTCACTGCCGCATGCGCGGTGGCGATCGCGGCCGGCGACGGCTACCTCAGCCGGTGGGACGCCGCGATACCGCTGATCGGCGCGCTGACGCTGGCCGGAGCGGCCTGGCTCGGGATCGCGGCCGGTCGCGCCTGGGCCTCGCCGATCCTGCCGCCCGCGCTCGCGACGGCGACAGCCGTGGCGCTGTTCATCTCGCCGCCGATCGCCGCCGACGGTCACTACACCAGGTGGCACAACCTGTCGCTTGTCCCCGCGCCCGGCCCGGCCACGCACTGGGAGACGCCGACCGCCGCGGCGCTGCTCGCCCAACTCTCGCTTGCCGCCGGACTTGTCGCCGCCGGACTTCTGCTGATCGGGGGCCGCTCCTGGTTCACCCGGACCGGCGCCGCCGCGGTGCTTGCCGCGGGCGTGGCCGGACTGATGCTCATCGTCGAGCCCGGCCCCGCCGAAAAATGGCGGCTGGACCCCGCGGCGCAACGCCTGACCTGCACGGACGATGCACCGCAGGTATGTGTGACAGCTGTGCACCGGCACCTGCTGCCGGAGGTGACAGTGCAGGCGCGCCTCGCGCTCGACGCGCTCGCGGTGCTGCCCGGCGCACCGACCAGGGCGGTAGAGGTGCACCTCTACCGGCCCGGCGACAACACCACGGCACAGTGGCAGCGCTTCACGCCGAACGACGAGCCCGGCACCGTCTACTTCGTGACAGACACCCCGATCGGCGGCGACCCGGGCTTGGCGGAGCGGATCGCGATGGGCGGCGGCACCTACCTCTCACACTGCGGAGACCAGACCGAGGGGTACGTCCCGATGGCTGTCGCCGGCGGCTGGCTGCTCGGCGTGCAAGACTTCCGCCTCTGGGAGCCGGGCTTCGGCTACTGGAGCACGGAGGCCCGGGAACCGGAGGTGCGGGAAGGCCTTCGGGCACTGCGCGCGCTGCCCGAGGCGGAGCAGCTCGCCCGCGTGACAGCGGTGCGCGACGCCGCACTGCGCTGCGCGCCGGACCTGACGACACCGCTCACCGCGTCATGATCGTCCGGTATCTGCGCGCGCGGCGCGTACCGGCGGCCCTGCTGCTGTCGGCCGGCGCGGTAGCGCTTGTCACCGCGCTCTGGACGCTCTTCCCGGACGGCCCGGTCTACCCGGTCCTCGCGGTGCTGACCACCGCGCTGGCGATGGCCCCGCTGGTTCCCACGCTTGCCGGCAACGACGCGGCACTTGAGGCGACCGCGGCGCTGCCCCTGCCTCCTCGCCGCCTCGCCCATCTGCTCGCCTGCGCCGTGATCGTCGTGGCGCTGCTCTATGCGGGACGGGTGGCCGGCGTCGACTTCGGCACGGCCGGCCAGCTCGCCAGGAACGCGGCGGGACTCACCGGGCTGGTCGGGCTGGCGGCCGCGGTGTTCGGTGCCGGCTACGCCTGGCAGCTGCCGATCGGATGGGCCGCGGTGCAGTGCGTGGTGGGCCCGGGGAACGGGGATTCCTGGCGGGCGGCGGCGGTCTGGATGCTCCAGCGGCCGGACAACCGGGGTGCCGCCGTCACCGCCGCCCTGTTCCTGGTCACCGGCCTGGCCGCCTACGCGCTCCGGGTCGGCCCGACCACTGCCGCCTCGGAGGCGTCCGCTCAGCCCTGATCCGGGTCGTGGCGTGCCGCCGTTCCGCACGGCGGCACGCTCCGCGGGGCACCCGAGCGCCGAAGATCGACACCGGTCAGCGGATCGGGTTCCAGCCGTCGTTGCCGGCCAGGTAGGCGGTGGGGACGTACTGGGCGGCGGTGGACGCGCTCATCTGCGGGCGGTTCGCGTTGACCACGGCGCCCGCACCGGTGCTGCTGTACTCGGAGAAGCGGGCGTCCTTCCACGAGAAGCCGGACATGTCGGTCCACGGGTCGTTGCGGATGTGGGCGCCCATCGAGACACCGCGGTAGAGGACCTGGCCGCGGGCGTTGACGTCGCCGCTCGGGTGCCAGGGCCGGCCGAGGTAGACGGTCTTCGCCGGGGCGTTGCTCGTCAGGGTCGTACCCCAGAAGAGGTAGCCGAACTTGTTGTTGATGTCGGTGGCGGCCGCGGTGATGTAGCCGTTGTTAGAGGACGAGCCACGGGTCAGCGAGTGGACCGTGCCGTTCTGGAAGACCATCGTGCCGCGGCCGAAGATGAAGTCGACGTCGCCCTCGACGTAGGAGTTGCGCACGTAGAGCCGGCGCACCGCAGAGGCGCTCGGCGCGTTCACCAGCAGCGTGTCCTGGTTTCCGAGGATGCGGACGTTGTCGAACTCGACCCGGTCGCCGGAGGTGTTGACGGCGACGGCCTGCTCGGCGTCGAGGGTGTTCGCCGCCTCGTTGAAGTCGTTCGACATGGTGAGGTTGCGGATCACCGTGTTGTTCGCGTTGACGAAGACTGACGCGCTGCCCGACGTGCCGTAGGTGCCGCCGCCGGGCTTGGTCTGGCCGGAGGCGTGGCCCTCGACGATCACCACCTGCCTTGCGGCGCTGCCGAGGCCGGCAAGCGTGATGTAGGGCTTGTCGGCCGGGATCGTCACGACGCCGCGGTAGGTGCCGGCCTTGACGGTGATGGTGACCGCGCCGGTGTTGTTCGCCGGGACGGCGTTGATCGCGGCCTGCACCGTCGTGTAGTTGCCGCTGCCGTCGGCCGCGACGGTGATAGTGGTGGCCGCCGAGGCGTCGGGCGTGAGCAGGACGGTGGCGACGAGCGCGCCGGCCAGGGCGGCCGCGCCGGCGGACAGGGGGACGAGCCTGCCGGGTGCTGACATGGGAGCTCCTTTCAGGGGCAGGTGAACGCTAACATCGATCTGCATCGATCAGAAGGCCCCCGGTGCGAGGCGGAGGAACCGGGCGGGTAGATTCTGTTGGTCGGCGGGAGCCGGGCAAGACGATCTGGGTACAGGTCGGAGGCCGGTCCGCGGACTTCTCCTACACAAACAAACGCCAGATGATGGTGTGCGTTCGCGTGGGGAAATCTGGAAGTTTGCTTTTCCGAAAGGTTCGAGTTCCCCAAGCGGGGGGCGGATTTGGCGGAACGGAAACGACCGGGTAAAGTAATTGAAGCGCCGGGGGAAACGCCGGAGCGAACGAACGAAATACCCCACACGGGGGTACGGGAAAGCCGTTCTCCGTGAGGTGTGTGGTTGTTCTTTGAGAACTCAACAGGGTGCTTGAAAAGCCAGTGCCAATTATGATTGATACCCGGCCAGGGCTTTCGGATTCTTCGGGG
>NZ_JBITDX010000039.1:0-50279 GCF_044454585.1 Catenuloplanes sp. NPDC051500
GGGAACAAGGGTGTCACGACCGCGGCGAACGTCATGTACAACTCGTACATCGGTGATCTGGAGACCTGTTTCAAGCTGATGCCTGTTGCGCTGTATCGCTCGTTGGAGATCAGGTCGCGTGGGTTCGGCATGGAGGCCGAGGTCACGGGGAAGCTGTTGCGCCAGCGGATCCGGCCGTATGAGGTGCCGATCTCGTACCGGGCCCGGGGTCGCGAGGAGGGCAAGAAGATCACGTGGAAGGACGGCGTGGAGGCGATCTGGATCCTCGCCCGCGAGCGCGTCCGCAAGCCTCACTCCTCCTGAACCCGCCCCGCCTCATGGGCGTTTCAGCAGGATGAATCCCGCTTCGTCCCGAATCACCTGGTAGCCGCCCGCGATGGCATCGGCGAGCGCCTTGTCGCGCTGCTCGCCGTTGAGCGGATAACCCTGAGGCGAGAGCCGGTCGACCACGATCCACTGCGGGTTCGGGCGGAGACCGGGGAAGCCGAACAGCGTGGTGAGCGTGCGATTCGTCAGCTGCGGCACCAGGTTGTTCGACGCGGCGACCATGACGCCGTCCGGGATCTCGCCGAGGATGCTGCGCGCGACGGCGATCCGCGGGTCGTCTCGCCAGGTCTCCGACCGGAAGGTCTGGTAGAGCGGCGTTCCTGGGAACAGCAGCAACGGCACCACGGCGACGACTGCCAGCTCGACGCGCATGATCCGGCGGCCCTCCGGCGCCTCGACCGACCTGGTGCGGGTGAGGGCCGCGATCAGCGCGGCGAAGAGCACAGGCATCAGCACGGCGCTGTAGTGGTAGCCGATCCCCCAGTACTCCTGCTTGTCCGCGGCGAACCGCCAGGCGAGGGTGGGGACCGCGACCAGGATCAGCGGTGAGCGCAGCGCGGCGAACGCGGTGATCGCGAGCGTGGTGAACAGCGTGCTCAGTTTGACCGGCGCCAGCAGCACCTCGCGGACGTACTGACCCAGCGGCATCGCGTCGGCGCTACCGCCCACCATCGAGGTGTAGGCGTACGCGCCGTCCGGGCTCATGGCCGGCAGGAACACGGTCACCACGAGCACGAGGCCGATCACACCGGCCGCGGCGACCGCGAAGCCAAGCCGCCGCGCGCCGTAGAAGGCGATCAGCAGGCCGATCGCCGCGACAGTGAGACCCAGATCCTCCTTGACCAGCAGCAGCGGAAGCGCCCACGCCGCCGCCGCGACCATCCGCCGTTCGCCGAGCGCGGTCAGGCTCATCGCCACAAGCGGCACCGCGAAGGCCACCTCGTGGAAGTCGAAGCGCACCGCCTGCGCGATGCCGAACGACAGCCCGTATCCGAGTCCGACGACGAGGGCCGGCCCGGTGCCGAGCGCCCGGCGCGCCCAGCCGACGAGCGGCACGACGGCGACGGCCATCAGCGCGGACTGCGCCACCAGGAGCGTGATCGGGCTCGGGAAGAGCCGGTAGAAGGGGGCGAGGAGGATCAGGGCCGGCGTGAAGTGGTCGCCGAGCTGCCGGAAGCCGGGACCCTTGAGCTCGGTCACCCCCGGGCGCCCCTCGGAGTAGGACCGGACGACCTGCTCGAAGATGCCCAGGTCGTACCCGTACGTCTGGAGGAGCTGGTGTGCGCGGATCGACGACACCGCATAGAGCACGAACAGCACCAGAGCCAGGCCCCAGCCGAAATACGAACTCGCCGGCCCGATCGACGGCAGGCGCCGCCACCGGGAGGCCGTCTCCGTAGGAGTGATCGCCATGGGTGGTAAGTATGCGGCGCGACCGCCGATGCCGGTCTGACGGGTGCGGACAGCCGTCTCGGCGGACGCACTATCCTGCGCACGCTCCGGCAGGAGGACTCCTACGCCGGGGAATCCGGCATGCCGGTGATCGCCGCGAGCGCGACGCTGACTGCCGCCACATCGTCGCGGATCGTCGCGAGCAGTCCGGAGACGCTCTCCGTGGCGGTCGCCGTCTGCTGAGCGAGCGCCTTGACCTCGCCGGCGACCACCGCGAAGCCCTTACCTGTCTCACCGGCCCGGGCCGCTTCGATTGTGGCGTTGAGCGCCAGGAGGTTGGTGCGGTCCGCGACCACAGTGATGAGCTTGAGGGCCTCGTCGATGGAGCCGACCGACTCCGACAGCCGCCTCGCCGCCGCGTCTGCCTCGATCGCGAGCGCGCGGGCCTGGGCGGTCATCGGTATGTCGGTTGCCATCGTGTCGGCCCGCCCCCTCAGCTCGTCCGACGAGAGCATAGGACCGCACGGTGCCGGCCCGGGTGGGTCTTTCGTAATTCGTCTGCGTGCCCGCCACGAACGCGGGCCGGACTCGGCGCTGGTGATGAGTTGTCGCCGCCGCGGCCGTCATACCTGGGACGGGGCCGGACGAGGCGGGAGAATGACGTGATGGGTACGGACATGCGGCTTGGCGAGGTCGACGAGCCCGCGTTCTCGGGGTTGGCGGAGCGGCACCGGCGGGAGCTGCACGTGCACTGCTACCGGATGCTCGGCTCGTTCGAGGACGCGGAGGACGCCGTGCAGGAGACGTTCCTGCGGGCCTGGCGGCGGCGGGAGACGTTCGAGGGGCGGTCGACGTTCCGGGCCTGGCTGTACCGGATCGCCACCAACGCGTGCCTGGACCTGCTGGCCAAGATCCGCCCGGAGCCGGCGTCCGGCGGTGAGGTGCTGTGGTTGCAGCCCTACCCGGACCGGCTGCTCGACGAGCTGCCCGCGGGCGAGGCGGACGCGCCGGAGACGCGCGCGGTGGCGCGGGAGACGATCGAGCTGGCGTACCTGGTCGCGGTCCAGCACCTCGCCCCACGGCCGCGCGCCGTGCTGATCCTGCGGGACGTGCTCGGCTGGCCGGCGAAGGAGGTCGCGGAGCTGCTCGGCGACTCGGTCAACTCGGTCAACAGCGCGCTCCAGCGGGCCCGGGCCGGCATGCGGGAGCACCTGCCCGCGGAACGGCAGGACTGGACCGGCGGCGAGAAGGACACCACGACCCGCGAGTTGGTACGCCGCTTCACCGACGCCAGCGTGGCCACGGACATCCCGGTGCTGGCCGCGATGCTTCGCGACGACGTCAGGTCGTCGATGCCACCCACGCCGGGCCTGTCAATCGGCCGCGACGCGGTGGTGACCACCTGGGCCGGGGACGGCTTCGAGGGCATGACCGGCCTGCGCGGCGTCCCCACCTCGGTGAACCGCCAGCCCGCCGTGGCGTTCTACCACTGGAACGAGCGGGAGGGCGCCTACCTGCCGCTGACAATCGACGTCCTGCGCATCACCGGCGGCGAGATCACCGAGATTTTCATCTTCCACGCCGACCGGTTCTCCCGGCTCGGCCTGCCGGAGCGTCTCCCGGCGGAGTAGCGCCCCGGGCATCTCCCGGCGGAGTAGCGCGGCGGGCGTCGATGAGCGCGCCCACGCCGTCCAGGATGCGGGCGAGGCCGAAGTCGAGCGCCTGGTCCCGGCCGTCCGCGGCCCCGGGCCGACGCCATCGCGGCGATCACGGCCTCCGACGTGGGGGCGGGCGGCGTCGGGCACTCGCCGCGGCCCGGCACACCACGTCGGGACAGCGCCTAGACCCCCGTGCCGCAGGTGGCGCCGTTCAGCGCGTACGCGCTCGGTGCTCCGCTGTCGCCGGTGTGGGTGGCCTGGAATCCGAAGGTGACCGAGCCGCCGGGCGCGAGCGTCGCGTTGTGGCCGACGTTTGTCGCGGTGACCCGCCCGGACGAGGGCGCGTAGGAGGCGTTCCAGCCGTTGGTGACGGTCTGCCCGGCGGGAAGGCTGAAGGCGAGGGCCCAGCCGTTGAGGGTGGAGCCGCCGGTGTTGGTGAGCGTGATGTTCGCGGTCAGGCCGTTGTTCCAGGCGTTGACGGTGGCGCTCGCACGGCAGGCGCCGCCGGGGGCCGGGGTGGTCGGCGTCGGCGACGGTGTCGAGGGCGGGGGAGTGGTCGGATCCGGCGTCGGCGTGCCGCTGCCGAACTGGCTGAAGAACCGCCACACCTCGCTGCCGACCCAGGACGTCGAGGCGTTCCGGTCGGTCGGCAGCGGCACGTGGTCACCGTCGTGCGCCGCCCACTGGACCGGGTAGCCGGGCCGGCAGCCCGAGTAGGTGGTGGTGATGTGGGTGCCGCTGCCCTGGGCCGGCTCCGGCGGGTTCTGTGCCGTGCAGCCGTTGGCCCGGACGAACGTGTCCCGGATCGACCGGCCCTGCGAGATGTTCAGGACGCTGTCCCGGATGCCGTGGATGCCGAAGTAGGCGACCGGCTGGGAGGCGGTGGAACAGCCGCCGCTGAGGTTGGCGCCGGCGATCGGCGCGACCGCCCGGAACACGTCCGGCCGGGCGCAGGCCAGGGCGAAGCTCATCGCGCCGCCGTAGCTGAAGCCGAGCGCGAACCGCCGGGTCGTGTCCACGCAGAGGTCGTTCTCGACAGTGCGGAGGATGTCGTCGACGAGCGTGACGTCGCGCCCGCCGGTGTTCGCCCAGCCGGCGTCGAGGCCCTGGGGCGCCACGAAGATCGCGCTGTTGGCCGCCTGCTGCTGCAGGCCGTAGAACCCGTTGCCGACCACGTCGTTGGCACTGCCGTTGAGCCAGTGCAGACCGACGACGAGCCGGTAGGCCTGTGTGCTTGTGTAGCCGGACGGCAGCCGCAGCATGTACGTGCGGGCACGTCCGCCGCTCTGGATCGTGTAGGTCCCGTCGCGCAGGGTCGGGCTCTTGCCGCACCCGGCCGTGCTCGCCAGGAGGCCTGCCGTCTCGGCGGACGCGCTCCCGCCGATCAGCGCGGCCGTGCCGGACACGATCAGCATCGCCGCGGCGACGGCCGTACCCAGCAGGCGGTTCTTTCCTGCTCTTGGCTGTGTCATCGAGAGTCGCTCCTCCGCAAGACATCGACGTTAATCGTTGTGATGTCAGGAATAGCACGGTGCCGGCGGTGCTCTTGCGGGCGTCGTTCCGCGAATCTCCAGCGTGCTGCGGTGGGCGCCGGGCGTAACACATTTTCGGCAACCTTTTCTTGCTGATCATGCGAAGAGTCGCTGCTGGAGTCGGGTGGATGCCTCGCTGCGCCGGTCACCGGGCCTGATCCACAGCCCGAAACTTCCAGGCAGATTCCGCAATCACGCGGTCGCAGTGCTGAGCAGATCGCTCGATCGAGCGATTTCACTGCCGCCGATGGGACGGTGTTCGCGCACGTCGGAGCCTTATATCTGGAGGCCACGGCCATGGTCGCGCCGCAAAAGATCGAGAAATGCAAATATGTTTTGTCTTGGATGTATCGGCAAAGTTACGTAACCTGACCTCCGAGGCGACCTCTGTTCGAGCGGTCGGCCCTCGCTCACGCGGGTCCTTCAGAGAGGAAGCAACACGTGACTGTCAACGCGAAAACACGGGTCACGCCGAGGCGTGCGCTCCTACTGGGAGCGGTCGCCGCGCTCGCCGCCGGGATGGTGGTCGGTGTGACCGGCGCGGCGCAGGCCGGCACCACGCTGGGGGCGTCGGCGGCGGAGAAGGGCCGGTTCTTCGGCACCGCGGTCGCGGCCGGCCGGCTCGGTGACTCCGCGTACACCACGATCCTGAACCGTGAGTTCAACCAGGTGACGCCCGAGAACGAGATGAAGACCGACGCGACCGAGCCGCAGCAGAACCAGTTCAGCTACGGCAACGCGGACCGGATCGTCGCGCACGCCCGCGCCAACGGCATGCAGGTCCGCGGCCACACGCTCGCCTGGCACGCGCAGCAGCCGAGCTGGATGCAGGGCATGTCCGGAAGCACGCTGCGCAACGCGATGCTCAACCACGTCACCCAGGTCGCCACCCACTTCCGCGGCCAGGTCGCGTGGTGGGACGTGGTCAACGAGGCGTTCGCGGACGGCGGTGGCGGCGGGCGGCGCGACTCCAACCTGCAGCGCACCGGGAACGACTGGATCGAGGCGGCGTTCCGGGCCGCACGCGCGGCGGACCCGAACGCGCAGCTCTGCTACAACGACTACAACACCGACAACTGGACCGACGCCAAGACCCAGGGCGTCTACCGGATGGTGCAGGACTTCAAGCAGCGCGGCGTGCCGATCGACTGCGTCGGGTTCCAGTCGCACTTCACCGGCGGCTCCAACTACCCGAGCAACTACCGCACCACGCTGTCCAGCTTCGCCGCGCTCGGCGTGGACGTGCACATCACCGAGCTGGACATCCGCAACGCGCCTGTGGACGCGTACCGCAACGTCACGAACGACTGCCTCGCGGTCGCCAGGTGCAAGGGCATCACGGTGTGGGGCATCCGCGACTCCGACTCGTGGCGGTCGAGCGAGAGCCCGCTGCTGTTCAACGGCAGTGGCCAGAAGAAGTCGGCGTACGACGCGGTGCTCGCCGCGCTCAACAACGGCACCACGCCGCCCACCGGCACCCCGACCACGCCGCCGCCGACCACGACTCCGCCGCCGAGCGGCTCCTGCACCGCCTCGGCCACACCCGGTCAGGTGTGGGGCGACAGGTACAACACCTCGGTGACGGTCAGTGGCGCCAGCACCTGGGCGGTCGTCGTCTCCATCACCTCCCCGCAGAAGATCTCGTCGACCTGGAGTGGTTCGCCCACCTGGGACGGCAGCGGCCTCGTGATGACGATGCGCTCCAACGGCAGCGGCGACACGTTCGGCTTCACCACGATGATGAACGGCAACAGCAGCGCCCGGCCGCAGATCGTCTCCTGCACCGCGGGCTGACACACCTCCACGGCACCCGGCGGGGTGGGCACGCCCCGCCGGGTGTCAGAGCCCGAGATACGCGGTACGCACGGCCGGGTCGGCGAGCAGCGCGTCGGCGGTGCCGGAGAGCGCGACATGGCCGGTCTCGATGACGTAGCCGCGGTCGGCCACCTCAAGCGCGCGGGCCAGGTTCTGCTCGACGAGCAGGATGGTGAGGCCCGCCGCATGCAGCTCGCGGATCGCGGCGAACATCTGGGTGACGACCACCGGGGCCAGGCCGAGGCTTGGCTCGTCCATCATCAGCAGCCGCGGGCGGGACATCAGCGCCCGGCCGATCGCCACCATCTGCTGTTCGCCGCCGGACATGCTGCCGGCCAGCTGTGCGGCCCGCGACTCAAGCACCGGGAAACGGGCGTAGACCTCCGCGAGCGTGGTGGCGCGGTGCGCGCGGGCCGGCCGGGAGTAGGCGCCGAGCTCCAGGTTCTCCCGGACGGTGAGCTGCGGCCAGAGCTCCCGCCCCTCGGGGACGAGCGCGATGCCCAGGCCGGGTCGCCGGTGCGCGGGCACTGTGTGCAGCGGAGCCCCGTCGAAGAGCAGCTCGCCGCGGGAGACCGGCCGGACGCCGGCGACGGCGCGCAGTGTGGTGGTCTTGCCGGCGCCGTTCGCGCCGAGAAGCGTGACCAGCTCGCCCTCGTCGACAGTGAGGCTGACGCCGCGCAGTGCCTGGGCGTCACCGTAGAACACGTCGATGTCGCGGATCTCAAGCACCGGCGGCCTCCTTGCCCAGATAGGCCTCGATGACAAGCGGATCGTTCGCCACCTCGGCGGGCAGGCCCTCGGCGATCTTCCGGCCGTGGTCGAGCACGATCACCCGGTCGGAGAGGCTCATCAGCGCGTGCATCACGTGCTCGATCATGATGATGGCGATGCCCCGGTCGCGGATCTGCCGGATCAGCCCGACGAACGCGGCGCCCTCGACCGGGTTGAGCCCGGCCACCACCTCGTCGAGCAGCAGCACGCGCGGGCCGGTGGCGAGCGCACGCGCCACCTCAAGCCGTTTGCGGCCGGCGAGCGTGAGCTCGCCGGGGAGCCGTCCGGCCCGGTCGCCGAGCCCGATGAAGTCGAGGATCTCCAGGGCCGCGCCGCGCGGGTCGCGATGGGCGCCGCCGGGCCGGCCGTAATGGTGCCCGACAAGCACGTTCTCAAGCACTGTGAGACGAGCGAAAGGCCTGACGATCTGGTGGGTACGGCAGACGCCGCGATGCACGGCCCGGTGTGCGGCCCGTCCGCTGACCGGCACGCCGTCGAGCAGCACCCGCCCGGCGGTGGGCCTTATCGAGCCGGCCGCGACGGAGAACAGCGTGGTCTTGCCGGCGCCGTTCGGCCCGATCAGCCCGAGGATCTCGCCGTCGTCCAGGTGGAAGTCGACGTCGTCCACCGCGCGCAGCCCGCCGAAGTGCCGGCTCACGCCCTCGCCGGTCAGCAGCGCGCTCACGTCGTACCCCTGCGGAGTGGTCTGATGATTCTGGAGGCCAGGCCGGTCAGGCCGAGCGGTTCGAAGAGGATGATCACCACGAGCAGCGCGCCGTAGAGGCCGAGGTAGAACTGGGAGTAGCTGGCAAGCAGGAACTCCTGGATGATCACGAAGACGACCGCGCCCCACAGTGGACCGAGCACCACGCCGATGCCGCCGATCACGGCCATCAGGATCAGCGAGATCGACCTGTCGAAGCTGAACATGTCCTGCGGGTCGATGAACGCCTGGTAGGAGGCGTAGAAACCGCCGCAGACGCCGACCATCGCGCCGGACAGGAACAGCACCACGTCCTGGTAGAGCACGGGGTTGACGCCCAGGTCGCCGGCGGCCTCGACGTCCTCCTTGATGGCGAGCAGCCCGAGGCCGATCCGGGAGCGGCGCAGCCACCACGAGATCGCCACGGCGGCGGCGAGCAGGTAGAGGCCGTACCAGTAGAGCTCGAATTTGGTGGGGTTGCCGTCGAGCGGGAGGGACAGGCCGGACGAGCCGCCGGTGAAGCCGGACCAGTAGGTGGCGACCAGCCGGGTCGCCTCGCCGACGCCGATCGTGGCGATCGAGAAGTACGGGCCGCGCAGCCGCAGCGTCGGATGGCCCCAGAGCACCGCGAACACGCCGGCGACCAGGCCGCCGACGATCCAGGACAGGCCGAACGGCAGGCCGGTGGCGAGCATGACCCGGGCGGCGACGAAACCACCGACGCCGAACATGGCCGAGTGCCCGAAGCTGATCTGGCCGACGAAGCCGCCGAGCCAGTTCCAGGCGAGCGCGGCGGCCATGAACATGTAGGTCAGCCCGACGATGTTGTGCGTGTAGTCGCCGACCGGAAGCACCAGCGGCGCGATCCAGAGCAGCACAAGCGCGGCGGCGAAACCTGCCACCCTCGGCATCACCGCAGCACCCGCTGGCCGAACAGGCCGCCCGGCCGCAGCACGAGCACCACCACAAGAAGCACGAAACCGACGGCGGAGGTCAGGTACGGCGGGACCACGTACACCGCGAAGACCTCGGCGAACGCCAGCACAAGCGCGCCGATAGCGATCCCGACGATGCTGCCAAGCCCGCCCAGTACGATGATCACGAAGCTCTTCAGCAGCTCACCGGCGCCGAACGACGGCGTGAACGCGAACAGCGTGGACGCCAGCACGCCGGCCAGCCCGGCCAGCGCGGTGCCCAGCCCGAACGTCAGCAGGTAGACGCGCTCCACGTCGATCCCGACAAGCGTGCAGCTCTCCGGGTTCTGCGCGACGGCCCGGATCGCCTTGCCGAGGTAGGTGCGGGTGAGCAGCAGGTGCAGCGCGAGCAACGCCACGACCGCCACACCGAAGACAGCGATCCGGGTGACCGAGAAGCCGCCGCCGAGAATGATCACCGAACTGGTCGCGTACGACGTCTGGATCACCTGCTCGTTGCCGGTGAACAGCAGGTAGGCGGCGTTGCGGATGATCAGCCAGACCCCGAAGAGCAACAGCAGCGACTGTACGGCCCCGGCCGGCCCACGCGGGATGAACCGGACCAGGCCCAGATAGATCACCACGCCCACGCCGAAGAAGACGGCAAGCGCGATCGGGATGGCCAGGAACGGGTCGATGTGGAACCTCTCGAACAGCTGCCAGGCCAGGTACGCGGCGGCCATGATGATCCCGCCGTGCGCGAGGTTGACGATCCGCAGCACGCCGTAGATCAGGCCCAGCCCGTACGCCATCGCCGCGTAGAACCCGGCCAGCAGCACCGCCGAGATCGCCAGCGTCGACACCTCGCCCATCAGTTCTTGCAGGTGGGATTGGGGGCGACACCCGCGCCGGTGGCGATGTCGGCCGGGAAGATGATCGGCGAGGTGCCGTCCGGCAGGTTCTGCTGGACCACGAACGGGTAGTCGGCCTGGCCGCCGGTCGCGGCCGGATAGCTGAGCTTCCCGCCGGGCAGGATCGAGTCCATGGTGAGCGTGGAGAGCGCGTCCCGCAGCTTCGTCCGGTCGACCGAGTCGGCCGTGTCGATCGCGGTGAAGAGCGAGCGCGCCGCCTCGTAGCCGAGCGCCTGGTACCACTCCGGATCCGTACCGTGGCGGCTCTTGAAGGCTTCGATGAACGTGCTGTTCAACGCCGTGTTGCCGAGCTGCTTGTTCCACCAGACCGCGGACAGGATGTAGTTGATCCCGTCCTGGCCGAGCGCGGTGCGGGCGTCCGACTCGCTGCCGCGCGCGCCGTAGGTGATCACCGGTGCGCACATGCCGGAGCTGATGTACTGCCGCTGCATGGTGATGAAGTCCGGCAGGTGCGCGTCCACCATGACCAGATCGGCGTCGGCGGAGCGGACCGTGCTTAGGATCGCGGAGAAGTCCTTGCCGTCAAGCGCGAACGACTCGTCGACCACCACCTGGTAGCCGTCCGGGTGCGCGCCTGTGAAGTCCTTGACGCCCTCGGCGAAGTCCTCGCCGTGCGACGTGTTCTCCCAGACCACCGCGACCTTCGCCGGCTTCGGCAGCCTGCCCGCGGCCTGCTGGGCGTCGATCCACCTCATCTCGGTGGTGGCCAGGTTCGACACCGGGGCGAGCGTGCCGAAGACGTAGCTGAAGCCCTTGGCGTAGATCGAGGTCGCGGCGCCGCCACCGTTCACGTAGGGAATCCGGTTCTGCTCCGCGACAGTGCTCTGCGCCTCGATCAACGCGGTCGAATACGTGCCCAGCAGCGCGTTGACCTTGTCCTGGGTGATCAGGCGCTCGGCCAGGTTGATCGCCTTGGCCTGGTCTGTGGTGTCGTCGAGCAGCTTCAGCTCGACCGGCACCTTCGTCCCGCGGACGTCGATGCCGCCGTCCGCGTTCTCCAGCTCGACGGCCAGCTCGTACCCCTGCTTGAACCGGCCGCCGCTCTTCGACTCGGCCCCGGTCAGCGGCAGGGTCGCACCGATCACGATCTTCGCTGGTACGTCGTCCGTGCCGGAACCACCGGAATCACGCCGACTCGGCGCGCACCCGGTGGTGGCGAGCAGCAGCAGTGCGGTGCATGTGGCGAGGGCTCTGGTAGGCAGTGTCACGGCTGATCCCTTCCGTCCCCTGTGGAGAGATCCGGTGTAGAGATCGCCATCTTTGCATCAATCGATGTCCACGGGTTGTCCGTTCTCTGACTGCCGCGTCAGTGCAGCCGTGCGGCTCACGACGCGGTCAGGTCGGTCAGGTCGCGCATCAGCTCCGAGGCGGTGACCGGGTCCAGCTTGTCGACCGGGACGGACGGGCGGTTCGACCACCGTCCGTCCGGGTTCTCCGAGATGTACAGCCTGCCGAGCGTCTGCTCCTCGAACTCGGTCACCATGCCGACCGCGATGCCCGGGTCCAGGTCGAGGACGGCGTACCTGCCGCCGCGCAGCGGGCGTTCCATCCAGCCCTGGATTCCGGCGTCCTGCGGGGCGCCGCGCCGCCAGCCCTTCTTCTCCAGGCCGAGCACCCGGCCGACCGGCACGACCCGGCCCTCGATCGCGGCGAAATCGGCG
Organism: Catenuloplanes sp. NPDC051500; assembly: GCF_044454585.1. Lineage (NCBI taxonomy): Bacteria > Bacillati > Actinomycetota > Actinomycetes > Micromonosporales > Micromonosporaceae > Catenuloplanes > Catenuloplanes sp. NPDC051500. The sequence continues at coordinate 11,706 of NZ_JBITDX010000039.1, forward strand.
GGTCCGGGGGTGTAGACCTCGCGGCCGAGCTGCGGGAACGGCTGCACGATCACGTAGTCCGCGAGAACCTCGGACCAGTCCGGGACCAGCGCGCCGAGCTCGATCGGGTGCGGCAGGCCGATCTCGGCGTCGTCCGCGACAGTCAGCGGGTCGTCGTCGCGTCCGGCGAGGCTGCGGTCCTCCGCCACCCGGAAGCCCGCGCTCAGGACGCCGTCGGTGTAGACGGCCCAGACCAGCCGCCGGACGATGTGCCAGAGCAGCGGATGCCCGGCGAAGTACTGCCGGAACTCGGCGCCGGTCCAGCGGCGGCCGGCGACCATGGCCCGTTCCAGGCGGGCGATCTGGTCGGACGCGATGGTCCGCACGTCCTTCTTCAGTGCGGCGAACCTGGCGTACGCCTCCGCGGCGATCTCGGCGTCGTCCTTCGCACCCGGCTTCGGCAGCGCCTTGAGCCGTTTCCCGGCCGCATCGGTCACGTACGGCTTGAGCTGCTCGTCGAAGCCGACCACGAACTGCCGCGGCCCGTAGTCAAGCCGCATCGACCCGTCCGCGGACAGGCCCAGGTCCGGCACGAGCCGGTCGGCCAGCTCCTCCGCGGTCAGGCCGAGCGCCGCGGCCACCTCGTCGATCTTCGCGGTCGCACGGTCCTTCAAGCCCTTGAACTTCACCTTCTGCGCGATGCCGTGCAGGTGCATCAGCGCCACGTCGGTGCCGATCGCGGCCAGCACGTCCAGACCGGTCACCGCCTTGGAATGACCGCCCTCGCCCGGCCAGGCGCGGATCACCGGGGCCAGCCGCCGGACCGTCTCGTCGTCGCCGGTCACGCCGAGCGACTCAAGCGCCCAGCCGTCCTTGGCCGGGGTCCCGGCCGCGATCCAGCGCTGCAGGACCGCCCAGCCCAGCTCCGCCAGGTCACGCGGGACGAGCAGGTCCTTCGCGATCGCGATCCCCGGGTACGGATCGTCCGGCTTCGAGAACGCCAGCATGGTGAGCAGGTGCCGGACCGAGTCGACAGGCAGCGCGCCGGAGCCGTCACGCAGCGCCACCCGGGGCAACGTCTCCACATCGGTCCAGCCGGCGAGCGCCGGGATCTTCGCCGGGAGGACGGAGAGCGGGTCGGTGTCAAGCACGGCGGTGACCGCGGCGGCGGCCTCGTCTCCGTACCCGGCCGCGGCCGCCAGCACCTCGTCCCGGCCGAGCACGCGCAGCGCGGCCTCGGCCGAGCGCCGGGCCACACCGGCCCTGCCGAGCGCGGCGGGGATCAGGTCCCGCGCGGCCGCGGCCGGATGGCGGGTCAGCCACGTGCGGGCCAACTCCCGCAGCGACTTCGTCCGGGTGAACCAGTCCGCCATGATCGTGGCGATCTCCGGGCCGGTGAACGGCAGCAGCGACGGCGCGGCGGCCGGGGCGCGCTGGGCGATCCGGACGGCGGCGGGCAGCGCGGCGACACCGTGCCGGGCCAGGATCGGCGGCAACCACACCTCGGAGCTCCACACGTGCTCCGGGCGCCAGTCCGCGAGAAGGGGCAGGGCCAGCTCCTCCGGGCCGCACGCGAACAGCAGGCTCTCCTCGCCGTAGCGCAGCTCGCCCCGCCCGTACCGTGCGGCCAGGTCCTGGTAGTCGGCCTTGCCGGCGTTGTTCGTGAAGTAGTAGTACTCGTCCCGCTTGGCAGTGAAAGCCGCGCGCTCGCCGGGCAGCCACGCCTCGGCCGCGGCGGAGTCCGCGGTCAGCCCGGCGATCACGACCGGCTTCGCGGCGGTCTTACGATCCGCCCACGGCGGGCTGACAAGCACCGGAGGCAGCGCGGTCGCGGGCGCGTCCGCAACGTCGGCCGTGTCCGCGAGCAGGCCGCCGATCCGGGACGCGGCCGGGCCGGTCAGCTCAGGCAGCAGCGCGGCGGCCAGCTCCCGGTGCCGGACCACCTGGCCGCGCAGCAGCTCGGCGGCGGGACGCGCACCGGAGGCCGCGGTCAACCGCAGCGCCCGGCGGGGGAAGCGGGCGGCGGCCTCGTGCAGCGCGGGCAGCACGTACTTCTCCGCGGCGCGGTCGAGCAGCGCCCGGTACGCCTCGTCCGTCGGCACCGCCGCGATCATCTGGAGCACCTTGCGCTCCGCATCGGCGCCCCACTGCCTGTCGTCGAGCCAGGTCAGCAGCCGCGGCAGCGCCTCGGCGCCGAGCCCCTCGAACATGGCGGTCAGCCCGGCCTGGTTCCACATGATCCACCAGGGCGTCACGTGGTCCATCACGCGGTCGAGCTGCTCCGCAGTGCGCAGCGACGGGAACAGCAGCGTGCCGACCGCCTGCGGCAGCGGCGCGGACGGCAGCCACGCCACGTCCTCTGCCGTCCAGTCCGCCCGCGTGGTCAGCAGGAAACCGGTAAGTGCCCGCTGAAGCGGATTACCGTCACGGTACGGCGTGAGCGCCGCCTCGGCCGCCGCGAAGTCCGCGGCGCCCGCGGTCGCCAGCCGGTTCCGGACCCGGCCGGAGAACGTCGGCAGGCGCAGCTCCACCCAGCCCCGATGCTGGTACTCACCGCTGAAGTCCCGCTCGGTCATCGCCCGCACGAACGGATCCGAGTAGATCGCCGCCAGCTCGGCCGACACGGTCACGGCGAACGTCAGGCCCCGCGTGACGATCAGGTGGTCGGCCACGTCCGCCACCCGGTCGTCACCCCGCCAGCCGTGCGTCTGCATGAACGCGGCAAGCAGCGCCGCCACACCGACAGGCGTCGCGGTCTCCGGGTCGGCGAGCGCGGCCAGCGCGAGGTCGCCGACGCCGCCGTCCTCGCGCTCGTGCTTCAGATTGCCGAGCGCCGCGTCCCGCTTCGAGGAGAACAGCGCGGCCGCGTTCGCCGCGGCCTTCCGCTCGTCGACCCGCCCGGGCGGATCGGTGAACCAGCCGCCCCGGCGCAGGAGATGCTGCCGCCGCCACCCGCCCACCGGCAGCAGCACGTCCTCATCCGGGCTGTGTCCGAAGTCGTTCACCATGTCGTCTCCCGCATCAGATCGGAACGGCGCCACTGTAACGATCCGGTACGACACTCTGCGCTGGGCGATTCCCAGGTGACACCGGTCGTGGGCGGGCGCATCCCCGGCGCCGGGCGGATCGGCTCAATCGCCGTACCGTGGGGCCATGACGATGGCGTTGTCGCCGCGGACCGCGCGGCTCACCGAGTTGGGTGACTTCCTCAGGCGGCGGCGGGACGCGCTGACCCCGCGGGAGGCCGGGCTGCCCGGCGGCGGGCGGCGGCGCGCGCCAGGCCTGCGGCGCGACGAGGTGGCCGGGCTGGCGCACCTGTCCGTGACCTACTACGAGCGGTTGGAGCAGGGGCGCGGCCCGCACCCGTCCGCGGCCACGCTGTCCGCGCTCTGCACCGCGCTGCGGCTGACCTGCGACCAGCGCGACCACCTGTTCCGGCTGGCCGGGCATGCCGCGCCTGTGGTCCCGGTGGCGGACGAGACGCCGGACCCGGGCCTGCTGTCGCTGCTGCACGCGAACCTGGTCACGCCCGGCTACCTCTCCGACGATCTCGGCACCATCCTGGCGCAGAACCCGATGAACGTGGAGCTGTTCGGCCGGTTCGCCGGTGCGGCCGGCCGGGAGGGGAACCTGGCCTGGCGCTGGTTCACGTCGCAGGCCTGGCGGGACACGCTTGAGCCCGGCCAGGACCACGAGCAGACCTCGCTTGCCACTGTCGCGGACCTGCGCGCGGTGGTGGCGCAGCGCGACTACGACGAGGCGTCGCGCGCACTGGTCGAGGCGCTGATCGAGGCCAGCCCGGAGTTCGCCGGGCTGTGGGACGCGCACGACGTGGCGGTGCTGCACTGCAGCACGAAGCACATCCACGAGGAGCGGGTCGGCGCGCTCGACCTGGACTGCGTGATCGCCACCAGCCCGCACTCCCGGCAGCGGCTGCTGTTGCTGCACCCGATGGCCGGCACCGAGACCGGTGCGCGGCTCGCCCGGCTGGCGGCGCTGATATCCCCGTCCTGACAGTGCGTGGTTAGCGTGCGGAAAGCTTTCTAGCGTTGCGGCCGTGAATACGCACCCGAACCCGATCGTCCTCGTCCACGGCTTCTGGCACGGCAGTTGGTGCTGGAGCCCGGTCACCGAGCGTCTGGCGCGCCGCGGCGTACCCTCGCTGGCAGTTGACTGTGAAGGCTTCGGCCTGCACGCCCGGTCGCCGGAGGCCCGCTGGGCACGCCCGTTCGCCCCGGCCGCCTACGCCACCGCGCCGTCGCCTGTCGCGGACGTCACCGCCACCTCGGCCGCGGAGGTGCTTGTCGCACAGCTGCGCGGCCTCGGCCGCCCGTCCGTGGTGGTCGCGCACAGCATGGGCGGCGTGGTCGCGACGCGCGCGGCCGAACTCGCACCGGAGCTGTTCGAGGCGCTCGTCTACGTCACCGCGTTCGCGCCGGTCGCGGGCGTGCCGGCCGGCTTCTACATCGGCGAGCCGGAGAACGAGGGCGAGCGGATCACCCGCCTGATGGCCGCGGACCCGACGGTGACCGGCGCGCTGCGCATCGACCCGGCCGACCCGGCCCGGCACCCGGACATCCGCGACACGTTCTACCACGACGTGGACCCCGCGACGGCTGACGCGGCAATCGCGCTGCTGAGCCCGGACGGCCCGTTCGGCATCACGACCGAGGCGTTCGAGGTGACACCGGAGCGCTACGGCCGGGTGCCGCACACCTACGTCGTCTGCACCGAGGACCGCGGCGTCCCGGCCGCGTTGCAGCGCCGCATGATCCGCGAGATCGACGCGGTCGCCCTCCGCCCGGCCACCGTCGTCGAGCTGCCGACCTCGCACTCCCCGTTCCTGTCCGCGCCGGACGCGCTCGCCGACGCGCTCACGACCGTCTACCGCCGAAGCCTGTCCACGACCACCGCATGAGAAACGGCGCCTGACGGCGAAGATCCAGGACATCTTCCCGCTCTGCGGGTGGTGCTGCCCGCACGCTCCCGCGGGCACCGGTCGTCGCCCAGGGGCTCCTCCCTTCCGGTCCCGCGGGGCTGATCTTTCAGCCCTTCAGGCCGGTGAAGGCCATCGTTGCCACGAAACGCTTCTGGGCGACGAGGAAGGCGACGATGAGCGGGACCGTGGCGATCACGTTGCCGGCCATCAGCTGGGACCATTCGGTGCGGCGGGTGCCCTGGAAGCTGGCGAGGCCGACCTGGAGCGTGAAGCGGTGGTCGTCGGAGATGGCGACAAGCGGCCAGAGCAGATCGTTCCAGCTGGAGAGCAGCGTGAAGACGGTGAGCGTGGCGAGGGCGGGGCGGGCCAGCGGGAGCACGACGCTGATGAAGGTGCGCCAGGTGCCGGCGCCGTCCAGGCGTGCGGCCTCCTCAAGTTCGCCGGGGAGCGACAGGAAGAACTGGCGCATCAGGAAGATGCCGAACGCGGAGGCAAGCCACGGTACGAACGCGGCCGCGAGCGTGTCCACGATGCCGATCCGGGCGAACATCAGGTACGTCGGGATCATCAGCAGCTGCATCGGGATCATCACGGTCGCGACCACGGCCAGGAACGCGGGGCCTCGGCCGGCGAACTTCAGGCGGGCGAAGCCGTATCCGGCGGTGGAGCAGAGGATCAGGTGGCCGAGCACGGAGATCGCGGAGACCAGCACCGTGTTGCCGAGCCAGGTCAGCACCGGCGTCTCGGCCAGCAGCGCGCGGTAGCCCTCCAGGTGCAGCGCGGTCGGGATCAGCTTCGGCGGGAACTGGTTGATCTCGGCGCTGCTCATGAACGAGGTGAGCACCATCTGGACCAGTGGCAGCACGAACAGCAGCGCCAGCGGCATCAGCAGCAGATGCCAGGGGGAGAACGGGAGTTTGACGGATCGCATCAGAACACCTCCGCGCCGCGGCGGCGGCTGTACCAGATGACGACGAGTGTGAGCAGCAGCGTCACTGCGAACAGCACGTAGGCCGCGGCGGCGCCGTAGCCCAGCCGCTGGGTCTGGAACGCCAGCTCGTAGATGTAGTACACGATCGTCTGCGTACTGTTGAGCGGCCCGCCGCGGGTGGTCGTGTAGATCAGGTCGAACAGCTGCATCGCGGTGATCGTCTGCCAGACCGCGGTGAACACGGTGACCGGGCGCAGCTCCGGAAGCGTGACGTGCCGGAAGACCCGGAACTTCCCGGCACCGTCCACTGTGGCGGCTTCGACCAGCTCGCGCGGGATGTCCTGCAGCGCGGCCAGGTACACCACTGTGGTGAAGCCGACCTGGCCCCAGAGCGCGATCAGGCAGACCACGTAGAGCGCCTGCGCCGGGCTCTCCAGGAACTGCTGGCCGGGGATGCCGAGGTGCCGGAGCGCCTCGTTCACGGCGCCGAACTGCGGGTTGAACACGAAACCGGCAAGGATGCCGGTGGCCGCGGCCGACGCCACGTAGGGCACGAAGATGCAGGTCCGGTAGAAGCCGATCAGACGGATCCGCTGGTTCAGCGCCACGGCGAGCAGAATTCCGAGCACGATCGACGAGGGTACGAACAGCGCGGTCAGCAGCAGCGTGTGCCCGGCCGCGGCCATCATGTCCGGGTCCTGGGCAAGCTGCTCGTAGTTGCGCCAGCCGATCATTGTCGCGGGCGCGATCCCGTTCCACTTGGCGCGGGAGATGATGAACGCCCAGGCGGCCGGGAACAGTGACAGGCCGACCACAAGCAGGGTTGCCGGTCCGGCGAAGGCCCATCCGGTCAGGTGGCGCCGCAGGGCGCTGCCCCGGGGGCCGGGCCGCCTCGCCGGGGAGGCGGCCCGTGACACCGCGAACGTGAGCGCCATCGTCAGCCCACGAGCCCGGCGGACTTCTTGGCGGCGTCGTCGAGCGCCGCCTGCGGGGTCGCGGCGCCCTGCAACACCGCGGCGATCGCGTCGCCGACGTTGCGGGACAACTGCGCGTACCCGCTGACAGTGGGACGGGCCTGCTTCGCGTTGGCCAGGTTGTCGAAGAACTTCTGGCTGCCCGGCCACTCCTTCGTGTACGCGGCGAACTCCGGCGTGAGCGCCTCGGTGCTGCGCAGCGGCAGGTTGCCGAGCGTCAGGTTCCACTTCGCGTCCGTCTCCGCGCTCGTCATCCACGCGATGAAGTCGCGCGCGGCGCCGGCCCGGTTCGGGTCGTCGTGGTCGAGCAGCACCCACAGGTCGGGGCCGGAGACGGTCTGGTGATCGCCGTTGAAGCCGGGCAGCCCGGACACGTCGTACGACAGCCCGGCCTCCTTCAGCTCCAGCAGCGCCCACGGCCCGGAGATGACCATGCCGATCCGGCCGCTGTTGAAGAGCGGCAGGTACTTCTCGTCCGTCTGGTCGAGGTACATCGACTTGTCGTCGACCGCCATCACCCGCAGCGTCTCAAGCGCGGCCACGCCCTGCGGCGAGTTGAACGCGGGCTTGTCACCGTCGAGGATCTTGCCGCCCTGCTGCCAGAGCAGTGGCCACAGGTGCCAGGTGGTGTCCTCGCTGCCGGAGACCGAGTACGCGGTGCCGTACGTGTTTGTCGCCGGGTCGGTCAGCTTCTTCGCCGCGTTCCGGAAGTCGTCCCAGGACCAGTCGTCCGTCGGGTACGCCACCCCGGCCTTGTCGAACAGCTCCTTGTTGTAGATCAGCGACAGGTTGTCGACGAGCGCCGGCACCGCGATGACCTTCCCGTCCACGGTGGCGGTCTGGCGTGCGGCCTCCGGGATCTCGGCCCACTTGAACTCGGGCTTGTTCACGAACTCGGTCAGGTCCTGCGCGTGCCCGCTGGCCGCCAGGTCGCCGGCCCAGCTGCCGAACGCGTAGGAGATGTCCGGGTAGGTGCCGCCGGTGAACCCGGCGGACAGCTTGGTGAGCAGTTCGTCCGTGACGGACGCGCCCGGTGAGGTCTTGATCGTGACGTTCGGGTGCAGCGCGTGGTACTCGGCCGCGAGCTTCTCGGCGATGGCCTCGGCTGCCTCGGTCTGCCCGGTCCACCAGGTCAGCTCGACCGTGGCGTTCGGGTCGTATCCGGCGGCCGCGTCCTTGCCGCTGTCCCCGGTGCCGCCCATGCAGGCGGTCAGGGACAGCGTCAGGACGAGGCCGGCGGCAAGTGCGCGTTTCGGAGTGGTCATCAAGCACCTCGATCGTCGTTGGTCAGATCTCCGCGGAGGTGTCGTGCTTGAACGAGGATTATGCTCGTTCACGCTCGTTTAACAAGATGTGCGCAGTAAACGAACAACCCGAGCTGAGCGTTATTGCCGCAGCGTTTCCGGCATGAGATCGCCGTGCGCGGCCGTCAGCTCGTCGCAGAGCGCCCCGATCGCGTCCACGGTGAGCGTCGCGGCCGTGTTGGGGTCGACCATCGCGGCCTGCCGGACCATCCGCCGGTCGCCGTCCAGCGCCGCCCGGACGGTCAGCTCGCCCACGCTGACCAGGCCCCGGTTGACGGCGGCGAGCTGGGCGGGCAGGTCGCCGACGAACTGCGGGTGGACGCCGAGGCGGTCGACCACGCAGGGGACCTCCACGGCGTACCCCTGTGGCAGGTTGGTGATCATGCCCTTGTTCGGGAGGTTGGCGTGGATCTGGCGCACGGTGCCGGTGACGATGCTGTGGATGACCTGCGGTGCGTATTCCGCGGTCTCCCGCTCGGGCAACGGCAGCGGCTCACCGGCGCGCAGCACGTCGCGGGTGTGCTCGTACTCGGCCACGTTGTCCGCGCTGATCTGCACGTAGTCGCCGACCGGGATGCGCAGCCGGTCGATCTCCTCGTCGTGGTGCAGGTACCACGGGACGTACTCGGAGGAGTGCTCGCTGGTCTCGGTGGGGAAGTAGCCGAGCCGGGCGTACATGTCCATCCTGACCCGCCGGCGCAGCTCGGGGTCGTTCTCGAGCAGCGCGTCCAGGCGTGGGTAGAGCGACTCGCCGCGGTGCGCGAACCGCAGCAGCCAGGCCTGGTGGTTGACGCCGGCCGCGCGGTAGTCGACCTCGTCGAGCGGCACGCCGAGCAGCTCGGCCAGGTCGTGCACGGTCCAGAACACGGAGTGGCAGAGGCCGACGACCTTGAGCTTCGGCGCGCGGTGGCCCAGGTACGCCACGTTCATCGCCATCGGGTTTGTGTAGTTGAGCAGCCACGCGTCCGGGCACAGCTCGGCCATGTCCGCGGCGATCGCGTCGAGCGCCGGGAAGGTGCGCAGCGCGCGGAAGATGCCGCCGATGCCGGCCGTGTCGCCGATCGTCTGCCGCAGGCCGTACTTCGCCGGAATCTCGAAGTCGCGCACCGTCGCGGCGTACCCGCCGACCTGGATCGCGTTGATCACGAAGTGCGCGCCGTCGAGCGCGGCGCGGCGGTCCAGGCTCGCGGTGATCACCGGATGCGCGTCGAGCTGCTCGGCGGTGCGGCGGGCGATCGCCTCCGCCGTCTCCAGGCGTTCCGGGTCGATGTCGTGCAGCGCGAGCGTCACGTCGTCGCGCAGTTCGGCGTAGGAGAGGATGTCGGCCAGCAGCTCACGCGTGAACACCACGCTGCCGGCGCCCATGAAGGCGATCACAGTCGTCATGGCCGGATTCTCGGCAGACGCGCATCCGCGCGCAAGACTGATTGCCTATTCGCTCGCAAACGAACTATCTTGACTGTTCGTTTAGCTAGAGGACGGTGTCATGGCTCAGAGCACGTTGCGTCGCGCCGACCGAGTGTCAGGCATCCTGGAGCGTCTGGCGACCGCCGGCTCCGTCGACGCCACCGAACTCGCCGGTGAGTTCCGGGTCTCGCCCGCCACCATCCGCCGCGACCTCCAGGTGCTCGAGGACCAGCGGCTGCTGTCCCGTACGCACGGCGGCGCGGTCGCGGTCGACGTCGCCTACGAGCTGCCGGTCCGCTACCGGATCGGGCAGCACCGCGAGGAGAAGGCGCTGATCGCCCAGGCGGTGGCGAAGCTGCTGCCCAGGGGTCCGCTCACGCTCGGCCTGACCGGCGGCACGACCACGCACCTGCTGGCCCGGCTGCTCGCCGAGCGGGTGGACCTGACCGTGGTGACGAACGCGCTCAACATCGCGGCCGAGCTGTCGCTGCGCCCCCGGCTCAAGCTGATCATGACCGGGGGCGTGTCCCGGACCCAGTCGTACGAGCTGGTCGGCCCGATAGCCGACCAGGCGCTCAAGGGCCTGAACATGGCGGTCGCGGTGGTCGGCGTGAACGGCATCAGCGTGCGCGGCGGCCTGACCACCCACGACGAGATCGAGGCGAACACGAACGCCACCATGATCCGCCGCGCCGACCGGGTGATAGTGGTCGCGGACGGCTCCAAGGTCGGCAAGGTCTACCTGGCCGAGATCTGCCCGGTCGCGGACATCGCCACGCTCGTCACCGACGCGTCCGCGGACCCGGCCGGCGTCGAGGCGATCCGCCGCGCCGGCGCCGAGGTGATCGTCGTCGGCGCCTGAGCGACACCGCCTGCCGAACGGGTGAAGATACCCGACTTGACGGTCCGTTTTGCCCGGTTTTACTGAATCGTCCGGGCTCCCGGGGTAGACCGGACCTGTCAGTTCGAAGGTCCACCTCGGGAGTTCGTCATGATCCGCCACCTCGCGGCCGCCGCCCTGGCCGCGACCGCACTCGTCCTGCCCGTCGCCGCCCAGGCAGCACCGCCGGCCTACGTCGCCGCTCCGGTGCCGCTCGCCGCCGCACCCGCGCCCGCGTCCTACGCGAGCCTCACGCTCACCGTGCGGGCGGAGGGCGTGGCCGGTCGCGTCGCGCCGGTCACGCTCACCTGCGGCCCGGCCGGCGGCACCCACCCGTCCCCGGCCGCGGCCTGTGCCGCGCTCGCCAAGACCAACGGCTCCGCGTTCCGCCTGCCACCTCGCCAGGGCGTGCTCTGCACCGCCGACTACCGCCCCGTCATCGCCACCGTGACCGGCCGCTGGGGCAAGCGCACGATCGCCGACAAGCGCACCTTCGGCAACGCCTGCACCCTGAGCGTCGCGGCCGGCGTCGTGTTCGCGTCAAGGTAGGCGCTCACTGAGCGTGCCGCATAAGCTACTGAGAGTAGGGCGGTAGATTGCGCGGCATGCTCAACGCGCATCGCCGGGACTGGCCGGGCCCGCTGCTCGTACCCCCGATGGGTGATGATCGTGTCGGGGTGAACAGCCGGTTCCTGAGCATCGGCGGTACGCCGCGGATCCCGGTCAGCGGCGAGCTGCACTACAGCCGGGTGCCGCGCACGCGATGGGCGGAGCGGCTCCGGCTGATGCGGTCCGGCGGGCTCACTGCCGTCGCCAGCTACGTGCCGTGGCTTCATCACGAGGAGCGGCGCGGCCGGGCGCGTTTTGACGGGAACCTGGACCTGGCCGCGTTCGCGGACCTGTGCGCCGGGTCAGGACTTGACCTGGTGCTGCGGATCGGGCCGTGGATCCACGCGGAGGCGCGCAACGGCGGCTTTCCGGACTGGGTGCAGGCCGCGCCGGTCCGGCACCGCACGGACGATCCGGCCTATCTGGCGCTGGTGTCGGAGTGGTTCGGGCGGCTGGGCGAGCAGGCCGGCGGGCGGCGGTTCTTCGCGATCCAGCTGGAGAACGAGCTGTACGACCAGCCGGAGCACCTGCTCACGCTCAAGCGACTGGCAATCGAGGCCGGGCTGTCGGCACCACTGTGGACGGCCACCGCCTGGGGCGGCGCGCAACTGCCACCCCGGGAGATCATGCCGTTGTACGGCGGCTACGGCGACGGCTTCTGGACGGATGCGGACGCGCCGTGGGATCCGACGTTCCGCGCCCACTTCTTCTTCTCGCACGTCTGGGACGACCCGGGCATCGGCGCGGACCTGCGTGCGACGACGGCCTCGTCCGCCCGTACCGTGTCGGAGCTGTTCCCGCCGGCCACCTGTGAGCTGGGCGGCGGCATGCCGTCCGCCTATCACCGGCGGCCCTGGCAGAGCGGACTCGACATCGCTGCGGTCGCCCACTGCAAGATCGGCAACGGGTCGGTGTGGCAGGGCTACTACATGTTCGCCGGGGGTACGAACCCGCCCGGCGAGCACGGCCTGCAGGAGTCGCACGCCACCGGCTACCCCAACGACATGCCGCGGCTCGGGTACGACTTCCACGGGCCGATCGGCGAGTCCGGGCTGCTCGGCGAGGCACACGCGTTGCTGCGCGGGCAGCACGCGTTCCTTGATGCGTTCGGCCCGGTGCTGGCGACCGCGCCGAGCGCGCTGCCGTCAGTGCTTCCGTCAGGTGTCGAGGATGCCGAAACGCTGCGGTGGGCGGTGCGCGGCCCGTTCGTGTTCATCGCGTGGCATCAGCCGCACGTCCCGTTGCCGCCCTACCGCCACGCGCAGTTCACTGTGGACGGTATGGTGTTCCCGTCGCGGCCGGTCGATCTTCCGGTCGGAACGCTGGCGCGGTGGCCGGCCGGGCTGGACGTGGCGGGCGTACGGGTCGACTGGGCCACCGCGTCCGCGCTCACCGTGCTGCCGGGCCCCGTCCCCACCCTTGTGCTGTGCGCGGAGCCGGGCGTGCCCGCCGAGATCTCCGTGGACGGCGTGGTGCAGCGGGTGGAGCCGTCCCGCGAGCCGATCCGGCTGGGGATCGACGTGCTTGTGCTGCCGGCCTCCGACGCGCGGATCTGCTGGGTCGCGCCGGGCGGGCGGCTGCTGCTGTCCACAGAGGATCTCGGCTGGGACGCGGATGGGCGGGTCAGTCTGCGGAGCGCGCGCTTGCCCGAGGTGCTTGTCTACGCGCCGGCGGCGCGGGCGTTCGGCCCGATGGAGCTGCACGGCGGGCCGGTCGGATCCACTGTGGAGGTCGAGCCACGGTTGTCACGTACCGCGGGCGAGGTGCCGGAGGTCTACGGCACGTTCGGCGGGCGGCAGTCCGCGCCCTCGCCGGAGACGTTCGACGAACTGGCCGCGGTGTACCACCTGGACGTGCCGGAAGACGCGAATCTGCTGCACATCGACTGGGCCGGTGACGTGGCGGAGCTGCGCGCCGGCGGGCGTACTGTCGCGGACCGGTTCTGGAACGGCGCGCCCTGGGCCGTCGACCTGCGTGACCTGCCGCCCGGCGAGCTCACCCTGCACGTGCTGCCGATCGCTTCCGGAAACCCGGTGCACCTGCCCGCCGCCGCGGCCGCCCGCCGGGCCGCCGCCACCGCCCAGCTCGGCTCGGTCGACGCGGTGCGGGTGGAGGTCCGTAACGTCTGGGCCGAGGTGTGCGGGCGTGCTACCGTTCCCGGCGATGAAGACCTCCGCTGCACACAGATTGGGGGCCCGTTTCACCGAAGGTGAGTGCTGATGCGCTCCCCGGCCGTGAATACGGACTCACGCCTCCACCTCTGGCGGCACATCCGCGCTTATGCGGTGCCGCCCACCATGATCACGTCTGCCGCCGCGCGTCGTCGCGCCGGAGACTGGGCGGGCGCCTGTGCGGCGTCCCGCGTCGACGTCGACCTGAACCTGCGGGACATCGCGCGTGCCCACGGCACCGCGCTCGCTGCCGAACTCCGGTCCGACCTCCGGCATCTCGCCCCTGACCTGCTGCGCTGGCACCTGCCCCGGGTAGCGCCGGACGGCCTGCTCCGGCCCGCGCTGACTGTCGGCCTGGCCCGCTACGGCCCGGCGCTCTGGTTGGTGGCCCGTACCGCCCCGGCGTGGGCGGACGCGGGCCAGCGGATCAGCCTCGCGCTCTGGCCCGGCGACCGCGCCGGCCGCCACCCCCATCCCCGCCCCGACCCCCGCTTCCGCCTCGACCTCCACCGCCACCTCTGGGATGCACGCCACGCTCCCGAGCTGCGAGAACGCGCCGGTGTGCCGACAACGGCGAGCGATCGCGCCGGTGTGCCGACAACCGCGGGCGATCGCGCCGGTGTGCCGACAACGGCGAGCGATCGCGCCGGAGTGCCGACAGCCGCGGGCGATCGTGCGGGGTCGGCGGCCGGATCCGCCTCCGCCGTTCCGGATCTGCTGCGGGCCCGTGGCTGCGCGGTGGACCTGTGGGCCGCCGAGGCCGCGCGCCTGCTGCGATGCTCAGGCCGCACGACGGGCTCGGTCTCGCTCCGCCTCGGCACACGCGAGTCCCTTGTGCTGCGCCTCGCGGGGGACGGCCCCCCGCGGCTCGACCCCGGTGCCGGTCGTGGCCTGCCCGCGCTGCCGGACGCGGCGGTCTGGGAGCCACCCGACCTCGCGCTGCTCCGCGCCGGCCTGATCGCGCCAGACGACCTGCATCCCCTGGTCGCGGCCGCGCTGGTGCCCGGCTTCAGCACCCCGGATCCGGCTGTGCGGAGCCACCCCGAAGAGCCGCCGGGGGTACGGATCGTGCGCTGCCGCGGCGCCGACCACCGGATCGCGACCGTGGACGGTGTACTGCGGCCGCTCGACCACGCGCCCGACGAGATCCGGCGCGAGGAGCTGCTCGCCGCGCTGACCGGCACGCCGCTGCCCTGCCTGCAGACAATCGACGACCTGCATCGGCGTCCGGCCGACCTGGACGACGTGCGGGCGCGCCTGGACCACGGCGACATCGAGGGCGCGCTGCACGGGGTCGAGGCGGTGCTCGGCGCGGCGGCGGTGCTGCGCGACGGCCCGCTCCGGGACGAGTTGGAGGCGGCCGCGCAGCAGCGGGTGCTCTACGGCATGTACCGGGCCGGGATCGGGCCGATGGCAGGCGTGTCCGACCCGGACCGCCTCAAGGCGCCGCGCCACGACCCGTTCGCCCCCGGCGACCGCGAGCCGTGGCGGGAACTAGGCCGGGACCGACGCTGGAGCCGTTACCGGCGCCACTGACCGGCGACGTTTTGCTCACGCCATGCCTTCGTCGCTGACAGCCCGCGGGCCGGCCCGTGCGAAGGGTGCGCCTCCACCACCCCCGGGACGAGGTCATGCTCCGGGCCGAGTCGCCTCCGGGGCGTACCACATGACGATTTTGATCTTCGAGAGAAACCACAGGTGATGACGTTGATGCGCACTGAGAACCAGCTTTCCGTGGCGGCCGATCTGCTCGCGCTGCTCGGAGACACCGCCACCGAGCCCCGGCAGGACGAGCAGCTCGACGCGTTGACGCTTGCCGTCGCCGCGGACCTGCCGGTACTGCTCTGGGGTGAGCCCGGCATCGGCAAGACGGCGGGCCTGACGCAGCTCGCGGCGGACCTGGATCTGCCGCTGACCACCGTGATCGCGAGCGTGCACGAGCCGTCCGACTTCGCGGGGCTGCCTGTGGTCGGCGATGATCCGGCCGTGCAGGGCGTGCCGATGGCGCCGCCGGACTGGGCGGTGCGGCTGGTACGGCAGGGGAAGGGGCTGCTGTTCCTTGACGAGTTGTCGACGGCGCCGCCCGCGGTGCAGGCCGCGCTGCTGCGGCTGGTGCTTGAGCGGCGGGTCGGTGCGCTGACGTTGCCGCGTGGCGTGCGGATCGTGGCCGCGGCGAACCCGCGCGCGTCGGCGGCGGACGGGTGGGAGCTGAGCCCGCCGCTTGCCAACAGGTTCGTTCATCTGCAGTGGACACACGACACGGACGTGGTGGTACGCGGACTTGGCGGCGTCTGGCCGGCCGCGATCCTGCCCCGGCTGGATCCGGCCCGGCTCGCCGAGTCCGTGGCCTATGCGCGGCGCGCGGTGCAGGCGTTCCTGACCGTGCGGCCGACGCTTGTGCACCGGCTGCCGACCGGCGAGGGGCAGCGGGGCGGTGCCTGGCCGTCGCCACGCAGCTGGGAGATGGCGTTGCGGCTGGTGGCGTTCGGCACCGCGGCCGGCTCGTCGCGGGAGGTGCTGTCAATGCTTGTGCGCGGCACTGTCGGCGACGGGCCGGGCCTGGAACTGCTGGCCAGCCTGGACCGGCTCGACCTGCCGGACCCGGAGACGATGCTCGCGGACCCGGAGCACGCGACGCTTCCGGAGCGCGGCGACCTGCGGCAGGCGGTGCTTGACGGCGTGGTGTCCGCGGTCCGGACCCGGCCGACGCGCGAGCGCTGGGACGCGGCCTGGACGCTGCTTGCCCGCGCGGTGGAGACCGGCGCGCCGGACCTGGTGGTGGTGCCCGCGACCACGCTTGCCGCGCTGCGCCGCGAGGAGTGGGACGTGCCCGCGCTGATCGACCGGCTGGCCGGTACCGTCGCGCTCTCCCGGCGGGCGGTGGCGGCCTGATGGACAACGACAAGCTGTACGCGGCCCGGCTGCTCGCGGCCCGGCAGCGGCCCTATCTGGCGACCGCGCTGTTCGCGTTGCACGTGGTGGAGTCCGCGTCGACGCCGACGATGGCGGTGGACAGGTTCTGGCGCTGTTACGTGTCCCCGGCGTTCGTGGACCGGCGCACGCTCACCGACCTGGCCGGCGTCTGGGTGCACGAGGTGTCGCACCTGCTCCGTGACCATCACGGGCGCGGCGACGCCTATGCGCGGGAGCACGGTGCGGAGGGACCAGGCGAGCGGCTGCGGATGAACCTGGCGGCGGACGCGGAGATCAACGACGACATCTACGATGCCGCACTGCCGATGCCCTCCGACGCGGTACGCCCGGAGGCGCTCGGTCTCAAGCCGGGCGAGGTGATGGAGTACTACCTGCGGCACTTCACGCTCGGCCCGCGTACCCAGGAGTGGGCCTGGCTCGACTGCGGAAGCGGCGCGGACGGGCTGGACCGGGCGTGGGATCTCGGCGCGGACGGCGCGCACGGGCTGACCCGGCAGGAGCGGGACGCGGTCCGGTTCCGGGTGGCGCGCGGCATCGTGGGTGCGCCAGGCGACGCGCCGAGCGGCTGGAAACGCTGGGCCGAGCGCGTGTTCCACCCGCCGCAGCCGTGGCGGGAGCTGCTCGGCAGCGCGCTGCGGTCCGCGGTCACGGCCCCGGGTGTGGGGGAGGACTACACCTACGGCAGGCCGGCCCGCCGCTCCGCGAGCGTGCCGGGCGTGGTGCTGCCGTCGTTGCGCCGCCGTCCGCCGGCCGTGTGCGTCATCGTGGACACGTCCGGGTCCGTCTCCGACCGGGAGCTGGGTAGCGCGCTGCTGGAGGTGACCGCGATCGGCCGCGCGCTCAGCGGCCGCCGTGACCTGGTGACAGTGATGTCCTGCGACGCGGCCGTGCCAGTGGTCGGCAGGCTGTGCGACGCGGAGGGCCTCACCCTTGTCGGTGGCGGCGGCACTGATCTGCGCGAGGGCTTCGCGGTGGCGCTGAAGCGGCGGCCGGACGTGATCGTGGCGCTTACCGACGGCCAGACGCCGTGGCCGTCCGCGAAGCCGTTGGCGCGCACCGTGATCGGCCTGTTCCCCCGCCAGTCCCGGGCGGAGGACTGGGATTCCAGGCGGCCGCCCGCCTGGGCGACCGTGGTACGCATCGAGAGCTGAGGCCCGCGACGTTTTCGGTGAATCGGCCCGGGCCGCACCCGTCGGGCGCGATAGTGGCGGCAGACGGCTCTTCTGCCTGCGGGCGGAACTCTGCGCGGAGGAATGATGTCAACACGGCTCTCGTACGAGAACCTCAGTGTCAACGTCAAGATCCTCACCGCGGTCGTGACTGCCGTCGCGGTCGCGATCATCGTCGGCGTCGTCGGGCTGGTGAAGCTGCACGAGAGCAGCATGTCCGCCCAGCTCATCTACACGGGCAACGTATCGAGCATCAAGTCGGTCGCGATGGTCAAGGCCGCGGTCTACCAGGCCCGGCTGGCCGCGGCGAACCAGGCGATCGCCCAGTCGGACGCGGAGGAGCAGTCGTTCACCGAGGCCTTCACCATGCACGTGGAGGAGTTCGCCGATGCGGTCGCCGCGTACCGGGCGAGCGGACCGGCCGGCGAGACCGCGCTGATCGACGAGCTGGAATCGTCGTTCGACTCGTACGTCACCATCGCGCGGAACGAGCTGCTGCCGCTCGGCGCCGTCAACGCGTTCGTGCCGTGGGCCGCGGTCCGGGCCGAGAAGGTCACGCCGCTGATGAAGGTCGTCGACGCGAACCTGGTCACGCTTGACGCAGCCGAGACCGAGGACGGCAGGAAGAACGCGGAGGCGGCCGACGCCGGCTACCGGAGCGGCCGGCTGACCTCGGTGCTGGTCATGGTGGCCGGCGCGGTGCTCGCGCTCGGGATCGGCGTGTTCGTCGCCCGCCGGATCGTGTCCTCACTCGTCAAGGTGCAGGTGGTCTGCGAGGCGCTCGCCGCCGGTGACCTCACCCGGAGCAGCGGCGTCATGTCCCGCGACGAACCGGGCCGGATGGCCCAGGCACTCGACCTGGCCGTGGACAACCTGCGGCGCACCGTACAGACCATCGACGGCTCCGCGGCCTCGCTTGCCAGCGCGGCCGAGGAGATGACAAGCACCTCCGTGCAGATCGCGGACTCCGCGCAGGAGGCGTCCACCCAGGCGCAGGCGGTCTCCGCCGCTGCCGAGGAGGTCTCCCGCAGCGTCGAGACCGTGTCCGCGGGCGGCGAGGAGATGGGCGCGTCGATCCGGGAGATCTCGCAGAACGCGGCGGAGGCGGCGCGGGTCGCTTCCGAGGCGGTCACCATCACGTCGGCCACGTCCGCGACGATGAACAAGCTCAACGAGTCGTCAGCGGAGATCGGTAACGTGATCAAGGTGATCACGGCGATCGCGGAGCAGACGAATCTGCTGGCGTTGAACGCGACGATCGAGGCCGCGCGTGCCGGGGATGCGGGTAAGGGTTTTGCGGTGGTGGCGTCCGAGGTGAAGGATCTGGCGCAGGAGACCGCGCGGGCCACCGAGGACATCTCCCGGCGGATCGAGGCGATTCAGGCGGACACGGTCGGTGCGGTGACAGCGATCGAGGAGATCACCTCGGTCATCGCGCGGATCAGCGACTTCCAGACGACTATCGCGTCTGCGGTCGAGGAGCAGACCGCGACGACCGCGGAGATGAACCGCAGCGTCAGCGAGGCATCAAGCGGCACGAACGAGATCGCGCAGAACATCACGATGGTCGCGCAGGCCGCGCTCACCACGAGTCAGGGCGTGGCCGACACTCAGGCGGCGACAAGCGAGCTGGCCCGGATGTCGAGCGACCTGAACACGCTCGTCGCGGGCTTCCGCTACTGATCTCACAGGTTGCTCACACCGGTTCGGCACATTCACCTGCATGCGCGAACGAATTCTTGTGGTGGCGATCGGCACGGCCCTGCTTGTCGGCGGATGCGGTGGCGGAGCGGAAACGGCGGATTCCGAGGTCGCCACGCTGCAGAGCGTCCCGGCGACCGGCACCACACCGGCGGCGGAGGAACGGCCGCTGGTCCGGCCGGACGCGAGCACCGAGGAGTACCGGGCCCTGCAGAGCGTCTGGTTCGCCTGTCTGGAGCAGCACGGCATGACGCTGCAGGGCGACCCGCAGACCGCACAGAAGCCGGCCCCGCCGGAGGAGTACCCGGAGGCCACGGCGGCATGCGCGGCAAAGGAGCCGGAGAGTTGGATGATGCGCGACGAACGCCTCAACCCCGAGTACCCGGACCTGATGCGCGCGGTGGTCGCCTGCCTGAAGGAGAAGGGCTACGACGTGTCGTTCGAGGCCGAGCCGCGGGCGAAGGTGAAGTACGGTTCCACAGAGGACCTGCTGCGCGCGGACAACGACTCGATCGCCTGCACCGACCGGATCTTCGCCGAGCGGGCCAAGGTCTACGCCAGGAACTAGCTGAAGCCTCCCACTCCGGCACCGGCGCTACAGCGGCAGCCGGGCGGTGAAGACGGAACCCGCGCCGGGCCGGCTGGTCGCCGTGACCGTCCCGCCGTGCGCCTGGATCAGGTCGCGGACGATGGACAGGCCCAGGCCACTGCCACCGGTCGCCCGGCTGCGGGAGTCGTCGGCGCGCCAGAAGCGGTCGAAGACGTGCGGCAGATCGTCCGCGTCGATGCCGATGCCGGTATCGGCGACCTCGATGACGATCTCCCCGTCGCGCACGGCCGAGCGGAGCGTCACAGTTCCGCCCGGCGGGGTGTAGCGGACCGCGTTGGACAGCAGGTTGCCGACGATCTGCCGCAGGCGTAACGGATCCACGTAGACGGCGGCGTCCGGGCCGAGCTCGGTCCGCAACTGGAGCCCCGCCTCCACGGCGGCACCCCGGCCCGCGTCGGCCGCCTGCGCCAGGATGTCACCAAGATCCACATGCTCCGGGTGTACGCGAAGCGTGCCCGCATCCGCAGCGGCGAGATCACGCAGGTCGTCGACCACCTGGCGCAGATGCGCGCTCTCGTTGAGCAGCAGCGCGAGCAGGCGCCGGTCGACAGGGGTGACACCGTCCTCGGCCGCCTCCAGCAGACTGTGGATGTTGGCAAGCGGGTTACGCAGCTCGTGCGCGACATCGCTGATCATCGCCCGGCGCTGCTCCTCGGCCCGTTCCCGCCGGTCGGCGAGGGAGTTGAGCGTCATGGCCAGCTGGCCGATCTCGTCGCGGCCGGTGACCGGCACCCGGTGGTCGCGTCCGAGCGGTTGCCCCGCCGCGGCCGTCAGCGCGCGAAGCGGCCGGATCAGCCGGATCCCCAGCAGCACCGAGATCAGCGTGGTGAGCAGCAGCACCCCCGCGGTGACAAGCACGACATACCGCAGATTCGCCCCGGACGCGAACCTGGCCCACCTGTGCAGTGCGTCCCGCTCCGCGGCCGGCAGCAGGTAGGGCCCGGTCACCCGCGGATCGATCAGCTCGGTACGGCCGGTGAGCGCGGGGTCGAGCCGCAGCGGATCGACGATCGCGGACGACTGCGCCGCGGCAAGCGACGGGCCCGCGTGCGAGTCCGCGATGACCCGGCGATCCTCGGTCATCAGCGTGATCCGGCGGCCGAGCGCGGTCGCCCGCTCGGACACCAGCGGCGCGACACCGGTCCAGTCGTGATGCGTCGCCGCGTAACCGAGCACGGCGTCGTAGACGCTCTTGTCGTCGGCAAGCGAACGGCCCTGCTCCTGCCGGATCGCCTGCGTGGTGGTGTTCACCGCCAGCCACGCCGTGGCGCCGGTCGCCACCGCGGCCACAAGCAGCGTGGTCACCAGCAGCCGGACCATCAGGCTACGGCGCCAGGACACGCGGAACCGCGCCATCAGGCGCCGGCGGTGAGCTTGTAACCGACGCCGTACACGGTGACCAGGAACCGCGGCCGGCGCGGATTCTCCTCGATCTTGCGGCGCAGGTTCACCACGTGGGCGTCGATCGCGCGATCAGTCGCGTTCCGGTCGAAGCTGCTCGCCACCGTGAGCAGCTGACCCCTGGTGAACACGCGCTCCGGCTGTTCGCTCATCGTGGCGAGAATCGCGAACTCGGCCCGGGTGCACTCGATCCGCCGGTCATCCACCGACACCTCGTGCCGCGCCGGGTCCACGGCAAGCGGCCCGACCCGCCGCATCGCGAACGGGCCGCGCGGCACGGTGTTGCGGCGCAGCAGGCCGCGGATCCGCGCCATCAGCAGCCGTGGGCTGGACGGCTTGACCAGGTAGTCGTCCGCGCCGATCTCCAGGCCGGCGAGCTGGTCGTCCTCGCCGGCGCGGGCCGTGAGCATCAGGACCGGTAGGCCGTAGTCGCGGCGCAGCTGCCGGCAGACCTGCAGGCCGTCCAGGCCCGGCAGCATCACGTCAAGAACCAGCAGGTCGGGCTCCTCCCTGCGCACCTCCGCGACCGCGTCCAGGCCGTCGTGCACCACGGCGACGCGGAAACCCGCTGCCCGCACGTACTGCCGGAGCACCTCGGCCTGGACCCGGTCGTCCTCGGCGATCAGCACGTAAGCACCCACGTGGGGAATATAGGCGGACCCGGCCCGGGATCTCGCCGCCCGATTCGTTGCCGGAATCTCACAGGTTGCTCACACGGCCGGCGGGCGGCATCCCGGGGCGGGCTGCGGAGTTGCTGCCGTCGGTGTCGTTCGGCCCTGGTCAGGCCGGGTGGGAAGGCCGACCCTCTGCGTTCGGGATTCGGGCTGGAGCGTTGCTACAATGCCGCCTCCGTATATCGGGAGGCTTCACATGCGGTTCCTGCTCATTACCGTCGGGATTATCCTCGGCGTCCTCGTCGGCTGGTGGCTGATGGGCCGATTCCGTAAGCCTTCGGGCTCCGGCGCCACGGCTGCCACTTCAACGACCATCAAGACGGATTCTTCGGACACTTCGGATTCGTCCACAACTATAACGTCGGCAGCGGCCGAGCCCGCGATCGCCGAGTCCAGCGCGGCGGCGCCGGCCGCCGTGGTGCCGAGCACTGACGACACCATCGCGGAGTCCTCGTCGGCCGGTACCTCCACGGCGTCGTCCGCCACCGAGTCCTCGCCGGCGTCGGAGTCGTCTGCGTCGGAGTCGTCCGCGTCGGACTCGTCCGTCACCGAGACCGCGGACGAGTCGGCGACGGCGAAATCCGTCTCCACCGCGGACGCTTCCGCCGAGCCGGTCGCCGCGGCGACGGCATCCGCGTCGGCTGACACGGAGGCCACCACGGTCGACAGCGCCAGCCCGGCCGCTTCTGCGGACGAGGCCACGACCACCTCGGGCGACTCGACCGGCATCACCGCCGCCACGCCGCCCGCCACGGACGTGAAGTCCAGCGACTCCACCGAGGTCGCGCCGGTCGCCACGCCCACCGCCGCGGAGACGGCCCCCTCGGCCGACTCCACCGGCATCCCGGCAACCGAGATCGTCACCGCCGAGGAGTCGTCCACGACGGTCACCACTCCGGCCACCGGGACCTCGACGTCGACGGCTCCGGTCACGGACGCGCCGACCACGTCGGACGCGCTCACCACGCCGGACGTGTACACCACGCCGGACGTGTACACCACGCCGGACGTGTACACCACGCCGGACGTGTACACCACGCCGGACGTGTACACCACGCCGGACGTGCACACCACGCCGGACGCGCTCACCACGCCGGACGTGCTGACTACGTCGGACGCGCCGACCTCGTCGGACGACGCCGTGCCGGCCGAGGCGACTGCGGACGCCGATCTGGCCGCGGCGGCTGACGCTGAGGTAAAGGCCGAGTCGGCCGCAGCGCTCGCCGAGACCGCGCCGGTTGCTGACACCGCGCCCGTTGCCGGGACTGTGTCGGGTGCCGAGACCGCGTCGACGCCGGCCGTCGACGCCGAGGGCACGCCGGTCGTGGGGACTGACGGTACGTCGGTCGTCGGCACCGACGGCACGCCGGTCGCTGAGACCGAGGCGACGCCGGTAGTCGCGCCCGCCCCGGCCCCGCGCAAGGCCGCGACCAGGAAGACGGCCGCGAAGAAGGCCACCCCGGCCACGTCGGCCACCCCGGCCGCTCCCGCTGCGAAGGCCGTCCCGGCTGCGAAGGCCGTTTCCGCTGCGAAAGCGGTCCCCGCTGCCAAGGCGGCTCCCGCTGGGAAGGCGGCTCCCGCTGCCAAGGCGGCTCCCGCTGTCAAGGCCGTGCCGGCCGTGGTCTTCACTCCGGCCACCGAGCCGGAGACGATCCCCACGCCCGTCGCCGTGGAGCCGTCGACGACGCCGTTCTCCACGACGCCGGCCGTAACGCCCGCCGTTGTGGCGGAGACCCCACCGGCCGCTGAACCGGTGGTGACGCCGGTACCCGAGCCGGTCGTGGCACCCGCTGCCGAGCCCGGCGCCGAGCTGGAGTCGATCCTCGACGTCGAGCCGGCCCCGGTGGTCGTTCCGGCACAGGCGTCCGCCCCGTCGGTCGACAACCTGACGAAGATCGCGGGCCTCGGCCCGAAGTCCGCGCAGGCGCTGCAGGCCGCGGGCATCACCACCTACGCCGAGCTGGCCTCGGCCGGTGAGGCCGGCGTCCGCGCCGCGCTCCTCGCCGCCGGGATACGCGCCACCACGAGCGTCCCGAACTGGCCGATCCAGGCCAAGTCGCTGGCCGACGAGAAGAACAGCTGACGCCACAAGAACAGCTGACCAGCACACCGAACGTCGCGGCCGTCGCGTGCCTCCGGGCATCGTGGTGGCCGCGTCGTCATGTGGGCGTCCGGTCCCGCGTGAGCGCGTGGCCGGCCGCCGGCGTTCCGAACTGGCGGGTCCGGGCCCGAGCCGCCGCCGACGTGAAGAACAGCTGACGCCACAGAACAGCTGACCAGCACTCCGAACGAAGCGGCCGTCGCGCGCGCCTGTGGGCATCGCGGCGGCCGCGTCGTCATAGGGGCCGTCAGCCGCCTCGGGTGAGCGTGGACCGCCGCGGGGGTCTTGGCCGGTGCTGCGCGGGACTGGTGCCCGCGGGAGCGTGCGGGCCGCGACCACCCACAGAGTGGGAAATCAAGACTTTGATCTTGGTTGGGTATATCGATCGTCGCGGCGGGCGGAGCGCCTCCGCCGAAGCGCCTCCCGCCGAAGCGCCTCCGCCGAAGCGCCTTCCGCCGAAGCGCCTCCCGCCGAAGCGCCTCCCGGTGGAGTGCCTCCCGCCGGAGCGTGTTCCAGAGGGATGCGCCGGATCAGTGAGGCCGGCTGGGGCCGCGCCGGGAGGGTGCCCGGCGCGGGGGTCTGGCTGACAGTGGGTCAGTGCAGGCGGCGGATGTCGCCGAAGGCGCGGTAGAAGCCGCCGCGGGCCGCCTCGCGGATGCCTGTGACGACGTAACGGGCGCCGGGCTCGCGGATGCCCTTAGGGAACTGGACCTGCCAGGACTGGTGGAAGCCGGCGGAGACGACGCGGATGCGGAGGCGGCCCGCGTCCTCGATGCACTCGACGACGACGCCGTCGGGGGAGTCGGCCAGGTCGTGGATGATCTCGACGGTGCTGGACGGGGCGACCGGCGCCATCCGCGGCGGGGCCTTGACGTCGACGGCCTGCGGGATGGTGCCGCCCTGTGCGGCGTGGATGGCGGCCTCGCTGGCGTCGATGCAGGCAAGCGTGCCGTTTGTGGTGACGATGTAGAGGCGCTCGTCGTGATATTGCATGGAGAACGCGGAGCCGCAGCCGGTGGCGAGCTTCCACAGCCGGTTGCCGGCCGCGTCGAAGCAGTAGATGGACGAGCTGCTGTCGCCGGCGAAGACGTAGCGGCCGTCCGCGGAGGCGGCGCAGGAGTAGACGGCGGCGTCGCAGCGGTACGTCCGCCGGTGCGACCCGTCCTTGCCCAGCTCGACGACCTGCCGGGTCGAGGTGCCCGCGTAGAGCCGGCCGGGCTCCTGCCAGCCGAACAGCACCGAGCCGGTCGAGGTGTGCCACTGTTCCGCACCGGTACGCCAGTCGTAGCTTGTCACACCGGACGAATGCCCGTGGTGGACTGCGTCGGCGTCGCAGCGGACCATCCACCCGGAGGTGCCCCGGCCCGCGCGCCGCCAGAGGAACTCGTCCTCGTGGTCGATCGCGGAGATGCCGCCGCCGGAGTCGGAGACGCCGAGCACGCCGTCGTGGATGTCCAGCCAGTAGATGTCGATCGAGGGGTCGATCCGGTACGCCAGGCGCGGCACCTTGCCGGACAGGTCGTAGACGTTGCCGTCGTCGCAGCCCGCGTAGATCCACCCGTCGTCCGCGACGATGCACTTCACACCGTCCGGCAGGCGGAACTGGCGCAGCACCTCAGCACTGTGGCTGAGCGTGGTGATCATGCCGCTCTCGTTGCCGACCATGCACACGTCGTCGTCGACGAAGATGCCGAACGCGGCGCTGCCGGACGAGTAACGCCACAGGATCGGCGCGCGCTTCGCGGTCGACACGGTGCTGACTATCGCGCGCCGGGAGATGGAGCGCTTGGCCCGGCCGCCGGCCACCGCGGGTGCGTACCCCTTCCGGACCTTCTCCCCGATCTTCTTCGACGCCTCGGACTTCGCCTTGTCCGGCGTGGCGAACGACTTGCGTGTCACCTGGCCGGCGTCGCCGATGCGTCCATAACGGACCGTGAGATCCGTGCCGTCGACTGTCACCTCATAGAACTTGTGTGCGCTCCCGGAGTCTTCGGAAAGCTCGAGGTACGTCGTGTCGGCCGGCATCGGGCCACCTTCCACCAGGGGGAACTTCGATGCCACGAACCTATCCAACGGGTACGACATTCTCGCGGAGCGGGTTCTACTGCACGACCCGAACGAACAGGCAGCCGACGGCACGGCCCAGGACCGGCAGAATCAGTCTGAGCAGCAGACGACCCATCGCCTGCACCGCGCGCCGGGTCCGACAGTTCATCCGCTCCCCAGGAGATCTGTTAGAAATCGATGTCGCTGGTTCGAACCTAACAGTGACGCAGCGTGACCGCAATGTCCCTCGTCAGCGCATGATCGACGCGAAACCGACGAGCCCCGTGGCCCTCAGTCAGACGTCGTCGAGCGCCGCGCGCAGTTTCGCGACGAACGGTCCCGCCTCGTCCCGGTTGAAGATCTGCCGCCCGTAGGCGACCCCCGCCGCGCCCGCCGCCACCGCGCCCTGTGCCCGTTCCAGCGCCTCGGACGCGTCGACGAGCGCTTCGCCGGCGATCAGCACCGGCACCCCCATCGCGGACTCGACCACGGTCCGGAACGTCTCCGGCGTACCCGTGTACATGGTCTTGATCGCGCTCGCGCCCAGTTCCATGCCGATGCGCGCACAGTGCCGCACAAGCTCCGCGAACCGCTCGGGCGAGTTCCTCCGCATACGCAGGTGGTTGTTGTCGGTGCCGCTCAGGTTGCGCGACCGCGGATAGATCATCGCGACGACCGGGAGGCCGAACTCGTCCGCCTCGGTGACCCGCCGGGCCAGCTGCTCCAGCGCCTCGGTCTCGGACGGCGAGGAGATGTTGACGTGGCAGGCGATAGCGTCCGCGCCGGCCCGTACCGCGTCCGCGACCGTACCCACAGGTGCTTTGCGGGTGTGCTCGTGCAGCGTGGTGCTGGCGCTGAGGTTCATCACCACGGGCGTGTCCACCAACTGCGCCGAGGCGGCCGCGAGCACGCCTCGAAAACCGAGGACCGCGGTCAGCTGGGGTACGACATCAGCAGTCAGCAGCCCGCGCACGTCATGCAGGTGATGCTCTGGCCCGGAGATGAGCCCGTCGTCGAGTGGCAGCCAGAGTGCGGGGCGGCCGGGGGGAAGAATCCGGTGCATGCGTCGTTGCAGACCGGGCGGTTGGTGCACGTGGTCCTCCATTGCGGACAGCGAGCGGCGAGGGTGCCGCCGTGCACAATGGCGTCCGCCGGACGCTAGGTCAAGGGTGACCCAATAATAGGTAAATTATCGGGACATAAGCCCTATCCCAGCAGGTCGGGCGTGTCGTAGCGGACCAGTACCGCGAACACCTCGTCAGGTGAGAAGGTCTCCGCGAGCACCGCAAGCCGCTCCAGGATCTCCGCCTCGTCGCTGTCCGGGTTCTCCGCCATGGTGGCGATCTCACCGACCAGGTCCTCTGCACCGCCGCGCATCTGGTCGTCGCCCGGCTTCTCGGCACCGCTCATGATTCCGCGCCCCCCATCACGTACCGGAAACCGAGATCGTCGTTCTGCGCGTCCACGTTGCCCCGCCCACGGTAGGCGGGGTGTGCCCGCCACCGCTCGTGCCGCCACGACCCGCCCTTCAGGATCCGCCGATTGTGGTGGCCGGGGGCGTAGTAGTCGAAGCACCACTCGAAGACGTTGCCGAGCATCTCCACCGGCAGCCGTTCCCGCTGCTGCGCCTCGGTGGCGTAGGTCCGGATCGGCGTGGTCGCCGGGAAGCCGGACTCAAGCGTGTTGCCGGCGTCGCCGGTGAGCGCGCCGGTCACGTCCGCGCAGTCGGTCAGCCCGAGCGAGTGCAGGCAGGCGGCCTCCCACTCGTTCTCCGACGGCAGCCGCACCGGGACGCCGTGCCGGTCGGCGAGCCAGGCGCAGAACGCGTTCGCCTCGAACCAGGAGACGCCGACCACCGGTTGCAGCGGATTGTTCAGCGCGGAACGTTGCCAGAACCGCGGGTGCCGGATCGGCCGGGCCTGCTGCGAGCGGGCGTACGCCACGATCTCCGTCTCGGACAGGTTTGCGAACCGGAGCAGGGCGGCCGCGGCCGCGGGGGTGGCCCGCCCCGCGCGCAGCAGCGTGACGATCTGGCCGAGGTCGCGGCGCAGATTGTCCTGGCGGCGGGTCCACTCGATCA
This sequence comes from Catenuloplanes sp. NPDC051500, assembly GCF_044454585.1. NCBI lineage: Bacteria > Bacillati > Actinomycetota > Actinomycetes > Micromonosporales > Micromonosporaceae > Catenuloplanes > Catenuloplanes sp. NPDC051500. The sequence goes on from NZ_JBITDX010000039.1 coordinate 39,616, forward strand.
CCGACTGCTCGACGGCGCGGGAGTTGGTGACCCACTGCCAGCCCTCCGGCGTCCACCAGGCCTTGTCGTCGTACGCGCCCGCCTCGACGAACGCGCGGTACTCCAGGTTGGAGACCGGGAACCGGGAGATCTGGAAGCTGCCCAGCTCGACAGTGCGCGGCTCGCTGTCCGTGTCCGTCTCCGGCGCGTCGTCCCGCCCGCGGCGGCCGAGACGCCACTCCCCGGCTGGAACCGTGCTCATCGCCTCCGAGCCGCGGTAGCTCGGCGTCGGAAGCCGCCAGCCCAGCTCGCCGAGCGCCGCCATGATCGCGGCCCGCCGCGCCGGATCCCACTCGTCGACGAGGCTGTTCGCAAGCGACTCCCGGATCTCCTCGTCGACGCCGTGCCGGGCATCCGGCCCGGCCGCGAGGTAGGCGCGGGCGGCAAGCACCGGATCGACGCGCAGCAGCAGGCGCGGCACCTCCGGCCGCAACTGCGCCGCGAACTGGAAGAGCTCCTCATAGCGGTGCTCGGCGTAGGTGGGCGACAGCCGCCCGGGCGGCCGGCGATGGGAGGGCTGCCGCTCCTGCTCCGCGAGCGCGACGATCTCCTCGTCCGTGCACCCGGACGCCGCGAACAGATGCTGCAGCGACGGGTGGGTGAACCGGATGTCGCCGCGCTCCTCCTGCAGGATGTGGAAGTCCTCCGCGGTGTCAAGCGCCATCGCGGCCTTTGACGCGTCGCCGCCCGCCGCGGCGAGCGCGTTGTTGAGCACGCCGATCGCCCGGGCCGGCCGCATGGTGAGCAACGCGTTCCCACCGGGTACGGCCGGGAACGTCAGCTCCTTGGCCAGCGCCGCGAGCGCCTTGATCAGCGGGATGGTGTCAAGCACCGGCCACGGATTGGCGTAGTGGGTCCGCAGCGCGGGCGCGACCCGGCCCGGGACGAGATCGTCGTGCAGATTGTCCTGGTCGAAGTCGCGAAGCAGCGCCGCCGCGATCACCGTGCCGTACAGGCGGGCGCCGGTGGGTGCGACGCCGTCCGCGCCGGTCTCCAGGAACCTCCGCAGCCGGAACGGGCTTGAGTACAGCTTGGCGATCATGCCGTCGTCGTCGAGCGCGCGCTTGAGCCGGCGTGCCATCCGGGGATCGGCCTGGGTCGCGATCGCCACGATGTCGTCCTTGGACAGCGGCAGCAGACTCACCTCGGTCGGGGCCTCGTTACGCGGCGCCCGCATCGGGATCACCAGGTCCCGGGTGCGGCAGCTGACCACCACCTTGCTCGCGCCCGCCCCGAACAGCTCGGACATCACGTCCCGCCACCGCGTCATCCACTGCGGCAGCGGCAGTGACCGCATGCCGCCCTCGTTCAGCCCGTCCAGCAGCACCGTGCCGCCGTCCGCGAGGAAGGTGCGCAGGTCGCACCAGCGTGTAGGGTCGACGGCCGCGGCCCACTGGTGCGCAAGCCAGTCCATCGAGATGTCCGGCTGCGCGGGCTGGGCGGCGAGCGCCACGTAGAACGAGTTCGGCGGCCAGGGCCCGGCGCCCGGCTGCCGGAGCGAGCGCAGCGCCGACCCCGCATCGAAGTAGCGCAGCTGCTGGCTCTTCCCCGCGCCGGGCTCGCCGAGCAGCAGCACCAGCCGGCGGGTGCGCAGATCCTTCAGCACCGTGTCAAGCGCGCGCGGCTGCTCCGGCCGGATCGACGGCCGCTCCGACCGGGTCAGCCGCAGGTTGATGAACGGCCGGTTCGCCTCTTCCGCACCCCACCTGACCAGTCGAAATAGGTCGTAGTCGGCGCGGCTCTCGGCCCGGTCGGCGTGCAGTAGCTCGTCGTGCAGCGCGCGGGTGAGCGAGATGACCCGCAGCTCCTCCGGCCGGCGGAGCTGCTCGATCAGCTCGTGCCGGCCGGCCGCGTGCGGGATGCCCGGCAGCGGCGTCTCCGTGGGCAGGAAGGTCGGCAGCGGGCTGGACAGCAGGCCCGCCGGCCGGACGAGGTCGACAAGCGCCTGCGCCACCTGGGCCAGGTCGGGGTACCGGCCACTCCAGTGCAGCGTGACGTCCCGCGGCCACGGTGGCCCGTCGTCGGCGCCCGGGCGGTGCCGGTCGACCGCGATGGTGATCTGTGCGCGGTTCGCCAGCCGGGCCAGCGTGCCGAGCTCGCCGACGTCGAACTGTGGCTTCCGGGTCAGGACGACCAGGCACTCGATCGGCGGGCCGCTCTCACCGCCGACCGTGATCGCGTGCTCGCCGGACTCCCGCAGGTCCGACTGCAGCTGTTCGGCGGCCACCACCCGATCGCTCCACACGCCGAACGAGACCCGCGCGTTGCCCGTCAACTCGCCGCCCTCCCGAGACCGTCCGGCGCGCCCAGCAGCTCGATCTCTCGTAGCGTACCCGTGGCGGAGGGTGATAAGAGGCGGAGTCGGTCAACCGATCAACCACTTAGGAGGGTACGGACGGGCGCGGTCACGCCGGGTAGTGCCGGCCCAGATCGGAGGCGGCCATCCGGTCGAGAACACGATCGGGGAGCAGGCCGGACAGGCGGGTGAGCACCGCAGCGGACCGCCCGACCGTGTAACGGGTCCGGGGCTTCCGCTCCGTCACGGCCCGTGCGATCGTGCGGGCGGCCTCCTCGGCCGTGGAGCCCGCGGCGGTGAACGCGGCCACGTGCGCCGGGATCGCCTGCAGCAGCGCGCCGTACCGCTTGCTCTGGTCGCCGGTCAGCCGCGCGGTGACCCGGTCGACCGCACTCGGCCCGTGGCTCGCCATCGCGGTCTTGACGCCGCCCGGCTCGACCACCACCACCTGCACACCGTGCGGGCCCACCTCCTGGCGCAACGCGTCGCTCATCGCCTCAAGCGCGAACTTGCTTGCCGCGTACGGCCCGTACCCCGCGACGACGAATTTGCCGTTGAGGGAGCTGATGTTGACGATGCGGCCGCGGCTGCGCACCAGCGCGGGCAGCAGCGCCTGGGTGACCGCGACGTGGCCGAACAGGTTGACCTCGAAGATGCGCCGCCAGTCGTCGAGCGGCAGCACCTCGACCGGCCCGATGCCGCCGACCCCCGCGTTGTTGACCACCGCCCGCAGGGTGTGCCCCTCGATCCGCTCCGCGAGCGCCGCGACGTCCGAGGAGTCGGTGATGTCGAGGATGATCGGCTCGATGCCGGCCGCTCGGATGGCGTTGCCGTCGGCCTGCTGCCGCACCCCCGCCAGCACGTGAAATCCGCGTCGGGCCAGCTCACGGGCGGTGGCCGCACCCATTCCGGTAGACGCGCCGGTCACGACCACATGTTCCTGAGTTTCAGATGACGTTGTCACCCTTCCGAGTCTGGGGCGCTGAGATGACTTTGTCAACTGTCTGGGATGACGCTGTCATCAGCCGCTCGCTACCATGACCGGCATGGTCAGCCGCATCGAATCCGCCGCCGCCACCCGCCAGGCCCTCCTCGACGCCGCCGCTGATCTCCTCGACACCGGCGGCCTCGAGGCCGTGACGCTCCGCGCCGTGGGTGCCCGGGCCGGCGTGACGCGCGGCGCCCCCTACCGGCACTTCGCCGACAAGGAAAGCCTGCTCATCGCCGTCGGATCCGCCGCCTGGTCCCGGATCGCCGACCACTCCGCCACCCTGCGCGCCACCCCGGACCTGCCCCCCGCCGACAAGCTGCGCGCCGCCCTGGTCGCCCTGATCGACATCGGCCGTACCCAGCCCCACCTCTACCGCCTGATGTTCAGCAACCCGCCCGGCGACCCCGCCGCCCTGGCCCGTGCCGCCCGCCGCAGCCACGACGAGTTCCTCGCCATCGTCGGCGAGCTGGTGGGGGAGCAGTCCGCCCGCCGCTACGGCGCGCTGCTGATCGGCAGCGCCGGCGGCATCATCGGCATGGAGGTCAGCGGCCAACTCGCCGACCCCAAATGGTCCCAATCCCCCGAAGACCTCATCGACACGCTTGTCGACATGGTCGTCCACGCCAGGTGACCTGCCTGTCCTGTCTCGACGCACAGATCAACGTCCTTTCCCGCTTCCACGGAGGTGGCGGCCCGCATGCTCCCGACTCTGCTGCCCACTCGCGTGCGGTGGTCTGGGCCTGACGATCGAAGGGCTGGCATCGGAGTCGGGAGTGTGGCGGGTGGCTTTGGTTGGTCGGCGGTATCGCGACACGCGGAGGTGGCGCGGTCATCGTCTAAGCGGCGGCTGGTCTTCGCGGCTGCGGTCTGGGCGTTCGCAAGGGCGGGCATCGAGAGAGCGCGTGGTCGGGAGGGTGGGTTGATCTTGCCCTGGGTGGGCGCAAGGGCGGGCACCGGGAGAGCGCGTGGTCGGGAGGGTCGGTTGATCTTGGCCTGGGTGGGCGCAAGGGCGGGCACCGAGGCGGCGGTCGGCGGGAGGGGTGGTTGATCTTGCTCTGGGCGGTCGCAAGGGCCGGCATCGAAAGGGCGCGTGGTCGGGAGATCGGCTGATCTCGGCCTGGGCGGTCGCAAGGGCGGGCACCGAGGCGGCGGTCGGCGGGGGGCGTGGTTGATCTCGGTCTGGGCGGTCGCAAGGACCGGCACCGAAGCCGGGAGCTTGCCCGAAGGGTCAGTCGATCTTGGCTCTCGTGTGCCGCCGCGCCAGCGCCAGGGCAGTTCGGGCGCTCCGCGCCCGGGAGTGATTCATTGTGCGGGACCTCGCGTCCATATGGCGGGATGCAAGATCCTTGCGGCTCTGGTGGCCCTTATTGCGCTCGGATAGGGGCCACCAGGGCCGCAAGGATCTTGACGTGGGCCTTACTTGACCCTTCGGCGTTAGGATGAACGCACAAGGCGTCATCTATATGATGAAATGTCGGGCGCACAGCGCTCGAGCTGGAAATCGACCGAGGACCTGCATGAGGCGGGTCGTGACCGTGGACTGTGTCCTGACATCTTCGGATCCGGTGTGGCTCCGCGTTGGTGTCCGGCCCTGAGACCTGCCGAAGTGCCGCGACCGGCCCGCAGACCTGCGGAACTCGTGGCCTCGGTGCCGGTTCCTTGCGCCCACCCACGCCGCAGCCGCCTCGGCCCGCAGCCGCCTCGGCCCGCAGTCCTCCCGGCCCGCATCCGCTGAGACGACGGCCGGTGCTGCTCGCGCTCCGCAAGCGCAACGACCAGCCGAAACGACTCGCCACGCCCCAGCCCTCTTCGATCGTGGGTCCCCAGGCCGCCGGACGCGAATGGGCAACAGAGTCGCTTCCGCCGGTAAACCTCGCCAGGAGGGGGAGGCTCCGCTGGCGCTCCGCTTCCCACCTGGCATCGGAGCCGGTCCCGTGCCCTTCCCGAAAACCGTTCAGTTCCGCCACACCCGGCTATCGCCACTCCCAGTGGTTCCCCCGCGGATGTGTGGTCGCCTGCTCCTCGTGTCGCGTGATGGGGGAGCGCTGCAAGGCTCTAATGGCAGGACAGGACCAGGCCGGTGGGGAAGATGCAGCCGAACGTCGCGGTGAAGAGGACGGCGAACAGAGCGCGGGCGAGGAAGTTCAGGGGGTTGCGGCCACGCCAGGTGGCAGGGAGTACCTGTTCGACGAGGACGAAGGTGAACCAGAGCAGAGCGAGGCCCGGGATGATCAGCTCCCAGACGGTGTCGGCGAAAGGGCCGCCGTTGCCTGTGGAGTTGGGGCATTCGTCAGGCTGCATGCCGACGAAGCGGGACCAGCGGTAGCCCCATTCCAATGCGACGGCAAGCGCTCCGAACAGGACCGCGCCGACCAGGCAGGACCACAGGCCACTCAGGCGGGACGGCTGCTCCATGGGCGCTGATCCTAGAGAGTTGATTGCGAGTTCGCCGTCCGGGAGGCAGGCTGGCGGCATGCGATGGATTCTGCTTGCCGTCGGTGTGCTGCTCGTGCTCATGGGCGCGGTGTGGACGCTGCAAGGACTCAACGTGCTCGGCGGCAGCGCGATGAGTGGCGCCACGATGTGGGCGGTGATCGGCCCGATCGTGCTTGTCGTCGGCGTCGTGCTGGCGTGGCGTGGCGGTCGCCGGGCCCGGTGAGGTAACGGGACGCGCGGCCGCCGGGTTGATCAACCCGGCGGCCGCAGGAAACGCGCAGCCACCTCACTCGCGCTCGGTGGAGCCGCGCCGGATCGTCAGGCGATCGTGCAGGCGCTGCCGTTGAGGGTGAAGGCGGAGGGTTTCGACGCGCTGCCGGCGTGGGTGGCCTGGAAACCGAACGTCTGGGTGGCCCCGGCGCCGAGCGTGCCGTTGTAGGAGACGTTGCGGGCGGAGAGCGCACCGCTGGACGGGCTGATCGTGGCGTTCCAGGCGTTCGTCACGGTCTGGCCGGTGGGCAGGGTGAATGCGAGCGTCCAGCCGTCGACCGTGGCGGTGCCGGTGTTGGTGATCCCGACCGAGGCGGTGAGGCCGGTGCTCCACGAGTTGACCGTGTAGGAGACCCGGCAGGCGCCGGCCGGAGCGGTCGGGCCCGGTGTGGTCGGGGTCGGGGTCGGTGTGGTCGGGCCCGGCGTGGTCGGCGTGGGCGTGGCGGGGGTCGTCGTGTCGAGGCCGAGGAAGTGGATGGCGGCGGCCGCGTCGACCGGGATGTTGTGTGAGACGCCGGCCAGGCTGATGCCCTCGACCGGTGCCTGGTCGCCCGTGCCGCCGTAGCGGGTGCGCGTGTAGCCGGACTTGGGCGTGTCCGTGTACGACGGCGTCTGGGACAGGCCGTGCACATTGGTCCACTGCTTGATCTGCTCGCCGAAATTAGGATATTTCAGGGTTTCATCGTTCGTGCCGTGCCAGGTCTGCATGCGCGGCCGCCGCCCGGTGTATCCCGGGTACGCGTTCCGCACCAGGTCGCCCCACTGCTGCGGTGTCTTGGTGATCAGGCCGTTGGCGCAGTCGCTGTTCCACTCCGAGCCGTTTGTCGTGGCGAAGCATCCGAACGGTACGCCGGCGAACGCGGACCCGGCGCTGAACACGTCCGGATAGTCGCCGAGCAGCACGTTCGTCATCATCGCGCCTGATGACACCCCGGTCGCCACGATCTTGTCAGCGTCGACGGGGTAGCGCGCCCGCACGTAGTCGATCATCGACTTGATGCCGACCGGGTCGCTGCCGCCGTCCCGCCTGAGTGCCTGGGGGGAGGCGACGTCGAAGCACGCGCTGCTTCGCGTCACCGACGGGTAGATCACTATGTATCCGTACCGGTCGGCCAGCTCGTCGAACTGGCTGCCGTTGAAGAACGCGGGCCCGGTTCCGGTGCAGTAGTGCACCGCGACCAGCAGCCCCGGCTTCGCGGCCAGCTTGTCCGGCACGTAGAGATACATGCGTAGGTTGCTGGGATTCGTCCCGAAGGATGTCACCTCGTTCAAGGCGGCGGCGGACGCGGGCGTGGCCAGGCCGAGCGCACCGAGCAGCGCGACGAGCACTGCCGCGAGCGCGGTGGCGAAGGTGCGTCGAGATCTCATGGGCAGGTCCCTCGATAAGTCGGGAGTACGCGACAGCTCCAGCGAGGGCTGCCCGGCGCCCCGCCGCTCCCGGCCCAGGAGCATCGATAAGTATCTACGCCGTGCAGGGTTTGCGCCACCCTGCCCGCACGGTCGCCGGCCGGGAGGTCCGCGGCTCGCTAACACTGTTCTTCGACGCACTTTGCTGTAACGCGTTGCCATAGTGTGTGAGACACACTATCGTGGTGAGCATGACAATGGACGCGACGCTCTCAAGTCACCTGCAGGAGCTGCGCCGTGGCACGGTCGTCGTCGCGAGCCTCACCGTGCTGCGCGAGCCCGGCTACGGCTACTCGCTGCTGGAGACGCTGGCCACGGCCGGCTTCGAGGTGGAGGCGAACACGCTTTATCCGCTGCTGCGCCGCCTGGAGGCGCAGGGCCTGCTCAGCAGCGCGTGGAACACGGATGAGGCCCGGCCGCGCAAGTTCTACACGACCACCCCGGAGGGCGCGGCCATCGCGAACGCGCTCCGCACCGAGTGGTCCCGCCTCGACAACGCCATCACCGACCTGGACACCCCTGGGAGCCCCGCATGACCACGCTCATCGACCGCTACGTCACCACCGCGCTGCGCCGCCTCCCCGAGGGGCAGCGCGCCGACATTGACCGTGAGCTGCGCGCCTCCATCGAGGACGCGGTGGAGGCCCGCATCGACGCGGGTGCGCCACGCGACGCGGCAGTGGAGAGCACGCTGCTTGAGCTCGGTGATCCGGACAGGCTGGCCGACAGATATACCGACCGGCCACAGCACCTGATCGGCCCGGAACTGTTCCCGTTCTGGCGCCGCATGATGGTTCTGCTGTTCACGATCGTGCTGCCGATCGTCGTGGTCGTCACCACTGTGATCCAGCTACTCGACGAGCCGGAGATAGGAAAGGTCATCGGCGGCATCGTCACCACGATCATCTCGGTCGGCACGCACATGGGCTTCTGGACCACCGCAACGTTCGCGCTGATGGAGCGCGTCGGCCTGGACCAGCGGGCGCTGCGCGGGCCGTGGACGCTCAAGGACCTCCCGGAGTACGAGCCGTCCCGTCTCGGCCAGAGCCACCTCGTGCCGGCCATGGCCTGGCCGGTGCTGCTGATCACCGCGCTGGTGCTGCAGCAGTTCACGTTCACCGACGTCCCCGTCCTCGACCCGGCGAACTGGTCGTTCTGGTGGCCGTACCTCATCGTGGTTCTCGGCTTGGAGATCGCCTGGACGATCCAGGTCTTCCGCACCGGCGTCTACACCCGCGCACTCGCCGCGACGAACGCGGTGCTCGCGCTGCTCTTCGCGGCCCCGGTGGTCTGGCTCGCGGCCGGCGACCGGATCTTCAACCCGGCGTTCCCCGGCCTCGAGGCCGGCGGCGAGCCCCGCCACTGGGCGACCCTGGCCGTGATCGTCACGTTCGCCATCGCGGCGGTCTGGGACATCGTCGAGATCGCGGTCCGCGCCGAGCGGACCCGCCGTGGCCTCCCTGTCAAGGTCCCCGGCACCGGCACCATCTGATCACCCGGTGGGGTGCACCGTTATACGGTGCACCCCATGCGTCTGTCCGTCGGCTGTGCGATGTGGACCCTCAAGCCCTGGCAGGGACGGTTCCTGCCGCACCCGTCCACGGCCGCGGAACGGCTGCGCGCCTACGCCGGCTGGTGCGACGCGGTCGAGGGCAACACCACGTTCTACGCCACGCCGTCCCGCGAGACCACCGCCACCTGGGCCGCGCAGACGCCGGAGTCGTTCCGGTTCGTCCTCAAGCTCCCCAAACCGGTCACCCACGAACACCGTCTGGCCGCGTCCGGCGCCGAGCCGCTCCGGGCGTTCCTGCACGCGATCGAGCCGCTCGGCCCGCGCGTGCACGCGCTCTGGATCCAGCTGCCCGGCTCGTTCGCGCCCGCTGACGTACCCGCGCTCCAGTCCTTTCTGCGCCGCCTGCCCGCGACCTACCGCTACGCCGTAGAGGTCCGCCACCAGGGCTTTTTCGACGAGCCGGGCCTGCTCTCGTCGGCGCTCGCACCGTTCGGGGCCGAGTGGGTCCCGTTCGACACCACCACGTTCTTCGCGGCCCGCCCGACAAGCGACGCCGAGCGCGAGGCCTGGACCAAGAAGCCGCGCATGCCGCTGCGCACCGAGGCGCTTACCGACCGCCCGATCGTCCGCTACCTCGGCCGCGACAAAACCGACGAAACCGTCGCCGGCTGGCAGCGCTGGGTCACGGTCACCGCGGACTGGCTCCGCGAGGGCCGCTCACCCACGGTCTTCCTGCACACCCCCGACAACGCCGACGCCCCCGACCTCGCCCGCCGCTTCCACGCCGAGGTCCGCGCCCTGATCCCGGCCCTGCACCCCCTCCCGGACCCCGAGCCGATCGGCCCCCTCACCCTCTTCTGACCGCCCCCACCCGCCACCCCGAAGATCAAAAACTTCCAGGGCCTGTCCCGCCTCCGCGGTGGCCCAGCCCCGCGAGCTCCCGCGGCCGTCGGATCCGTGGGCGCCCGGAAACCCCACCGCGGCTCTTCGCCCATGCCACGGCGAAACCTGCTCCGGAGCGACGCGCGGAGCGCCAGCGGAGCCCAGCGCTCCGTTTTGCCCCGCGGTAGCGACTCCATTGCCCGTTCGGGCGCGGCGACCTGGGGCCTAGCGATCGCCGGGCTTGGCATCGAGGTCAGGAGTGCGGCGGGTCGTTCCGGCTGGTCGGCGGTCTCGCGACACGCGGGGGCAGCACGGTCATCGTCTAAGCGGCGGCTGGTCAGTGCGGCTCGGCCTGGGTGGTCGCAAGGGCTGGCACCGAGAGAGCAGGCGGGGCCGGAAGGGGCGGTTGATCTTGGCGTGGGTAGTCGCAAGGGCCGACATCGAAGCCGGGGGCTGGCGGGCGGGGCGTTTGACCTCGGCTTGGGTGGTCGCAAGGGCTGGCGCCGAAGCCGGGGGCTGGCGGGCGGGGCGTTTGATCTTGGCCTGGGTAGTCGCAAGGGCCGGCGCCGAAGCCGGGGGGCTGGCGGGCGGGGCGGCTGACCTCGGCCTGGTTGGTCGCAAGGGCTGGCACCGAAGCCGGGAGCTGCCGAAGGATCAGTCGATCTTGGCTCTCGCGTGTTGCCGCGCCAGGGTCACGGCAGTTCGGGCGCTCCGCGCCGCGATGGGTTCGTGTGTGGGATCTCGCGTCCATCTGGCGGGATGCAAGATCCTTGCGGCTCTGGTGGCCCTTATCGCGCTCAAATAAGGGCCACCAGAGCCGCAAGGATCTT
>NZ_JBITDX010000040.1:0-47218 GCF_044454585.1 Catenuloplanes sp. NPDC051500
GGCCGATGGGACAGCAGGATTCCGGTAGGTGATGATGTCATCGACGGGTGCGTCCTTCTCGGGATCGTGTTGCTTCGCAACTTCATGATCACCGACGGGCCGCACCCGTCCTACATGGACCCCTCGCCCGCCCAGAATCCCAGCTCAAGCACCCCTCAGGCGACTACGCAATGGCCCTGAGCTGCGGGCCGATCAGGCCGCCGAGCTGCTCACCCAGCGGTGATTTCGCGGTTTGGTGTCCCGAGCGCATGCGCTGCAGCGGGTTCGGCCAGCGCCGCGGCCACGGCTTGCGAGACCCTGCCACTGAACCCCGACGACGTGAACAGCTCCTGCAAGGCGGGGCGGAAAGTATCCTCGACGGAGTCGGTCACCTTGCGGCCCCTCATCGCCGCAGCGGCGTAGCCATCGAACGGACAATGCGGATTCTGCCGGGTCGGTACCCGCTCGGGTAGGGGCACCACGGAACTCAGGCGACGCCAGAAGGCAGACCCCTGGGCATCGCTGATCGACGGTGACAGCCCCACCCGCCAGTCGAACCGGCGCCGGACCCACCGCCGACGGCGATGGGTCGCCGCGAACTGAGGGCTGTGGGCGAGCGCGTACACACGACGCAACACGGCGACGATCTCGTCCAAGGACAGCTCAAAGCCGGGTTGACCGTCCGGGAGCGGCGTGGCCCGCAGCACCCACTGGAGCATGACCAAACCGCTGGGAAAGATCCGCAACGTATGCGCGTCGCCCCACGAACTGTTCTCGGTGGGAGCACCTTGCACCAGGCGCACCTCGACGTTGCCGGAGTAATCGGCATGGAAGGGCGCGTCCTCGAAGAAGACCGCGGCCAGCTCGTTGGCCGCGTCGACGAACGCGGGCGAATCGAGGGTCTCGGGCAAGTGGTTGGGGGCGACGGCGACGTTCAACCAGAACCGAGTACCGCCGTGACCGTACAGGTTTCCGGTTCCCGTGATGGGTTGGTGGTCGGCAACCAGCGCCGCTTCGGCCCGCTGCGTCAGCTGCGGCAGGAAGCGGGCAGCGCCGACGAGGGCCTTGCGCAGAGCGGCGTCCAGCACAGTAATCGTCCGGCGTCTTCGGTCTCGGAATGCGGCGTGCGGGATAAACCTGCCCCGTGCGCCCGGAGCTTGACCGTACACCTGACGTACACGAATCCCACCTCCGCCACGGGCGACTGATCACCCAACGTGTCGACACCCCGAGGAGCTGGCGTCGGAAGGAGGACCAATGAAAGTCGGGGCAGCTTGGAAACCACCTTACGGCGACTGTCGCCGCATTGCCGGGGCCGCACGGAGCCATCATTTTGTCACTGTGTGCGCTACGCGCGCCAGGTAGGTCACGCGCGTTGTCCGCGGCAGAAGAGTGCGCCGGAACGTCGTGAAACGAACCTTCGCACTGCTGCACCAGGTCCGCCGCCTCGCCGTGCGATGGGGACGTCGCCCCCGACCACCCTGCCTGCGCCGGACCATATGGCTCAAAGCGATCAACTAGGCCAACCCAAGATCGCGTTAAAGGCAGTCAGCCCGACATTCCTTGCACACAGTGAAGTTTATTCGCAATAGCGATCAGAGTCGCTACTTTACCAGTCACCCAGTGTGTGAAATAGTGAACTCCTGGCGGTCTTGCGACTAAACAAAATAGGAAACGCAATATGGTGCAAAGCGGTAAATCTGGTGAGATAGATCGAGACGAGATGCCGGACGAGGAAAGAGGGGTGCCGGAGAGGGTGTCCACCTCTCCTACTGCCACCCCCCTCAAGCCGCGCCCTCAGTGGGTGGGCTATGTGGTGGGCTGTCTGGTTGCCCTTGATGTAGTAGCTGCTGTGGTGCAGATCTACGCCTCCGGCCCGCGAGCTATTTGGTGGGTCGTTGCAGTTTTAGGTGCTGTCATTGTCACCCTAGCTGGCCGTTGGCTCGTGGAAAGACGTGGATCGAGACGCCTAGGAGCCTGGGCCGCGCTCGCTGTAGGCGTGCTCGCGTTTCTGCTGGGTTCGTTGGCTGGTTTTGAGGTTATTCTCCGATCACCTAAACCGTCCGTGACCATCACATCCCCTCAATCGGGGAGCACTGTTGGCGCATGTGAGCAATTCATTGGCACCTCTACCGGTATCCCTAAAGACCATACTCTTGTGCTCGCCGTGCGGGACCGCACGAGCGGAAAACCCGAAACTTATCTTTGGAACATTGCCGGCTGGGACACCGGAGACTCGCCGGACAATTGGTCGGGAACAGTCTGGTTCAACACGCCAGATGATGAATACGAGATTCGCGCTTTTATGGTCCGGATCAACGAGGTAAAAAATGAACGCGCCGATGAGCGGAACGGTGTGACCTGGAGCAAGCCCGCGATCCCTGATCACTGGGGAAGTAATTTGGCAGGGATTTCGGTAGTGGGTCGCCCTGGTCCTGGAACAGCCAACTGCAAGATCCAATAAAGCTTCTCGTGCACTCAGCTACAGGCCACCTTTGAGTAGTCATGTAATACACTCCCGTTCCGGAATTCCTGCCTTCGATGGTCGAAATACTTCACGCACTCTTCTCGGCAGATCCGTAAGCGTCGTCGCGCGATATCGGTGGGCTGATTGCAGAACATTTCACGCGGTTGACGCGGTCCGCCACCAGCCTTCGGGTACTGGCTCAGTGGCGGGGTGCTTAGCGGGATCGTGCTTGGCGGCGCGGCGATCGTCGGGCTGGCGGCAGGAGCGGAAAGGGCCGTCGGGGCTGAGCAGGATGGGTAGGTGGTAGTCGAGGTCGAGCCACCAGCCGGGTTTGGCGGCGGGGTCCCAGCGGGCGGTTTCCCAGGTGTTCCAGAGGAGTGTGAGGCGGGCGATGGCTTCGGCGTGGTCCCACCATCGTGGGCACCAGCGGGTTCGGGTGCTGTCGGTGGTGCGGTGCAGGAACATGGGGGCGAAGTAGCCGTCGACCCAGCCTTCGACGTCGGTGTAGAGCGGGGTACCTGGTTCCGTCTCCGCTGCCGGCAGGCTGGTGGTTGGCTCGGTTTCGCTCATCGCGTCGGCCTGACGTTTCCGCCGAGGCCGTTGGTCAGCCCGCTTACGTTCGCCGGCCGGAGCCGTGCGACGTGTCCGGGTAGGACGCCGGTGTTCTGGGTTCCTTGCGGGTACCACTGCTGGCTCATCTGCGGCGGCGTAGGCGCGGTCGTCGTGCCTTCTCCCTGTCCGGCGGAGTTCGGTTTACGAGTGGCCTGCGCGGTGGCCTGATGCGCGTCGAGCATCTGGCGGAGGTGGTCGGCTGCGGCGCGGCCTGCCGCGCCGAGGCGGTGGAGGTCGCGGTAGACCTCGTCGGTCAGCCCTGCGGCGAGTCGTGCCCGTTCGTTTCTGATCGCCGCGTCGAGTTCGTCGGGGGTGACGGTGACACCGCTTCCGGGGCTGATGGCGGCAGAGCGGCGTCCGCCGTGCGCGCGCATGACAGGCGTGCGGGCCATCTCCTCCACAGCAGCGCGCATCGCCTGGGGCCTGGGCATTCCGTCGGCCACCGCTTCGTCATACCCGCGCATCGGTCGAGGGTAGAACTCCCGGAGCCGGTCCTCAACCAGCGAGGCGACACCTCGGGCTTCTTCGAACTGGGGTTCGCGGAGTCGGGCGGTGCGCCACGTGATGGCGAGGTCGTACAGGTCGGCGGCGGCCAGCCACTGCGCGTCGAGCGCGCGGGCGATCAGCCGCCGGTCGCGGCGTGCGGCATTCCGCGCTTCCGTCTCCGGCGAGGTGGGGCTCGGCCGCGGGGTGCCTTCGCCAGCCGGCTGCTGACCGTGTCGTTCGCGGCGCCGGTCGTCCTGGGCCTCGCGCCACTGCCGGCGGCGGATTTCGACTGCGGCGAGGCGGGCGGCGGCTTCGCCGAGGGTGGCGAGGACCGCGAGGCTCTGGCCGAGGCGTTGGCCGGTGTCGGCGAGGTAGTCCGGGTGTTGGTCGGTGCCGATCCGGTCCACGGTTGCCTCCTGTTGCTGGCCTCTGGTCAGGTGCCGCGTGCGCGCGGGTCTGCGGCCGGCGGCTGGTCGCGACGGTCCCGGCGAGGGGTTAGCGGCCGCGTTCCCGGATGCGGACTCCGTGCGGCGGCGCGCAGCAGTCGGGCTGCTTCCCGGGCATCACGGGCGTCGTGCAGCTGGCGGTGGGCATCGTGGAGGTCGGCGAGCGCGCTGGCGAGTCGGGCGATCGCGGCCAGCAGTTGCAGGACCGCGACGGTGTTGCGGTCGTCGGCGAGCTGCCCGGTCAGATACAGCATCCGGACCAAACCCTGAAGATCTGCATGGGTACGGGCGGGCTGTGTGCGCCGTGGCCGGGCGGCCCGGTCGAGTGCGTCAGCGGCGCGCAGCAGGATCCGGCGGCGTCCTGGGCCGGGCACCTGGCGGGCCGCGACGAACAGCAGGTCGCACATCCCGATCTCCGTGGTCCCTGCGGCCGTGACCATGCGGGTGACCTGCGCGATGAGGTCGCGTCCGTCGTCCGGGAGCGGTGGTGGTGCCAGCTGCCAGCGGGCCCGGAGGCTGGGCAGGGTGAGGTCGCTGGCGAGCCGGCCGCCGCCGTACCAAATCGGATCTGGTCTGTTGATCGCGATGCTGTACCCGGTGACCTCTCCGGGCCGGGTGCTGCTCATCCGTGGTCGCACGAGAAGTCCCGTGTCGCGCAGGAGCGCGAAGAATTCCTCGGCCGGGCCCGCGGCCGCGGCGGCAAACCGGGCTTCACGGCGCAGCACGTCACGATCGCTCTCCGGCCGGGAGAGCCGGCGGGCCTTGTTGACCTCTGCGGCCGTGGGTCGGCGGCGGGCGGTCGCGGCGGCGCCGACCTGGTGGAGGCCGTAGCGTTCTTCGAGGTCGCGGCAGGCGGCCTGGGCGCGCCAGCGGTCGTTGCGGGCCCAGGCGGTGCGGCGGTCCTGCCGGACCAGTGTGGCCACGATGTGGATGTGGTCGGCGCCGTGCCGGACCGCGACCCACCGCACCGCCCCGGCGTCTCCGTGCGGGGCGAGCCCGACCTGCGCCATCACCTCGCCGACGATCCGTGCCCATTGGGCGTCGCTGAGCGGCCGGTCGGACGGGTCCGTGCGCAGCGAGCAGTGCCAGACCGGCTTCGCGGGCGGGTTCCGTCCGCTGCGGACCGGCTGCTCCAGCACCTCGGTGAGGGCGCGGAAGTCCCGCCGGCCTTCGCGACCGGCAGGCGGTTCGAGGGCGCCGAGCGGGCCGGCGCCGTCCCAGGCGGCGACCAGGCGCGGGTTGACGTGCTCTTCCCTGCGGCCGGGTCCGTAGAGGTAGCGGAGCAGGCCGCCGACACGCCGGCCACGGACGATGTTCGGGATCACCGCAGCCGGCGGTCGATCAACGCGATCACCGCGTCGATGCGCTCCATCCGCCGCTCGCACAACACCACGGCAGTCACCAACCACTCCGGCGCTTGGCCGGTCGCATTGAGCGCTGCGGCCGCCTGGTTGAGGTTCGTGCCGATCCGGCCCACCGCGGTCCGCGTCGCATACAACTCGGCCTGGAAGTCGGCCAGGATCTCCCGCACCGGATCCAGAGACATCGCCTCCACCCGCCCGGCCTGCACGAGCGCCGCGTCGGCGCAGAAGCCGGTGGCCGTCATCCCGACCCGCGCGGCTGCTTGCTGGATCGCTGCCAGTTCCTCGGTGCTGAATCGGGGCGTCAGCCGATGTGCGCGGCCCGGCCGCTGGTGCCGGCGATCCCGGCCGCGGTCGTCGTCAGCAGGATGCGGGATGGCGTTCGGCATGCGCGCAGCCTCGATGCCACCCGTTGCGGAAGGCGTTAGCGCGACCGTCCGGGCCTCGCCCGCGAAGTTCGCGGAAGCACCGGATCCCGACCGCGCTCGGTCGGGATCCGGCAGCCGGATGCATAGCTTGCTCCCGCACCTGGGCCGTCCGGTTTGGTTGCGATCTTGATCAATGCGATGGAGGGCGCGTCACCCGTCGGTACGCGACCTCCAAGGTGCTTCTGGCGTCCTCGTCGGATCGTTGCTCGACCGGCTTGAACGTCGACCAGATGCCTCCGCTTGGCGAACGAGGCCACGGGGCTTCTGGTGCGCCCCGTTCAGCGACCTGACACCCGTGCGAGCGAAGAGTTCAGCTCTTCCTTGATCGCCTGTGGTCCCCAGCGGAGGACGGGCCACATGCTGGTGATTCGGTCGGCGTGCTCCCAGATGGGGCCGTCCGGGCGCCTGAACGGCAGCACGGTGATGGAGGCTTCCTGGAATGGTGTGGGATCGAGGTATCGCATGCCGCCGGTGCCGCACAGGTAGGTTGTCGCGCCGACCTCCGCGGTGAGGTCGGCGAGTCGCTGGGATCGGCCGCTGCGGGCGTGAAGCCGGCTGCTGCGGATCACGGTGCCGTTCCATCCGAGCAGGCGCAGCATGGCGAGGGTGGAGGCCTCGGTGATCTCGGAGAGCATGTCGGTGCTGTCGAACAGCGGGTCGAGGACGTTGATGAAGTGCCGCATGACGTCCCACGCTGGGCTCGTCCGGTAGTAGTCGTGCGTCATCTGCCGGAGCCTGCGCCGGCAGTGTCCGGGGTCGGCCAGCCGTGCGTGGCGGATGAGGGTGGCGCGGCCGGTCGGCAGGGTGGTGGCGAGTGTCAGCCACTGCTGGCGGCCGGGGTCGTGGAGTCGGGCGAGTCGGGTGCGGTGCTGGTAGTCGCGGCGGTTGAATTGCACGTCGTCGAGCACGATCCAGCAGTCAGCGGTGTAGATCTTGGCGAGTGTGGTCAGGCGCGGCAGCAGGTTGGGCTGGTGGATCGCGCAGATCCCGGGCGGCTCGGCTGGTTCAGGGGGTGAGGAGGCGGGTGGTGAAGCCGGCGTGGACGAGGCGTTGGTAGGCGGCGTGGGCATCGTCGGGGACCTCCTGCGGTGCGGCGTAGCCGTGCCCGGGGTAGACGATGATGCGTTGCAAATCGCCGACGAGCATGTCGGTGACCATGCGCTCGTCGCCGATCTCGGTGACGTAGTCGGCGAACGCGAGCGGCTGGGAGGCGCAAATGATGTCGACCTCGGGCCAGAGCTTGCGGCAGGTGGCGTAGGCGCGTCGCTGCATGTAGGGCATCGCGACGAGCATCACCGACCGCACGCTGACGCCGTGTTCCTGGAGCAGCTGACGGGCGAAGGTGATGTTCTGGCCGGTGTTCGTGGCGTGCGGCTCGACCAGGATCACTCGTTCGGGGACGCCGAGGGAGATCGCGTGTTCTTGGAAGTGGACGGCTTCGCCGCGGGGGAACTGGTCGGCGCGGATCGGGTTGACGGCGCCGGTGAACAGCATGCGGGGGAACCAGCCCTCGTGCCAGAGTTTGGCGGTGTAGGCGGGAACGCCGAGGTCGTGGCTGCCCAGGCCGATCGCGATGTCGCAGTGGCGCAGCGGGTGTCCGAGTTGGTGGTAGTGCCAGATGGTGAGGGCGTCGGCGCGCTGGGCGTCGGTGAGTCGGGTTGCCCTGTCCGTCACTGTGGATCTCCCGGGTCGGTCGCCTGCTGAAGGCGGGCGATGCTGCGCAGCTGGTGGCTCATACCGTACGCAGCGGCGACCTTCTCGGCGCGGGCGAGCAGCCGGTGTCCCTCGTCGGCGGTGGCGGGGTCGGTGAGCAGGATGTGGCTGTGCGCGGTGTCGAGCCGGACGCGCTGTAGCGGCGCGGCCAGGTTCGCGGTGTCCCGGGCGATGCTGAGGTGGCGCAGCGCGGCGGTCAGATCCCCGGCTCCTCGTGCGGCGAGAGCGAGTTTCTGCTGTGTCACGGACCAGTCGTCGGCCTCACCGAGCCGGTCGAACTCGCGCGCCGCGGCGCCCATGATCTGCATGGCGTTAGCATGATCGCCGTTCTTGCTCAGCGACGTGCCGACCCACAGCAGCGCGCGGGCACGGTCGCGATTGGTGAGCCGTTCATCGCCGGAGAGGTGCTCGTAGCGGCGGGCGGCGGTGTCGAGCAGCCCGCTCATCTCCGTGGTCACGGTGAGCGCGAGATCGAGTTGGGCGACCCGGCGGGCAAGACCGAGCTGCGCGTAGACGGATCTGGCGATCGTGTAGGTATGTGCCGCTGACAACGGGCCGCTGACCAGGCCCTGATCACGGCGGAGGTCACCGAGCAACGTCGTGCTGCGCGCGTACAGGTAGAGGCCACGCTCGTCGAGGTGGTGAGGATCCGGCCCGGCCGTCCAGCGTTGGAGCAGCGCGGCGGCGAACGCGAAGTTTTGTCCACCGAGCGCCGTGGCCGCACGCTCGATGTCGTCAACCCAATCCTCATGATCCAGATCCCCGGAGGGTACGGGTATCAGCGGTGCACCCGTGCGCGCGGCGACAGCGACGGCGAACCTCGCGCGCGTGTCGTCATCACAGCGGGCGAGCGCCACATCGAGGACCTCCTGCGAGACGCCCCGCGGATGGGTGCTCGCACCGAACCGCTCCCACTTCGAGACGGTCCGCACGGCGACGCCGAGATAGGCGGCATAGGCGCGCACGCTCATCCGCAGTGCGAATCGCAGCGCCTGCGCGTGGGCGCCGGTCCAGCGGTCCACCGCGACCATCGTTGCCCCCTTCGCCGGACCACCCCTATCGGATCACGCATCGACGGGCGTGGCATCGAAGGTGCCACGAAGGTGCTACATCGGTCCGTTCCCGCCCGGGGCCGGCCGCCGGATGCTGAGAGCAACCGAATCGGAAACCGGAGGACACCGTGACACCGACGACCGCACCCAACGACCACCGCACCAACCCGTCCGCCACCGTGGGCGCCGACTGCTGGCCGGAGGAGACACCCAACCCGGCCGCGCGCACCGGCAGCAGTCTGATCGACCTGGCCCTGTTCACCACGCTCACGACGCGTATCGCCGCGGACCATCCCGACCTCAGCGACGACATGCCGGCCCGGATCCTCGACCAGGCCCTCGCGTTCCTCGGCGCCTGCGCCGTGACGACCACGCCGATCGGCCCGTCCGACCTCGTCGACATCGGCTGGCACACCCTGATCCTCCACACCGAGATCTACACCGACCTCTGCCACCGCATCGCCGGCCGCTTCATCCATCACATCCCCGACGACCCGGCCGACACCGGCACCAGCGCGCCGCTCACCACGACGACCGCCGCGATCACCGCCGCCGGGTACCGCATCGACCTGCCGCTGTGGACCAGCAGCGGCACCGCCAAGTGCACCCAATGCCACGCTGGATGCACCGACAGCCCCACCCGCTGACCGAGCGCCGGAAAGGCAAGCCCGTAGCAGGCCTCACCGACGTCTACGCTCGGCGAGACCCGTCACGCCGGAAGCAGGAGAACGAAGGATGCCCCGCCGCCAGTGGTCCGACCTCACCCCTCACACCCGCGCGGCCGTGGCGCGCGAGACCGGGGACATCATCGAGGCGGAAGATCTTGCGGCGGGCTCCGTCACCGACATCGCCACGGTCCTGACCACCGCCCGCGGACAGATCTTCGTCAAAGGCGTCGACACACGAACCGCTTCGCCACGCGCTGTCCGTGGCCATCACCGGGAAGCCACGCTCAACGCGGTGCTCCCCGCCGACAGAGTCCCGCGGCTGTACTGGACGATCGAATCAGACGGCTGGCTGCTGCACGGATACGAATGCGTACCCGGCCGGCACGCCGACCTCGGCCCTGGCTCACCCGGCATCACCTCGGTCCTCGTGGCCCTCGACGAACTCACCCACGCCCTGACGCCCGCTCCCACCGAGGCGCTGGCATTCTCACGTCGATGGGCCGACCGCATCGCACCAGAAGCGGTCGCCGGCGACACACTGATCCACACCGACCTCACCCCACGCAACCTCCTCGTCCACCACCAGCACACCTGGGTCGTCGACTGGACCGAACCCTGCACCGGCGCCGCCTGGATCCCCTACGCGTTCCTCACCATCAGACTCATCCGCGCAGGCCACACCCCACAAGCGGCAGAGCACGCCGTCAACCGAGCCGAAGCCTGGCAACGCGCTTCACCGCCAGCGCTAACCCTCTTCGCGGCGGCTGCAGCCGACCTCTGGCATGGCTGGCACCGCACCATCGGAGCCAGCCATCACCTCCCGCTCGCCCAGGCCGCCGACTCGTGGTCGAAGTACCGAACCGACTCCGGCTGACGGCTCCGCCACGCTCTACAGGTCGATCCAGGATTCATCGTCATTGCAGGCGAGCAGCACCGCTGCCGAACTGGAAACGCACCGAGCGCTTCGGCGTCCTTTGCGCCGGCCACCGACCCGACCCGGCTCCTCCCCACCGAAGCGACCGTGCCAGGAGCAGACCTCAGACCCGCGGGGCCCTCACCGACGACTGACCCTCTCGTTACGGGCCGACCGGAGCCGACCTGCTAACCCGGCTGCGCGAGCGTGACCGCACCACAGGGTTCGGTGCCTCACGGAGTCGGAGATCGGTCGATGGCTGCACGCACGCGGATCAATGGCCCAGCGGACGGAAGCGCTCCCCCGCCCGATACCCGGACTCTGCGGCAGGTGTCGCGGGCCGAGCAACAGCGGATCACCGCCGACGCGAACGTGGACCGGCGGGCCCGGGAGTCCCGACTGGCGCTCGAACTCCGGCAGGAGCGGCGGGCCGCCGCACGACGCGAGCGCCTGGAGCGCGTGACGGAGCGCCGGGCGGGGGCCGAGCAGCGGCGGATGCGCCGGCGGGCGGTGTTGCGGCGGATGCCGCGGCTGGCGGAACGTGCCTTGTTCGTGCTGCCGATCTTGTTTCCGATGGCGGTGGCCTGGGTGGGGCAGATCCAGTTTGCGATGCAGGTGATGGGCTGGCCGCTCGCCGGTGCGGTGGTGTTCGCGGCCGGGTTCGAGCTGTCGACGGCCTACGTCGCCCGGCTGGACTGGCGGTCACGCGCCGCCGGCGACAGCGGGATGCTGTTCCGGGCGGCGACGTGGGCATTCGCCGCGGGCGCGGCGATGATGAACTACTGGCACGCAGCCGGACCGAACCTCGCACCGACCGGCGAGGCCGTGTCGTACGGGCTGATGTCGGTGACCGGGGTGACGCTGTGGGAATTGTGGTCGATATACCGTCACCGCACGGCGATGCGCGCGGAGGGCCGGCTCCCGGCGACCCGGCCACGGTTCGGGGCGGCACGGTGGATGTGGTTCGGTGGTATGACGTACCTGTCGTGGCTGATCGCGTTGCGGGACGGGCATACGACGACCGAAGCCGCGTGGCGTGCCGCATTCGGGGCCGTGCAGCGCTTCGGGTCGGTGCGCGCGGCGCGGAAGGCCGTGCGCAAGGGCGCCGACGTCACCGGCCAGCCGGACGGGCTTCGGATCGCGCCTGCACCATCCGCGTCGCAGCCTGCAGCAGCCTCGTCTCCCGACAAGGCCATTGCGGCGCCGGCTTCCCCGGCACCGGTGGAGCAGTTAGCGCTGGATTGGAGCCCACC
Organism: Catenuloplanes sp. NPDC051500; assembly: GCF_044454585.1. NCBI lineage: Bacteria > Bacillati > Actinomycetota > Actinomycetes > Micromonosporales > Micromonosporaceae > Catenuloplanes > Catenuloplanes sp. NPDC051500. The sequence continues at coordinate 11,379 of NZ_JBITDX010000040.1, forward strand.
TCCGCCAGTCGCGCAGGTCCCTCCCGCCGTCGGGCGGCCGGTGGCGCCGTCCAGCCCGGCGAGCACGGTGGCACTCGCAACCCAGATGGAGACTTTCGCCCGCAGGCAGCTCGCCGCGGGCGAAAAGGTCACCGGCGCGGCGTTGGACCGACACTTCGGCACCAACGACTACGGCAGGAAAGTGCTGAGGCGCATCACTGCGGAAGCACCTGCAGCTCCGGGGCGGGCGGCTTCGCGGCGACGTCGTTGAGGAACGGCCCGCACCAGGAGGAGGGCTGTGCGACAGGCACGGGCCGTTCAGCGTTCCTGCACGGCGATCTGCGCCAGTGACCCGACCGTGCCGCTCAATCCGACGATCGCGAAACTCGCTGCATTTCACCGGCCGTGCGGCCCGCGCCGATCAACCTAGTCGATTAAGAGTGCTGTTGTAGCCCTCATCGCCCGAACGGATGACATGTCCCGGGCCACAATTCGGCCGAAAGTCGACGGCATCAGCGGACTTCGACTCGAAAGTTGATCTTGCCTTCGAGTTCGTGGAAGCCGAGCGACCGGTAGAAGGTGCGGGCTTCGCTGTCGTGTTCGGTCTGCCACTCGATCCTGCTGCAGCCGGGGCGTTCCTCGGCGATCTTCTGGAGGTGGGTCATGAGTGCGGTTCCGGCGCCGAGGCGTCGTGCGCTGGCCCGGACGAAGAGTTCTTTGAGGAACAGGGAGTGGGTGGAGCCGGCGGCCGGCCACAGGAACGAATATGCGGCGAACCCGACGAGGTCGTCACCGTCTTCGGCGAGCAGGCCGTACGCGAGCGGTGGTGTGCCGAAAAGGGCGAGCTCGACTTGCTGTGAGCGTTCGTCGAAGGGTTGGATCGTCGTCGCGGCGTAGTGTCGTTCGACTTCTTCGATGAGCGTGGCGACGGTGGTGAGGTCGCGGGGTTCGGCGTGGCGGACGACGAGTGCGGACAACGCGTTCTCCGTTCAGGCGGGCAGGGTGGTGTGGATGTGCCGGATCAGGTGGGTGAGGTCGTGGCAGTAGACGGACGGGTTGTCGTATCCGCGGGCGATGCTCTGCCGGTGGGGCAGGTGGCCGCCGCCGCAGATGGACACCAGTGGACACCGCCGGCACGCGGCGGCGAGGGATGCCGCGCCGTGCCGGCGGGTGCGGATCACCGGATGGTGTGCCGCGTCGTCGAGCGTGTGGTCGAAAACGTTCAGGCCGAGCTGGGATGCGGTCGGGCTGCTGGCCTTGAGGGTGTCGGTGTCCTCGATGGCGCCGTCGGATTCGATCACGGCGATTCCTGAGGGTACGAGTCCGAGTGATTCGACGGCGCTGGTGCCGCCGAGGCTCAGCGCGATGATGTCTTCGAGGATCCGGACCGAGGTGCCGGCCTCCGAGGTGTTGGTGATCCATCGGTCGTAGACGCGGCTGAGCCACTGCCCGTATTCGGGCTGGCCGGTGTCGGTGCGATACGGCGGCTGGTCGTGGGTGGCGTGCGGCAGGTTGAAGTCGATGACCGGCGGGCCGAGCCCGGTCAGGTAGTCGAAGACGGCGATCGGGTCGTTGCGGAGGTCGACGACGGCCAGGATCCCGGCGAAGCGCGTGGGCCGGGTGCGCAGGAGCCGGATGCCGCGGGTGGCGGCGTCGGCGCTGCTGTGCCCGCGGTGGGTGAGCCGGTGCCGGTCGTTGGCGGCGGGCGGGCCGTCGAGGCTGACGCCGACGCGGACCTCGTACCGGTCGAAGAGGTCGAGCCATCGGTCGTTGATCAGGGTGCCGTTGGTCTGCAGGCTGATCTGCGCCACAGGGCCGAGGTGCTCGTCGATCGCATGGAGAAGCTCTTCGAGGTGGCGTGGGCCGGCAAGGAGCGGTTCGCCGCCGTGGAGTGCGATGTCGACGCGGTCGAGCTGGTGGGCGTTGGCGTGCTCGGCGATGCGTCGTGCGGTGGCGCGGGCGACGTCGATGCTCATGCGGGCCGGGAGGTGCCGCCAGTCCTGGTCGGCGCCGTGGAAGACGTAGCAGTAGTCGCAGTCGATGTTGCACCGGTTGACCACCTTCAGCACGAGGGTGGTCAACGGCGTGCATTCTGCCCGCATGGGCGTGACCGGTCGGTCAGGTTCGTGCGGCGAGGGACGCGGTGTGGGCCGGGTGCGATGTCTGCTCTCGGCGTTCGTTGGCGACGCGTGCCTGCACGCGGCGGAGGATGGCGGCGAGCGCCGGCGTGGCGGCGGACCGGCGAGGTGTATCCATCGATGTTCCTCCCCTTGGTTGTCTTGCAGGATATCGCCGGGCGGCATGGTCATGTGGCCCGTTGTCAGGCGCCGGGTCGTGGGCCGATGATCCTCTGCCGGATGGCGCGGGCCTGCGCGGCCAGGTCGGAGGCCTCTTCGTTCATGCCGGTCGACCGGTGGTAGTCGGCGAGCCCTTCCAACGCGCGGGCTTCCTCCAGCGGCAGGCCGATGCGGCGAGCTGCGGCGAGTGCCGCCTCGTGGTGACCGTAAGCGGTCTGTGGGTCGGTGGCGGCCGCGATGACGCCGAGGTGGTTCTGGACCTCGGCCGTGCCGGCCTGGTCGCCGAGCTGGGCGTACCAGGATGCGGCCTGTTCGAGGGCGGCGATTGCGGCTCGATGATCGCCTTTCTGCCAGTGTAGGAGGGCCTGTTCGGCGGTGGCGGCCGCGAGTCCGCCGCGGCTGTCCAGCTCGCGGTAGAGGGCTGCTGCTTCGGCTTGCGCGGCGGCGGCCGCGGGCAGGTTCTGGTGCAGTCGGTGGAGGATGCCGAGGTGGTGGTGCGTGTTTGCCTGTCCGAAGCGGTCGCCGTGTTCGGTGTAGAGGTTCAGCGCTTCGGTGTGGGCGGTGGCGGCGGCGTCGAGGTCGCCGTGCAGGCGGTGGGCGACGCCGAGTTCGTCGAGGGCGTACGCGCGGTGCACCTGGTCGCCGAGGTCGGTGTAGAGCGTGAGCGCCTGCCGGGCGTGTTGCTGGGCCGCTGGGTAGTCGCCGGTGAGGGCGCGGACCCGGCCGAGGTCCCGGAGGGCGTTCGCTTCGCCGTACCGGTCGCCGATCTGGCGGTAGATGTCCAGCGCTTCCTCCGAGGCGGTGGCGGAGGCGGTCAGGTCGCCGGTCATACGGCGGACCATGCCGAGGTCGGCGAGCGCGTTCGCCTGTCCGAGCGAGTCGTCGAGCGCGCGGCAGAGAGACAGAGATTCGGTCTGCGCCTGGGCGGAGCTCTCGTACGCGGCGGTCAGGTAGTGCACGATGCCGAGCTGGTTGAGGACGAACGCCCGCCCGCGGGAGGGTGCGTCACCGAAGCGGTGCAGGGAGTCCGCGAACGCGTCCTGGGCGTCGCGGTAGCGGGCCATCAGCCGGGAGGCCATGCCGGCGTTCACCAGTGCGAGCGCTTCCGCTTCCCGGTCGCCGTCGTGCCGGGCTGCGGTGGTGGCGGCGCGGTGGAGGTGCACGGCCTGATCCCACGGGCCGGCGTGCCGCAGGTACGGGGCGAGTGCCGCGGCGAACTTGACGACCAGCGCATGCCGGTTCTGGCGGATGCATTCGTCGACGCAGGCGACGATGTTGCCGCGCTCGGCGTCCAGCCACGCGGTCGCTACGGCTCGGGAGCCGAACTCCGGGGCCTCGATGACCGAGCCGCGGTCGATGTAGGTGTTAGCGGCATCGATGAGGTGCAGGTAGTGGTGCGCAAGGCGTTCGATCGACATTGTTCCGTCCTGACCGGCGTCCTCTCCCAGGCTGCGTCCATAGTCTCTGACCAGGTCGTGAAAGCGGTAGCGGCCACGCGCGCTCTCGTCCAGTAGATGTTCTTGGAAGAGTTCGTCGAGCAGCGTACCGGCGCGGGTGGTGGGTATGTCTCCCACTGCTGCGGCGGTGGGCTCGTCGATGTCGAGGCCGGGGAACCAGGACAGCCGGCGGAAGAACTGCTGCTGTTCCGGCGAGAGGTCCTGGTATGACAGGTCGAATGCTGCGCTGAGGTTTTGGCCGCCGGCGCGTAGTTCCGTCGAGACGTGGGTCGCGTTCAGCAAGCGCTGCCGGAGATCGTCCGCAGTCCAGGCCGGATGCTGGCGGAGGCGGGCGGCCAGCAGCGAGACCGCCAACGGCAGCGATCCGCACAACGCGACGAGTTCCGCGGCGGCGTCGCCGTCGATATCGGCGCGGCCGGCGAGCTGGGTCAGCAGCGTAACCGCGTGCGCCTTCGGGAGTGCCCTGATCGGCACCTCCTGCGCGTCGGGAGCGGCAAGCCTACGGCGGCTCGTAACGAGGACGAGACTGCCGGGAGAGCCCGGCAGCAGCGGCTCGACCTGCGCGAACCCGGACGCGTCATCCAGAATCAGCAGGATTCGCCGGTTCGCGACCTGGCTGCGCCACATCGCGGCGCGCGCCTCGGTGACCAGACCCAGGTCATCGCCGTTCGGTATGCGCTGGGGCGCGATTCCGTCCGCGAGCAGCAGCGTGGCCAGCGCATCCGCGGGACCTGCCGGTGCCCGTCCGGCGGTATGGGCGCCGAGGCTGACGAACAGCTGGCCGTCCGGGAACCGGGACGCCAGCCGATGCCCGACATGGATCGCGAAAGCGGTCTTGCCGACGCCGGCCATCCCATCGACGGTACGCACCATCGCCACTGCACGCCCGGCCGTGGCTTCGGCCACGATCCGGGCGACCTCCTCGCGCCGGTCGGTGAACCGGGCGGTGTCCCGCGGCAGGCTTCGCAGGATGGTCGCCGCAGCCACTGGCTCGCCGGCAGAGGCGTTAGCGGGCGGGGCCTCGACGGACACCGCCGATAGCAGCGCGGCGAGCACGATCGCGGCGACGGCGAACAGTGCGAGCGCCTGCCATGGATAGCGCTGGACGACGGAGAGCCAGCCGGGCCAGCTTTGCTGCTCCGAGGCTGCGTTGGTGATCAAGCCGAGGATGAGGGTTACCGCCGCCACACCCGCAGCCGTCAGTGCCACCAAAGTCACCCGCCGTAACCGCACGATCGACACAGTACGGGACATCGACAACGACCACCACGGCTATGGATCTCCGGAACCGGTGCCGCGCGGACTCAGCAGCGGCGCCGCTAACACATAAGCGACAAGGTCGTTTGCGTTATCCACAGGCGGTTCTCGTCATCCACAGGCCGCGTGGAGGTAGGGGCGGAGGGACGTATGACTACGGCTACGGCAGGTGCAGATGGTGCGGCGCGGGCTCGCGACAGGGTGTGGACGATCGATGCGGTACGGGGTCTGGGTGCGACCACGGATGTGGAGACGGCCGGGCGATTCTCGGGGTCGGGCGGTCGAAGTCCTACCAGCTGGCGAAGTCGGGTGAGTTCCCGGTGCCGCTGCTGAGGATCGGGCGCCGGTACCGGGTGCCGATCCCGTCGATTCTTGAGCTGCTCGGCGCGGAGTGATCCGGGCCGGAGCTCACCGGACTGTAGGAGGTTGTCATGTCGGACATGGACCAGGTCGTCTTCGACGAGTTCCCGGACGCGATCGGCCGGGTGCGGGCGGCGCTGCTGGAGCGGGAGTTGATGGCCGAGGCGGCGCCGCTGGCGCTGCAGCTGCTGGAGCACGGTTGGAAGAGCGGCCCGCTGGAGACGCCGATCGGGCTGGCCTGGGACCGGCTCGGCCTCGAAGCCGGCATGAGCGTCGAGCTGCTGTTCCCGGAGGCCTGCGATTTCGTTCTGCTGGTCACCCCGCGCGTGGACGACGAGGCGCTGCTCAAGGAAGGCCGCGACCTGGCCCTGGCCGCGGCCGATGCGCTGGACATCATGGGCATGGACGCCGGCCAGCCGGACACGCGGCGGCGCGCCCTGGCAGACGCGGCCGCGGCGCTGCGGGTCGCCGCGCGGTGGCCGGGATGAGCTACGGGCAGTGGCTCGATCGGGCCGCCGAGACGCTGGATGCGGCAGCTGCGACAGCGCGCGGCGACAGCGCGGCCGACCATGCCGGTGCGGTGGCGGCATTGACCGCGCGCCGGCGGGTGTGGGCAAGCCTGGATAGAGTTCGAGCCCTGGTCGCGACGACGGCCGGCCAGGGCCCGATCGCACACCCCGCCGAAGATGATCTCCGGTCGTTGATGCAGGCCGGCGTGACCTTGCCGACGGAGATCGATCGATTTCTACGGGCGGTGGCGGCGTTCGCGGGCGGGGATCGGTCGTCGCCCTGGCCGCCACCCCGGCTGGAAGGCAAGGTCGCCAGGCAGCTCGGCGCAGCCGCCGTAGCGCTGGGCGCGGCCGGCGACATCCTGGCCAGCCATATCAATCCGACCGGTAAGACTCGCAGCCAGCAGGGAGCGCATCTGTCCTCGGCCGGCGGCCGGGCGGGTGTGATCGGTGACCTGGCCGCGTTAGCCAGGACGGCATACGCCACGGACGAGCAGCTGCGATCGTGGCTGGACCGCGGCATGCGGCGCAGCCCAGGTCTGCGGGAGATGCACGAACAAGAGATCACTGCGATCGGTGCCCCGTTGGGTGAGGAGATCCGGGTGCAGTTGGACGGTCTGCGGTACAGGTCGTCGGTAGCGACACGGCAGCTGCAGGTTGCGCCCGCGGTGGCTCCGGCGCTGTGGCGGATCACGCGGAACGCCGATGTGATCGCTGTGGTGCAGGCCGTCGCCGCCGACATGTACCGCAACCCGGAGGCCGCCACCATGCTCAGCATCTCCGACGCGTCCCGGCTCGGCATCCGCACGGCAGAACGCGCAGCCCACCTCAGCGGCTGGCGACGGGGCAAGACCAGGGTGAAAAGCCACCCCGTCGTCGCCTTGTGGCGCACGGCAGGGTGCCTCATCGGAGAGTACGGGCCACAGCCGAAGGTCGAGTACCCGATGCGGGCCACGGTCGCCGAAGCCGTCCGTTACCTGACGCAGCCACCACCACTCGACAGCCGGAACCTGCCCGGCAAGACATACGGCTTCAACGAGGCGCTCGCCGAACTTGCCGGAGGAACCCTGCGAGCCCTCGAACACGCGCTCGCGCAAGGACGGCTCATCACGGAAACGTATGTGCTGGGCGCGTCGAGCAACGCCCTGATCCGCCGCGCCGAGAAACGTTGGGAGGCGATGACCTCCGCCGACGAACGCATCACCAACCTGACCGACATCCTCGCCGATCTCGCCACCCGCCGGCCCACCCCATCACACAGCGCCGCCGACGTCGCCGGGCAACTCGACTCCGCGGCACCCGGAGCTGCCTCCTCCCGCACGGAGGGCCTGCACAGGCCGCCACCGTTGACCGGTTGGCCGGTTCCCGATCGCACCCGCTGAGCGGACGTGCCGGCTGATGCCGGCGAGGCCTCCGCCGACGGCACATCAACTGGCGACATGGGGGCGCTCGATCGAGTGGCCCGAATACCAGAACAGCACCTTAGTCGATTAGGTTGTGATTCGCGCGGGCCGCACGGCTTGCGAAGAGACGCAGGCGGGCGCGCTCGCTGATCCGAGCGCAGCTGGAGCGCCGTACCCGGGAATCCTGTGTCTTTGCCGTGCTGGAACGCCGGCCGGTCCGCACCTGATCCGCCACCAGGTACGGACCGGCCCACGCGCGCAGCTTCAGCCCGGGGTTCCCGGTGCTTCAGGCCGGGGTCGGACGGTCCGCCTTCGAAGCCAAGCCGGATCATCCCGAGGCGGGCCCGGCACGCATGCGCGCCTGCCTGGCCGCTGCGACGCCGGCTCGCTCCGCCTGCCGTGCCCGGCCGATCGCCGCCGTCCTGATCAGGGTGTTCGGTCGAGGCCGGACCGGTGAGCCGTCAGCTGCGAGGACCACGCCCACGACCTCAATCCACACTCCGTCGTCCAGGTGGTGTTCCTGGCCCACGATCCCGATCTGCAACCGCAGCGGGTCGATCGTGCCGAACTTGTAGTCCTGACAGGCGAGCTGGAGGATCTCCCCACGCTCCAGCGGGCGTTCGATTGCGCTCATTCCTGTCTCACCGCCTTCTCCTCGTCGTTACGGCCGGATCGCAGACGCCCTCGGGGTAGGAGTCGCGAGGCGGGGTCGGATGGCGGGGCTGTTCCGCTCCTCTGGGTTTGACCTGTCAAGTCCGGGAAGTCCGGCCGTTCAGGTCCATTCTTTGGCGTGCTCGCCATGCAGGCTGCCGAGGTCGCGGCGGGGATCCTCGGCCGTGGCCTCCAGCGCTGACCAGATGTTCAGGTAGGGCTCGACCGCTTCGTCGGTGTCGAGGAGGACGGGCTTGTCCACGTCCGGCCGGTACACGACTGTGGGTGCCGGGACGCCGGGCGCGATGTCGGGGAGGTCGAAGATGGTGAAACCGCCCGTGGCGGACGCGGGGTGCAGCCCGGCCGCGGTCGGCAGAGTCCTCACCGAACACCCGGTGCCGTGCAACCCGGACAGCAACTGGTCCAGTGGCTGGGTGTGCGCGAGACCGGGGACCGTCAGCCGGTGCAGGACCGTCTCGTCGACCACCACCTCGAATCGGGCCGGCCTGGCGCGGCCCAGGGTCCGCCGGTCGCGATGCAACCTGACAAGGCGTGTCACCTGATCGACGGTCACCCCCGGACGCCAGGCGTAGAGGTCGGCGGCGTACACGTCGGTCTGCAACACCGCGGGCAGGACGACTGGGTCGTAGTAGCGGATGCGAATGGCTTCGGACTCCATGCTCAGGTAAAGATGCTCTCCCGGCGACAGCACCGACCGGTTCGCGAACCACCACGGCGGAGCCATCCCACCCTTGGCCACGAGACCCGCGACAGCAGCCCGCAACGACGCGGCTCCCTTGTACACCTCCAGCAGGCCCTCGGCCGTGTCGAGCCTCGGCAACAACGTGCCGGCCTCGATCTTGTACACCTCGGATGCCGTAAGCCCCACCCGCCGGCCCGCCACAGCAGCCGTGACGGCCCCATCCCAGCGCGCCTGTTTCAGCACCCTGGACAGCTTCCACAGCACCAGGTCCCGCGGATACGACATCGCCTACGCCCTTCCCCTTCAACTCCAGCCTGCCCCGGACAGCTCACCCATCGGCGGACGCAACTATCACGCCACCGGCCCGGCCTTCTCTCCATCACCACCGCACCGCGCGGTGCTAAAACAGCGGCCCCATGGACCACCCGCACCCGTATTACCGTCTCGGGCCGATCAGCCCGGCGACGAGCGGTTCCACCCCGGGCTCGGCCTGCCGGAACCCGCGAAGCCGCAGTGCCGCGGTGGCGGCCATGAGGATCTGCGGGTCGTCCGGGACCGTCTCCCCAAGGCGGGTTCTGACCCATGCCGCGATGTCGTCCCAGAGGAAGATCACCCCGGACCCGTCGCTGCGCATCTCGCACGGCGACGGCAGGTCGGGCTCAGACAGCTCGCCTTCCCACCAGGCGGTGATTTCCTGCACCGGCCGGCCGAGGCGGGCCGCCGCTTCCCCGACGGTGACGAGCTCACGCGGTTCCACCCGCACGGGCCGCAACCCGACCCGCTCCAGTTCAAGCGTGGCCGCCACGATCGCATCAGCCAACGACGGCGCCGTCCGGGCGAACCAGACGTACCCGATGTTCTCCTCCGGGGCGAACTCGACTACCGACTCGTCGTCAAGGTCGAGGATCGCCTGCACCATCCCGTCGTCGGGCATCGGATCGGTCACCATCCGGAACTGAAACAGCCCAACCATCACGCACCCCGCTTCCGGCGAGGGCGGTGCTCGTGGTGACCGTCCAGGAACACCCGCAGCGCGGCGCAGTGCCGCCCCACGTCCGACGGATACGACCGCACCGTCAGGCTCCGCGCCCCCGTGGGACAGCGCACCCAGCCCCACAGCCGGCCCTGCGGCGCCGCGTCCACGCGCAGTCCCGCAGCCCGGCACTCGGCCAACGCCCTCTCGATCTCGGTGACCGGGTGGGCCTCGGCTGTGTCGGAAAGCGAAGCACGATCCGCGCCGACGTCCGCCCTCCTGCTCCTTGGACGGGCACGTACGGTGTCGTTCTCTCTGGTCCGATGTGGATTCCTCGTCATGCCAGGCATCAGAAACCTCGATCTCGGGATGGACGAAACAGCAGAAATGAGGGGTGTGCCGCCGCCTCCTTTGTCGGGAAGGCTGTGGCGGCGGCACACCGTGAGCACGCCGGCCTCGGACGCTTCCTTGGTTGCGAGCCAGGAAGCGGCGCGGCGCGCCCGTCCCGCTCGCGGCGCTGGCGAGCGGAAGCACAAGGGCTTCAGCCGTAGACGGCGACGGCGTGTTCGGCGACAGCGTCCTCGACACACCCGGCGATAAACGGGATCGCACGGGCCGGCGCGCCAGGTCGGGAACGGACGGTGATCGCGCGGGTGTTGAGGTTGAGCAGGCTACGGATCTGCGCGTCACCCAGGCCGAGATACAGCGGCGGATACAGGTGCACGGCGTTGACGAGTGCGGCGAGCGCGTCGGTGCCTGCCCTTGGGGTGAGAGGCTTGCGTTCCGCGGTGGCCAGGACGATGTTGCGGACGACCGCCCTCGGGATGCCGGTAGCGCGCGGGTCGTTGAGCCGGTGAGCCGGGCGGCGGAAGCGGCGCCGGTACTGGCGGATGGTCCCGCCGGCGATGAGGGCGGCCTGGGTGCGGAGGTACATGGTCGGGCTGATCTCGTACAGCACGTCCCGGACCGCCCGCGGGGTCGTACGCGTGATCAGGTGCAGCAGGGTCCGTTCGCCGATGATGTCGCCGGGCAGACCGGTCCTGCTGGTGAGCCGGATCGTGCCGTCATCCACCTGGATCCAGCCATTGAGGAGCAGGTCGATAAGGGTCGCGCCGGCGAGCGCGAAGTCGAGCAGGCCGGGGCGGATGAGTGGAGCGAGGTCATGGTCTTCGTCGTGGGCGAGCAGAAACAGCCGGTCTCGTACCGCCGCAGAGGTCATGGTGTGCTCCTGAGAGTCTCGGCGAGATCGCGCAGCCGCTGGTGTGCGCCCCCCATAGGCCAGCGGAAACGCCTTCACCATCTGCGCGTACGACACTGCGGTGAACCCCATCGCCACCGCACCGACCACGTTCGCCAGCACGACCATGCCGTGCGAAGCGGCGAACACGGTCCCGAAGATCGCCATCGGAGCGATCGGCACCAGAAACAACAGGCCGCAAGCCAGAAGATCAACAAAAGTCAGATGTCGCCGCAGCCCAACCGTGGTTGCGGAAATGTCGTCCATGAATCCTCCTCCTCAGAATCGAGGACCTTGGTCGACGCCTGACCCAGGCCTGGTAACGGCTCCGAACTCATGCAATCGGCCGCATCTAGGAGCCTTGCGCTCACCTGCCCATCCTGCAATGGTTCATTTTGAAACTTCCAATGTGAATTGATGTCGCGGCGCAGTCGTTCGTGGAGGATGGTTTCACCGTGAACCAGAAACTGATCTTGGGATCTAGAGCGAACGGTTTCGCCGTGAAATACTCCGGAGGTGGACATGCCAGCCATGGGCTCGACGGTCAGTAGGCGTCAGCTGGGAAGACGCCTGCGCCGCCTTCGCGAACAGGCAGGTAAGAGCGACCGAGATGTCGAAGCGGCCGGACTCGTCTCCAAGACAACCCTCTGGCGCATCGAGAACGGGAAGACCCGCATCAAGGTCGCAGACGCTCGCGCGCTGTGCTGGCTCTATGGTGCTGACCAAGCGCTAACTGACGCGATCGCCGCGCTGGCCTTGAAGACCGCCGAGCAAGGCCTCCTCGAAGACTTCGGCGGCGACCTGCCGGAATGGTTCGGCATGTACGTCGAACTGGAGTCCACCGCGACCGAACTTCGCATCTACGATCCTGAAGTCGTTCACGGGTTGTTCCAGACGCCGGACTACGTCCAAGCGCTCTACGACGGCAGCGGTCGTCCACACGAACAGTCGGAGATCAACCGGCAGATTGCACTCCGGCAAAACCGCCAGGCGCTCATTACGCACCGCACGCCGCCCCTTCGCGCTTCGGTGATCTTCGGCGAGGGCGTTCTCGCCCGGCAGGTCGGCGGCACCGCGGTCATGGCCCAGCAGAAGCAGCGACTGGCCGAACTCGCCGCGTTGCCGCACATCGACATCTGGGTCCTCACCTGGCGGGTCGGCGCTCACGCCGCGATGCACACGGGAGCCTTCACAGTCCTCGACTTCGCGAGCACGGACGATCCGGCTGTGGCCTACATCGAGTCACACACCGGAGCCCGATACCTGGAGAAACCTGCCGAGGTCGACGCGTACCGTCGAATACACGAGCTCTGCAAGGAACAGGCAGTACCACTGGAGGAGTACCTATGAAGGCAGGCACGACCACCCCATGGATCACGTCGTCCCGCTCCGGCAGCAACGGCGGCCAGTGCGTGGAGGCACGCTGCCACGACGGAGCCGTGGAAATCCGGGACAGTAAGGCTGGCGCAACCGGGCCGATCCTGCGGTTCACCGCGAGCAGCTGGACTGCCTTCCTCGGTGCCACTGCCGAGGAAGCTCCCTCGACGGCTGCAGATAGATAGATCTGGTTCAGCAGGCGCGTCCCCACGCGGTCGATCCTGAACCGGCTACGACGTTTCAGCCGGGTGCGGCAGGATGGCGACTCGCGCCCGGCGGAGATGTTTCGACGGCCGGCTGCTATGCCGCGACCGAGCGACTCCCCGGCGGGGCGACGCTTATCGCGAAATCCATGCCGGCCTCTAACCTTGCCGCTGGAGACGCTTCGGAGCGCCGTAAAGGTCCTGCGCAGCGGAGGCCTGGTAGTCGCACGCCAAGGCGTCGGCACGTTCCTGGCTAGACAGCGGCGCCTCCAGCGCGGGGCCTCTGATCCTTCCGATCCATCTGCCACGCGTCTACCTCAGAAGTTGCCGTATCCGCGTGTCGATCGTGGGTGAGGCGGCGCGGATCGTGTGGACAAGGGCGGTGAGGACCCACCACATGATCACAGTGGTGAAGGCCCAGAGGTAGTAGTCCCTGGTATGGAAGGTGTACAGGACCGCGAAGGCGACGGCCAGGCCTGCTGTGGCGATGAACCGAGCGGTGCGGCCGCGGGTAATCAGGATGCCGATCCCGATGCCGAGGATGGCGATCCCGAGGCGTTCGACGGTGGCCAGGGACAGGACGGGTTGGAGGATGTCCGGGACGGTGCCGGACGTGCCGGCGCTGTTGATGAGGATGCCGAGGGCCGCGACGAGTGTGGCCACGGTGGGAGTGTGGCAGTCGCGTACCCAGGACGGGATGTCCGCGGGCGGGATGCGGGCGATGAGCAGCCCGGCGATGGCGGTGAGGACGACGACGGGCAGGGCGAACAGGACCGGCCAGCGGGGGAAGGTGTCCTGGTAGAGGTCGAAATGGGCGCTGGCCGAGACGCCGAACGCGGCAGCGAGGGCGAGAGTCGCTGCGGCAGCCGTGAGCAGGGTGCGGCGGGCGATGCGGGTGCTGGCGGCGAGTTCGCCTGGTGTGGTTGCTGCGGCATGGAGCAGGTAGGCGACGCTGGTGCCGTTGGCCCAGCCGGCGAGTGCGATAAGCAGGCCGCTGATGCCGAGTTGCGGGAGTTCGACGAACGCGGCGTACGGTACGCCGCCGTTGTCGCGGGTCCAGGCGGTCTCCAGGGTGTGGAAGAGCATGGTCAGCGCGGTGAACGCGAGCAGCAGCGGTGCGAGAAGGCTGCGCAACCGGTACTTGACCTGCGGCGCGGGTTCGTCCGCTGCGACCGGCCCAGGCATTCGGGCGACATGTGGCGCCGCAATGCGCATCGCACCGTCGGCTGTCGCGTCCGTGCGGGCGATCGGGATGAGCGGGAGTCCGGTCGCCGCGATTGCCGCGTCAGCGACGCCGGGCAGGGCGGCTTGCCCACCGGTCAGCAGGAGGACGTTGAGGTCTTCGCGCCGGGTGTCGGCCGCCGCGAGCACCTGTGTCACCGCTTCCGGCAGCCGCTGCCGCAGCGCGGTGGTCGCGACGCCCAAAACCTCATGATCCAGCACCACCGGCGGGTACGGGTCGGGCAGCACGACGGCCGCGCGCGGCACCTGCGGCCCGAGGCTATCTTTCGCCGCGCGGACCGCGTCGAGCAGCTGATGCCGTGCGACCGTCTGTTCCGGCGCGGCCAGCCACTCCCATACCTGAGGGCCGGCGCCCGGGGCGCGTAAGACGACGAGTTCGGCAAGCGTGGCGTCGATGTGTGCGGCGTCGGAGTCCAGGATGGTGTGGTGGGCGAGGAGGTGGACGCCGTCGTCGGTGTGCTGGGCGACGGCGAGGGTGAACCCGCTCGCCTCAGCGTTGATCACGAGGGTGCAGCTACCGGTTTTGACGGGTGTGGCCGACCAGGCGGCCCAGTGCGTGGCGACAGCTGTGGCGTCGGCGATCAGCAGCGGTTCCGGCAGTCCAGCTTTGCCAGCGGCGAGCCGGAGTTGATGCCGGCGGTGCGGGCCCCACCAGCACGGCACGACCAGCGTCAGCCCACCGACCGACGCCCCGGCGGACGCGGTCGCGTGCGCGGCGACGGTGCGGAGAACCGCCGCGACCGCCTCCACCGGATCCAGCGCGACACCTGCCAGCGGGACGGCCTCGCCGCCGATGTGCCGGAGCGGCTCGGCGAGCCAGGCGTCGGGCCGTACCCGCGCGGCATTGTCAGCGGCGGCTCCGGTGAGCAGGGTGCTGGTCGAGGTGTCGAGCCAGACACCGCTCGGGATCGTGACACTTCCGTCGATGACGACCGGCAACCAGCGTCCATCCGGAGTGGACACCAGGGCGCTCGTGGTGGCGGTTCCGTAGTCGATGCAGAGGTGCGCGGTGAGGGCCGGCATAGGCCGAAGTCTGCCCCACCAGGGTGGACGGAGCCCCACCATTCAACATGTAGTGATCTCGCATATGCACATGGTGCAAGTTCCGCGGTTATCGGGTGGCCGCGCACCCGGACGGGGCGGTATGACGGTCGTTCGGCGGTCACCACCCGCCGATCCGACCGGGGAGGGGTCGCTGTGTCCGATCAGGAGAGCGACCGCGACGCCGACCGCCGCATCACCCGGCTCGACTCGGTCTGGGAACCAGCACCGGCCGCCACACCACGGCCGTCGCTGCGCACGCGGGCGGGGCGTACCGTCCGATTCTTCTGGTCCTTGCTCGGGGTGATCGCGTTCGTCGGCGGGCCGCCCGCAGCAGCAACACTCACGTACCGGTGGTGGGGTGCGTATCTGCCGACCGCCGCCGACCTGGAAACCCTGCTCACCGACTCGGGCCGCGCACCGGTCTCGCTCATCGTAACCGGCGCGGCCGGTGTCCTGGCCGTGCTGTGGCTAGTCCTGGCCGCGACGCTGCTCTACGTCACGGCCGCCGACGTCCTCGCCGTCACCGCCGGCATTCGACTGCCACGGCCACGACTGCCCGGCCCGCTACGCACCCTCGCCGCCGGACTGGCCGGCACCGCGGCCGCGGGTGTCGGCGGCAGCGTCGCGTTCGCCTCCCCGCCCGCGGCGGTCCACCACATCGACACCGTGCCGGCCACGCAGCCCGCCGCCCGTCTCGGCACCGCAGCGGCGCTCCCACCTGAGGCAGCGGCTGCCGCCTCTCGTTACCGGGTGGCAGAGGGCGACTG
Organism: Catenuloplanes sp. NPDC051500; assembly: GCF_044454585.1. Classification (NCBI taxonomy): domain Bacteria; kingdom Bacillati; phylum Actinomycetota; class Actinomycetes; order Micromonosporales; family Micromonosporaceae; genus Catenuloplanes; species Catenuloplanes sp. NPDC051500. Next base: position 26,838 of record NZ_JBITDX010000040.1, read on the forward strand.
GATGTGGCACATCTCCGCCCGCACGCTCGGCACGGCCGACCGCTACCTGGAGATCGCCGACCTCAACCCGCAGTACGCCACCGACCCCGACTTCCCCGACGTCATCACACCCGGCTGGACCCTCAACCTGCCCACCGAGGCACACGACCGCGGGCCCCGCACCCACGCCCGCGGCACCTACCTGGCAGCGGCTCCCCCACCGAAGCCCGCTCCATCACCGGCCCCGCGCCCGGAACACCCCGAGGCTGACGCCGCACCGGCACTGCCCGCACCCAGCATCCCAGCGGCGCCCGCCCAGCCGGCCCCGGACGGCGAGGAGTCCGATCCGCTCGACCTGGCGCTTCCCGTCACCGCCGCGCTCGCCACGTCCGGGCTGCTCGCCGCGCTTCTCGCCAGCCGCCTATACCAGCAGCGCACCCGCGCGCGTCAGCACCGGCGGCTGCACCACCGCCTGCCGGCGGCACCGGAACCTCACACCGAGACGGCAGTACGAGCAGCAGCCCGGCCCACCGACGTCGCACGCCTCGACCACGCCCTGCGCGCCCTCCCCCTCCTGCTCCGCGACACCCCGGCCGACCAGCTCCCGGACATCATCGCGGTCTGGATCAGCCCGGACTCCCTGCACCTCATCCTCACCGCCCCGGCCACCGACGCGCCCCTCCCGTTCCTCGCAGACCCGACCGGACCGCGATGGGTACTCGACGCCGACGCCACCCTGCCGACACTGACCGGTGGCGAGATCGCCCTGCTACCGACGCTGGTCACCGTCGCCTCACATCCGCAAGGCCACCACCTGCTCCTCGACCTGGAACGCATCGGCGCCCTGTCGATCACCGGCGACCCACGGCAGACCACGAACATGCTCCGCTACCTCGCCACCGAACTGGCCACCAGCACCTGGAGCGACGACACCGACATCGCCGTGACCGGCCTCCACCCCACCGACGCCGAGCACCTCACCACACTCGGCGCGCACCGCATCCGCATCACCACCCCGGACCAGGCCGAAGCCCTCGCGCAACGCTGGACCGCGCAGCCCTCGGGTCCGCCGCTCGCGGCCCGGATCGGGAACCCTCACGACGGGCCGCCGACACCGCTCGTGATCCTCACCGCCACACCCGACAATCCCACCACCAACAGCGGGTACGGGTCCCGCAGCGCGGAAGTCACGGCCGCCCGGACGGAGAACCGGTTCGAGTTGGGAATCGACGCGGACGGCGGTGTTGTCCTCGACTGGCTCGACACGACCGGGCTATACGCCACCGGGCTGCCCGCCGACCAGCTCGCCAACCTCGCACGGCTCTTCCACAGCGTCCAAACCCGCCCATCCGGCGCGCGGACCACACCCGTCGACGAGCCGGTACCGGCCGCCACGGAGGAATGGGCCAACGGTACCGACGTCCACGGCCACCTGCTTTCGCCCGCGAACACTGCTGCCGCATCAGGTCAGGAGCCGGCCGGTGATGTGGCGGCGGACCGCGTACCCGCCGAAGAAGTCCCGGCCCGGCGCGGCCGGACGCCACACGACGATGCCACGCTCGACGCGGATCTCGCGGACTGGCATGACCCGGCCACCAGCCGGCTGCGGATCGCGATCCTCGGCCCGGTCGACGTGCAGGCCGTCGGCCCGCCACCCGACGAACGACTCCGCTTCCACCGCGAGATCGTCGTCTACCTCGCCTCCCGCGGACGACACGGCGCCACCGGCGAACAACTCGACGCCGCACTGTGGCCCGAAACGATCGTCAGCCCGCGCAGCCGCCGGGTCGCGATGAGCCGCACCCGCCGCTGGCTGTCCGAAACCCCCGACAGCGCACCGTGGCTCCCACCGAACAACAGCGTCGAACGCACCTACCGCCTCAACGACGGCTACCTGCTCGACTGGCACCTGTTCCGCCGCCTGCGAACCCGCGCCGAAACCGCCGGCCCGGACGGTGCCACCGATCTCCGCCGCGCGCTCGAACTCGTCCGCGGCCGGCCGCTCGCCGGCGCCGAACTCGCCTACTCGACCCGCTACCGCACCCCGTACACATGGCTGCCCGACAGCGACATCCAGCCGCACCACCTCATCTCCGCGATCATCGACACCACCCACCAGTACGTCCGGCTCTGCCTCGACACCGACGACCTCACGGGCGCCCGATGGGCGGTCGACATCGCCTGGCAAGCCGACCAGGAACGCGCCGACGACCACCCCTGGCTCGACGCCATCCGGATCGCACACCGCGCCGGCCACCGGGCAGAGGTACGCACGCTGCTCGACGACCTCGTCCAAGCACGCGAGGCCGAGGTCCCGGAAGATCTGACGGCAGCGACCTACCGCGAAATCATCACCTTGATGCCGGAAATTCTGCAGATCGGCTAGCGCAGGCGGTCGCTCAGCGACCTTCCTATGCCACCCCCACCACCCGGCTGTTCGACCCGACATCCGGCTGCGGCATCCTCGGCTAGGACCGAAAGGAAGTGCGCTGTCGATGCAACTCGCCGCGCGGCGTGGTCCTGCCGACATCCGGAAGTCAGGTAGCGTCTGGCGCGTGTCAGGTCGGATGCGTGTTGCTCTCGCGACTTTTGGCCCCGATGAGTTCGAGACCCTTCACGCCGCCTGCGAGGCGGCGGGTCACGATCCGGTCGCCTACGTGCACTGCCGGTCGATGAAGCCGGGGAGCCGGACGGACGCGCGTGCGGCTGAGGTTGTCGGCCGGCTGACGGAGGCGTTACCGGCGGGCATGGATCTGCTTTTGCCTGGTACCGCCGAGAGCCTGGCCGATGCCTTGGCCGGGTATCGACTTGATCTGCTGGTCGTCTACGGCTTCAACTGGAGGCTGCCCGCTGCGGTGCTGAACACGCCTCGGGCGGGTGTCATCAACATCCACTCCTCGCTGTTGCCGAAGTACCGCGGTCCGGCGCCGGTGCTGTGGGCGATCCGCAACGGTGACTCTGAGATCGGATTGACGGTCCACCGGATGGATGAACGCTTCGACACCGGTCCGATTCTGGCGCAGCAGGGCGGCATCCTGCTGGATGAGGACGTCACCCAGCAGGGGCTGTGGCAGCGGATTCGCCCGGTTCTCGGCGAGGTGCTCGGTACCGCGCTGGACCTGGTGGCGCAGGGCTCCCCCGGTGTCGCGCAGGACGACGCGGAAGCGTCTCACGCCGGTTTCATGGAGCCCGGGTTCTCGGTGGTGGACCGGTCGCGGACCGCGGCGCAAGTGCACAACCAGGTGCGCATGTTCCGGTTCATGGGCCCGCGACACGCTCCCGTCGTCGAGGTCGGCGACGGGTGGTTGAAGGTGCTGCGGACCCGTCTGGAGCCGGCCGAGGGAATCCGGCTGGAGTGCGCGGACGGGCCCGTCTGGATCGTCGAGTCGACGCCGGCGGATCCTCCGCCTATTCGTCGCTGAGCTCCCGGCCGATTCGCCGGGCCAGTGTCCTTGCTTCCGGATCATCGAAGTCGGCGAGCAGCGGCAACGCCTGCTCCCGGCTGGTCCTGGCCTCGGTGGGGCGATCCTGCTGTGCGAGGACGTTCGCGAGGTGGTGCAGGTTCCGTGCCTGGCTCCAGCGGTCGCCGAGTTTCTGATGGGTGTCGGCGGCGACCTGGTAGTAGTCTGCGGCCTCGGCGATACGGCCCAGCTGTGCGTACGCCTGGCCGGTGCCCTCGATCGCGAACGCCTCACGGCTGCGGTCGCCGAGCCGCCGTTGGATCGATGCCGCGCGCTGGTAGGAGATCAACGCGTCGGCGGGTTGCGCGGCTGCGCGCTGGACGTGGCCGAGTTCGACGAGCCAGTGCGCCTGCCACACCTGGTTCTCGTCCTCCTCAGCGATGACGAGCGCTCGGTCGATGGCGGCGCGAGCACCCTCGATGTCGCCGAGCCCTCGGTGCGCCCAGCTGTCCAGGAAGAGCGCGTTGCCCTCACCGAAACGGTCCCCGATATCGCGGAACACCGCCAGCGTCTCCCGGAGGATGTCCGCGGCGGCTCGTGGTTGTTGCAGCTCGCAGAGGGTCTCGGCGAGGTTGCTGCGCATCAGGGCTTCCCAGCGGCGCTCACCGAGATCATGGAAGATCGCCCGGCTGCGGTCGAAGAACGTTCGTGCGTCCGCGAGTCGGCGCCGGCGCAGGCAGATCAGGCCCAGTGCGTTGGTGGACTTGGCCTCTCCGAACCGGTCGCCGATCTCCCGGCGGATCTCAAGAGCTGTGTGGTGGCTGGTCTCCGCCTCGTCGAGCCGGCGGGCCTGGAAATAGGCCTTGCCGACGCTCTCCCACGCCTCGGCCTGCCCGACACGGTCACCGGACCGGGTGGCGGAGTCTGCGCCGATGCGACTGGTGGTCAGCCAGTCGTCGAAGGCGTTCTGATGGATGTAGAGGGCGCGGAGCACGGCCGCGAGCTGCCAGGCGAGCGTGTGCAGCCCCGCTTCAGCGGCGGCCCGGGTCGCACCGACGAGGTTCGCGGCCTCCGTCTCGTACCACCGCAGAGCGCTCGGGTAGGCGTCGAATGTGAGCAGGTGGACATCCGCGGGGACGGGCCTCGCCAGGTGGTATCGGTCGAAGGGGACGATGTGCGACTGGGCGGCATCGGCCGTGTGCAGGTACCAGCTGATGATCCGCTGCGAGGCCTCGGCGCGGGCGTCGGCGGATTCGAGGGCACGCACCTGGTCGTACGCGTAAGCACGCAGTAGGTCGTGGAACTGGTACCGGCCGGACGCGGGCTGCTCCAGCAGGTGCGCGCCGACCAGCACGTCCAGGTCCCGGCGCACCGTCCTGATATCGGTGCCGGCCACGGCCGCCGCGGCGCGGAGGCTGAAGTCGGTGCCGGGGTGCAGGCCGAGGAGGCGGAACAGGCGTGCCGCGGGCTCCGGCAGCGCCCGGTAGGACCAGGCGAACACCGTACGGACGGCGTCGGTGTCGTCGTCCTCGGCGGTCAGCGCGTCCCACAGCCCCGACTCGTCGCGCAGGTCGGCGATGAGTTCGCTGAGGCGCATCATGGGCCGGCTGGCGGCGCGTTCGGCGGCGATACGCAACGCCAGCGGCAGCCGCGCGCAGAGCCGGGCCAGCTCCACCAGTTCATGGCGTTGGTCGCCGGCTCGGTACCGTGCCGTCACGCTCGTCAGTAAAGCAACGGCGTCGTCCTCGTGCAGGGTGTCCACGCCGACACGTGCGGCGCCGTGCCGGGTGACCAGGCCGGAGAGGCGGCTACGGCTGGTCACCAGAACGAGTGAACCGGCTGTTCCGGGAAGGAGTGGCCGGACTTGTCCGATGGTCGCGGCGTTGTCGAGGATCACCAGCACCCGCCGGTCGGCGAGCAGCGATCGGTACAGCGAAGCGCGATCGTCCACCTGAACCGGGATGACCGAGACGGGTACGCCGAGGTCGCGAAGAAACCGGTCGAGTACCTCTTCAGGCGCGGCCGGTACGCCCGGATCGTAACCGCGCAAATTCACGTACAACTGCCCGTCCGGGAACCGGTCACGGACACGGTGCGCCCAGTGCAGCGCCAGGGAGGTCTTGCCGACCCCGGCCGTACCGGTGATCACCGTAACGACCGCCGCCAGAGCGTCCTCGGCGTCCTCGGCCAGGGCTTCGGTGAGTCTGGCCAGCTCGGTGTGCCGGTTGACGAAACCGCGGATATCACCGGGAAGCTGCGACGGCATGATCGCGAACGGGACGTCCGCTCCAACGACCGCACGAGACTGTCCGCTGCGGCCGGTATCGCCGGACGCCGCCGGACGCGTCTGGTCCGGGTCGGCCGGCATGGCTGCGCTCTCCGATCAGGCAGATGAGGTCGGCGGCTACAGCTGGCGCGGCGGGGGAAGCGGCGCGACGTGCTCGGCGAAGAACTGCTCCAAGGGCTGACCGACGTCGTACAAGTCTTGAATGAGGCGCTGGCAGCGGATCACGAGATCACGGTCGGTGAAGCGCCGGGCGTGGTCCAAGACGCCGTCGTCGCCGTACACGGCCTGGTACATCGTCGATGTCCCGTGGGTGTAGATCTCCGGCAGCGGCGCATCGGGCTCGAAGGCGGCGACCTGCTCGCCGGTCACGACCCGCACCTTCCCGCCGTACTGGTCACGCATCCGCAGCACGTGCAGTTCCCACTGCAGGTAGGGGATGATGGGCCGTTCGACCACACGTACCCGCCGGTTGACGAAACCGTGATCCTCGATCTTGCGGTAGTAGTCGATCATCTCCGACCGGCCGGCTTCGATAAGACGCATCGACTCCTTCCAGTCCCCCTTCGCGAACGCTTCCCAGCTCGGGTTCCCGGGCTCCTTAAAGAACTGCTGCCGCTCCAGCTTCCAGAAACCAGGGGCGGACGTCGACCAGAGCTTCTCGTTGAAGTCGGCGTAGTAGGCGTCGAGTTCCAGGCGCTCGCCCGGAACATCGCCGAGGAGGTCAGGCATCCGGGATGTCCGCCTTGGCGGCGAGAATCGTCGCGCGCGGGATCACGACCAGGCGCTCCCCGGGATCGACACTGACACCATCCGGCAGCCTTGCGCCATACGCCTCGGTCAGGTCCGTCCCGATGACGACGACATCGCCGTTGTCGAGCTCCCACATGTCCGGGCAACTGGCGTCACCGGAGGTCTGCCCCAACTCGTGCGACGACTTTCCCAGCCGTCGCCGGAACGCCGCCGAAGGGTCGGCTTCCCACTGTGGAGTCATTTCCCCTCACAACCAAGCGGCACGTCACTCTGCGTGAACATATCATGACCGACGAATGGGGGCAACGCACCGGCGATGCCGCGCTTCAGGGAGGAAAGTTACGGCCGACAGAGCGAGGGCCTCGACCGAAAAGGTGCGAGCGACCACTGCGTGATCGATTGGCCTGACGAGAACGCCGACGTTGGACCTTAACAACCGACACTCCACATAGCTTCTTACGCGTACCGCTCCGGAATATCGTGCCGCCGCGACGTACCACAGACCATCACCCTGACGCCGGCCCGGCTGTGCGTGAGTTGAGTCGCCGCTCGGCGCCGCTTACGCCCAAAGGCACGTTCAGCAACCTAGCCGCTACCGCAGCGACATCAGCCTTGGGCGCAAGGCGGATTCAACAGGGTGTCGTCTGTGGTTCCCCGCCGGTCACGTCCTGCGAGGGAGCGGTCATGTCCACTCATACTCGGCATCCAATCGAAACGCTGCGCCGATCGCGCCCGCACAGCCCAACGGCGCGCCCCTCACTCACTCGGTGGCGTCATGGCTGACGTACATGACCAAGGCGCGAGCAGGCAGGACCGGCCGAGCCCGCACGAGGACAGCCAGCCGGCGCCCGACTCCTCAGTCTCCAGAGCTACCGATATGCCGGCGGCACCTTCAACTCCAGGGCCAACTGAAAGCGGCGTGCCGCGCTATGCTTCGCACCTCGGCCAGCAGGAGGAACCGCAGCCGATCCGCAACAAGGTACGGGTTAATGGCAGTCCGGAAGGACACGAGCCTCAAGCACCCGCCCAAGCGGAAAACGACGCACCCGCCAGGCAGAGCCTTCGCGTCATCACACCGGACGAAGCGCCCGACCTCACGCCAGGCGCAGCCCGCGCGCTGCTACGCGTCCTGCTCCACGCGGCCGGCAAGCAAGGACTCGCACCACCCGACTCCGCCAATCGGAACGAAGAGTAGCGAGGTAGGCATGAATTTCGGTTTCTACGGCCGGGTCTCGACCGAGGACCAACAAGACCCCGCCGCCTCTCGCGGGTGGCAACTGTCGCGGGCGAAGACGCTCATCGCACCGGCCGACGGCCAGATCGTGCGGGAGTTCTTCGACATCGGGCTGTCCAGGTCGATTCCATGGAAACGGCGCCCCGAAGCGACAGCACTGCTGACCGCGTTGAAGGACCCGCACCGTGGCTTCGACGCGATCGTCATCGGCGAACCCCAACGCGCCTTCTACGGCAACCAGTACGGCCTGACGTTCCCACTGTTCGTCCACTACGGAGTCCAGCTCTGGGTGCCCGAGGTCGGCGGCGCCATCGACCCGGACAGCGAAGCCCATGACCTTGTGATGTCCGTCTTCGGCGGGATGAGCAAAGGCGAGCGCACCCGCATCCGGATCCGGGTCCGCGCCGCGATGGCCACCCAGGCCGTCATGGAGGGACGCTTCCTCGGCGGCCGACCGCCGTACGGCTACCACATCGTCGAGCTCGGACCGCACCCCAACCCGGGCAAGGCCGCCATCGGGCAACGCCTTCACGGACTCGACATTGACGAGCAGGCAGCCCCGGTCGTCGCCCGAATCTTCGCCGAGTACATCGCCGGTGCCGGCATCTATGCCATCGCCCAGGGCCTGACCCACGACGAGATTCCCTCCCCGTCGGCCCACGACCGCGAACGCAACCGGCACCGCAGCGGCATCGCCTGGTCCAAAGGCGCCGTCCGCGCGATCCTGCTCAACCCGCGATACACCGGCTACCAAGTCTGGAACCGGCAGCGCAAGCAGGAGGTCCTGATCGACGTCGACGACGTCGCCCTCGGCCACGAGACCAAGATGCGCTGGAACGACGAGGAGGCATGGCTACGCTCCTCCACCCCCAGCCACCCGGCCATCGTCACCGCGGAGACCTTCCAACTCGCCCAAGACGTCCTCGGCGCCTCGAAGCGCGGCAAGCAACGCCTGCCCCGAGCCACCACCCGCCCGTACCAGCTGCGAGGCCTGCTCTACTGCGGCCTCTGCGACCGCCGCATGCAGGGCATGTTCAACCACAGCCTGCCGCATTACCGCTGCCGGTACCCGAACGAGTACGCCCTGGCCAACCATGTCGAGCACCCCCTCACCGTGTACCTACGCGAGAACAGGGTCATCCCGGCCCTCGACCGATGGCTCGCCAAGATCTTCCAGCCCGGCCGGATCGAGGACACGATCACTACGCTCGCCGACGCCCAGCCCGAGAACCACACGGAGAGCACAGCCGAGCTCCGCGCCATCGCCGACTGTGACCGCAAAATCGCCTCATACCGCGCCACCCTCGACGCGGGCGGCGACCCGACGATCATCAGCGAATGGATCGCCCAGACCCAGACCGAGAAGAAGGTCGCCGAATCAAAATTGCGACAACGCGACGGCAAGAACAAGCGCCTCACCCGCGAGCAAATTCACCACATCGTGACGACACTGACCGACATCACCCAGGTCATCCACGACGCCAACCCCGCAGACAAGGCCGAGATCTACAGCAAGCTCGGCCTGCGCCTGACCTATCACCCTGGAAAAGCAGCAGTCCTGGTCGAAGCTCGACCAGGACTCGTGTGCACAAAGTATGTGTCCGAGGGGGGACACCAGACCTCACCCAGGGCAAACATGCCTTGGATGAGTGGCCGCACACCCTCATGCACGATCTGGAGGCATCGACTCCAAGAGTCGATCAGCATGCCCCAGAGGGTAGCAGGCGCTCCACCTCCAGCCAACCCGATCCTATACCGCAGACTAACGCCAGGAGGCAGCCTTCTCCGCCGGCAGAACCCTTCTAAAAAAATCCACACTAAGGCCGAAGTCCACATTCGCATCAGTATCATCTAACTACGGAGCAAGAGCTCCCAAATTCGGTTACTCAATCAATTTAGAACCACCCGCAGCTCCTACCGCTTGCCACCCTATCGATAGCGTCGAGCGTTAGGCCAGAGGCGCCAAATTGCGCATAACCACCGAGACAGCTCCCGAATCGCACAACAACGCATGGGTCACACTAGGATCACCAACCCCTTTCTTAACAGGCAGCCCCAAGGCGGGGATTAGCAGCTATTATGGGCGAAATCAGCGACCCGCGTAGCATGCCGCGCTACTTCAATTAGGGGGTTCCAATGTGCCAGAAGAGGAGCCTAAAAGATCGCGAGCCGTCGTTCTTCTTCTGGCTAAGCATGACCTATGTTTTAACCCTGGCCACACTTGCACTATTTCGCATTTTTGAGTGGCCCTGGATCGTGGCTCACATTCCAGATGTCATTGGCGACGTACTACCCATAGGCGTACCATGGTTTGGTGCACTTGGTGCGGTCACTATTAGCCTATACGGCGTCTTTAGCCATAATGAAAAATGGGAGAAGAACTGGAACTATTGGCACGTCGCACGCCCACTAGTCGGAATGATACTGGGAACGATTGCCTACTTCATTCTTTTTGGCGTAATTCAGGCAACAACTAGCGCCGAAATATCGGGCCAACAAAGCAGTTCGAGCACCCAGCAGCCGGGATCGTCTCACGATCGCGAGAATGAGTTTGTTGTATTTTACGTACTAGCATTCATTGTTGGCTTTCGAGAGGCCACCTTTAGACGCCTCGTGACTCGCGCTACCGACCTCATGCTCGGGTCTGAATTCAAGTCGGAATCTTACGGGGACGGCGCCCGCCCTTCAGGACTTCTGAATTTCGGAAAAGTCGCAGTCGGCAACAGAGAGGTACAGATTGTCAACGTCGACACACATAGCGTCGCGGACTCTCACATTACGGTTAACGATCCAGACATACCGGCCCCCTCAATCTCCCCTCCGGGAGGGCCATTTTCGATAGTGGGGCCCATCGTTGCCGCACGAATAGGCCCAGGTGATGCACTTCCATTTGCCGTACAGTTCGAACCGAAATCAGCGGGCATCTTTCAAGCCGTACTAACGGTCTTTATTGGCGATCAGGCCGTCGTAACAAAACTGTCAGGGACCGCATAAGATTGAACCCATACACGCTCCTCAAATCTACCCACGCCGTCGATTGGCAAATTTTTCGGTCCTTAGAGAGTACCGTTAATCACTTAGCACTCCAGCAGGAAATCACCTCGAGTTGCTGTGACAGTGTGGCTTTGTCCGCGAACAGCAAGCAGCCACCGCTGAGTCTCGATGGTTGTGTGGACCTCGAAAACGGTGGTGGCTGCCACCTACATCATAAATCGCGATCCGCTACATGTAGAAGGCATAGCGCCCCTGGGGCCGGTCTTGAGGTCCGAGGTATCGCAGGATTTCTCCGACACGGTCGGCAGTCCGCAGGGTGATGGGCTCGCGGGCGTCGAGCTGGGTCTGGTTCCAGTTCATCTTCGTCAGCGCCAGAAGCTCCGATCCAAGAACTTCCGGGCTGGATTCGGTGTCGACCATGCGGAACGGCATTGGTGACGGGATGTACATGCCGGGATAGGTGCCGTAGTACGGGACGCTGCCGCGGGTGTAAAGGATGTGCCGGTTGGCGTCGAGGGTGAGCATGGTGCCACGCAGTGGTGGGTGATGCGCGGAACGGAACAGCCGCGCGGGGTCACTGCCGGGCAGCCACAGCAGCTCCAGCGTGTCGATGTCGGCACTGTCGGCCGCAGCCCGGAAGCCGACGAGCTCGTCTTCGGTGTAGCTCGAGGTCTTGTGAAGCACGACGCGAGCCGGCAGATGGCGGTGCTCGCTGCGGTAGCGGCTGAGGGCATCGGTGAGTAGCTTCTGGGCGTCGGTACGGGCGAGGTGAGGTTGGCGGTCGTTTCGGGAGACCTTGGCCGGTGCGCCGCGGACGATCACGCCGTCGCCGCGCTGGTTGAAGACCTGGGCGACGCTGGTGTGCAACACGGTGTTGTCAGGGCTGCGGTAGAAGGTGACCCCGACGTAGCAGCTACTCAGATCGCTGGGCTCGCGGGGAAGGCGCCAGGGGACGCCGCCAGCTTTGTAGTAGAGCGCGGTGTGCAGATTCCAGGCTCGGGTGGCCTCGTCCTGAAGACGGGGCTTGTCGGCGCCGGCCGGCTTGAAAGCAGGGTCCCAGGTGGTCCGCCGGATAATCTGGATGGGCCGGCTGAACCGCATGGCGGTCGCCTTGAGCAGGGCTCGGAAGTCGTCGATGGGATCCTGAGATGCGGCTTTGCGCCAAGGCGCCTCGGGATCGGGTTCCGGCTTGCTGCGTTCGGGCAGGTCGTCGGGGCGGGCAATGATGACGACGTCGCAGCCGGGTTCCTCGTCGAGGGCTTCCAGCTCAGCCGCGTAGAGTTCAACGGCGGTGTGCACGGCCTTCTGCGGGGGCAGCCCGGCGAGTTGTTTGAGGTCGCGCTCCCGGATAGGACGTTCCAGCCGGGAGTCCCAGATGAGGGTGGAGCGGAATCCGGCGGCGGTGTCGAAGCCGGGGAACGGCACGAACAGGTTACCCAGGCGGCTGTCCTTGGCGGGGATCGGCTGACGGCAACGGTCAAGCCACCGGCGTAGTCCTTGGATGGCGGCGGGAGTACCGACGATGCCGGCCCGGATGGTGCGCACGGCAGTGTTAGTGGCATCGGCGGGGCCGTAGTCAGCGATGCCGTGGCGCGGATCGATATGGCGGGCGCCTCCACTGAACTCCAGCGGGGGTTCGTCAAGCACCGTGAGTTTCATGCTTCCACCTCAAAGAGTGCGGGTTCGTCGAATCCAGGCCCGGCGGCGTCGTCGCCCTCCTCGACGTTGTCGGTGCCAAGGTCTTGGACTCTGGGATCGGCGAGCCAGGCGGTGTCGTCGATGCCGCGGTCAGCGTCGAAGGTGGCGAGCTCGCCGTAGTCCAAGACGGTCTCGCGGGGGTCGAGTACGTCGTGGTCGCCGTGCAGGTAGGTCGCCCACATCCGGGTCTGGTGGTAGACCGCCGGGTTCCGGTCGAGGCGTTTGATCCCGGCCAGCAGGTCCGACAGGAACAACGAGTCGCGCTGCCCGTCGCGGGTGTAGTGGTAGGTCGGGGTCAGGCCGCAGTACCACTGATCGTCGAGGTAGAGGAACTGCCAATGCAGGGCGGCGTGCTGGCAGTAACTAATCTGGTCCGGGGCGCTCTTCTTCGGCTTGGGGTTGAAGACAAGCCTGGCGCGGCCGGAGGCGCTACGGATCTTTCGAGGCTGTAGGTCCTCGGTGGCGCGGAAGTAGACGATCTTGCGGCCGGGGTGCCAGTCGCAGTCGCTGGCGATGTCGTGGCGCAGGGCCTGATTGAGCAGGTGGACCAGCAGGCGGCGCTGATCATGGTCGGCTGCGAGATCCTGGGAGCTAAGTGCGTCGGTGGCGCCGTCAACGGCGTCACACAAGGCTGTCGCCTGCGGCGAGAGCCAGGTGTAGAGATGTCCGTCGCGCAGGATGAAGTCGTAGCGGATGTTGCCGCCGGTGACGCGTTGGCGCTGGTAGACGTCGCGGACATCGCGGAGGTGGGTCGGCGTGCGGTAAATCAGGGCGGGGACGCCGATGGTGAGCAGGTTGCTGGTAAGGGTCTCGGTCTTGAAGGTCGCGACGGTGGTGTGTGCCTGGCCGTGTGGGTCGGCGAGGTTGAGCAGGCGCTGGGCAGCGGTGGAGTCGAAGCGCTGGGTGGTCTTGTCGAAGTCGATGCGGCCGGAGGCGCGTTGGGCAGGGTCGGAGAACCATGCCTGGACGTGCATCCACCATGCCTCGCCGGTATTCGGGTGTGAGCAGACCAGCAGGACCGGCACCTCGGCGGACATCCAGTAGTTGACATCAGCGTCCTTACACAGGTAATGAAACCCTCGGTCGTTCTCTCCGGGGAACGGCCTCTCGCTAGCTTTGCTTTGCACCATGATCAGCCGGTTGGCGACCTCACCCGTAACCGTGTTGCGCAGCTCGATCTCGCCGTCGATACCGGCGTCCAGCTTGCGCTCGTGCCAGGCAAAACCCATCTTGTTGACTTGCTGGTGGATCAAGGCGATGCCGCTGTCGCCGATGTGCGCACTGTTGTCGATCTTCTTCACTGGCTCCCCGATAGGCGATGGGCCGTATTTGGTACGGCGACGACATCTAGACCCACAACAGGGTGTTGCGGGTCACCTTCTCCGCCGGAGCGGTGAAAGGCAGGGATTCACGCTACGACAGGGGTCTGACAATTTCGCCGCGCGCCCTCCCGGTGCCCTTCTGCGGGTGGCGGGGGCATGCGGAGGCCAATACAGGGAGCAACGCCTGACCAGCGTGGTTCGACCCCTGATAAGGCACCCGACGCCTTACCCGGAACTCGGCTGGCCGGTCGATGCCGACGATCCACCGCATCGGATACTGAGCCCCAGTTCCCGGTGGGAGGCGCTGCGCGCACGGTTCCGTCTTTGACTGGACTTAGCCGCAATCGATAGTCGACGTGAAGGATGTTCAGGTTTTAGGTTCAACGATGACTTATCTTATGCCACCGGAAGTTTAGGTGGGTACCGAGTTTCCTGTATAGCCCTGACCGCCGGCCTAGTGCGCGAGATCGGGCTTTGCCGGGATGCCAAGATTCCCAGGTTCCACGAATTGCGGCGGATTCCGTGATGGGACCGGAGATTCAGGTCAGCGCGCCGACCGCCCTCCCGGTCGTGTCCCCGTCCAGCGATAGCCCGGCAGATCCCCACTCGTAACCACCGACCCAGAAAACAGCGACAGACTTTACAAATGACGCAAGGGCTAGGCACTACGCGCAAATAGTGCCAGAAGGACACAAAAGCCCCACACCCTCCTCATCCTTTCGTACAGTTTCGGAGTCCGTTCCAACACTCGATCGTCGTTTGTTGGCGAGGTGACGCCTGGATTAGAAATTCTATGTAGGCAGCCGGAAGGGGTGACCATCAATGAAAACAAATCAGTTCGTCCTCGGCGTAGACCTCGATGGAGTCTGCGCAGACTTCTATAGAAAAATGCGAGAAGTATATTCAGATTGGAAGGGCGTCCCCATCGAGGAGTTGACAGAGGAGGTCAGTTACGGACTGCCTGAATGGGGGACGTTACCCGACGAGTATTCAAGGGTGCACAGGTTTGCCGTAACACAGCGTCAACTTTTCCGCTCGATGGAACCAATCAAGGGTGCCGCACAGTCAATACGACGGCTTGGCACCGAGGGGGTCCGAATCAGAGTTATCACCCACCGCCTCTTCATTCGACATTTCCATGAAGCGGCCGTCAGCCAAACGGTCGGATGGCTGGATTACCATGCGATCCCCTACTGGGACCTATGCTTCATGCGCGACAAGGATCTCGTTGACGCCGATATTTATATCGAAGACACGCCGACCAACATTCAATGCCTTCAGGACGCCGGGAAGGAAGTCATTGCGTTCACCAACTCCACCAACAGGAATATGACTCCAGCGCCACACCTTAGGGCGGATGACTGGAGTACGGCAGAGAGCATGATTCGCGAGAGGTACTACGAATTCCTTGACCTGCACAGCCTTCCAAAACCCGCAGCCCCTGGATGCACCCCGGCCACCACTAGCTCCACGTAGGTATTGCCCACCGAGTTCGTGGTCAAGACGCGCGCTTGTCAGGAAAGTGGCCCCTACGTCCATGGCGGCGGGATGCCGCCCAGCCGATTTGTCCGTTGTCAACGAAGTCTGTTCGTGTGCCGTCGAAGCCTGTCGGCCGAGAAGCCAGAACGAGTGGGTGTCTACTCTTGGGCCGTCGAGCAGCTACGAAAACAGCGCTGGAGGATGCAAGCGCCCCCGCCGCCAGCCATCTGAGGATTCGCAGTTCGGGGCGCTTAAAACCGTGTCAGACCCCGGATCCTCCGTTGACCAGGTCTTCTTCACGGCACTGGTCAGCGGAGATTCGTCGTCCCGTAGTCCCACCTTATATTGCAGGTCATTGCGTTGTCGTGTAGCTGCTGGTCACGGCGGCGATGAGATCGTGTGAGCGCCGTTTTGCGTGGCGGGTGGCGCTGGCGATGTTGGTCGCACCGGTGGTGCGGTACAGCCGATTGCGGTGTTACGCAGTATTGCGATGACGGCGGGTCCGTTGCCGGTTCGGGCCTCACTGAAGGAGGCGCTGCGCGCGTTCGTTGAGGGCAGGTGAGAGGCTGCGGATCGCGTGAAGCATTGCGACCAGGGTCCACCAGGCAATGGCTGTGACGAAGATCCAGTGGTAGTGGTTGAGGGTTCGCCAGGTGAAGAGGATGGCGAAGCTGAAGCCGAATGTGGTAGCGGCGATGAGTCGGCTGACCGGGGTGTAAACGATGGTAAGGCCGATACCGGCGCCGAGGATCAGCATTCCGAGGCGCGCGGAGGTGCTTTCGAGTGGGCTGAGTGTGTATTGGTCTGGTATGCCGCGGGTGGCTTCTCCGGTGATGAGGATGCCGGTGGTGGCGATGAGCGTGGGGATGGTGGGTGTGCGGTAGTCGCGGAGCCACAGGGGGATGTTGCCGGCGGGGATGCGGGTGATGGAAAGGCCGGCTGTGGTGGTGAGGATGACGATGGGGAGGGCGAAGAGGATCGGCCACCAGGCGAACGTGTCGGTGTAGAAGTTCATGTGGGAGCTGCTGTAAATGCCGAAGCCGGTCGACAGGGCCAGTCCTGAGGCTGCGGCGGTGAACAGCGCCCGGCGGGAGCTTCGTGCGAGGGTCGCTTGCTCGCTGGTGGCGCGCGCTGCGGTGTGCTGGAGGCCGGTGATGGCTGTGCCGGTGTTCCAGCAGGCGAGTGCGATGAGGAAGCCGCTGATGCCCAGCTGCGGCAGTCGCAGGAAGTAGGCGACCCCGCCGCCGGGGAACTCGCTCACCGCACTGTTGTCGAGGGTCTGCGCGAGCACGATCATCGCGGCGACGGCCAGCAACGCGGGCGGGATCAGAGTGGGCCAGCCGGAACTGATCTGTAGTGGTAGCACGTGCGGGCCTGCGGTAGCCGACGGTGGGTCGGCGGACGTGCCGGTGATGCGGAGAGCGCCTTCTGTTGCGGCATCCGGGCGGGAGATCATAGTCGGTATGTGACCGGCGGTGCTCCCGGCGGTGTCGGCGATTCCCGGGAGGAATGCGTGGCCGCCGGTGAGGAGCACTGCTGTCAGGTCTTCTCGGTGCATGTCCGCGGCGGCGAGGACGTGGGTCACGGCTTCCGGCAGTCGCTGGCGTACACCGGCGAGGGCGGTGTCCAGGATGTCGCGGTCGAGGATCGCCGGTGGGTGTGGGGCGGGTAGCGCGATCGCGGCCTGTGCGGTCTGCCGGCTGAGGGTTTCCTTGCCGATGCGGACCGCTTCGAGTAGCTGGTGCCGGGCGGCGGCGTGTTCCGGTGTGGTCAGTTGTTCCCACAGGTCGTGGCCGGCGCCTCGGGTTGTGGTGATGAGGTGTTCGGCGAGGGCCGTGTCAAGGTCGGTGGCGGTCGAGCCGGGAACGGTGTGGTGAGCGAGGAGCTGTGCGCCGTCGTCGAGCACGCCGATGGCGGAGACGGTGATTCCGCCCGCGCCCGCGTTGATGACCAGTGCGCAGGCTCCGGTGCTGATCGGGGCGGTCGACCATGCCACCCAGTGGGTGGCGACCGCGATAGCGTCGGCAACGAGGTGCGGTTCGGGAAGGCCGGTCTTGGTGGCGGCAAGTCGTAGTTGCTGGCGGCGGCGGGGTCCCCACCAACAGGGCACGATCAGCGTCACCCTGCCGATCGGCATTCCGGCGAGCGCGGCGGCGTGGGTCGCGATCCCGCCGAGCACGGCCGCGACCGCCTCGATCGGGTCCAGGCCTACGCCCGCTACCTCGATCGCCTCGTCCCCGATATGCCGTAGCGGCTCGGCCAGCCACCCTTCCGGGCGTTTCCGCGCGGCCTCCAGCGCAGGGCCACCGGTTAGCAGGCGGCCGGTGGCGGTGTCGAGCCACACGCCGCTGGGCAAGACAGTGGCGCCGTTGACGACGATGGGGAACGACCGTCCGTCCGGGGTGTACATCAACGCGGTGGTCGTGGCGGTGCCGTAGTCGATGCACAGGTGCGCGTCCGCGGCCAGCATGCCGGGAAGTCTGCCGTACCAGACCGGACCGGATGGTGCCCATTCATACGCAGCCGCCGGTCCCGTGCACATGATGAAAATCTGCGCAGACCATTCCGCCGCCTGCACCGCGCTGATTCCTGAGGCCCAGCGGTCGCGCTCGGCGTCAACCCATGACCGTCCTACGCCGCTGCCCGTCGACCCGTCTGGGCGTCCTACGGCTGTCGCTGACAGATAACTCGCCCGGCCGACCTGGTCCGGTTGGCGCCGCTCGCGAGTTTGGGCGCCAAGGGTTCCGCTGTCCAATCGGGCTCTGAGCCACCTCGCCGATCGTATCCGCGCCTACCCGCGCCCACGAGGCTTCCGATGGCGGCGTCTCAACCCTGGCGAACAGGCGTTACTCGCCCTGGCGCACCTGCGCAACGGTGACACCTACACGCGTCTCGCCGCCGGGCTCGGCATCGGCGCGGCCACCGCCTGGCGATATGTCCGCGAAGTCGTCGACCTGCTCTCGGCCGCCGCAGACGACCTGGCCACCGCCATGGACCGCATCCGCAGGCTCGCCTTCGCCATCCTCGACGCGCCCTGATCCCGATCGACTGGGCCGCCGACCAACGGCCCCTACTACTCGGGCAAACACCAACGGCACGGCGTAAACGTGCAGGTCATCGCCGACGCAGCCAGCAGACTGATCTGGGCATCGGACGCGCTGCCCGGCCGCACCCACGACCTGAACACCGCCCGCCAACTCGACGTCCTGACCAGCGCAGACGTGACCACGTTCGCGGACAAGGGCAACCAAAGAGCCGGCGACACCATCCGAGTTCCATTCAAACGCCATCGCTCCCGACCCAAGCTCCGGTGCTGGAAGGAGCGCTACAACCGTCAACACGCCCGGATCCGGGCCGCGGTGGACGGGCCATCGCGACCTTGAAGACCTGGAAGTTAATGATCAAACTGCGCTGCTGCCTACGCCGCGCCACCGTTATCGTGCAGGCAATCCTCGTTCTGCACCCCGTCGAAGCCGACCGCCACGCAGGATGAAAAAGGCTCAGTCAAGGACGCGTGCGCGGATTTGCCGATGAGACCATTTCGTTCAAGTGACAGATAATTGCCTGGATCGGGCTCCAGGGAAGTTCGTGATCCCAAAGTATTAGTTGGCAGAAGGAAGTGCTCCTGCGTTGTGGTTGTTCCGGCGCACGATCGCGCGACCAGCTTCCTCAGCTTCGTCGAAGCCCTGGATCACTGACATCTGATCATCCACTGGGAGCCTCTTGAAACGCTTCCGAGCGGAGGCGATGGCGCGCTGGCGGCCCTCGGCGCGGCGGGTAGCCAAATCCGCGCTTCCATCAAGCTTCATGTCGTATCCTTCATCGTTCGCGACTCGCACCGGACGATTCTGCATTAAGGTCCTCGCCATGTCCACGAATGTCGCATGCATCTCATAAATCGCTGCACGCCATCACGCTGAGTCAGTGTGGATATTACTCAGGGCGCCTAGTTCGCGGTGCGCAATACCATCCTGCGTCAGGTGCATGTTAACGCGAGGTTGTGCTGCCTTTCGCTTCTGATCATCCCACACGATCCGAATGCCCGAATCGTCCTTTCGGTCGCCAGCCCCGTTGAACAAGGACTCAAATCTTCGTGGAGCGATCCCCGTGAAAGGTGAGAATGCGGCAGTTCCAGCAACTCCATACATTGCGGTCGCCCGACTCTTCGCGTAGGGCTCGAGATAGCAGACATCAATTCCGAGCGCCAAGAGGTGCTTAGCGCATCCGTGACACGGATAAGCAGTTACATATAGTTTCGCCCCTTCGATGACGCCGCCGGTCCGCAAGGCATCCAACAGTGCAGACATCTCCGCGTGCACCGGGAGTTGGAATTCTGTGATCTCCCTAATCTGCGAGGAGGCCAGCGTTCCATCGAGGAGATCATTTACTAGACGATCTGGATCAGTTTCCAGTCGTTGCATGATCTTTTTCTTGAGGACCCCGGAGCCAAGGTCGCGCAGCGCGGCCAAGACCAGCTTCTTGATTGCTACGAGGCTTGCATCATAGGCTGGCGTGGCTGCCGCGACTGGATGGGCGTTGACACCAAGACTGATAATCGTCCGCTGTCGGCTAAGCAATGCGGCCCCTACTCGGAGTCCAAGTTCCGGCGAACGGAGGCTGGCGCTTGCTGCGAGATGCATGCCGAACTCGTCGGCTTCAGGCCCAGGGGGATCTGGACGACCAAACAGCAGATCTAGGAAGCGCTTGGTTTGATAATGGACATCTTTGTCGATATCTATAATGATATCCGACATGGGAAACGTCTTCAAAATGTTCTGCCCGTAGTCATCAGACTCGTTCAGATCGCGCCGAAGCAGCTTTTCGGCAATTCCTCTAACCTCTACAGCGTCGAGGGATGGCGACTCCGGTGCAATTTTCTCAAACAGCTTTGCGATCCGAGTTTCTTGAGAAGCCTGCAAGCCGATGAGAATGAACCGATCGCCGTATATCCTTCGGAATTGTTTTACCTCCACGGGACGTTTGAGGGAGTCTAAAACAAAGGCATTCCGGGGCATTTCGGAGATCTCTGCGTCCTCAGTACCTCCGTGATATTGTCGGCGAAGCTTATGCACCTCGGTGATCCCATAGAGGCCCACGGCGGCGGCGGTGCGACTTCGTGCGCAAAGTTCATTCCCCGCATTCATTGAGGCTTATTCAGCGGCCATCCGGTGAAAGTGGAGCCCAATTACGCAATCGATGGTTTCTTTGAACGTGCTCAGCGGCCTTCGATAGTCGGT
>NZ_JBITDX010000041.1:0-6750 GCF_044454585.1 Catenuloplanes sp. NPDC051500
TGGACCGCCACCACCGAATCGATCCTCGCAAAAGTCCGACGTGGACGCGTCGCCCTCCAACAAACGACTACTCAAAACTGAGACAGAACACTAGCTCCAGCTCAGAACCGCTCCCCCGCAGACGCTGCGGGGGAGCGGTTCTAGGATCTCGCCTCATGGACGGACTACTGGGCCCCGCGGAGATCCGTGAGCTGGCGGCGGGCCTCGGCGTGTCGCCGACCAAGAGACTCGGGCAGAACTTCGTCCACGACCCGAACACGGTCCGCCGCATCGTGGCGGCCGCCGGCCTCGGCCCGGACGACGTGGCGCTTGAGGTCGGCCCCGGCCTGGGCTCGCTCACGCTCGGCCTGCTCGGCGTCGCGCGTCACGTGCACGCCGTGGAGATCGATCCGGTCCTCGCCGCCCGCCTGCCGCAGACGGCCGCGGAGCGCCTGCCGGACCTGGCGGACCGGCTCACCGTGCACCTGCAGGACGCGCTCCGGCTCACCGCGCTCCCGGACCCGGCGCCGACCGCGCTCGTCGCGAACCTGCCGTACAACGTGGCGGTCCCGGTCGTGCTGCATCTGCTGGCCACGCTGCCGAGCCTGCGCAGCGGCCTGGTGATGGTGCAGAAGGAGGTCGCGGACCGGCTGGTCGCCGGCCCCGGCTCCAAGATCTACGGCGTGCCGTCGGTGAAGCTCGCCTGGTACGGCACCGCAAAGGCGGCCGGCAAGGTCCCGCCGAACGTGTTCTGGCCGGTCCCGAACGTGGACTCCGGCCTCGTCGCCTTCACCCGCCGGGAGCAGCCGCGCGACGGCGTACCCCGGGAGGCGGTCTTCGCTGTTGTCGACGCGGCGTTCGCGCAACGGCGCAAGACGCTCCGCGCGGCGCTGGCCGGCTGGGCTGGGGGAGCGGACCGCGCCGAGCAGACGCTCACCACCGCGGGCGTGGATCCGCGGGTCCGGGGCGAGCAGCTGGACGTGGAGAGCTTCATCGCGATCGCCACCGCCGCGGCGGCCGCCGGCATCGGCACGGCAGCGGCTCGCGGCGCTGGCGTGACCGCGGCCGGCGGTCCGGGCCCGGCGGGTTCCTAGCCCCGGGCGGGCGTGGCGGTAGAGTTGCGCCCAGCCGAGCGGACGAGGAGGTGGGCGGCGATGATCGACACGGTGGGTGGAAGCGACATGGTGGGTGGACAGGCCGTCCCGGGCCGGGGAGCCGATCGGTGACGGAGGCCTGGAGACCGGAGGACGACCGTCCCCGGATGGCGATGGCGGGCCCGGTGCGGGTCCGCGTTCCCTCGAAGATCAACCTGCACCTCGGCGTGGGGCCGCTGCGCGACGACGGTTTCCATGAGCTGAACACCGTCTACCAGGCGATCTCGCTCTACGACGAGCTGACCGCGCGGCGCGGCGACACGCTGAGCCTCACCATGGAGGGTGAGGGCACCGGCTCGCTCGCGCTCGACGGCACCAACCTGATCATCCGCGCGGTGCAGGCGCTTGCCGACTACGCCCGCGTCCCGGCCCACGCCCGGCTGCACCTGAAGAAGCAGATCCCGCTCGCCGCCGGTCTGGCCGGTGGCAGCGCGGACGCGGCCGCCGCCCTTGTCGCCTGCGACGCGCTCTGGGGCATCGGCCTCTCCCGGGACCAGTTGGCCGAGGTCGCGGCCACGCTCGGCTCTGACGTGCCGTTCCTGATCTACGGCGGCACCGCGCTCGGCACCGGTCACGGCGAGACGATCAGCCCGGTCCTGGTCCGGCCGAATTCCTGGCACTGGGTGGTCGCGGTCGCGGACGGCGGCCTCGCCACCCCCGACGTCTTCCGTGAGCTGGACCGGCTGCGCGCCGGCCTGGACGCCCCCCAGCCGATCGGCGCCGCCGATTCGCTGCTGGCCGCGCTCCGGCAGCGCGACCCGGCCGTGCTTGCCGCCGCGCTCGGCAACGACCTGCAGGCGGCCTCGCTCTCGCTCCGGCCCGGCCTGGCGGACCTGCTCAAGGCCGGACTCGCGGCCGGGGCCTGTGCCAGCCTGGTCTCCGGCTCCGGCCCGACCTGCCTTTTCCTCGCCCGCGACGCAGCACACGCCGAGTCGCTCACCGCGGAGATCGAGGCGTCCGGCCTCTGCCGCGCCGCCGGGCCCGCCTACGGTCCCGTGCCCGGCGCCCGCATTCTGTAAGAAAATCTGGGGAGTTATGGCGAACCTGGTCAACCTTGACCGTGTCTCGAAGGGCTACGGCGCCGTCGGCGCACTGCTCACGAACGTGTCGCTCGGGCTGGAGGACACCGACCGCATCGGCGTCGTCGGCCTGAACGGTGCCGGCAAGAGCACGCTGCTGCGCATGCTCATCAAGCAGGAGGAGCCGGACGAGGGCCGCGTGACACACCGCCGCGACCTGCGCGTGGCCTCGCTCCCGCAGACGTTCCAGCTGGACGGGGAGGCCTCCGTCCGGGACGTGGTGCTCGGCACCGCGTGGCTGGACGAGGGCTTCGGTGCGGAGCACGAGTGGGCCGGTGACGCCGGTGTGCGCGCGACGCTTGACGGGCTGGGCATGCCGCACCTCGGGCTGGACCAGCCGGTCGGCCCGATGTCCGGTGGCGAGCGGCGCCGGGTGGCGCTTGCCGCGCTGCTGATCCGCACGTCCGACCTGCTGATCCTGGACGAGCCGACAAACCATCTGGATGTGGCAGGCGTCAACTGGCTCGCCGACCACCTGCTGAAGCGCCGCGGCGCGCTGATCGTGGTCACCCACGATCGCTGGTTCCTCGACGCGGTCTGCACCTCCACCTGGGAGGTCGCGGACCAGACCGTGCGCGCCTACGAGGGTGGGTACGCGGCCTGGACGCTGGCCCGGGTCGAGCGCGAGCGGGTCGCCGCCGCGGTCGAGGCCCGCAGGCAGAACCTGTTGCGCAAGGAGATCGCCTGGCTGCGGCGGGGGCCGCCGGCGCGTACCTCCAAGCCGCAGTTCCGGATCGACGCGGCCAACGCGCTGATCGCGGACGTGCCGCCGGCCCGGGACTCGGTGTCGCTGACCCGGCTTGCCACGTCGCGGCTCGGCAAGCAGGTCTACGACCTGGAGGGCGTGACGCTGCACGCAGGCCCCAAGGAGATCCTGAAGGACGTCACCTGGCGGATCGGGCCCGGCGACCGGATCGCGCTGCTCGGTGCGAACGGCGCGGGTAAGACCACGCTGCTGCGCCTGCTGGCCGGCATCACCCAGCCGGACGGCGGCGTCTTCCGCCGGGGCCAGACCGTGAAGGCCGCGTTCCTCTCCCAGGAGCTGCACGAGCTGCCCGGCCATCTGCGGCTGCTGGAGGCGGTCGAGGAGGTCGCCCGGCGCGTCCAGCTCGGCGACCGGGACCTCTCCGCGTCCCAGCTGGCCGAGGTCTTCGGATTCACCGACAAGCGGCTCTGGACGCCGGTCTCCGACCTGTCCGGTGGCGAGCGGCGGCGGCTGCAGCTGCTCCGCCTGCTGGCCGGCGAGCCGAACCTGCTGCTCCTCGACGAGCCCACAAACGACCTGGACACGGACACGCTTGCCTCGCTCGAGGACCTGCTTGACACCTGGCCGGGCACGCTGATCGTGGCCAGCCACGACCGGTACCTGGTGGAGCGGGTCACCGACACCGCGTACGGGCTGCTCGGCGACGGCAAGATCAGCCACCTGGTGGGCGGCATCGACGAGTACCTGGAGCGCATCGGCTCGGTCCCGGCGGCCACGATCTCGTCGACCTCGTCGTCGAAGTCCGCGACCGGCCCGTCCTCCTCCTCGCTCTCCGCCGCCGACGTGCGCTCCGGGAAGAAGGAGCTCGGCAAGCTGGAGCGCACTGTCTCCCGGCTGGAGCTGAAGTCGAAGCAGCTGCACGAGCAACTGGCCGCCAACGCCACCGACTACGCCAAGATCTCGGAGCTGGACGCGCAGCTCAAGGCGGTGCAGGCGGAGATGGCCGAGGCCGAGGAAGCGTGGCTGGAGCTGGCCGACAAGCTCGGCGACGGGTGAGCTGGACCGCGTCCCGCCGGGGCTCCTGCGGCCCCGGCGGCCACGTGCGTCACAATCTCGATTCGGATGATCGCGGCGTGCGACCGGCGTACGCCCCCCTTGGAGGCTGAGGACCATGGCGTCGCACATGCCCGTCAACCACCCGCTGCGGCCGATCTACCGCATCGTCGGTGGCCTGAGTGGGCTCTACATGATCGTGTTCGGGGTGCTCGGCGCGATCTCGACAGGTGGCGAGCCGCCGCTGGGCATCGGTGTCGGCGAGGTGCTCGGCCAGGGCACCAACCTGGCGAACTCGCTGCTCGCGATCGTGATCGGCGCGCTCGTCGTGCTCGGCACCGTGATCGGGCGGAACGCGGACACGCTGGCATTCACCTACCTCGGGTGGGGGATGCTCGTCGTCGGCATGATGTTCCTGGCCGTGATCCGTACCGACGCGAACGTGCTCAACCACTCGATCAACACCACGATCGTGTGGTTCGTGGTCGGCACGCTGCTGATCACCGCGGGCCTCTACTCGCGCAGCACCGCCACCGGCCGCGCGGTCGCCGCCGCGCACTGACCCGCTCGCCGAACCGCCCACGGTGCTCCCGCACCTTGGGCGGTTTTGTGCATATACGCAGGTGCAGTGGGGAAGGATGGAGTCGAGGTGTCGCCGCGCGCCGCGCGGGAACACCGCATCCATGACGGACAAGCGCGCGAGGAGCGTGGGCGAAGTGGCTCACATGCCGATCAATCACCCCCTGCGGCCGTTCTACCGGGCGGTGTCCGGCCTGTGCGGCATCGTCATCCTGGCCTTCGGCATCCTGGGCGTGATTGCCTCAAGCGGTGAGGACTTCTTCTCCCGGGAGAGCATCTGGGCGCTCTGGATGCGGACCAACATGGCGTTCTCGCTGCTCTCCATCGTGCTCGGCGCGATCCTGGTGGGCGGCTACGCGATCGGCGGCGAGCTCAGCCACCGGATCAACTACTACGGCAGCTGGCTGCTGCTGGCCGGCGGCTTGGCCGGGATCGCGGTCATGCGCACCGACGTCAACATCTTCAACTGGTCCATGGTCAACGTGATCGTCTCGCTGATCATCGGCACGCTGGTCCTCACCGCCGGCCTCTACGACAAGCCCGGCCCCACCGAGCCCGCAGGCGAAGCCGCCATCCGCCACAACCGCGCGCTCCCCGCCAAATCCTGAAAAATCAGGACATTTTCCCACTCTGTGGTGGCTGACGGCCCGCACGCTCCCGCGGGCCAACCTCACGCCGGGCTCCGCTGGCGCTCCGCACGCCGCTCGGATCCGGTCCCGTCGCCGGTCCCGCCAATCAAAGATCCACCCGGCACCCGCCCACCCAGCTCTCCACCGGCCTTTGCTCTGCTTACCTGAACAAATCGGTCAGCCAGCCGCCCTCTTCCAGGCCGCTCACCCCACGCCGTCAAGTCGCAGGCTCGGTGACGGGCCGGGAGGTGGCGGCGCGTGCGCGGGCGATCCAACTGGCGCGCTCCGCGTGGCGGCGAGCGCGCCGACGTCCGGGCGCCTGCCGCCTGCCGCCGTGTGCCGTCGCCTGCTGCCGTGTGCCGTCGCCTGCTGCCGTGTGCCGTCGCCTGCCGCCGTGTGCCGGGTCACCGGGTCACCGGGTCACCATGTGCCGGGTGCCGGGTGCCGGGTGCCGGGTGCCGAGTGCCGAGTGCCTGATCATGGCCGTATGTACGGTAGCCACGTTCTGGCGGCCTCAAAGCGTGGCTAACGTGCATGCGGCCATGATCAGCTACTTGGAGCCGCGACGGCTGGGGGATAAATCGCTTTATAAGGGGCTGCCGCGCGTGGGTAAGCAGAGCAAAGGTGGCGGGGCGGTGGGGGATTGATCTTCGGGGGCGCGACGGGGCCGGCTCGAAGCGACGTGCGGGGCGCCAGCGGAACTCGCCGCGGAGGTTTGCCCGCGGGAGCGACTCTGTTGCCCATTCGCGTCCGACCGTTTGGGGACCGACGGTCGAATGGGCTGGGGCGTGGTGAGTGGTTTCGGTCGGTTGTTGCGGTTGCGGAGGGCGAGCGGCACGGCCGTCGTCTCGGTGGCGGCGGGCAGAGGCGGCTTTGGGCCGAGGCGGCTGCGAACCGGGGCAGCCGCGGACCGAGGCGGCTGCGAACCGAGGCAGCTGCGAACCGAGGCAGCTGCGAACCGGGGCATCCGCGAACGAGGCGGCTGCGGACCGAGGCAGCCGCGAACGAGGCAGCTGCGGCTTGGGCGGGCACAAGGGCCGGCACCGAGGCCGCGGGTTCCGCCGTCGTGCGGGTCAGTCGTGGCACTTCGGCAGGTCTCAGGGCCGGGCATGAACGCAAACCCACACCGGATCCACATATATCAGGACACAGCTAGCGCTCACGGCCCGCGTCAGGTGGAGGCCCCGCGGTCAGTGCCCAGGTCTGAGCGCTACGCGCCCGACATGTCGTTATATGAGTGCCTGCCTGCGCGTTCTTCCTGACGCCGAAGGCGCAGGAAGGCCCACGTCAAGATCCTTGCGGCTCTGGTGGCCCTTATGCGAGCGCGATAAGGGCCACCAGAGCCGCAAGGATCTTGCATCCCGCCAGATGGACGGGAGATCCCGCACAACGAACCCATCTCGGCGCGGCGCGTCCGGGCTGCCGTTGCCCTGGCGCGGCGGCACGCGAGAGCCAAGATCGGCTTGCTCTTCGGCGAGCTCTTGGCTTCGGTGCCAGTCCTTGCAACCACTCAGACCGAGATCGACCGGCTCTCCCGGCCACATCGCTCTCTCGGTGCAGGCCCTTGCG
Organism: Catenuloplanes sp. NPDC051500; assembly: GCF_044454585.1. Taxonomy (NCBI): domain Bacteria; kingdom Bacillati; phylum Actinomycetota; class Actinomycetes; order Micromonosporales; family Micromonosporaceae; genus Catenuloplanes; species Catenuloplanes sp. NPDC051500. The sequence continues at coordinate 6,749 of NZ_JBITDX010000041.1, forward strand.
AC
>NZ_JBITDX010000041.1:6846-41555 GCF_044454585.1 Catenuloplanes sp. NPDC051500
CGTCCGCCCAGGCCGCGTCCGCCCAGGCCGCGTCCGCCCAGGCCGCGTCCGCCCAGGCCGCGTCCGCCCAGGCCGCGTCCGCCCAGGCCGCGTCCGCCCAGGCCGCGTCCGTCCAGGCCGCGTCCGCCCAGGCCGCGTCCGTCCAGGCCGCGTCCGTCCAGGCCGCGTCCGCCCAGGCCGCGTCCGCCCAGGCCGCGTCCGTCCAGGCCGCGTCCGCCCAGGCCGCGATCGTCCTGACCGCGATCGTCCTGACCGTGACTGCCCGGACCGCAGCCGCCCTGACCGGCCGCCGCTTAGATGATGACCGTGCTGCGCCCGCGTGCCGCGGGACCGCCGATCAGCCGGAACAAACCGTCACACTCCCGGCCTCGATGCCAGCCTTCGATCGTGAGGCCTCAGACCGCCGCACGCGAATGGGCGACAGAGTCGGGAGCAGGCGGGCCGGACCACGGCGTGAGCGGGAAGAGGGGTTATTTTCCCGGGCGGGTGATGAGGGTGGGCTTCGCGTCCAGGTTGGAGAGGCCGTTCCAGGAGAGGTTGACCAGGTGGGCGGCGACCACCTCCTTGCGGGGCTTGCGGACCTCGAGCCACCAGCGGCCGACAAGCGCGACCATGCCGACAAGCGCCTGCGAGTACAGCTCCGCGAGCTTCGGGTCGTACCCCCGGGATTTGAATTCGGCGCCGAGGATGTGCTCGACCTGGTGGGCGACGTCGTTCATCACGCTTGAGAAGCTGCCGGCGGCGGTGAGCAGTGGGGACTCGCGGGTCAGCACCCGGAAGCCGTGGGTCTCCTCCTCGATGTAGTCGAGGAGCGCGAGCGCGGCCTGTTCGAGCAGCTCGCGGGGGTGGCCGGCGGTGAGCGCGGTGGTGATGCGGTCGAGCAGCGCGCGGACCTCGCGGTCGATGACGACGGCGTAGAGGCCCTCCTTGCCGCCGAAGTGCTCGTAGACGACGGGCTTGGAGACCTTGGCGCGGGCGGCGACCTCCTCGATCGAGGTGGCGTCGAAGCCGCGCTCCGCGAAGAGCTGGCGGCCGATCACGATCAGCTGCTCACGGCGCTGGGCGGCGGACATCCGCACGCGGGGGCTCTTCGGGGGAGTGACCGGCCGTGCGTGATCGCCGTGCATGTCGTCGGCCATCCCGTCATCCTGCCAGGAACGGCGCACCGGATCATTCCGAGGCGATCGGGGTCACGGCGATCCACTGCGGCGGCAATGTCGATTCCGCGCGGGTGGCGGAAGGCGCTAGGCTGACGGGGCATCGCGATCGGCCGTGGTGTAATTGGCAACACTTCGGGTTTTGGTCCCGACATTCTAGGTTCGAGTCCTAGCGGCCGAGCACCGTACCGATCTCTGTACCGAACGAGGGCGTCGTCCGATTGGCGACTGGGGGAAGTCCGGCCCGGTCGCGCCGTCTGGCCTAGCATGGGGCCGCAACCCCGCTACCGCCTGAATCGGAGCATCCTCGTGAGCCAGGCCCGGCCCCGCACCGTCATCGTTCTCGCCGCCGGCGAGGGCAAGCGGATGAAGTCAAGCCTTCCCAAGGTCCTGCACCCGCTGCTCGGCCGCACGCTCGTCGGCCATGTGCTGGCCGCCGCCACCTCCGCCGGAGCGGACCGCACGCTTGTCGTCGTGGGCCACGGCGGCGACGCGGTGCCGAACCATCTGGCCGAGATCGCGCCGGCCGCGCAGACGGTCCGCCAGGAGCGGCAGAACGGCACCGGGCACGCGGTGCGCATCGCGCTGGAGTCGCTTGAAGCCTCGCTGGCCGGCACCGTGGTGGTGCTTAACGGCGACGTGCCGCTGCTGCGCGCCGAGACCGTGTCCGCGCTGATCGAGGCGCACGAGACCGCCGGCGCGGCCGCGACGGTGCTGGCCGCGTCCGTGGCCGACCCGATCGGGCTGGGCCGGATCGTGCGGGCCGCGGACGGTGGGCTGGAGCGGATCGTCGAGGAGCGGGACGCGTCCAAGGCCGAGCGCCTGATCACTGAGGTCAACGCCGGCATCTACGCGTTCGACGCCGCGACGCTGCGGACCACGCTCGGCAAGCTCTCCACCGACAACGACCAGGGCGAGGAGTACCTGACCGACGTGTTTGGGCTGCTCGCGGCCGCGGGCGAGCCGGTCGGCGTGCACGTCGCGGCGAACGCGGAGGAGACGCTCGGCTGCAACGACCGGGTGGAGCTGGCCGGGCTGCGCGCCCGGCTGCGCGACCGGATCAACACCGCGCTGATGCGCTCCGGCGTCGCGATCCTGGACCCGGCGACCACCTGGGTCGACATCACGGCGAGCGTCGCACCTGACGCGGTCATCGACCAGAACACCCAGATCCGGGGTACGTCGTCCGTGGCGGCCGGCGCGACGGTCGGGCCGGACGTGACGCTTGTCGACACGAGCGTGGGCGCGGGCGCGACAGTGCTGCGCGCGCACGCGGTGGAGTCGTCGATCGGGGCCGGGGCGAGCGTGGGGCCGTACGCGTACCTGCGCCCGAAGTCGACGCTTCACGACCGGGCGAAGGTCGGCACGTTCGTCGAGACGAAGAACTCGGAGATCGGCGCCGGGAGCAAGGTGCCGCACCTGTCGTACGTGGGTGACGCGACGATCGGCGAGCAGAGCAACATCGGCGCGGCCACCGTGTTCGTCAACTACGACGGTGTGAAGAAGTCCCGCTCGGTGGTCGGCTCGCACGCGAAGACCGGCTCGGACAACACGTTCGTCGCGCCGGTCACCATCGGTGACGGTGCCTACACGGCAGCGGGCTCCACGATCACGGAGGATGTTCCCGCGGGTGCGCTCGGTGTCGCCCGGGGCCGTCAGCGCAATATTGAGGGCTGGGTGGAGCGCCGGCGGGCCGGCACTCCGGCAGCCGAAGCCGCTGGCAGGGCTCGCGCAAGCCAGGGTGAGGCTTCTAACGAGGTTGCAGACCCCGATGGATCGGACAGCTGACGGGGAGATACTGCATCTGCTGGCGACGATGACGTCCGCCGGTGACCACACACCCTCGATCGGGGAGCGTTACGCCGATGGGCAGTATCGTCGCGGAGAACCGTAAGAGCCTGATGCTCTTCAGCGGCCGGGGGTTCCCTGAGCTCGCGCAGGAGATCGGCAAGACCCTGGGGATCGCGCCGACTCCGTCAGACTCGTACGAGTTCGCGAACGGCGAGATCTTCGTGCGATTCAATGAGTCGGTCCGGGGGTCGGACGCGTTCGTCGTCCAGTCGATCACCGAGGGCGTCAACCGCTGGGTGATGGAAACCCTGATCATGGTCGACGCGCTGAAGCGGGGGTCGGCCAAGCGGATCACCGTGGTGCTGCCGTTCTACCCGTACGCGCGGCAGGACAAGAAGCACCGCGGCCGGGAGCCGATCTCGGCCCGTCTGGTGGCGGACCTGCTGAAGACCGCAGGCGCCAGCCGGATCCTCACCGTGGACCTGCACACCGCGCAGATCCAGGGCTTCTTCGACGGCCCGGTCGACCACCTGTTCGCCATGGACATCCTCGCGTCCTACATCGAGCAGAAGTACGAGGGCCGCCCGATGACCGTGGTCGCGCCGGACTCCGGCCGGGTGCGGGTCGCGGAGCGCTGGACGGACCGGCTTGGCGGCTGCCCGCTGGCGTTCATCCACAAGACCCGGGACCCGCTGAAGCCGAACCAGGTGGTGGCGAACCGGGTGGTCGGTGACGTGGAGGGCCGGGTCTGCCTGATCGTCGACGACATGATCGACACGGGCGGCACGATCGCGAAGGCCGCGGAGATCCTGCACGAGTCGGGAGCGGCGGACATCGTGGTGGCGGCGACGCACGCGCTGATGTCCGACCCGGCCACCGAGCGGCTGAAGAACGGCCCGATCAGCGAGATCGTCATCACCAACACGTTGCCGCTGACGCCGGAGAAGCAGCTCGACAAGATCACCACGCTGTCGATCGCGCCGCTGCTGGCGCGGGCCATCCGCGAGGTCTTCGACGATGGCTCGGTGACCACGCTGTTCGGGGGGCTTTCCTAGGTTTCGACCCGTTTTTCCTGGTCAAAACCCTCCGCCGTTTGTTGCTGATGGTGTCAACTGGTGGGCGGAAGCTCTGATAGGACCATCGCCGGTCGGGTAGCCCCGACCGGCGACGGAGTCCTGTGGCGCACGCGGCTGTGACCAGCCGGGGGGTGTGGAGGAGCGGGGGTCACGTCGGGGTGGCGAAACGCCGTGGGTAGACTGGTCAGGTTGCCACGGCGAGGGTGCCCTGCGGGCCGCTGCTGACGAAGCACTGGCCGCACGGAGGCATCGTGATCGACGCGGTGTTCCGGGCTCGTTCGAGAGCCTCGGGCCCCGCGCCCAGCGCGCCCCTCTCGCCCGGCACCGCAGCCACTTCATCCGGTCTTGATCGGGTGAGCATCGCACACGAGCCCGACGAAAGCATCAGGAGTTACTTCCGTGTCCGAGGTAAAGATCAGCGCCGAGCTTCGCACCGAGTTCGGCAAGGGCGGCGCCCGCCGTACTCGCCGTGCCGGCAAGGTCCCCGCCGTGCTGTACGGGCACGGCGAGAAGCCGCAGCACATCGCGCTCCCCGCCCGTGAGTTCGCCGCCGCTATCCGGCACGGTGGCGCCAACCAGGTCTTCGCGATCGACGTCACGGGCGGCAGCCCGATCCTGGCGCTCGCCAAGGCCATCCAGCGTGACCCGATCAAGGACACGTTCGAGCACATCGACCTGATCATCGTGAAGCGCGGCGAGAAGGTCACCGTCGACATCCGCATCGTGCTGACCGGCGAGGCCGCCAAGAACACGCTGATCCAGCACGAGAACGACACGCTCTCCGTGTCCGCCGAGGCGCTGCACCTGCCGGAGACCCTGGAGGTCTCGATCGAGGGCCTCGAGGCCGGCACGCAGGTCACCGCGGGCGACGTCAAGCTGCCGGAGGGCACCGAGCTGATCGCGGACCCGTCGCTGGTCCTGGCGAACATCACCGCCGCGCCGACCGCCGCCGAGCTGGAGGGCGACTCCGGCGACACCGCTGAGGAGTCGGCCGAGGCCGCGGCTGAGTAATTCACCATTCGCTTACGGCCTGGTTCCACAGGCCGATGGAGTAGCTGCTCCGCTTTCGTCGTGAGGCGCCCGTCCCGGTGTGGGGCGGGCGCCTTCATCGCGAGTAGCCCACACCTCAGGAGGAGCCCATGGCCGACGAGATCTCCATCGATGACGCGCCCTGGCTGATCGTGGGCCTCGGCAATCCCGGCAAGGAGTACGCGGGGAACCGGCACAACGTCGGTTTCATGATCGCCGACCTGCTGGCGAAGCGGACCGGCGGAAAGTTCGGCAGGCACAAGCGCGCCGTGGCGGACGTGGCCGAGGGCCGGCTCGGCATCGGCGGCCCGCGGCTGGTGCTCGCGAAGCCGCTCACCTACATGAACCTCTCCGGCGCCCCGGCCGCGGCGCTTGCCCAGTTCTACAAGATCCCGGTCGAGCATGTGATCGCGGTCCACGACGAGCTGGACATCCCGTACGGCGAGCTGCGGGCGAAGCGCGGCGGCGGCGAGGGCGGCCACAACGGCCTGCGCTCGATCTCCAAGTCGCTCGCGACCAAGGAGTACGCGCGTGTGCGGTTCGGCGTGGGCCGTCCGCCCGGCCGTCAGGACCCGGCGGACTACGTCCTCTCCGACTTCTCCGGCGCCGAGCGCAAGGAACTCGAGTTCCTGGTGGACCGCGCGGCGGACTTCACCGAGATGATCGTCGAGAAGGGCCTGGAGCCCGCGCAGAACGTCTTCCACGGGAGCTGATGCCCGCTTCGACCGCATATGTCCACCCTTGCTGAGCCGTGTCGTGGCCATCAGTACTCCGTTGGTCACCGGGGCGGGCCGGTAGAGCCGAGCCCGTCACGCAGGCTGCGGGGGTGAGGCACGGTGGAGCAGGGGCGGGTGCGCGACGCGGACGCCACCTGGCCGGTGCTCTACCGGGTCACCCCGGACGGCATCCTGGTCGAGGAGGTCCATCCCCCGGAGTCGCCGGCTCCGCCGCCCCGGGCGCCGCTTGACTGGGACGACCCGGCGGCCACGGTGTCGATGAAGCGGATCCAGGAGGAGTTCGACCGCACGGTCGCGCCGGTGAGCCCGGTGTCCGACCTGCCGCCTGCCGTCCCGGACCGCCCGCGCCCGCTGCGGCGCACACCGGGCCGGCACGCGGCCGCCTCCCGGCGGTACGGCTGGGAGGGCCGCTACGTCAGGCACCTGCTCGCCGCGGACCTCGTGGTCGGCGTGCTCGCCGGCGCGCTCGCGTTCGCGCTTCGCTTCGGCCAGGTGGTCACCGCCCGGAACCAGGTGTACGCGCTGCTCTCCGTGCTGCTGCCGGTCGCGTTGATCGCGGTGCTGGCGGTCGGGCGCTGCTACGAGCGCCGCTACCTCTACGTTGGCATCGACGAGTACCAGCGGGTGATCCGGGCCGGGCTCGGGCTCACCGCGGCGGCCGCGATCGTCTCGTACGCGCTTGAGCTGCCGCTGGCCCGCTCCTACGTGCTGATGGCGTTGCCGGTCGCCACCGCGGCCGCCGTCTCGGTCCGCTTCCTGCTGCGCAAGCGGCTGCACGTGGCGCGCGCCCGGGGTCACTGCATGCGCCGGGTGATCCTGGTCGGCCACGAGCTCGCGGTGATCCACATGAGCCGGCAGCTGCGCCGCGAGCGCTATCACGGGTACGAGGTGGTCGGCGCCTGCCTGCCGCCGCGGCACGACGGCGCGGTCGGCCTGCCGGTCTACGGCACGTTCGACGACGTGGCCGAGGCGGTGGACGCGGCCGGCGCGGACACAGTGATCGTGCTGAGCTGCCCGGAGCTTGACGGCCAGGCACTGCGCCGGCTGGCCTGGCGGCTTGAGCGCAACGAGGCGGACCTGATCGTGGCCAGCGCGCTCATCGACGTGGCCGGCTCGCGGACCACTGTGCGCCCGGTGGACGGCCTGCCGATGCTTCACGTCGACCACCCGCGACTTGACGGCGCCACCCGGGTGGTGAAGGAGATCGTCGACCGGGCCGGCGCGGCCGCGCTGCTGCTGATGAGCGCGCCGGTGCTGCTCGGGCTGGCCGCCGCCGTGCGATGGAGCTCACCCGGGCCGGTATTCTTCCGCCAGGTACGTATCGGACGGGACGGGCGCACGTTCGTCATGTACAAGTTCCGCAGCATGTACCCGGACGCGGAGGCCCGGCTCGCCGAGCTCCGCCACCTCAACGAGCACGACGGTGTGCTCTTCAAGATCCGTGACGATCCCCGGGTCACGCCGGTCGGCCGCTGGCTGCGCCGGCTCTCCCTGGACGAGCTCCCGCAGCTGATCAACGTGCTGCGCGGGGAGATGTCGCTTGTGGGGCCGAGGCCGCCGTTACCGGCCGAGGTCGCCGCGTACCCGGACGACGCCCGGCGCCGTCTGGTGGTCAAACCCGGGATGACCGGGCTGTGGCAGGTCTCCGGACGCTCCGACCTCACCTGGGACGAGGCGGTCCGGCTGGACCTCAGCTATGTGGAGAATTGGTCGCTGTCACTGGATCTGACGATCCTGCTGCGTACGGTGGCCGTGGTGGCCCGCTCCTCGGGCGCCTACTGAGCCTGCCGGAGGCGAGCACGTGGCCTGCCGGAGAAAGCGAATGGTGGACGAGGCATGGGTGAGAGTCAGAGCGGTGGGGTGGCCGAGCGGGCGCCCCTGGCCGGGCAGCGCCGCGAGCCCGCGGCGGTGAGCCCGCCGGTCATCGACGGCGCGTTCGCCAGGTGGCTGGCCGGTCGCGCCGGTCAGATGCTGATGGAGGTGCGCGCGGAGCTCGGCCACGACGACCCGGCCGCGCTCAAGGCGGCCGGCGACAAGCGGGCGCACGACTTCCTGATGTCCGAGCTGGCCCGCTGGCGCCCGGCCGACGCGGTGCTCTCCGAAGAGCAGGAAGACGCCCGGGGTACGGGTGGCGCCCGGCTGGACGCGAAGCGGGTGTGGATCATCGACCCGCTGGACGGCACGCGCGAGTTCTCCGAGGAGGACCGCGCGGACTGGGCCGTGCACGTGGCGCTCTGGTGCGCCGACTGCGCCCACCCGAACCGGCTTGCCGCCGGCGCGGTGGCGCTCCCGGCCCAGCACCGGGTGATCGCCACCGACCACCCGCCGGCGTACCCGCCGATGCCTGTCGCGTCCGCCACCGGGGGCAGGCTGCGGCTGGCGGCGAGCCGCTCCCGGCCGCCGGCGTTCCTGAGCGCGCTGGCCGAGGAGATCGGCGCGGAGCTGGTGCCGATGGGCTCGGCCGGCGCGAAGATCGCCGCGGTGATCGGCGGGGAGGTCGACGCGTACGTGCATGCGGGCGGCCAGTACGAGTGGGACTCGGCCGCGCCGGTGGCTGTGGCGACGGCCACGGGCCTGCACGCTAGCCGCGTCGATGGATCTGCGCTGGAATATAACGGCGCCGACCCCCGCCTTCCGGACCTGGTGGTGTGCCGCAAGGATCTCGCTCCTCGGTTGCTTTCGGCACTGAGCGGACATCTCCAGGTACCGTGATGGTCAGCTTTCAGCACTTGACCGACCGGATTGGTCGGGAAATAGGAGAGTTCGGGATGAGGGACGAGGCATGACCCAGCCGACGTACCGGGTGTCGCACCTCGACGCCCTGGAGGCGGAGAGCATCTTCGTGATGCGCGAGGTGGTCGCCGAGTTCGAGCGCCCGGCGCTGCTCTTCTCCGGTGGCAAGGACTCGATCGTGATGCTGCGCCTCGCGGAGAAGGCGTTCGCGCCCGCGCGCATCCCGTTCCCGGTCATGCATGTGGACACCGGCCACAACTTCCCGGAGGTGCTGGCGTACCGGGACCGGCGCGTCGCCCAGCTCGGGCTGAACCTGGTGGTCGCGTCCGTGCAGGAGGCGATCGACTCCGGGACGGTCCGGGAGCCGGCCGACGGCACCCGCAACCGGATCCAGACGCCGGTGCTGCTCGCCGCGCAGGAAAAGTACCGGTTCGACGCGCTGTTCGGCGGCGCCCGCCGGGACGAGGAGAAGGCACGGGCCAAGGAGCGGATGTTCTCGTTCCGCGACGACTTCGGCCAGTGGGACCCGAAGAACCAGCGGCCCGAGCTGTGGTCGCTCTACAACGGCCGCCACCAGGCCGGTGAGTCGATCCGGGTGTTCCCGCTCTCCAACTGGACCGAGCTGGACATCTGGCGGTACATCGAGCGGGAGAAGATCGACCTGCCGTCGATCTACTACGCGCACGACCGCGACGTGGTCGTCCGGGACAACATGCTCTACGCGGTGAACGAGTACCTGCACGCCCGGGAGGGCGAGGAGATCATCACCAAGCGGGTGCGGTACCGGACGGTCGGCGACGCCTCGCTGACCGCGGCCGTCGAGTCGGACGCGGACACGGTGGACAAGGTCATCGCCGAGGTCGCGGCCACCCGCCTGACCGAACGCGGCGCGACCCGGGGCGATGACCGGGTCAGCGAGGCCTCGATGGAAGACCGCAAGCGGGAAGGTTACTTCTAGACCATGACGGCACCTGCTCCGGCCGCGGACGACACCCGCACCGTGGATCTGCTCCGGTTCGCCACCGCCGGCTCGGTGGACGACGGCAAGTCCACGTTGATCGGCCGCCTGCTCTACGACACCAAGTCGCTCTTCACCGACCAGCTGGAGGCCGTCGAGGCGGTCTCGGCGGCGCGCGGCGACGAGTACACCAACCTGGCGCTGCTCACCGACGGCCTGCGGGCCGAGCGGGAGCAGGGCATCACTATCGACGTCGCGTACCGGTACTTCTCCACGCCGCGGCGGAAGTTCATCATCGCGGACACCCCCGGGCACATCCAGTACACGCGGAACATGGTCACCGGCGCCTCCACCGCCGACCTGGCGCTGATCCTTGTGGACGCGCGGAAGGGCCTTGTCGAGCAGTCCCGGCGGCACGCGTTCCTGTGCTCGCTGCTGCGCGTGCCGCACCTGGTCCTGTGCGTGAACAAGATGGACCTGGTCGACTGGGACCAGGCGGTCTACGACCGGATCGCGGACGAGTTCACCTCGTTCGCGGCGAAGCTCGACGCGCCGGACCTCTCGGTCGTCCCGATCTCCGCGCTGCACGGCGACAACATCGTCACCAGGTCCGAGAAGACGCCGTGGTACGACGGGCCGTCGCTGCTGCACCACCTGGAGCGCGTGCACATCGCGTCCGACCGCAACCTGGTCGACGTGCGTTTCCCGGTGCAGTACGTGATCCGCCCGCAATCGACAACTGTCACCGACTACCGCGGCTACGCCGGTCAGGTCGCGTCCGGCGTGCTGAAGCCGGGCGACGACGTGATGGTGCTGCCGTCTGGCCTCACCTCGAAGATCGCGTCGATCGACACCGCTGACGGCCCGGTCGCGCAGGCGTTCCCGCCGATGTCGGTGACGGTGCGGCTGGAGGACGAGATCGACATCTCGCGCGGCGACCTGATCTGCCGCCCGCACAACCAGCCGAACGCGGCCCAGGACATCGAGGCCATGATCTGCTGGATGGACGAGACGCGGCCGCTCACCGTGGGTGGCAAGTACGCGATCAAGCACACCACCCGGACCGCGCGGGCAGTGGTGCGCGGCCTGCAGTACCAGATCGACGTGAACACGCTTCACCGCAACGAGGGCGCGACCGAGCTGCGGCTCAACGAGATCGGCCGGGTTCGGCTGCGCACCACGGTGCCGTTGCTCGCGGACGAGTACCGGCGCAATCGCACCACCGGCGGGTTCATCCTGATCGACGAGACCACGAACCGCACGGTCGCCGCCGGGATCATCCGCGAGGCGAGCTGAGCACCACGCACGATGAAGGGGCCGTCCGGGTGGCGGCCCTTTTTCGTACCCTCGCGATGTTTGAATCTGTTGACCTTTGAGCGATTCTGGTGGAACTATGGTGGGTAGCACACCACTCTAGGAGGCCACGGACGTGAAATTGCTCGTCACCGGCGGCGCCGGATACATCGGCAGCGTCGTCAGCCGGCTGCTGCTCGACGCCGGGCACGAGGTGACAGTCCTCGACAGCCTGATCACCGGCCACGCCGAGTCGGTCGCCCGGGACGCCACGTTCATCCAAGCCGACATCACTGACGCGGCCCGGGTGCTCACGCCCGGGTCCGGGTTCGACGGGGTGCTGCACTTCGCCGGGCTGATCGCCGCGGGTGAGTCGATGATCAAGCCGGAGCTGTACTGGCAGCACAACGTGGTCGGGTCGCTCGCGCTGCTCGATGCGGTCCGCGCGGCCGGCGTGCCCCGGTTCGTCTTCTCCTCCACGGCCGCCTGCTACGGCAACCCGACCGAGATCCCGATCACCGAGACCGCGGTGACGCTTCCGACAAGCACCTACGGCGCGACCAAGCTCGCGTTCGACATGGCGCTGACCTCCGAGGCGTTCGCGCACAAGCTCGGCGTCACGTCGCTGCGCTACTTCAACGTCGCCGGCGCCTACATCAACGACGACATCGCGATCGGCGAGAAGCACGACCCGGAGACGCACCTGATCCCGATCGCGCTGCAGGTCGCGGCCGGTCAGCGGGAGAAGCTCACGCTCTTCGGCGACGACTACCCGACGCCGGACGGCACCTGCGTGCGCGACTACATCCACGTCGAGGACCTGGCCCGCGCGCACCTGCTGGCGCTGGAGAGCTCCGCGCCGGGCGAGCACCGGTTCTACAACCTCGGCAACGGCCAGGGCTTCTCCAACCGCGAGGTGGCGGTGGCGGTCCGCGAGGTCACCGGCGCGGAGCTGCCGGTCGAGGTCGCGCCGCGCCGCGACGGCGACCCGGCGACCCTTGTCGCGTCGTCCGAGAAGGCACGCGCGGAGCTGGGCTGGGTCCCGGCCAAGCCGACGCTCCAGGCGATGATCGGCGACGCGTGGACGTTCTACCGGGAGCACGTGGCATGAGCGGGTCAGCGGCTCACCACTTCACGTCGATCTTCTCCGGTACGCCGGAAGGCACCTGGGCGGCGCCGGGCAGGGTGAACCTGATCGGCGAGCACACCGACTACAACGACGGGTTCGTGCTGCCCTTCGCGATCCCGCAGCGCACCGAGGTGGCGGCCGCGCCCGGCGAGGCCGGCGTCTGGGAGGCCTGGTCCGCGCTGAACGGCGAGACCATCCGCTTCACCGTGGACGACCTCACGCCCGGTGGCGTCTCCGGCTGGGGCGCCTACGTCGCCTCGGTCGTCTGGGCACTGCGCGAGCGTGGGTACGACGTGCCGGGCGCGCGGATGGCGATCACCTCCGACGTCCCGCTCGGCGCCGGCCTGTCCTCCTCCGCCTCGCTGGAGTCCGCGGTGCTCGGCGCGCTTGTGGACCTGGGCGGCCTGGACGTGCCGGTCGAGGAGCGGCCCGCGATCGCGCAGCTCGGCGAGAACAGGTACGTCGGTATGCCGAGCGGCATCCTGGACCAGTCCGCGTCGATCCGCTGCCGCGAGGGCCACGCGCTGTTCCTGGACTGCCGGTCGCTTGAGGTCGAGCACATCCCGTTCGACCTGGCCTCGGCTGGTCTCGCCATCCTGGTGATCAACAGCAACGCGCCGCACCAGCTCGTCGACGGCGAGTACGCGGCGCGCCGCACCAGCTGCGAGGCGGCCGCGGCGGCGCTCGGCGTGCCCGCCCTGCGCGACGTGCCGCTCGACGGCCTGGACGCGGCGCTCGCCCGCCTGGACGACGACGTGCTGCGCCGCAGGACCCGGCACATCGTCACCGAGGACGATCGGGTGCTTCGCACTGTCGAGCTGCTGCGCGCCGGCGACGTGCGCGGCATCGGCCCGCTGATGACCGCGTCGCACGCGTCCATGCGCGACGACTTCGAGATCACCGTCGAGCAGGTGGACCTGGCGGTCTCGGCGGCGTTGGAGGCCGGCGCGTACGGCGCGCGGATGACCGGGGGCGGCTTCGGCGGGTGCGTGCTGGCACTCGTCGAGACGTCCGCGGCGGACGAGGTCCGGATCGCGGTGGAGAAGGCCTACGCGGGCCGTGCGTTCACGGCGCCGACCACGTTCGTGGCCACCGCGGCGCCGGGCGCACGACGCCTCTGATCCACCCACGTGGTGACGGCCCCGGGCGATCGCCCGGGGCCGTTCTGCGCTGTCCTTGATCGACTGGGGCGGGTGCGGGAGACGTGCGGCGCCGCTTTGCTCTGCTTACCCGGCGGCGCGGCGATGCGGCGACGCGGCGACGCGACGACGCGGCGGCGCGGCGATGTCCGTTTTGGTTAGGTAAGCAGAGCAAAGCGGGCCGGTACCGCACCGGTGCAGGCCCGTTATGTGCGGAAATCAGCAGCGGCTACTTGATCCAGAGTTTCTGCCAGTCCACGCCGTCGGTGGAGAAGGCGACGTAGCCCGCGCCGTAGAGGTTGTCCGCGACCCAGCCGGCCGCGGTCCGGCGTAGCGCGCCCACGGCCGGGAGCGAGCCGGCCAGCTTCGTGAACGTGGCGCCGTGATCGGAGCTGACCCACCAGGTCGCACCGGCGCCCGCGATCAGCAGGCGGCCGTCCGGCAGCGGTACGGCCTCGCCGGAGACCGACACCGGATCGCCGGCACCGGCCGTGGCGCGGGTCGGCGTGAACGTGCCGCCGCCGTCGGTGGAGTGGAAGACGCCGGTCAGCCCGCCGCCCTCGCCGGTGATGAGCACGTAGACCTCGGAGGCGCGGACCGCGACCGAGATGCCGCCGACGTCACGGACCTCGAACATGGCCGGCTTCCAGCTCTGGCCGGAGTCGTGGGTGACCGCGACCGCGGCCTTGCCGAACGGGCCGACGCCCGCCACCCACCAGGCGCCGGACGCGCTGGCGGCCGGGGCGACCCAGCGCACGTCCATCGCCGGCTGGGAGGAGAGAGCCACCGCGCGGCCGCCGGTGGAGAGCGCGGCGGTCTTGAACGCGCCGCCCTGCTCCTTGCGGCACAGCATGTCGCCGGCGGTGAGCGAGTTCGTCGAGGTGCCCTCGTCCGGTACCTGCGCCCAGTTCCGTCCGGAGTTCTGCGAGACGAGCGACTCGGTGGCGGAGCTGAGCACCACGGTGCCGCCGGGGAACGCGTTCAGCTCGGTGATCTCCAGGTCGGTGTGGATCTCGTCAAGCTCCCACGTCCGGCCGCCGTCGGTGGTGCGGGCCAGCGTGCGCGCGCAGGAGCTGTCGCCGGCGCAGTCGTTGAGCAGGTAGCCGGTCTGCCGATCCACGAACGCGACCTGGCCGATCCGGCCGGGCAGGTCGGTGACGCGCGCGTCCCGGTCCAGGCCGGTCAGGGAGATGCCGGCCCCGGTGACTGTCGAGGGCGGCGCCGACGGGCTCGCCGGCACCGGCACTGCGGCGATCGGCGTACCCCCGTCCGGGGTGTCGTTGCCGCCGAGCTGCGGGCGCAGCGCGACCGCGCCGCCGGTCAGCACGGCGAGCGTGGCGACCGCGGCGGTGGCGATGCGTCGGCGCCGGGCGCGGTGGGCGTGCGCCCGGGCGCGCAGGGCGCCCAGTGGAGGCTGGTCGATCCGGCCCAGCATGTCGTTGCGGGCGGCGTCGAGCCGAGCGTCCAGGGAGGGCTCCTCAGCCGGCACGGACCACCTCCACCCCCGCCGCGGAGACCGGGCCGGTCAGGGGCGCGGGCCGGCGTCGTACCGTCGCTGGTTTCTGCATTGTCTCGGTTTTCTCCGGAGTCTGCTCCGGTGCGTGTCCGGGGTAGTCGGCGAGCAGTTCGGACATCGCGGCCCGGCCCCGGTGGAGGCGGGACTTGACAGTGCCGGTGGGCAGGTCGAGGAGCTGGGCGATCTCCTCGACCGGCAGGTCGGCGAAGTAGTGAAGCGTGATCACCTGGCGATAGCCGGCCGGGATCCGGGCCAGCGCCGCGTGCACGTCCGGCCGTTCCGGGCCGGGTGGCGGCGTGACGGCCTCGACCAGCGGGCGGTCCCGGAGCAGGATCGTGTCGAGCAGTTTCCGGCGTCGCCAGCGGCGCCGGACCACATTGATCGCCACGGTACGCAGCCAGGCCTCCGGATTGTCGAGCGAGGTGAGCGTCCCCGGCCGGGCCAGCGCGCGGGCGAACGCCTCCTGGACGACGTCCTGCGCCTCGGTCAGATCGGTGGTGAAGGCGTAGACCTGGGTCACGAGCCGCCGGTAGCAGGCGTGGTAGATCTCCGTGAGCGCGCGCTCGTCCTCGTCGCGTGCCGACTCGCGGCCGACTCCCTCGTCGCGTTCTGCCAACAACCGTGGCCTCCCGGCGTCGTCGGATCAAGATAGTTGAAGCTTCAACCTACTCTCTCCACGCAGAGTACGACCCATACCTGTGTGACAAGGTTCCCGAGGCGCTGACAGAATGGTGTCCATGTCTGAAACGCCGCGTCCCCGGGTGCTCTCCGGCATTCAGCCGACCGCCGACTCGTTCCACCTCGGCAACTACCTGGGTGCGCTGCGTAACTGGGTGCCGCTGCAGGACTCGCACGACGCGTTCTACTGCGTGGTCGACCTGCACGCGATCACTGTCGCGCAGGACCCCGCGGTGCTGCGCCAGCGCACCCGCGTCTCCGCCGCCCAGCTGCTCGCGATCGGCCTGGAGCCGGAGAAGTGCACGCTCTTCGTGCAGTCGCACGTGCCCGAGCACGCGCAGCTGGCCTGGGTGATGAACTGCCTGACCGGCTTCGGCGAGGCCGGCCGGATGACCCAGTTCAAGGACAAGTCGGGCAAGCAGGGGGCGGACAGCACCTCGGTCGGCCTGTTCACGTACCCGATCCTTCAGGCCGCGGACATCCTGCTCTACCAGGCGGACGCGGTGCCGGTCGGCGAGGACCAGCGGCAGCACCTGGAGCTGACCCGCGACCTGGCGCAGCGCTTCAACCACAGGTACGGCGCGACGTTCACGGTCCCGCAGCCGTTCATCGTCAAGGACACCGCGAAGATCACCGACCTGCAGGAGCCGACCGCGAAGATGTCGAAGTCGGCCTCCTCGCCGAACGGCATCATCGAGCTGCTGGAGACGCCGGCCCGGTCCGGCAAGAAGATCAAGTCGGCGGTCACCGACACCGGCCGCGACATCGTCTTCGACCCGGAGCACAAGCCGGGCATCTCCAACCTGCTCACCATCTACTCCGCGCTCACCGGGCGGTCGATCGAGGACCTGACCACGGCGTACGACGGCAAGGGCTACGGCGACCTGAAGAAGGACCTGGCCGCTGTGGTGGTCGACTTCGTCACGCCGATCCAGGAACGCACCAAGGCCTACCTGGACGACCCGGCCCAGCTGGACAAGGTGCTCGCCGAGGGCGCGGTGAAGGCGCGGGAGATCGCGTCCACCACGCTCGCGGCAACGTACGAGCGCATCGGCTTCCTGGCGGGGAAGGCCTAGGTGCCGCGCACCACCAAGGTCGGCGTCGCCGTCGACATCCCGGAGCCGTGGGGGCGTGAGCTCACCGAGCGCCGGGCGATCGCCGGCGACCCGCAGGCCGCGTTCGTGCCCGCGCACGTGACGCTGCTCGGCCCGACCGAGGTCGACGCGGACGCGTTGCCGGCGATCGAGAAGCACCTGGCGGCCGTCGCGTCCGCGCACCCGTCGTTCGAGCTGCACCTGCGCGGCACCGGTACGTTCCGGCCGCTGACCCAGGTGGTGTTCGTCGCGGTCGCCACCGGCATCGGCGAGTGTGAGCGGCTGGCCTCGGCGATCGCGGCGGCCGAGGACATCGACCGGCAGCTGAAGTTCCCGTACCACCCGCACGTCACGATCGCCCAGGACGTGCCGGCCGAGGCGCTCGACGCGGCCTACGAGGACCTGGCGGACTTCGAGGCGCGGTTCGAGGTGGACGCGTTCACGCTGTTCCTGCACGGTGGCGAAGGCGCCTGGCAGCCCCGGCGCGACTTCCCGCTGCGTTAGGTCCGGAGGCGACGTGTTCGGCCGGTTCCTGCAGGCCATCGATGACGTCATCGACCGCGCCCGGCGGGCCAACCGGATCTTCAACCACTTCTGGCTGGCTCAGGAGCGGTACAACCAGGTGCAGGCCGGCCGGTGCGCCGCCGCGCTCGCGTACTACTCGTTCTTCGCGCTGTTCGCGATCGGCCTGCTGGCGTACTCCGTCTTCGGTTTCCTGCTCAGTTTCAACCTGGACCTGTTCGACGCGGTGCGGCACTACCTGTCGCAGAACATGCAGATCATCGACCCGAACGCGATCCTGGACAGCCGCGGCCGGGTCGGCCTGATCGGCCTGGTCGGGCTGCTCTTCTCCGGCATCGGCTGGGTGGAGGCGATCCGCTCCTCGCAGCGGCTGATCTGGAATCTGGAACAGCAGCCCGGCAACCTGGTGATCCGGCGGCTTGTCGACCTGGGCGTGCTGCTCGGCATCCTGGTCATGCTTGCCGCGTCGATCGCGGCGGTGGACGCGCTCGAGGGCCTGATCGACTGGCTGGCCGGCGGGCTTGGTTTCCTGAAGACCGCCTACGCCTGGCTGATGCAGCTGCTGCTGAACATGCTTCTCGGCGCCGCACTGCTTGTCGCGGTGCCCCGGCTGCGGATGACCATGCGCCGGGTGACGCCGCCGGTGCTTCAGGTCGGCATCGGCGTTACGCTGCTGAACTCGGTGGGCCGCTACATCATCGGGCTCGCCCAGCACAATCCGGCGTACACGGTGGTCACCGGCGCGGTCGGGCTGCTTGTCTACCTCTACGCGCTCAACCGGGTGCTGCTCTTCGCCGCCGCCTGGGCCGCGACCAGCCCGCACGGCAAGGTCTGGGACTACTCCGGCGGCCCCGTGGAGAACCATGACGGCGACGCCCCGCAATTGGCATGATGGGGCGCATGGGGGCTTTGGTAACGCTTGACCTGCCGGACGACTCGCCCACGCTCGACCTGCCGTGGATCATCACGTTCGGGCCGCTGTCGGACGACGACGAGTGGGAGCCGGTGGTCTGCGGGCCGTACGAACGCCAGCACGCGCTGTCGCTTGCCGAGGCGGTGGTGGCGGACGAGCAGCTGATGGCCGTGGTCGAGCCGCTGCTGCCGTCGACGGCCGTGAGCGAGGTCCGCGACGAGATCGAGAAGGCACGCCGCCTGGCCGAGGAGGAGCCGCCGCAGCTCGGCGACGAGAGCTTCGGCGACACCGGGCTGGACGGGATGCTCGACGAGCACGACCACGACCACGAGCACCTGGAGTCATCGGAACCGCCGACGCCGGCCGAGATCAAAGCAGGTATGAAGCGGATCGCGGCGCGACTGCCGGTCTGACCGGTGGCACCGGGAGATTGGTAGCGGATCGCGGCGCGACTGCCGGTCTGACTCACTGCCGCAGGGTAAAGGCCCCGGAGCTGACGCTCACGGGGCCTTCGACACACACCAACCCCCCACCACAAGGGGCCCGTCCGTACTCACGGATCCCTGCTGTACCCGGGCCTCCCAGAACCGAAACCAGATCACGCGGGTACGGCGAGAGTGGCGCGAACCGCCGCGGTGGAGCCCCGGACCACCAGCTCGGGGCGGAACACGTACTCCGAGCGCGGCGCCGCGTGGCCGTTGATCTCGTCGACAAGCGCGCGTACCGCGGCCACGGCCATCGGGTTCACCGGCTGGCGGAGCGTGGTCAGCGGCGGGTCGGTGAACGCGGTAAGCGGCGAGTCGTCGAAGCCGACCACGGACAGGTCGCCCGGGACGGAGAGCCCGCGCCGACGCGCCGCCCGCACCGCGCCAAGCGCCATCAGGTCCGAGCCGGAGATGATCGCGGTGGCGCCCGCGTCAAGCAGCTTCGTGGAGGCCGCGTCGCCGCCCTCCACGCCGAACAGCGACAGTGAGATGAGCGCGTCAAGCTCCGCGCCGGAGCTGCCGACCAGGCGCTTCATGGCCGCGCGGTAACCGTCGATCTTGCGCTGCACCGGCGTGAACCGGGACGGGCCGGAGATGAAGCCGATCCGCCGGTGGCCGAGTGCGACCAGGTGCGACACGGCCAGCTCGCCCGCCTCCCGGTCGTCGCAGGAGATGAACGGCGCGTCGATGTCCGGTGCGTACCCGTTGATCAGCACGATCGGCATCGGGCGGCTGGTGAGCCGGCGGTAGCGGTCCCGGTCCGACGTGGTGTCCGCGTGCAGCCCGGACACGAAGACGATGCCGGAGACCTGGCGGTCGAGAAGCATCTCCACGTACTCGTCCTCGGTCACGCCGCCTGGGGTCTGCGTGCACAGCACCGGCGTGTACCCGGTCTGGGCCAGGCTCGACTCGATCTCCTGCGCGAAGGCCGGGAAGATCGGGTTGTTCAGCTCCGGCACTATCAGCCCGACCAGACCCGCGCTTCGCTTGCGCAGGCGCGCGGGACGCTCGTAGCCCAGCACGTCGAGCGCGGTGAGCACGGCCTGGCGCGTGTCGGTGGAGACGCCCGGCCGGTCGTTGAGGACGCGGGACACCGTCGCCTCGCTGACCTGCGCCTGCTGGGCGATGTCGGACAGACGTGCGCGCATTCGAGCACAGTAACCCATCCACCACTCCCGGCGAGGATCTCCGCCGAGTCCCGCCGAGGGCCTCGCGCTGACCGAGAGATCAGCCAACGTGATTGTCCATTGCGACGTTTCCGTTGCGTACCGGACGCAGGGTGGCGGGAACCTCACAACGGGGTAGCGTTCGCTGATTTTGAATGCTTCGATGTCTGGGACGGCAGTCGGCTTGCCGTCCCGAACGAAGGGCAGGGCCAGATGACCAGCCAAACCCCACGAGGGTTGAGCAGGCTCGGCTTCGCCGGGTTCGCCGCTGCCGCCGCCACCCTGGTGGCAGTGGCCGTGGCGCCGACCGCCGCCTACGCGGAGATACCCGGTGTCGACGAGATCGCCTCCAGCGACAACATCACCCAGTTGGCGAACGTGCCGAAGTCGGCCGCGTTCAACTCGCTGAACTCCGACCTGGCGTTCCAGGGGAAGTACGCGTTCTCCGGCAACTACAACGGTTTCGTCATCTACGACATCACCGTCCCGACGGCGCCGGCCGTGGTGACCGAGGTGCTCTGCCCCGGCGGGCAGAACGACATCTCCGTTCTCGGCGACCTGCTCTTCGTGTCCACGGACGCGCCGCGCAGCGACGACTCGTGCAACAGCACCGCCTCCTCGGCCTCCGTGAAGGGGTCGTGGGAAGGCATCAAGATCTTCGACATCAGCGACAAGGCCGCGCCGAAGTACATCAAGTCGGTGGAGACCAGCTGCGGCTCGCACACGCACACGCTGATCCCCGGCAAGACGGACGCGTACCTGTACATCTCGTCGTACTCGCCGTCCGCGACGTACCCGGACTGCCAGCCGCCGCACGACTCGATCTCGATCATCAAGGTGCCGCTGGCGACCCCCACGTCCGCCGCCGTGATCTCCGAGCCGAACCTGTTCCCGGACGGCGGCAACCCGGGCGGCAACGGCAGCTCCACCACGAGCGGCTGCCACGACATCACCGCGTTCCCGGCCAAGAAGATCGCGGCGGGCGCCTGCATGGGTGACGGCATCCTGCTCGACATCTCGAACCCCGAGGTGCCTGTGGTTACCGAGCGCGTGCGCGACCTGACGAACTTCGCGTTCTGGCACTCCGCCTCGTTCAACAACGCCGGCACCAAGGTGATCTTCACCGACGAGCTGGGCGGCGGCGGCTCCGCGGAGTGCAACCCGACGACCGGCCCGACCCGCGGCGCCGACGCGGTCTACGACCTGGCCGGCGGGAAGCTGACGTTCAAGAGCTACTTCAAGATCCCGCGTGAGAACGCCATGACCGAGAACTGCGTGGCGCACAACGGCTCGATCATCCCGGCGATGGGCCGCGACATCCTGGTCCAGGCCTGGTACCAGGGCGG
Source organism: Catenuloplanes sp. NPDC051500 (assembly GCF_044454585.1). NCBI lineage: Bacteria > Bacillati > Actinomycetota > Actinomycetes > Micromonosporales > Micromonosporaceae > Catenuloplanes > Catenuloplanes sp. NPDC051500. The sequence goes on from NZ_JBITDX010000041.1 coordinate 27,609, forward strand.
CATCTCGGTCTGGGACTTCACCGACTCGGCTAACCCGGTGGAGCTCGGCTACTGGGAGCGCGGCCCGCTCAGCACCACCACGCCGATCACCGGCGGCTCGTGGTCCGCGTACTACTACAACGGCCTGATCTACTCGAACGACATCGCCAAGGGCTTCGACGTGCTGAAGCTCGACGACCCGCGGACGAACAGCGCGAAGGCGGTCCGGTTCGCCGGCCTCAACGTGCAGACGCAGCCGGAGTACCCGGTCTGCGACACGGTGCTTCGTGACGCCTCCCGCGGCGTGACCGCCAAGACCGGCGTCACCTGCGTCGACGGCGGCACGATCAGCGGCAAGGTGGAGGTGTCGAAGGGCGCGACGCTGCTGGCCTACAAGGCCACCGTGGCGGGCTCGGTCCGGGTCACCGGCGGCGGCACGTTCTCGCTTGTCGACAGCAGCATCGCGGGCAACGTCTGGGCCGACGAGCTGGCGCAGGTCCTGGTCTCCGGCAACCGCATCTCCGGCGACCTGGACGTGCACGACACCGCGGGCGCGGTCGTCATCTCGGGTAACACGATCGCCGGCAGCCTGGAGTGCGAGTACAACAAGGTCGCCCCGATCAACGACGGCGTGAAGAACGTCGTCGACCACCGCGAGCCGGGCGCCTGCTTCGCGCTGTGACGCGGTGAACCGGTAACGCCGTAGTTTCCTTCCACGCATGGGCTCGCTCCTCCGGGAGCGGGCCCATGCCGCGTCCGGCCCACCTTTGCTCTGCTTACCAAGACTGCCGCGCGTCCATATGAGGTGATTTTTCGGGCGCCGCGCGGGAGGTAAGCAGAGCAAAGGCGGCGGGGACCAGGCTCAGTCGGCAGTCACGTGGATCTTGCAGTCCACGCGGCTGGGGTGGCCGCTGTGCCAGGAGCGGCCGCGGTGTGTGGGATGGCCGCGGTGCTTGGAACGGCCACAGCGCTTGGGGCGGCCGCGGTGCTTGGGATGGCGACGGTGCGTGGATGGCTGCGATGTCTGGGACGGCTGCGATGTCTGGGACGGCCGCGATGCCTGGGACGCCGACGATGCCTGGGACGGCTGCGATCCCTGGAGCGGCCGCGGTGCCCGGGCTGGTCGCGCTATCCCGGAGTGGCCGGGGAGTGTGGAGTGGCCGCAGCGCGCCGGGTGGTCGCGATGCGGGCGATCGTGACAGTGCCGATGGCGACCCAGACGATGTTGAGGACGGCGGACGGCCAGGCGCCGGACCACGCCGAGTTGATTGCCAGCGCGAGGCCGCCGGCCAGGTTGAGCAGCTGAAACTGCCAGCCGTCACCGGCCAGGCGCTTGGCGGACACCAGCGCATAGGCAAGCAGCAGGACGCCTGCGCCGGCCCAGCCCAGGATCGTGATGATCGAAGTGGTCATGCGGTCGATGCTGCCGGGTAGGTGCGCCGGCGCGGAAGCCGGACCCTTCGCCGGTGAGGCCGCAGGCGGGCTCGGGGCATCTCAACCGACGAGGATGGAGTTCATCCGGTCGATCTCGACGCCCTGTTCGTGGGCGACGGAGGTGGCGGTCTGGCGGACCCACGGGTCCTGGCCGGTGGTGAGGACCTCGCCGGCCATGGCGATCGCGCCGCCGTGGTGGTCCTTCATCATCTCGACGAAGGTGCGGTCGAACTCATCGCCGGTGAGCGCGGTCAGCTCGGCGATGCGGGTGGGGCTCTGCATGCCGGGCATGGTGGCGTGGTCGTGGCCGGAGGACTCGCCGAGGTTGCGCTGGGTGAGCCAGCCCCGGTAGGCGTTGATCTCGCCGGCCTGGGTGACCGCGATCCGCTCGGCCAGCGCGATGATCTGCGGGTTCGACGCTCGGCCCTTGGCCAGGCCGGAGATCTCGACGGCCTGCCTGTGGTGCGGGATCATGTCGCGCAGGAAGTCGGCGTCCGACTGGTTCCACGGCTCGTTCGCCCCGGGGATGTCGGCGTTTGCGGTCGGCACCGTGGGCAGCACCACCTGCGCGGACTCGCCGGGCTTGCCGGGCAGCAGCACTGAGCGCTGCGGTGCGGGCGCGGCGGCGGTGGTGGGGGAGGCGGTGGCACCCGGCGCGGCGGCCGGGTCGGTGCGGTCCGCGGAGGACGCCAGCACGATGCCGGTGATCGCGACCGCAAGCACCGCGGTCACGCCGACTCCGATGAGGACCGGCCGGTCCGTCAGTCGCATGTGGACCCCCACGTCCGTTCACCGTTCGATCCATCCGATCCTATCCCGTCATCGCGCGCTGACCGATAGTGATCGATCTTCCAGTGCTGAAAGATCGACGGTGGGTCCGGTGTGCCGCACGGCCGGGTGGCGGGAGTTCCGGCCGTACCCTCGGAGTAATTTTGATCTTGAGGGGTGGAATACTCGGGGCGTGGTGCTATCTCGGGGCTGGGCGGCGTTTCTGGTGCTGGTCGGGGTGTGGAACTGGGTGATCTGGCCGCGGTTCGGGCTGGCGATCTGGAACGACGAGCGGTCGTTCGCCGGTGGCACGCCGACGTCTTTCCTGTGGGTGCACGCCGTGCTGATCGTGGCGTCGCTGGCGATCGGGACGACGGTGGCAGTGCTCGGAGTACGGGCGTGGCGGGCCGCGGCGGGCAGGGCACGCGTTACCGGTTCGTAAATTTTTTTCACAGGGCCGGATTATTGTTCGGTCACTGTTGTGTCACAGTGCGGCGGCGGTCTGGCCGGTCACCGAGCGTGCTACATGTGTCGAATTCGCCCACGCGGCCCCTGATCTGCGGTGCAAGGTTGATCAGGAGAGTTACGCGCGGGTAACGGTGGTCCAACAGGTCGTGCACGGTTGGCCAACCCGTGACCTGGGGCAGCGTACGCTCTCCGTCTCGTGGGATCACCGCACGTGCGGTGTGCGGTCATTGGAAGGAGACCCCTGTGCGCACTGCGCGTGGGATTAAGATTCTTGCGGTGCTGGCAGCCTCCGGGCTCGCCCTGGCCGCGTGCGGCGACGCTCCGGAGGAGAACGCCGCGGGTGGCGACGCCGCCGCCGATTACAGCGCCTGCATGGTGACCGACACCGGCGGCATCGACGACAAGTCGTTCAACGCGTCCGCCTGGGCCGGCATGGAGGCCGCCAAGGCTGAGGCGTCGAACGTCAAGACGAAGTACGTGGCCTCGTCCGCGATCGCGGACTACGAGCCCAACCTGACCGACTTCGTGAACCAGAAGTGCAACTTCATCCTCGCGGTCGGTGGCCTGATGACCGACGCGACGAAGAAGATCGCGGCCGCAAACGCCGGCTCGCAGTTCGCGATCGTGGACTCCGCGATCGCCGACCAGACCAACGTCTACCCGCTGCAGTTCGACACCGCGCAGGCGTCGTTCCTGGCCGGCTACCTGGCCGCGGGCTACTCGAAGACTGGTGTCGTGGCGACCTACGGCGGCATCAACATCCCGCCGGTCACCATCTTCATGGACGGCTTCGTCGACGGCGTCGCGAAGTACAACGAGGCCAAGGGCAAGACCGTCAAGGTCCTCGGCTGGGACAAGGCCACCCAGCAGGGCACCTTCGCGGAGGACTTCACCAACCAGGCCAAGGGCAAGGCGATCTCCGACACGTTCGTCGGCCAGAACGCGGACGTGATCCTGCCGGTCGCCGGCGGCACCGGCCTGGGCACCGCGGCCGCGGCCAAGGAGTCCAACGGCAAGTACAGCGTGATCTGGGTCGACTCGGACGGCTGTGACGTCGCGGCGCAGTACTGCTCCGCGTTCCTGAGCACGGTCATCAAGAGCGTGTCCGGTGGCGTCAAGGAGGCCGTCGTGGCCGGTGCCAAGGGCGGCAAGCTCGACGCGGCCGTCGGTTACAAGGGCACCCTGGAGAACGAGGGCGTGTCGCTCGGCGCGTACCACGAGTTCGACTCCAAGGTCACCCCGGAGCTGAAGGCGGAGATCGAGGCCCTCAAGGCCGACATCATCGCCGGCAAGATCAAGGTTGAGTCGGCCGCCGCGCCGAAGTAACAATCTCTGAGCTGTGCCGACCCGGCCGTCGCGTGGACACCCATGCGGCGGCCGGTGCGGATGTGGTCTCCGGCGGGGCCGCAGAGCACCCGGGCTCCGGGTGTCCCGCAGCATCGCCGGCCCGACATCGCCTCACCCCCACGCGGCCACCGCCGCTGAGGCACCGGATCCAGGAGGTCCGCCCTGAAGCTTGAACTGCGTGGCATCACCAAGCGGTTCGGTGACCTGGTCGCCAACGACCACATCGACCTGACGGTGGAGCCGGGAGAGATTCACGCCCTGCTCGGCGAGAACGGCGCGGGCAAGTCGACGCTGATGAACGTGCTCTACGGGCTGCTGCAGCCGGACGAGGGCGAGATCCTCGTCGACGGCAAGGCCGTCCAGATCAAGGGCCCGCGCGACGCGATCGCGGCCGGGATCGGCATGGTGCACCAGCACTTCATGTTGATCCCGGTCTTCGACGTCGCGGAGAACGTCATGCTCGGCGCCGAGCAGGTCCGGGGCGGGAAGCTGGGCTGGCTCGACCGGCGCCGCGCCCGCCGGGAGATCAAGGACGTCTCCGCACGGTACGGCCTGCACGTCGACCCGGACGCGCTCGTCGAGGAACTACCGGTCGGGGTGCAGCAGCGCGTCGAGATCATCAAGGCGCTCACCCGCAACGTCGACCTGCTGATCCTGGACGAGCCGACCGCCGTGCTCACGCCGCAGGAGACCGACGAACTGCTCGCGGTGATGCGCACGCTCAAGGCGTCCGGCAAGTCGATCGTCTTCATCACCCACAAGCTCCAGGAGGTGAAGGCGATCGCCGACCGGATCACCGTGATCCGGCGCGGGAGGACTGTCGGCACCGCCTCCCCGGAGGCGAGCAAGGACGAGCTGGCCGCGCTGATGGTCGGCCGCGACGTGGTTCTCGAGGTGCAGAAGGATCCGGCGACGCCCGGTGCGCCGGTGCTCGAGGTCGCCGGGCTGACCGTCCGCGACGACCGCGGCTCGGTGCAGGTCGCGGGCGTGGACCTGACCGTGCGGGCCGGCGAGGTGCTCGGCGTCGCGGGCGTGCAGGGCAACGGCCAGACCGAGCTGATCGAGGCGATCATGGGCCTGCGCGAGATCGAGGCCGGCACGGTCTCGCTCGCGGGCGAGCCGCTGGCCGGGCGCTCCACCAAGCAGGTGCTGCGGGCCGGCGTCGGCTACGTGCCGGAGGACCGCAGCGTCGACGGCGTGGTCAAGGAGTTCAGCGTCGCGGAGAACCTGGTGCTCGACCTCTACAGCCAGGCGCCGTACGCGAAGGGCATGGTCCTCAACCCGCAGCGGATCGCGGCGAACGCGGTCGAGCGGATCGAGAAGTTCGACGTGCGCACGCCGTCCCCGGAGGCGCCGGTCGGCACGCTCTCCGGCGGCAACCAGCAGAAGGTCATCGTGGCCCGGGAGATGTCCCGGCCGCTCAAGCTCTTCGTCGCCTGCCAGCCGACCCGCGGCGTGGACGTCGGCTCGATCGAGTTCATCCACGCGCAGATCGTGCACGAGCGGGATCAGGGCACCGCAGTGCTGCTGGTGTCGAGCGAGCTGGACGAGGTGATCGGGCTCGCGGACCGGATCGCGGTGATGTACCGGGGCCGGATCCTTGCGATCGTCGCGCCGGACACGCCGGTGGAGAAGATCGGCCTGCTGATGGCCGGCGTCGTCGACGAGCCCGCCCCGGTGAAGGACGAGTCCGTCCCTGAGAAATCAGTCCCTGAGAAAGAGGAGCAGGCGTGAGCACCGAGGCTCCGCGGAAGCCGCAGGAGAACGCGGCCGCGCGGATGGTCCAGGCGATCTGGTCGGCGAACACGGTCACCGTGACCGTTCTGGCGATCGTGGCCGCGCTGGTCATCGGCGCCGTGCTGATCATCATCTCCGACCCGGACGTGCTGGCCACCTACGGCTACTTCACGGCCCGGCCGGGTGACGCGCTCTCCGCGAGCTGGGAGCTTGTCAGCGAGGCCTACGCGAACCTGTTCAAGGGCGCGGTCTTCGACCCGGAGGCCTCCGGGTCCGGCGTGTTCCGGCCGATCTCCGAGACGCTCACCTACGCGGCGCCGATCGTCCTCACCGGCCTCGCTGTCACGCTTGCGTTCCGCGGCGGCCTGTTCAACATCGGTGCCCAGGGCCAGGCGATCATGGGTACGATCGCGGCGGCCACGGCCGGCTTCCTGATCCCGCTGCCGATCGGCGTGCACCTGGTGGTGGCGCTTGTCGCGGGCATGGCCGGCGGCGCGTTCTGGGGCTTCCTGCCCGGCATCCTGAAGGCCCGGTTCGGCGCGCACGAGGTGATCACCTCGATCATGCTCAACTACATCGCCGGCCTGTTCCTGGGCTGGATCATCATGCAGCCCGGCGTGCACGACCCGGACCGTACCGACGCGATCAGCAAGGCGGTCGACCCGTCCGCGCAGCTGCCCGGCCTGATCGGCGGGGACCAGCGTGTGCACCTCGGCATCGTGCTCGCCGCGCTCGCCACCTGGGGTGTGTCCTGGCTGCTCAACCGCTCGACGTTCGGCTTCGAGCTGCGCGCGGTCGGCGCCAACCCGGACGCGGCGCGGACCGCGGGCATCAGCGTCACGGCGACGTACACGATGCTGATGGTCGTCTCCGGCGGGCTGGCCGGCCTCGGCGGCGCCACCCAGGTGCTCGGCACCAGCTACTCGCTGAACGGCCAGGTGGCCGGCAACATCGGCTTCGACGGCCTGCTCGTCGCGCTGCTCGGCCGGGGGAAGCCGTGGGGCGTGCTGTGGGCCGCGATCCTGTTCGGCGCGCTTCGCGCGGGCGGGAACCGGATGCAGTCGTACGCAAGCGTCTCGCTTGAGCTGGTCACCGTGCTGCAGGCGCTCATCGTCATCTTCATCGCGGCACCCGCCCTGGTGAAGGCCATCTTCCGGCTCCGGGCGGCGCGTGCGGCCCGGCTGTCGACCAGCATCGCGAAGGGGTGGTGACCATGTCCACGACCCTTCTCACCGCGGACGAGCTGGCGCCCGGCAGGTACTGGACGCGCGAGCGCAAGGCCGGCGCGGTCCTGGTCGGCCTCGGCCTGCTTGCCGCCGTGGTGTTCGGCCTGATCGCGGAGTCGGCGGAGGCGCGGTTCACGCTCAGCGACGACGCCGAGGGCGCGGCGCTGAGCATCAACGGCAAGATCGGCGCGATCGTCTTCGGGGCGGTCACCGTCGCGGCCGGTGCGGGCCTGCTGGCCGGCGTGGCGCGGCGCTGGTTCAACGTGCTTCTCGGCGCCGGCGTGCTCGGCTTCGTGCTGTCCTTCCTGTGCTGGCAGGTGGCAGGCAGCTTCATGCCCCTGGTGGACACCGCGAGCGGCTCGCTGGACCTGGCGGTGCCGCTGATCCTCGGCGCGCTCTGCGGCGTGCTCTGCGAGCGCACCGGCGTGGTGAACATCGGCATCGAGGGCCAGCTGCTGATGGGCGCGTTCGGCGCGGCGCTTGTCGGCACCATGACCGCGAGCGTCTGGCTCGGCGTGGTCGGCGCGATCACCGGCAGCGTGATCATCGCGGCGCTGCTTGCCGTGCTGGCGATCCGCTTCCTGGTCGACCAGGTGGTCATCGGCACCGTGCTGAACCTGCTGGCGCTCGGCGTCACCGGGTTCCTCTACGAGCGGCTGATGCAGACCGACGCGGCCGGGTTCAACACCCCGCCGCACATGCAGAACCTGCGCATCCCGGTGCTTGCCGACATCCCGGTGATCGGGCCGGTGCTGTTCAACGCGAGCCCGCTCGTCTACATCGCGCTGATCCTGGTGGCGGTCCTCCACTTCGGGCTGAGCCGGACCCGGTGGGGCCTGCGGACCCGCGCGGTCGGCGAACACCCGACCGCGGCGGACACAGTCGGCATCCGGGTGCGCGGCACCCGCTACCTGAACGTGCTGCTCGGCGGCGTGGTGGCCGGTCTCGGCGGCGCGTTCTTCACGCTCGTCTCGACAGGTGCGTTCGGCAAGAACATGACGTCCGGCGCGGGCTTCATCGCGCTTGCCGCGCTGATCTTCGGCGGGTTCCGGCCGGTGGGCGCGCTCTTCGCGGCGCTGTTCTTCGGATTCGCGAACAAGCTGGCGATCTACCTGAGCGCGATCGGCAGTCCGGTGCCGAGCCAGTTCCTGAACATGCTGCCCTACATCGCGACAATCATCGCGGTGGCCGGCCTGGTCGGCCGGGTGCGTGCCCCCGCCGCCGACGGGAAGCCCTACGTCAAGAGTTAGGGTTGCCGGTTCCGGGCGCCTGGTTCTCGTTGCGGCGCCCGGAACCGTGTGCATAGGTCAGGATTGAGGGCGTGACTATGGAGATCGACTGGGCCGAGTTGCGCGCCGCCGCCGTCGAGGTGATGCAGCGGGCGTACGCGCCCTACTCACGCTTCCCGGTCGGCGCGGCCGCGCTTATCGACGACGGCCGGGTGGTGGTCGGCTGCAACGTGGAGAACGCGGGGTACGGCGTCGCCCTCTGCGCGGAGTGCGGCGTGGTGTCCCAGCTGCACGCGAGCGGCGGCGGGCGGATCGTGGCGCTGTCCTGCGTCGACGCGACCGGCGAGCCGATCATGCCGTGCGGCAGGTGCCGGCAGTTGCTGTGGGAGAACGGCGGGCCGAGCTGCCTGGTCGAGGCGTACCCGTCGCCGTTGCTGATGGAGGAGCTGATGCCGCACGGCTTCGGCCCCGCGGACCTGGCCGTGGTGACCAGCTCGCCGGCGCCGAGCGTGCCGCTGCGGCTGGGCAAGTGGATCGGCCAGGGAACCGTCTTCATCCACCCGGAGGTGGACAGCGGCCGGCAGGTGTGGACGGGGTACTGGGACCGGTCCAGCGGCTCCGCGGAGGACCAGCGGGCCGGGATCCTTGAGGAGGGCCCGATCTGGCCGGACACCGAGGAGGGCGTGCGGTGGGGCCGGGCCCGGACGCCCCGCGTGGTCGTGGTGGACGCGGAGGGCACGATGTCGTGGGCGGGCGAGGGCGATCAACCGGCGGCTTTCACCGAGAGGCTTCAGAATGACTGAGTTCGCCGCGGTCGACGTCATTCGCGCCAAGCGCGACGGCGGCACGCTCAGCGACGCCCAGATCGACTGGGTCATCGACGCGTACACACGTGGTGTGGTCGCGGACGAGCAGATGTCCGCGCTGGCCATGGCGATCCTGCTGCGCGGCATGACCGGCCCGGAGATCGCCCGCTGGACGGCCGCGATGATCGCCAGCGGCGAGCGGCTGGACCTGAGCGCGGCCGGCCGGCCCACCGCGGACAAGCACTCCACAGGCGGCGTCGGCGACAAGATCACGCTGCCGCTCACGCCGCTGGTGGCCGCGTGCGGCGTCGCGGTACCGCAGCTGTCCGGCCGCGGCCTCGGCCACACCGGCGGCACGCTCGACAAGCTGGAGTCGATTCCGGGCTGGCGGGCGCGGCTGAGCAACGAGGAGTTCCGCACCCAGCTGCGCGACGTCGGCGCCGTGATCTGCGCGGCCGGCGACGGCCTGGCCCCGGCGGACCGGAAGCTCTACGCGCTGCGCGACGTGACGGGCACGGTCGAGGCGATCCCGCTGATCGCAAGTTCCATCATGAGCAAGAAAATCGCCGAGGGTACGGGTGCGCTCGTGCTCGACGTGAAGGTCGGCTCCGGCGCGTTCATGAAGAACCTGGCCGACGCGCGCGAGCTGGCCCGCACCATGGTCGAGCTGGGCGGCGCGCACGGCGTGAACACGGTCGCGGTGCTTACCGACATGTCCACGCCGCTGGGCCTCGCGGTCGGCAACGCGGTCGAGGTGACCGAGTCGGTCGAGGTGCTGGCCGGCGGCGGCCCCGCGGACGTGGTGGAACTGACGCTGATCCTGGCGCGCGAGATGCTTGCCGCGGCCGGCGTGACGGACATGGACCCGGCGGACGTGCTGGCCGGCGGCCGGGCGATGGACAGCTGGCGGGAGATGATCCGCGCGCAGGGCGGTGACCCGGACGCGCCGCTGCCGGTCGCGCCGGAGAACGAGACGCTCGTCGCCGAGGCCGACGGCTACGTGACCGCGATGGACGCGTACGACATCGGCGTGGCCGCCTGGCGGCTCGGCGCCGGGCGGGCGCGCAAGGAGGACGCGGTCAGTGCGGGCGCCGGCATCATGCTGAAGGTGAAGCCGGGTGACCCGGTCCGGCGCGGCCAGGTGCTGCTGGAGCTGCGCGCGGACGACCCGTCCCGGATCGAGACGGCCCGCGAGCTGGCGCGCGGCGCAATTTCCATTTCGGACACCCCGGGCGAGAAGACGCCGCTCATCATTGAACGGATCGGACTCCCCATGGTGCAGGCGCCGCTGACCAGCTAAGGTTTCCCGCCGAGAGCATTGTGGGGAGCTGTGTCGACAGTCCCCGGCGATGTGCACCGCAGGCGGGGGAGCGCCGCGCGTGACTCACCGGGCAGGACGCCATTGGGAAGGATGCTGTGGTCCTAGCCGTTCCCGACCCCCAGGCGGTGCGTGCGGCCAGTCTCGAAGAGCTGCGCCGGCTGCAGTTGCCGTTGCCGCCCGACGGGTTTCCGCTTGTGTGGGAGCCCGGTGACGAGGTGGAGCTGCGCTCCGCCGACCAGATCGAGGCGCGTGCGGCGATCCTGCACGTGGTGCTTGCGCGCTGTTTCGGCATGCCGCCCGAGGCCGCGATGAGCTGGCTGCTCGGCTCGCACCTGGTGGAGAGCGTCACCGGCCCGGAGTGGCAGTTCGTCATGGGCGGGCGCGGCGACCACAGGTCGTTCGTGCTGCACCACGACGCGGTCTTCGCGCTGGCCTGGGTGCTGGGCCTGACGAAGCACCTGGACCCGATGGAGCCGCCGGACGGGCGCTTGATGGGTCTGCTGCCGAACCTCGCGGCAGGCGAGACGTACCGGCAGTGGCGGTCCCGCACGCTCGTCGCGCCGCGCGACGCGGTGGAGGCGGCCGCGCTGCTCGACCTCTACTACTGCCTTGACTACGGGTACCTGGAGGCGGAGCGGCTCGGGCTGCCCTCGCCCGGCGCGATAGACGCGAACGCGATCGGCCAGCGGCGGTGGGCGCTCGAGTGGTCGATCGTGTTCCGCGGGCCGTACCACGAGCCGCCGGTGGGCTGGGAGGAGATCGACCTGTCAGTCTGACGGCTTCCAGGCGCTGATCCGGACGGCCGCGGTGACAGTTGTGCGCTCCGGGAGCGTCACCGGGTCGACGCGGCTGTGCCAGGCGCTGGGGCCCATGCCGATCAGCGCCGCGGTCTCGTCCGGCCGGAGCGTCAGCACGGCCGTGTGGGTGGCCGTCGCGACCTCGGTGAAGTGGCCGCCCAGCCCGCGGGCGATCTTCTCCGGCTTGTCCGGGTCGACTGTCAGCAGGCCCAGCTCCGCGATCAGCTCGTGCAGGTGGGCCGGCTCCGGCGTGACCACGAGCAGGCGGCCGTCCGGGCGCAGCACCCGCCGGAACTCCGCGCCGTTGCGTGGCGCGAACACGTTGAGCACCAGGCCGGCCGCGCCGTCCGCGAGCGGCAGCCCCTGCCAGGTGTCGGCAAGCGCGGCGGAGATCCGCGGATCGGCTCGGGCCGCGCGGCGCAACGCCGGCTTCGACACGTCGAGGGCCAGGCCTTCGGCCTCCGGCAGGCCCGCCAGCACGCCGGCCAGGTGACGGCCGGTCCCGGCGCCGGCGTCCACGATCAACCCCACGCCGGGGTACGCCGTGCGCGCCGCCTCGCAGAGCGCGTGCACCACGAAGTCGTAGTGCCCGGCGGCCAGGAAGTCCTCCCGGGCCGCCACCATCTCCGCGGTGTCGCCCGAATGGGGGGTCCGCCCGGTGGTCAGAGTCACGTAGCCCTGGCGGGCGCTGTCGAAGCTGTGTCCCGCGGGGCAGCGCAGCCCGTTCCCGTCGCGGGTGAGCTGGGCGTTCACGCCGCGTGCGGCACAGACCGGACAGCGGAGCCAGGGGAGCACGGACGTGTTCAAACCGGCCTGTCTTCCTTTCCCGGCCGTACTTCCGCCGGGGTGGGCACTAGTGTCTTTCCATGGTCGCAATCCCCTATGACGAGATCGTCAAAGCACCCAAGGCCCTGCTCCACGATCACCTCGACGGCGGGCTGCGGCCAGCAACGATAGTCGAACTCGCGGACGAGATCGGGCACCCGCTCCCGGAGACGGACCCGGCCGCGCTCGGCGACTGGTTCGTCACCGCGGCGAACTCGGGCTCGCTTGAGCGGTACCTGGAGACGTTCGCGCACACGGTCGCGGTCATGCAGACCGAGGAGGGCCTGCACCGGGTCGCCAAGGAGTGCGCGCTCGACCTCGCGGCCGACGGCGTGGTCTACGCCGAGGTCCGCTACGCGCCGGAGCAGCACCTGGAGCGCGGGCTCAGCCTGGACGCCGTGGTGGAGGCCGTGCTGGCCGGCTTCCGGGACGGCGCAGCGGAGGCCGCCGCGTCCGGCCGGACCATCCGGATCGGCACGCTCGTCACCGCGATGCGGCACGCCGCGCGCTCGCAGGAGATCGCGGAGCTGGCCGTCCGGCACCGGGACGCGGGCGTGTTCGGCTTCGACATCGCGGGCGCGGAGGCGGGCTTCCCGCCCACCCGCCACCTGGACGCGTTCGAGTACCTGCAGCGCGAGAACTTCCACTTCACCATCCACGCGGGCGAGGCGTTCGGCCTGCCGTCGATCTGGCAGGCGATCCAGTGGTGCGGTGCGGACCGGCTCGGCCACGGCGTCCGGATCGTCGACGACATCACCGGCGGGACCGACCCGGTGCTCGGCCGCCTCTCCGCCTACGTGCGGGACAAGCGGATCCCGCTCGAGCTGTGCCCGTCGTCGAACGTGCAGACCGGCGCCGCGCCGTCCATCGCGGAACATCCGATCGGGCTGTTGAAGGATCTGCGTTTCCGGATCACCGTCAACACGGACAACCGACTCATGAGCGGTACGTCCATGTCGCGTGAGATGGCGCTGCTCTCCGAGGCGTTCGGCTACGGATGGAGCGACATGCAGTGGTTCACCATTAATGCCATGAAGAGTGCGTTCGTCCCGTTCGACGAGCGCCTCTCGATCATCAACGAAGTGATCAAGCCGGCCTACTCAAAGTTGATCACCGAGCGAGCGCTGTAAAAGATCTGTTACGACTTGATGTGCCGTTCCTTAGATCAACTGCACTGTCCGTTGATCGCGGGCTCGCCGTGCGTCCCGGTCGCATCCGGGGCGCCGGCCATCGCCCGCACCTCCCGGACGATCCGCGCCGCGCTCGCGGCCCGGCAGCCGAGGGCGACCTGACGGCGCAGGACCTCGGGTTCGGCGCGCAGCAGTTGGAGTCCGCGCCGTACCAGGAGGGCCGGGGGTTTGCGCCGTTCGGTCAGATCGCGTCCGAGCCGGCGGGCGAACGTGACGGTCCGTGGCCGCCGAAGTGCGTATGCCTCGGCCAGTAGCCCTCGGTCCCGTAGCTCACGTACGATCTCGGCGGCAAATATCCCCTCGGCCATAAAAATTGGCGAATCGGCCAGGTCAAGGCGCCGAGTGGCTATCCGTTGATCTACCCCAATTGCATAAACCGGCACTTCGGCCGTACCGGTCTCGGCCAGGCGGGCGATCGTCTCGACCGCCATGGCAGAATCCCAGGCTTGAGGCGACTCCCAATCCGTACCATCGGCCGTTCGAGGTACGGTCGGGTCATCGCCATCCTTGTAAAAGTCGTCAAGGCAAAGCACAGGAAATCCGGCTCGCCGGGCTATGTAGGACTTGCCGGACCCCGAGGGGCCGGCCAGCAGAACGACGCGGGCAGGAGAATTGGTCACTATGGGTAGCTCCGGGAAGACACGTTGCAGTCAAACGTCATGAACATCCCACCACACTCCCAGTCCGACCCAACCTGGGCTTTCTCTTTGACACTCGTCGTGATGGAATCTCGAAGGTTCAGCCCACCCGGGCCGAACTATGTTCGGCAGCCACCCACTCGGGGTGGCGCGGATGCTGAGGGGCGGTGACGTGAGCGAGC
>NZ_JBITDX010000042.1:0-37027 GCF_044454585.1 Catenuloplanes sp. NPDC051500
GCCGGGCACTCGGCATGCCCGAAACGGGAAATCACCAGCCACGCCAAACTTATTGATGATCGGCTATGAAATACCGCGTTAGCGAAAGACCGAGGTTAATGAGCCGGCACGGCCCGCTGAATGGGTGCGGTGCGGTGCAGGGGGTCGAACCGCACGTCGCTGAGCACCTCGAGAAACGCCCGTGACGGTGGAGCGAGCGCGGGGACCGCCCGCGTCACCACCGCGAGGGGCCGGACCACCCGGGGCTCGACAAGCGGGGTCACCATCACCGAAGCCTGCGCCGTCAGAGGAAGCGCGCTCAGCGGCATCGCGGCGACTCCCAACCCGGCGGCCACCAGGCCGACGACGGTGGCCGCGGAGTCGGCCACATACGCGCTGTGGTAAACGACGCCGCTGCGCCGGCACGCGTCATCGGCACGGGCACTGTCGGCGAAGGCCACCACCGGGTGGGCCGCCCAGTCACGCCAGGAAACGTCCGGACCGGCCGCGATCGGGTGACCCGGTGCGGAGACGGCAACCATCTCGTCCTCACCGATCGGCCGGACCTCAAGCCCTTCGATGGACCGCGGGGCCTCGGTCAGCGCGATGTCGACCCGGCCGGCCAGCACGTGAGCAAGCACCTCGTCGGTATCGCCCTCGACGATCCGCACCTGCACGTCGGGCCGGGACTCGGCGAATCGCCGCCCGGCGTACGGCATCACGCATGCCGCAAGCGCCGGCAGCGCAGCCACGGCGACCGTGCCGGACATCCCCTGACGGTAGGCCCGGAAGCGGCCGAGCCCTCCGTCGACGGCCCGCACGATCTCCTCCGCGACCCGCACGAACTCCCGGCCGTCGGCCGTCAACGTCACCGACCGCGTCGTACGGTCGAACAGTCGCGCGCCGGTGACCCGCTCGACCTCTTTGACCGCCCGGCTCAGGGCCGGCTGACTCATGACCACCCGCTCGGCGGCGACCGTGAACGATTCGTTCTCCGCGACCGCGAGCACGAGACGAAGCTGAGCCAGGGTCGGATTCATCAGCCAAGCTTACGAAGCCCCTCAGGGCCGGCCGCCCCTCTCCACTAGCCTCGGTGGATGATCGCGCTTTCTGCCGCCGACGCCCGGCGTCTCGCCGTCCGCGCGCAACTGCTTGACGCGGACCGCCCGGCCGGGATGCTTGAGGTCGTCCACCGCCTCGCGGGCGTGCAGCACGACCCGACCGCGGCCGTCGCGCCCAGCGCCGACCTGGTGCTGTGGAGCAGACTCGGTGCGGAGTACTCCCCGCGCGACCTGCGCGACGCGCTCGACGAGCAGCGACTCCTGGAGTTGGGCAGCATGGTCTACCCGGCCGGGGATCTCGCGCTCTACCAGGCGGAGATGGCTGTCTGGCCCGGCCGCCCGCCGCTGACCGAGGGCCAGGAGGATCTGCGCGACTGGGTGGACGCGAACGACGGCTGCCGCCGCGACATCCTGTCCCTGCTGCGCCGCGACGGGCCGCTGACCGTGCGCGAGCTGCCGGACACGTGCGTCGTGCCGTGGCGCTCCTCCGGATGGACGAATGACCGGAACGTCCGCAAGCTTGTCGACCTGATGGTGGACCGGGGTGAGGTCGCGGCCGCCGGGCGCCGTGGCCCCGAGCGGCTGTGGGACCTCGCGGACCGCATCTACCCCGACGACCCGCTGCCGTACGACGAGGCGATGCGTCTCCGTGCCGAGCGCCGGCTCCGCGCGCTGGGCATCGTCCGGCCGCGCGCCGGTGAGCTTCCGGTCGGCGAGCCGGCGACGGTCGAGGGCGTGCGTGGCCGCTGGCGCGTCGACCCGGCGCTGCTCGACGCGCCGTTCACCGGCCGCACCGCGCTGCTGTCGCCGCTCGACCGCCTGGTCTTCGACCGCAAACGCCTTACCGACCTCTTCGGGTACGACTACCAGCTGGAGATGTACAAGCCGGCGGCCACCCGTCGCTGGGGCTACTGGGCGATGCCGATCCTGTGCGGCGACCGGCTCGTCGGCAAGCTCGACGCCACCTCGGACCGCCGGGCCGGCCTGTTCCGTGTGCAAGCGGTCCACGAGGACGAGCCGTTCACCCCGGCGATGACCGCGGCGGTCCAGGACGAGATCGGCGCGCTGGCGTCCTGGCTGGGGCTGGAGCGCGGCGCGTGAGGGATCGGGTCAGCGGATGGGGTTGCGCAGTGCGAGGAGCGCCACGTCGTCCTCGTGGTCGTCGCCGGCGAGCTTCGTGACGACCTCGTCGAGCAGGTCGGGCAGGGGCGCGCCGGCCAGGCCGCTGAGCACGCCCTCGAGCTGTTCCTCGCGGTCGTCGACGGACTCGGTGCGCGTCTCGACCAGGCCGTCCGTGTAGAACAGGACTGTGGAGCCGGGCGGCAGCGGATGGGTGTGGTCGGTGCGACCGGTCCGGTGGCGCACGCCCAGGATCATGTCGCGGCCGTGCAGCTGGCGGACCCGGCCGTCCGCCTCCAGCAGCATCGGGGCGGGATGGCCGGCGTTGGCCCACTGCAGGCGGTGGCCGGCGCCGTCGGTCTCGGCGTAGGCGAGGATCGCTGTGGTCGGGACGCGGTCGCCGAGCACCTCGATGGAGTTGTCCAGGCGGCGCAGCAGCGCGGACGGGGGTTCCCGCCGGTCGACCAGGTAGGCGCGCAACATGCTCCGCAGCTGTCCCATCCGGGCGGCCGCGTGCATGTCGTGGCCGGTCACGTCGCCGACGACCAGGGCGAGGTGGCCGGCGTCGAGGCGGACTGCGTCGTACCAGTCGCCGCCGATGTGTTCGCTGCGCGCGGCCGGCTCGTAGCGGGACGCGATCTCGAACGGGGCCGCGTCCGGCAGGTCGCTGAGCATGGACCGTTGCAGAAGCGTGGCCACCTGCTCGCGGGAGTACAGGTACTCGGCGCGCTGCACCGCCTGCCCGACGTAGCCGGCCAGCGCGGCGAGCACCGCCTGCTCGGCCGCGTCAAGCGTGTACGGCCGCTTCCAGACGAAGGTGAGCGCGCCGACCGGCCCGTGCTTACCGGGCAGCGGCAGGCTCACGCCGGACTCCCAGCCCATCTCGTGGAACGTGGCCGCCGCGTCCGGCGCGATCGCGGCGACCGCGGCCGGGTCGGGCAGCAGGATCGGCAGGCCGGTGCGGACGGCGAGCGCGGACGGCGTGGTGGCGGTGTCCGGGTAGCGGTGCCAGCGGTCGGCGACGTGGTCGGGCAGGAACGCGCCGGTCTGCAGGCCGATCCGCCCGGCCGGTTCACGAAGCGAGATGCCGACGTAGTCCGGGTTCATCGTGCTGGTGACCAGCTCCCGGACCGCGTCGATCACGTCCGCGACAGTTGTCGTGCCGGCGAGCGTGACGCTTGCGCGCAGGAGCAGCCGGCTGCGTTCGAGCGCGACGCCGGCCGCCCGCTCGCGCGCTCGGGCCGTACCCTCGCGATTGTCGGCCTTTTCGGTGGCGATGCGCAGCCGGAGGCTGTCCGAGCAGGCGGCGGCAAGGTCGGACAGCAGGTCGAGCTCGGCCTCGGTCCACTCGCGCGGCGCGCTGTCGATCGCGCAGAGCGAGCCGAGGACGTTGCCGTCCGCGTCGGTGAGCGGCATCCCGGCGTAGCCCACCACTGACATGTCGGTGATCGCCAGGTTGCCTGCCACCCGCGGGTCGACGCGGGCGTCCGTGACGATCAGCGGTGCGGCGCTGGCCACGACGTGCTGGCAGAACGAGTGGGAGAGCGGCGTCTGCCGCAGGCCCATCCACGGCTCGGCCAGCCCGTGTGCGCCAGGGAACATCTGCCGGGACTCGTCCACGAGCGAGACCAGTCCCACCGGCACGTGCAGCACCTTGCGCACCATCGAGGCGAAACGGTCGAACATCGGGTCGGACGCCGCATCAAGGCCGGTTCTGGCCAGTGCGTCAAGTCGTGCCTCGTCGCTCACCGACACTCCTTCGTCCACCTCCGGCGACACAGCATCCCTGGTCACCGGAGGGACGGCAAGTCGGGGCGGGTCAGGTCGTCGTGACGCGGAGCCTCTACACCGACATGATCGAGCGGGTACGGCGCCTGGAACCGATGCGGGTGCCCGCCGAGATCCTGCGCGCGCAGCTGCCGCCGCTGACCTTCGCCACCGAACGGCTGGTGATCAGCGGCATCCTGGAACCCTGCTACGACGTGGCCGGCGACGCCTTCGACTACGCGGTCAACGGCGACACCGCCCACCTGGCGCTCTTCGACGCGGCCGGGCACGGCTCCTCGGCCGGTGGCCGTGCCGTGCTGCTGGCCACGCTGGCGCTTGGCGCCTACCGCAACGCCCGCCGCGCCGGGCTGGGCCTGGTCGACACGTACCATCAGATCAACGACACGGTGCGCGCGCACGACCGGGCCGGCATGATCACCGCGGTGCTCGCCGAACTCGACCAGCTCACCGGCGTACTCAAGGTGATCTCCGCCGGCCACCCGAGCGGCATCGTCATCCGCGCCGGCAAGGTCGTCAAGGTCCTGCCCACGCCGACCGCGCTCCCGGTGCGGCTCGGCGACCTGCAGACCCCGGTCGTGGTCGAGGAGGCGCTCGAACCCGGCGACCGGCTGCTGCTCTACACGGACGGCATCATCGAGGCCCGCTCCCCCGACGGCGAGGAGTTCGGCATCGAACGGCTCCGCGACTTCGCCGTCAAGGCCGTCGCCGACCAGCTCCCCCCGCCGGAGACCACCCGCCGCCTGGTGCACGCCATTCTCGCCCACCAGTCCGACCAGCTCCAGGACGACGCCACGGTCCTGATGGCCGAATGGCGCGACACACCTCCGGACGACATCCGACCCTGACCTCGCTGCTCATTCGTCGCCGGCGGCCCGGGGAGGCCGGGTGTCCCAGGACCGCAGGGCGGCGATCGCGGCCTCGCGGGAGAGTTCTCCCCGTTCGACGAGGAGGTTCTGGAGGAAGCGGAGGGCCGCGCCGACCTGCCGGCCGGGCGGGAGGCCGAGAATCCGCATGACCTCCCCGCCGTCCAAGGGCACCACGACACCTGGCAACCGGGTGTACGTGTCGCGCTCGGCGGCCTCCCTAGCGGCCGCACGCGCGGCCACCTCGCATGCGGCGTCCCACTCGTCGTAGGTGGCGTACTGCCGGGCCTCGACGGCGCGCCGGCTCCAGCCCTCACGGTCGCGTTCGGCGCCGAGGCCGACCTCGACGAACAGGTCGTGGTACTCCTGTCGCACCTCACCGGGTTCGAGAACGACACCGAGCCGGGCGAGCACCGCGTTGATCGGCCACTCGTGCCGGGGACCGTCGAAGTCCTCGGCGTACGACGGGCCCCAGATCCGCCGCCCGTCGCGCCAGAGGGACGCGGTCTGCTCGCCGTCGCCGCCGAAGAAGTCGGCCTCCACCTGGCCGATCGTCGCGGCGTGCGACCAGGCGCTCAGCTCGGCCTCGGGAAACGCGCCGCCACTGCGCGCGAACAACGCCGGCCGGAGCGGGACGAGGCCCATACGTTGCCGGAGCGGGACCACCGACGAGCGGACCTCGTCAGGGACGACCTTGCGCAGCACGTCGAACGGGCCGATGGCCGCGTTCAGCTGATAGGACATCGGGCCTCCGCGAGTAGGGGAATCGTGACGATCATCCATCGAGAGGGGCCGGTGCGGAATCATGGGGAGGTGATCCCCGCTCTCGCCGCCGATCCGTCGCCACTCACCCGGGAGGTGACTGCGGACGGCACGGCGTTCACGGTCCGGGCGCTTCACGCGGCATCGACATGCTGCTCGACCTTCGCTGTGCGGCCGCCGGAGCGTGACAGCATTCTTTCGTTTTTCGCGATTCTCGCACCTCACGGTTCTCCACCGGGGCGGGCACGATCAAGGACATGATCCAGAAGACATCCGTGGGTACGGTCGCCAAGTCGCTGACCGAGTACTGGTCGCAGCGCGTGGTCGCGGAGGCGAACGGCAACCTGTTCAAGGTCGCGAAGGGCCTCGGTGCGACCAGCTGGCACGCGCACCACGACCAGGAGGAGACGTTCCTGGTGCTGGACGGGGCGCTGACCGTGCAGCTGCGCGACGGCGACGTACACCTGGAGGCCGGTGATCTGCTTGTCATCCCGCGCGGCGTGGAGCACTGCCCGCTCGCGTCCGAGGACGTGTTCCTGCTGCTGATCGGCCCGGACGTCACGTCGACGGCGGCGGGTGGCAAGCCGGCCTGGAGCGTCGAGGGCGGCCGGCCCACACCCGGCTGACCTCGGCCTCAGTGTGCGAGGCCGGCTCCCAGCCGGTCGAGCGCGGCCCGTACCTGGCCGATTCGGGCGGCCGGCGGCTGGTCGACCTGCCAGTACTGGACCACGGTGCCCAACGCGCCCACCGCGGCGTTGATGACCAGCATGATGTCCGGCTCGGCCATCCGCGGGTGACGTTCCAGGGCCCACACGCGCAGGTCGGCCACCAGCCGCTCGGTCATCGGCCGGGCCGATCTGGCCAGCCCGGGTGAACCCGCCTTCAACCGCAGGTGCACGACGATGCCCGGCTCGAACTCGTCGAGGTAGCCCAGGATGATCGCCACCATCGAGTCCCACAGCGGCTCGTCGTGCGGCCGTTGCGCCATCAGGCCGCGCTGGAACTCGGCCTCGTGCGGGCCGTAGGTGACGACGACCGCCTCCTTCCCCTCGAAGTAGTTGAAGAACGTTCCCCGGGCGACGTCGGCCGCGGCGGCGATGTCACTGACGCTTACCGCGTCGAAGCCGCGCTCCTCGAACAGCGCCAGGGCCGCGGCGCGGATGTCCAGCCACGTCTGCGTCTTCTTGCGTGCGCGTAGTCCCGGCATGCCCCAAGTCTAGATAATCCTGAACCCCGCCTATTTTTGAACTGAGTACATTTTTCGTCTACGGTGGGTGCCGTGCGAACCGTCGAAGCGATCACCGACATCAGTGCCACGCCGTAGCGCGTCTGGGACGTCCTCACCGACTTTGCCGCCTACCCGGAGTGGACGGCCTACATCCAGCAGCTCACCGGTACGGCGCGGGCCGGCACGACGATCACCGTGGTCCTGGGCCCGCCCGGCCGCCGCCCGTACGTCGTGAGCACCCCCGTCATCGAGGCGACGCCGGCCACCCGCCTCGCCTGGGCGGCCGTGATCCCCGGCGCCGCCTGGCTGCCGCACGCGATCTACACCGGCACCCACGAGTTCGTCCTGGCCGCGCTGCCGGACGGCGGCACCCGGCTGACCCACCGCGAGCACTTCAGCGGCCTGCTCGCCCGGCTGGTGAAAGAGGGCCCGGCCGGCGGCGACGAAGGGTTCGAGGCCTTCAACCAGGCGCTCAGACGGCGGGCCGAAGCCTAGATCCCCCGTACGCGGCGAGCGCGTGGAACGCGGCCTTCGGCACCCACGAGCCGTCCGGCAGCACCCGGACGATCCCGCGCGCGGCCAGGTCGAAGTCCCGCTCCGGGTCGTCGGTGGTGGGCAGGTGCCGGTTCGCGAACGTGTAGACGAACGCCGCCTCCACGCCGCCGGCCTCGTAGTCGCGCAGCAGGTCCAGGACGTACCGGGCCTGCCCCTCCTCGTCGCGCTCAAGCGTCGCCGTCAGCTTCTCGGCGCGGCCGTGCGCGTCGAACGTCACCGGCTCAGGACCGCCCGCCACCTCGGCCGCGCCGCGGTACGTGCAGCAGCCGAACTCGGTGGCCGCGTACGGCTTGCCCTGGCCGACCGCCGCCGCCAGCGACTGCGGGAACGCCTCCGCGTTTGTCGCATCGCGGTAACCGGCGTCGCTGGCGATGATGTCGAAGCCGGTCCAGTCCACGCCCTCGAGCGGGATCGAGGCGTAGCCGACCGGCCCGCCGAACCGTTCGCGCACCGCGGGCAGCGCCTCGGCGAGGAAGTCCCGGACCGCGGCGCGCGCACCGGGGATCGCCTCCCGCATCCGCATCGGGTCGGTGAACAGGGTCATCCGCTCGGCCAGGTCCCGGCCGGGCAGGAAGCCGTCGGTGAACATCGCGATCTCGGAGCCGGTGAGGTAGACGACCGGCGCGCCGGTCTGCCGCAGCCGTTCGGCGCGCTCCGCGCCGTCGAGGACGAACGCCATCAGCGCGTCGCGGTCGAGGCCGTTGGTGAACGGGCAGTACCAGACCTCGAGGCCGGCCTCGGCTGCGAGACCTGCGGTGAGTGCGAGCCGGTCCTGGACGCCGCCGGTGATGCGGACCGCGTCGCAGTGCAGTTCGTCGCGGATGACGCGCAGGTCACGTCGTACCGTGTCGGGGTCGAAGGGTTCGTGGGTGGTGGACCCTCCGCTGACGAACCCGGTGTCGTAGTTCATGCCGAAGACGCGCATTGCCACTCCATTAATAGGGTACGGTCCGTACCCTACATAGGATACGACCATGAGCACCAGGCGACGGGGCGCGGAATTGGAGCAGGCGATCCTGCACGCGGCCGCGGAGGAGCTCCGCGAGTCCGGCTACCCGGGAATGACCATGGACCGGGTCGCCGCCCGCGCCGGGACCAACAAGAACGCGATCTATCGCCGCTGGCCGCACCGGGCCGCGCTCGGCATCGCCGCCTACCGCCACCTGTCCGACCTGGTGATGCCGCACCCGGACACCGGCAGCCTGCGCAGCGACGCACTGGAGATGCTGCGGCAGGCGAACGAGACCTGGTCGTCCCCGCACGGCGCGATCCTGCGCGGGCTGCTCGCCGCCGCCGCCGACGAGCCCGAGCTGCTCGCCCTGATGCGGGAACGGTCCGGCGCGGACACCATGGACCTCGCCTGGCTGACGATGCTCAGGCGCGCGGCGGCCCGCGGCGAGGCCCCGGCCGCGGCCGCCTGCCACCGGGTCGCGACCACACCGATGATGCTGCTCCGTGCGGAGTACGCGGTCCGCGGCGTCCCGTCCGTCCCGGACGAGATCCTGGTCGAGATCGTCGACGAGGTGTTCCTGCCGCTCGTCAAGGGCCACGGCTGAGCGGGGCGGGCAGCAGCGGCCGACGTACTCACTACTTCGTGCCAAACGTCATCGCGCACTGCCGCACCGCCACCGCCGGCGACGTTAGGATCCTCGCGTTTGTCGGTCACGGGGAGGAAGTTTCCATGCGGTGGAAGATGTCGGCGAGCGCCCTGCTCGCGCTCGCTTTTCTGATCCCGGCGGCGCCGGCGGCGGCTCAGGCGGCACAGCCCGGGCTCGACGCGGGCTGCCAGACGGTGGAACGCACGGCGTACGCGGACATCCGCACGCTGATCACCATCGATCTGGACGCCGCCTCGGACGAGGAGGTGCTCGCACTGGCCAACCAGATCCAGTCCGTGGCGAAGGCCGAGTCGCTGCCCGTCCTGCCGGACGCGATCCAG
This sequence comes from Catenuloplanes sp. NPDC051500, assembly GCF_044454585.1. Taxonomy (NCBI): domain Bacteria; kingdom Bacillati; phylum Actinomycetota; class Actinomycetes; order Micromonosporales; family Micromonosporaceae; genus Catenuloplanes; species Catenuloplanes sp. NPDC051500. Next base: position 9,295 of record NZ_JBITDX010000042.1, read on the forward strand.
CAGCGGCTGGAGGGTACCGCGGTCGACCTGCGGGCGTTCCTCAAGGACGGCGTGCAGAACGCCTGGTCGGTGGCGCTGCGGGTCACTGTGACGCGGACCTTGACCAACGCCGGCCCGGCCGTGAAGGCGGCCGCGCAGACGGTGCTCCGCACCGGGACCGTCGATATCTACCTGGCGTACCTGAACGAGGGCGTGTACGTGGCCCGTGAGCTCGACTGCGCGTCCCAGCCCACCCCGACGCCCAGCGTCACGCCCAGCGCCACTCCCAGCGTCACGCCCGGCGTCACGCCCGGCGCCACGACGACCGCCACACCGGTCCCGGGCCTCTCCGCAAGCGCGGCTCCCGGCGGTGCGGGCGGCGGGGGCGGCGAGCTGCCCCTCACCGGCGCCAGCACCATGACCGTGGTCGGCATCGGTGGTGCGCTCGTGCTCCTCGGCATCGCCGGCTACCTGATCGGCCGCCGCCGTTCCCGCTTCGTAGCCTGACCGACCGGTCCCGCCCGGCACGACACCTCGTCGAGCCGGGCGGGACCGGCAATGCGCCAGGTAAACCGCACGAGGTCGAGCGGCGGTCCAGATCAGTAAGGCCCCCGGCCGCCCACGGATCGCGCAGGGAGGCCCCCTCGGGGCCGACCGGTGCCCGCGGGAGCGTGCGGGCCGGGCCACCGCGGGAGCGGGAAGATCTGGTTGTGGATCTTCGGGCGTGAATGCTTCAAGGTGGCAGGCGGCGTGCCGATGGTGAGTGCGTGGGGTGGGTGCGGGAGCGGCTGACGTCGCGCCGCCGGGCGGGTGGGGCGCTGGTGGCGCTCGTGCTGGCGGCGGGCATGGCGGGGACGGCCGGCGCGGGGATTGCGGTCGAGGCGGAGGAGGACCGGTACGCGGGGCAGATCATGGACAACTACGCCACGCTGATCACGGACGCGGTGGAGGACCAGGTCACCCGGTACGGCGACACGCTGTCCGACATGTCGTACGCGATAGGCGCGCAGTCCGACCTGACCGGCGACGACTTCACCCGGATCACCGCGGGGCTTGACGCGTCCCGGCTGGCCGGCGCGGGAAGCATCGCGTTCGTGGTGCCGGCCGCCCCGGCGGAGATCGCGGCCGTCCAGCGGCGCTGGCGGGCCCAGGGCGCGACCGGGCTGACGCTCAAGCCGGACCCGGACGCGCCGAAACACGCATTTTTGATCTTCGAGAAGGCGTTCGACGACCGGGCTGACATGCAGGGCATCGACCTGGCGGTCAGCATGGAGATCGCCACCGCGCTGCACACGGCGCAGCGCAGCGGTGGTCTGGCGATCAGCCCGCCGGTGCGGCTGGTCCGCGACCGGCAACTCCCGGCGGACCACCAGCAGACCTCGATCGTGCTGGCCACCCCGGTCTACACAGGTCTCGGCTCGGCCGCGCCGGACGAGTTCATCGGCTGGATGGTGCTGGGCCTGCGCGGTCAGGACTTCCTCGCGCAGACGTTTCTCGACCAGGGGCAGAGCGCGGTGCAGATCAGCCTCACCGATCCGGCCCGGGACGGCGCCACGCTGACCCAGGTTACGCCCGGCACCCGGGTGGACAGCCATCCGCTGGAGCGCGTCACCGGCATCACGGCCGGGCAACGCCACTGGGAGCTGGCCATGTGGCCGACCAGCCGGCTGACCGCGGCCACGGACCGGGGGATGAGCATGCTCACCGCGGTGGCGGGTGCCACGCTGTCCGTGCTGCTGGCGGCGATGATCGCGGTGCTCACCGGCAGCCGAAACCGGGCGCTGGAGCAGGTCGAGCGCGCGACCGCGGAGCTGCGCCGGGACATCCGCCGCCGGGAGGAGGTCGAGACCGCGCTGCGGGAGAGCGAGGAGCAGCTGCGGCATCTGGCGTTCCACGATCCGCTGACCGGGCTCGCGAACCGGATGCTCTTCTACGACCGGCTCGCGCACGCGCTGGCCACCCACGCCCGCAAGCGGCGCGTGTTCGCCGTGCTCTTCATCGACCTGGACGGCTTCAAGGAGATCAACGACCGGCTCGGGCACGACGCCGGCGACACCGTGCTGCGGGTGGCGGCCGAGCGGCTGCGGACCGGGCTGCGCGCCACTGACACGGTGGCCCGGTTCGGCGGCGACGAGTTCGCGATCATCCTGGAGGATCTGGCCGGCCCGGAGGACGCCCGTCCCACGGCGCAGCGGGTGATCGACTCGCTGCGGGAGCCGATCGATGTCGGCGGCGGCGGGCCGGCCCGGGTGTCGGCAAGCGTCGGTGTCGCGGTCAACTCCCCGGGCCTCACCGCGGCAGACATCCTCCGTGAGGCGGACACGGCCATGTACACCGCGAAGTCCGCGGGCAAGAACCGGTACGCCGAGGCCGGCTCACACCAGTCGTAGGTCAAGCAGGCTTGTCGCCGCGTCGGTGATCGAGTCCGCGGCCGGGCGGGTGCGCCAGCCGAGCAGCGTCTCCGCGTGCGCGGCGCTGAGCCGGGAACGGACGCCGAGGCTCGGCGCCAGCTGGGCCATCTCCGCGTTGAACGGCGCGGCCGCGCGTACCACCCAGTTCGGCAGCTGCCGGCGCGGCACCTTCGCGGCCCGGTCGCCGAGGCGTTCGCGCAGGATGCGGGCCATGTCGGCGAACCACAGGAAGTCGCCGGCGGCGATGAACCGCTGGCCGGCCGCGGCGGGGGCGGTCATCGCGTCCGCGTGCAGCACGGCCAGGTCGCGGACGTCGACGATCGCGTAGCCGGTGCGCGGCAGGACCGGCATCTTCCCGGCCAGCATCAGCCGGATCAGGCCGACCGACGGCGCGAAGTCGTCGTCGAGCGCGGGACCCTGGATGTTCGCGGGCAGCACGGTGGTCAGTTCCGGGCCGTCCGCCCAGCCGCGGACCAGCCGCCAGGCGTCCTGTTCGGCGAGCGTCTTGGCGCGCGGGTAGATGTGCCGCGGCTCGTCGGGCAGGTCGGTCCAGACGCTCTCGTCCGCGGGCGCGCCCCGGGTGGCGGGCATCGCGGCCGCGGTGGACGAGGTCAGCACCACGCGGCGCACGCCGGCCCGGCGCGCGGCCTCAAGCACCCGGCGGGTGCCCTCGCGGGCCGGGCGGATCACGTCCTGCCCGCGGAACTCCCCGACCGGCATCGGGGACGCGGTGTGCACGACGAAGTCCATACCGTCGGCCGCCGCGTCCCAGCCGTCGTCGTGGAGCAGGTCGGCCGCGACGAACGACAGGTCTCCGTCGGTGGCCACCCGGCGCCGCACGGTGTCGGCGCGGGACAGGCTGCGGACTGTGGTGCGGACCCGGTAACCGCGGCGCAGCAGTTCCCGGAGGATGTAGCCGGCGGCGAACCCGGAACCGCCGGTGACAAGCACTGATTCGGTCATGCCAGAAGCGTCGGCGCGCCCGTGATCCGCATCCAGGGACCGGTGGTGCGTGGGTAAAGCCGGGCGTCGGCCCTACGCTCGGATCATGGACAGACGGGGACTGGCCGCGTTCCTGCGCAGCCGGCGGGAGCGGCTCCGGCCGCAGGACGCCGGGCTGCCGGTCGGGCCGCGGCGGCGTACCCCCGGGCTACGGCGCGAGGAGGTCGCCCAGCTCGCGCAGATCTCCGTCGACCACTACAGCCGCCTGGAACAGGCGCGCGGCAAGCATCCGTCCCGGCCGGTGCTCAACGGCATCGCCCGCGCGCTGCGCCTGTCCGACCAGGAGCGCACCCACCTGTTCCGGCTGGCCGGCCAGGCCGAGACGGAGACCGGCACCGGGCCGTCAGAGGCGGTCCCGGCGGGCACGCTGCGGCTGCTGGAGCGGATGAACGACGCCGGCGTCATCGTGTTCAACGGCGCCTGCCAGGTCCTCGCCTGGAACCCGCTGGCGGCCGCGCTGTTCGAGGACTTCTCCGCGCTCGGCACCGCGGACCGCAACTTCGTCCGCCGCTACTTCCTGCATCCGGAGCCGGACCGGCGCGGCTACGGCATGGCCGGCGTGGAACGGTTCGCCGGTACCGCGGTCAGCTACCTGCGCGTCGCCACCACCCGATACCCGCACAACGCCGAGATCCAGACGCTGATCCGTGATCTGCTGGCCGGCAGCCCCGAGTTCGCCCGCCTCTGGCACGACCAGGAGCTGCGCATCGAGCACCACGCCCACCAGGTGCTCGACCACCCGGCGGTCGGCCGGCTGGAGCTGGACTTCGAGATCCTCACCATGCCGGACCGCGACCAGCAGGTGGTGATGTTCACGGCCGAGCCGGGGTCGCCTGTCTACCGGGCGCTTGAGCTGCTGCGGGTGATCGGCACTCAGGACATGACCGTGTGACCCAACACCACATTCGATTTCCCGCTTCCAGCGTGGTCCATTTCCGCGCGCTCCCGCGGCCTGGGGATCCGTGGGTAGTCACCACGAACCGTCATTCCGGGTCGTAGCGGGCGAACGAGACGCCGGGGTCGGGATCGACGCAGCCGGAACATCACGATTGGTAGCCTTCCGCACGTGGCGCGTTTCGAATACCGCGTCCTCGGACCCCTCGAGGTGTGGCACGACGGCGGGCGGGTCGCGATCGGCGGGCCGCGGCACCGGGCGGTGCTCGCCGCGCTGCTGGTGAGGCCGAACACGGTGGTCTCCGCCGCGCGGCTCGCGGACATGCTGTGGGAGGAGCCGCCGCCGCGCGCGACGGAGCTGCTCTACGTGCGGGTCGCGGAGCTGCGCCGGGCGATGCGTGAGGCCGGCGGCGGGACCGATCTGGTGACCGGGGAGGCCGGCTACCTGCTGCGGGTGCCGGACGGCGGGACCGACGTCAAGCGGTTCGCCCGGCTGGTCGACGACGGTCTGGACGCGGCCCGGCGCGGCGATCACCACACCGCGGCCGCACGTCAGCGCGAGGCGCTCGCGTTGTGGCGTGGGGCGGCGTTCGCCGAGGTCGCGGACCGGCCGGGGGTCGAGGCGGAGGCGGCCCGGCTGGCGGAGCTGCGGATCCGGGCGGTCGAGGCGCGCCTGGACGCGGACCTGGCCACCGGCCGGCACGACGAGGTGATCGCGGAGCTGGTCGCGCTTGTCGCCGAGCATCCGCTCCACGAGCGGTTCTGGGGGCAGCTGATGCTCGCCCGGTACCGGGCCGGGCGGGCCGGTGACGCGGTCGCCACGTTCGACGCCGCGGCCCGGGAGCTGGCCGAGCGGCTCGGCGCCGACCCGGGTCCGGAGCTGCGGCGGCTGCACACGGAGATGCTGCGGCAGGACCCGGCGCTGACCCGGCGGCCCGCCGCCCGGGCGCGGCCGCTGACCGGCTTGGTCGGGCGCGAGCGGGAGCTGGCCGCGCTGGACCGGCTGCTTCACGCGCACCGGCTGGTGACAGTCACCGGCGTCGGCGGCGTGGGCAAGACCCGGCTGGCGGCCGAGTTGGCCGGGCGCGGGTGGCTTGTGGAGCTGGCCTCGCTCACCCAGCCGGACCTGCTTGCGGACGCGGTCGGGGACGCGCTCGGCCTGCCGTCGCACCACGCGCGGCCGCGTACCGACCTGATCATCGAGTATCTGCGCGACGCGGACGGCCTGCTGATCCTGGACAACTGCGAGCACCTGGTGGACGCGGCCGCCGCGTTCGCCGTGACCGTGCTGGCCGGCTGCCCGGGCCTGCGCGTGCTGGCGACCAGCCGGGAACGGCTCGGCATCACCGGCGAGGCGCTGCTCCCGCTGCAGGGCCTGGATTTGCCCGCGCCCGGCGCCGTGACCGCGGCGGCGGCCGGCCGTGCCCCGGCCGTGCGGCTGTTCGTCGCGCGCGCGACAGCTGTGGATCCGGCCTTCGCGCTCACCGACGGGTCGGCCGCGGCGGTCGTCGCGAGCTGCCGGGAGTTGGACGGGCTGCCGTTGGCGATCGAGCTGGCCGCGGCCCGGGTGAACGCGTTCGCGATCGGCGAGCTGGCGGCCCGGCTGGACGACAGGTTCGGCCTGCTCGGCCAGGGCAGCCGGATGGCCGAGCCACGGCACCGCACGCTGCACGCGGTGGTCGACTGGAGTTACCGGCTGCTCAGCGCGGAGGAGCGCGGCCTGTTCACCCGGCTGAGCGTGTTCGCCGGCCGGTTCGACCTGGACTGGGCGGAGCAGCTCGCCGCGGACCTGCACCCGCCGGCCGTGGTCGCCCGGCTGATCGCGGCCCTTGTCGACAAGTCGCTGCTGATCCGGGAGTCCGGCCGCTACCGGATGCTTGAGACGCTTCGCGCCTACGGCCTGGAGCAGCTGGCCACCGCCGGAGAGCTGGCGGCCGTGCGGGACCGGCACGCCGCGCTTGTCGCCGGGCTCGCGGACACTCTCTGGAACGAGCGGGTGGGCAGCGCCCGGGACCGCTGGATGCACCTGCTCGACACCACGATGGAGCAGTTCCGGGCCGCGATGGAGTGGGCGGTAGCCCGCGACGACGCCGCCACCGCGCTCCGGGTCGCGGCCGCACTGTCCACCTACTGGCACACGCGTGGCCAGTACGTGGTCGGCCGCCGGTGGATGACGCTCGCGCTCGAGGCGAGCGGCGCGGTGCCACCGTCCGTCCGCGCGCGGGCACTGAGCGGCCTGACCGTCCTGACCGCGATGCAGGGCGACCTCGCGGCCGCACGGGCGTCGGGCACGGAGGCCGCGGAGATCTTCAAGAGCATCGACGACCTTCGCGGGTACGGGCTGGCAATGCGCCGCCTCGCCCTCGCGGAGGGGTTCGGCGGCACGCTTGACCGCGCGGAGGAGCTGATGGTCGAGGCGCAGGCCGTTGCGGTCGCCGCGGACTGGCCATGGCTGCTCGGCTGGACGCTCATCCAGCAGGGCCTGGCCGCGACCGCCCGGGGCCGGTGGGAGCGGGCCGCCCGGCTGAGTACGGAGGCGGAGGAGGTGCTGCGCGACGTCGGCGATCCGGAGGTGCTGGCCTACGTGCTGCTGCTCGGCGCGGAGGCCGCCCGCAACCTGGGCGGGCCGGTCGCGGGCGCGGAACGGCTGTGCGCGGCGTTGCGCGCGTTCGTCGGCGAACGGATGCTGTGGGGCCTGTCGCTTGCCCTGTTCTACACCTCGCGCGTCTACGGCGACCTGGACCGGCCCCGGCGGGAGGTGCTGTTGCTGTCCGCGGGTCAGGAGGTGCGGCGTACCGTCGGCGGCAGTTTCTTCTTCTGGCTTGCTGACCATCAGCGGCGACGGCTGGCGTCCCTGCGGACCACTCTGGGCGATCATGACTTCGAAGCGGCCTGGCTGGCCGGTCACACCCGCCCGGTCGCGGAGATCATCGACGAGGTCTGCGCGGAACTGTCCCCGAAGGTCGCGTGAAGGTCGGCCACCGATCATGGCGGGATGTTCCTCGCGATCACCGACGTCTACCACCTGATCAGCTTCCGGTTCCGGTCCCGAGTCGACCCGTTCGACGTGCTCAGCACGCCGATGCGGGTCTGGCCGCACCACCTTGACGCGCTGCTGCACATGAACAACGGCGTCTACCTCACGCTGGCGTCGCACTCCCGGTGGGAGTTCGTCATCCGCACCGGCTACAGCGAGATCTTCCGCGACCTCGGCTGGTACGGCGTGATCGCCGGCCAGGTGGTCCGCTACCGCCGCGGCCTGCGCCTCTGGCAGCGGTTCACAGTGGAGACCCGATTCCTCGGCCTGGACGGGCCGAACATCGTCTTCGAACACCGCTTCGTCCGCGGCGGCGACGTGGTCGCGCGCATGGTGGCCTGCGTCCGGATGATCCACCGCACCAGCGGCACCGTCTCCCACGACGCGCTGCGCGAGGGCCTGCACGACCCCCGGATCACCGACGTGCCGGAGTGGGCGTCCCAATGGACGACCTCGGCCATGATGCCGATGGCGGACTGACCGCGCCGGCCATGCTCCGGGCACGCTGATCGGGGGTACGAACCCGTTCGTTTACCCTGGCGGCATGAACAAGGCTGAGGCCAGCAGGCGGCGACTTCTCGATGCGGGCGCGGTCGAGTTCGCCGAGCACGGGGTCGCGGGCGCGCGGGTGGACCGGATCTCGGCCGACGCCCGGGTCAGCAAGGCGCAGCTGTACGCGTACTACGGCAGCAAGGAGGCGTTGTTCGACGCGGTGCTGTTCGACCGGGTCGCGGTGATCCTCGGGGAGGTGCCGCTGACCCCGGGCGATCTGCCGGGCTATGCGGTCCGGCTCTACGACGCCTATCTCGCGGACCCGCGGATGGTGCGCCTGGCGACCTGGGCGCGGCTGGAGCGTACCCCCGTGGGTCATCTCTTCTCGGCCGCGGACGAGGTGCCGAAGGTGCAGGCGATCGCCGAGGCGCAGCGGGACGGGCTGATCAACGCGGCGCTGCCGCCGGCGGACGTGCACTCGATGGTGGTGGCGCTCGCGATGACCTGGTCGCCGGCGAGCATCACGTTCACCGCGACGGCGGCCGACCCGGAGGCAGATCACGAGCGGCGGCGGGGCGCGCTTGCTGAGGTCGTGCGCCGCGCGTTCGCTCCCTAAGGCCACAACAAAACAAACTGGTTCGTTTGCTTTTGACGGCGTCTCGGCCTACCGTCGAAGAGTACGAACCAGTTCGTTTCGTTTGGAGTCGTCATGCTCACCGTCGCACCCGAAACCCGCCCCGCTCCCCGGTTCCTGGACGGCCCCGCCAAGCAGCTGCTGATCGGCGGCGTCTGGCGCCCGGCCGCGTCCGGCGACACGTTCGAGACGCTCGACCCGGCCACCGGGCGCGTGCTCACAAGCGTGGCCGCGGCCGGCCAGGCGGACGTCGACGCCGCGGTCACCGCCGCCCGGGCCGCTTTCGAGGACCCGTCCTGGGCCGAGATGGCGCCCTACCAGCGCAGTCGCATCCTGCTGCAGATCGCGGACGTCATGGAGCGGCACGCCGACGAGCTGGCCGTGCTCGACTCGCTCGACATGGGCGGGCCGCTGTGGATGACCCGCTGGCTCGTCGACCACTCCGTCGAGGTGATCAGGCACTACGCGGGCTGGCCGACCAAGTTCTACGGGCAGACCGCCCCGTCCGACGCCGGCGCGTTCCACTACACGCTGCGCCAGCCGCTCGGCGTGGTCGCGGCGATCACCGCCTGGAACGGCCCGGTGCTGCAACTGGCCTGGAAGCTCGGGCCCGCGCTGGCGACCGGCAACACGGTGGTCGCGAAGCCGGCCGAGTGGTCGCCGCTGTCCGCGCTGCGCCTCGGTGAGCTGCTCGGCGAGACCGACCTGCCGCCGGGCGTGGTCAACATCGTCACCGGCGACGGCGCCGGCACCGGCGAGGCGCTGATCAGCCACCCGGGCGTCGACAAGGTCTCGTTCACCGGCTCGCTTGCCGTCGGCAAGCACATCCTCGAGGTGTCCAGCCGGGACCTGAAGCGCGTCACGCTGGAGCTGGGCGGCAAGTCGCCGACGATCGTGTTCGACGACGCCGGCCTCGAGGCCGCGGCGCGCGGGGCCGTCGCCGGGTTCGCCCAGGGCAGCGGCGAGGGCTGTGTGGCCGGCACCAGGATCTTCGTCCAGGAGCCGGTCCGCGAGCGCTTCCGTGAGCTGCTGCTGAAGGAGATGGAGGCGTACGCGCTCGGCGACCCGTTCCACCCGGACACCAGGATGGGCCCGCTGATCTCCGCCCGGCACTTCGCCCGCGTCGACTCCTACCTGGACTCCGCGCGCGCCGAGGGTGGCACGCTTGTGACCGCGGGCGAGGCCCGTGACCTCTACATGCCGCCCACGCTGATCGAGAACGTCGGGCCGGACGCGCGCGTCGTCCGCGAGGAGATCTTCGGGCCGGTCGCGGCGCTGATGACGTTCACCGACCTCGACGACGCGGTGGCCCAGGGCAACGACACGATCTACGGGCTGTCCGCCTCGGTGTGGACCCGGGACCTGGCCCGCGCGCACCTGGTGGCCCGCAGGCTGCAGGCCGGCACGGTGTGGGTGAACACCTACGCGGAGATGAGCGCGGGCACGGTGCCGTTCGGCGGGTTCAAGCAGTCCGGCCTCGGCCGTGAGCACGGGACCGACGTGCTCGACGCGTACACCGAGGTCAAGTCCGTGATGATCAGGTTCCCATGATCGACGACATCCGGCGGGCGCTCGCCATCACACCGGCCTCGACCGCGTGGGAGCGCACCGCCGACATCACCACCGCCGGACGGCGGTCGGGCCGGCCGCACCGGATGGAGACGTGGTTCTACCGCCACGACGGCCGGATCTACCTGAGCGGGCTTCCGGGCCGCCGCGACTGGTACGCCAACGTGCGTGCGAATCCGCGCCTGACGTTCCACCTGAAACACGGCGTCCGCGCCGACCTGCCCGCCACCGCAAGGGTCGTGACCGGCGAGGAGGAGCGGCGGGCCGCGTTCGAGGCCTTCGTGGCGGACCTGAACCAGCCGCACGATCCGGCGCGCATCGGCCGGCCGACAGACGTGGCCGCCTGGCTGGCCGGCAGCCCGCTCGTCGAGGTCGTCTTCGACGACGCACGCCTGCGGTGACGGCGCGGCGGTCCCTCCCGGGATCGCCGCGCCCTCGGGTCAGCGGGTCATCTTCTCGATCTCCGCGAGGACAAGTGCCGGGGCATCCTTCGGTACGTCGTGGGAGGTGCCCGTCGCGGTGACGAGCGTGCGATCCGGGCCGGCCTTCACGAACGCGGCGGCGGCGTCGCGCCAGCGCTGGGCGTCCTCCGGCGAATCCTCGAACGGCGTCCGCTCCGACACGATGACCGTGGTGGGGACGCTGTCCGGCCAGGTCAGCTCGTGGTAGGCGAGGTGCGCCGGGCCGAAGTTCTCCGCGGTGGCGAGCAGCTGGCGGGTCCGCTTCGTCGACGGCTGGGCCTTGAGCGCCTCGATCTGCGAGCCGTTGACCGCCACGATCCGGGCGACCTGCTCGTCAGTGAAGAACTGCGGCAGGTTCGCGTCGACAAGCACCGCGCCCGCGACCAGGCCCGGGTGCTCCCTGACCGTGTAGGTGGCGACCTCACCGGCCTGTGAGTGCGACACCAGGAGCACGCCATCGGGTACGCCGAGCTGGTCCAGACCGGCGGCCAGGTCGGCGGCGGCGGCCTTCGCATCCCACGGGCCGGGCACCTCGTCGCTGTCGCCTAGGCCGGCCCGGTCGTAGGTGATGATCGTCGCGCCGGTGTCCTGGGCGAGCCGCGGGACGAGCGCGGCCCAGTAGGAGGAGTCCTCACCGCCGCCGGCGTCCAGGACGATTGCGGGCAGGCGGCCGGGGGTGACGTGGAACGCGAGGCGGTGCCCGTTGTTCTCCACCAGGTGCAGCTCTGCGCCGGCCGAGGGCGCGCTCGAGGCCGCGACAGGCGCCGCTGACGGGGATCCGGCCGCCGGCGGCTCGGCCGGTGCGGACTCGCTGCAGGCGACGAGCGCGCCAGCGGTCAGCAGCGGAAGAGCGAGAGCGACGGCGGCCCGGCGTACCCGGGACGGTGTCTGCTTGATCATGAGGTTCCTCAGGGGAGAAGCTCTTTCAGGGGCGAGGATGATTCTTCGGGCGCCGCTCCCCCACTTCGATCCTGCTGACTCCCCGGTCAGTTCTGCGGCCTCCCTCCGTACCACCCGGGGGTTGTCCCTACCGGGACGTCACGTCGAGGAGACCCGCGTGAAGGGCAGTGGGCACGGCACGCTCTGCAGCCCGAAGGCGACGCTGACCCGAAGGCGACGCTGACCGGCCAAAACGCCTTCTACCAGCCCTTTCCCCGATCGGCTCCGGTGCGCCCGGCAGACACCTATCGTGGTTCTGCCGGGCCTGGCACGCCACATTCACCAGACGATCACAAGGATTGGTCATGAATGGCTCTCACAAGGCTCGCCTGCTCTTCGCCACCCTGACAGCAGTCGTCGCGGCGATGCTCACCGCACCGTCCGCCGCGAGCGCGGACCCGGTGGTCACCATCAACAGCAGGCTCAACAACCTCTGCGTGGACATCGAAGGCGGCGACTACGCCCCCGGTGCCCGCGTCATCACCTGGACCTGTCACGGCCAGGCCAACCAGGACTGGTACTGGGACAACGGCCAGATCCGCAGCTACCTGAACAACCTGTGCCTGGACATCGAGGGCGGCAGTTACGCACCGGGCGCCGGCATCATCACCTGGCCGTGTCACGGCCGGGCGAATCAGAGCTGGTACTGGTACGGCGAGGAGATCCGCAGCTCGCTGCACAACATGTGTCTCGACATCGAGGGCGGGAACTACGACCGGGGCGCGCGGCTAATCACATGGCCCTGCCACGGGAACGCGAACCAGCGCTGGTACTGAGCATCGTCAGATAACGGGGAACGGCCGGGCTGCACGCCCGGCCACCCTGTTCCTCAGCTCTCCAGGCTCCTCAGCGTCTCGTCGTCAAGCGTGATCGACGCCGCACCCATGTTCTCCTCCAGGTGCGCGACATCGGCCGTACCCGGGATGGGCAGCACGTTCGGGGCGCGGTGCAGCAGCCAGGCGAGGCCGATCTGCGCGGGCGTGGCGCCCAGCCGCGCAGCCGCGGCGATGACTGCCGGCCGGTCCGTCACCTTGGGCACGCCCGGGAACGCGCTCCCCAGCGGGAAGTACGGCACCCAGGCGATGTCCTCGTCCACGCACAGTTGCAGCAGTGCCTCGTCGGAGCGGTTCGCGAGGCTGTAGGCGTTCTGCACGCAGACGATGCCGGCCGGGAGCCCGCGCCGCAGCACGTCCAGGGACACGCTGCTCAGGCCGATACCGCCGATCTTCCCCTCGTCGCGCAGCGCGATCAGCTCGGCGAGCTGGTCCTCCACATCCACGATCTGGTCCCGCTCGAGCGGCCCACCCGGACCGGTGTCGTTGCGCCGCAGGTTGACCACGTCGAGGCGGTCCACGCCGAGGCCGGTCAGGTTCGCCTCGACCTCGGCGCGCAACTCCGCCGGGCGCTGGGCGGCCTTCGGCCACGGCTGCGGCGGGTGGGGTGCCGCGCCGACCTTTGTGACAACCGTGACGCGGCCGCCCAGCGCCTCCCGGACCACCTCGTCGGCGAACCCGTTGCCGTAGAACCGCGCGGTGTCCACATGGTCGACGCCGAGTTCCTCCGCGCGGCGCAGTACCGCGATGGCGGCTGCGCGGTCGCCGTGCAGCCGGGACAGCTGCATGGCGCCGAAACCGATACGGGACGTGGGCTTGAACGACATGACTCTCGCCTTCTTCGTGGCTACGCACACCTTGTGCGTAGCCACATCGTGCGTGAGTATCGGCCGGTCTACAAAAGGCACACGGGTGTCTGTATCGGGGGTTGCGCATCATGACCGACGAGGACCGGCACGGCGCGTGCGGGCCGCTGCCGGCCGAGCACGGCGGCTTCATCCGCGAGATCCTGGACCGGGTCGGCGACAAGTGGAGCCTGCTCGTCATCGCCCTGCTTCGCGACGGCCCGCGCCGCTACACCAATCTGCAGCAGGTCGTTCCCGGCATCTCTCAGCGCATGCTCACGCTTACGCTGCGGCAGCTCACCGAGGACGGCCTGGTCACGCGCACCGCCTATCCCGAGGTGCCGCCGCGGGTCGAATACGCGCTGACGCCGCTCGGCGAGAGCCTGCTGGACACCGCGACCGCCCTGGTCAACTGGGCCTCCACAAACTACGGGGCGATCCGCGCGCACCGGGAGAGCAACGCCTGACCGGTCAGCGCTTGGATGCGGCCACCAGCGGGCGGTAGGCGGCCCACGGGACGCGCGGCCGGGGAAGGCCGCGGCGTTTCAGATAGCCACGCATGCTTCGCTTGGTCATCCGGACCAGCCGGACGATCCCGGCCGGCGAGTCGGACGGCGTCGGCTCGATCACCGTCGACGGCGTGAGCCGCCAGCCGTCGCCGGAGCGGGTCAGCACGCCGCGCACCAGCACGTTCTTCATGTTGCTCAGCTGCTCGTCGTGGCGGTGTACCAGCAGCGAGGCCGGGCCGGGCACGATCTCGACGTCGTCCGGCACGGTAAGCGTGTACCCGTCACCGTCGGGCATCGGCACGGTCCGGGCCAGCGCCGGCATGCCGTCCGCGTCCCGCGCGCCGAGCACCGCGGACGGGAACGCGCGAATCCGGTCCGCACCCAGCGGGTTCGCCGTGGTCTCCGGCCGGGTCTCCGGGACGAACGCGTCCCGCCGCACGTGCGAGTCAGGCGTCACGGTGATCAGCAGCCGCATGTAGTACCAGTCCATCAGCCAGGTCGCGGGCGGTGTCACATAGGCGCGGCTGCCCGGCTGACGTGTGAAGAGCATCGTCCAGTACGCCTCCAGCCCGGCCGGATCCGTCACGATCTCGTCCGGGCAGGTCGCCGTGCCCCGCACCAGCACCTGCTCCGGCCGGTCCAGCCCACTCGCGGTCGGATCGGAGAAGAGCAGCGCCACCCGCGGGTCCCGCCGTACGTTCAGCGCCTTCTGCGGAAACCCGAGTGATGTCGTCACCAGGAACGTCCCGTCCGGGCGCGGCCACGGCGACGTCGGCCAGACGATCGGCGTCCCGTCCTTGGCCAACGTGGCGAACTCACAGGTCCGGTAGGCGGTCACGAGGTCATAGAGATCATCCACGCGCGGATCTTAAGGCCCGCCGACGATGCACGCATCACGACGCCTCCGCCGACAGCGGTCAGCCTTGGCCCGCTGTCCGGGTTCTGGCGGCCGCCATGGTCCCCGAGTCTGCTGTGGATCGATTCCTCGCGGACAGGAGCATCATGACGCTAGCGGGGATTGCGCGCCCGCTCGGCCGGGGTGCCGGTGGGCGTACCGGCGCAGGTGAAGCTCCTCTGGTCGGTGACGGGCCCGCGGCCGGTGAGCATCGCCACCTGCGGGTAGGGGCAGACCGGGCGGGTGAGAAGCGTGCGGCCGGCGCTGTCCGTGCGTTCGCCGCGCAGGTGGGTGGGGGCATCGCCGGACTCGACCCAGCGGACGACCGCGTCGAGGACCGCGGTGGGGGTGGCGCCCTGCCCACCGCCGCAGTGTGCGACGCCGGGGGCGACGAAGAACCTGGCGAACGCGGCGGTACGGTCCGCGCCGCCCATCGCGTTCGTCAGGCGGCGGTGATAGTCGACGGACCCGCGGAACATGACCACCGGGTCGGCGGTGCCGTGCCAGATGACCACCTTGCCGCCCGCGTCACGGAACGCGGACAGGTCCGGGTCGTCGGTGGCCAGCACGTCGCGGTAGCGCTGCACCGACTGGTCAAACAGCCGCAGGTAGCGGTCATAGGTGAGGGTGCGCCAGTCCCAGCCGGGGTTCTGTGCCACGAAGTAGCGCAGCCATTCGACGGTGATGAAGAACGGCTCGGTGTCGTGCAGCGGCCCGAGCGAGGCGTCGCGTTCCAGGCCGTACCAGAGGCGGGCGCCGTTACTGTCGCGTGGCCCGTCCCAGATCGCGTTGATCAGCCGGGCGTCGGCCGCGGTGACGGCGCCGCAAGGCGTGACGGTGCCGATCAGCGTGCGCGCGTCGAACCGGCATCCCTCCCAGTCGCCGATGATCCCGTCGGTGAGGCCGTCGGCCGGGTCGCACGCGGCGATCGCGGCATCGGTGGCGGCGGTCAGCACGCAGGGCGCGACCCGGTGGCCGCTGATCAGCATCTGCAGCTGGCCCCAGAGCTGCGCCGGGTGGAACTTCGTCCAGTTGATCGCGGGTGACGCCGCGGCTATCCCGTCGTAGTCGGCCGGGTAGCGCTGCGCCTCCATCAGCCCCTGCCGCCCGCCGGTGGAGCAGCCGCTGAAGTAGCTGCGGAACGTCGTACGCCCGTAGTACGCGCTCACCACGGCCTTTGCGGCGACTGTCATCCGGTGGATGCCGAGGTGGCCGAAGTCAGTCACGCGCTGTGCGCCGCCCGCGCCGAGCGCGAAGCTGCCGCTGTCGCCCGGGTGGCCGGTGTCGGTGGTGGCGACCGCGTATCCGGCGCGCAGCTCCGCGTCCGGCGTGTCGGTGCGCAGGCCGCCGGTGAACCCGCTGCCGCCGAGGCCCTGGAAGCGGCCGTTCCAGTTCCCGGCCGGAAGCCACACCGCGACGGTGATCAGGTCGGTGGCGGGCGGGTTCGTGACGGTCAGGCGGACCGTGCAGTGGGCGGGTGCGGAGCGGGTCGCGGGCACCACCGTCGCGCCGGTGATCGTGGTGTCCGCCAACCGCAGCGCGGCCAGGTTCACGCAGCTGCGGGCTTGGTGGTCGCGGACGGCAGCGGCGACGCCGGCATGCGCGAGGACCAGGAGCATCACCACCAGGACGGGCAGCCCGAGGTACGAGTAGCGCCGGTAGCCCATCGGGTCCTCTCCGTCTGTCGTCCGGCGCCGGGGCCGTATCCGCCGCCATCACTGTGCGGGCGGCGGGAACCGGCGGCAAGAACCGTTCGGCCAGTCCCCGCTCACCCCAACCGGCGGACCCGGCGCACTGACATCGACGCCTGGCACGCTCTTTATCCGGCGCTTATGTGCACGTCCCTAGGTTCTGGCGTATGGAGACGCGGGCGCACGGCGTACCCACGAATGGGTCTGAGGCTTTTGTTGCTTATGCCGCCGGCCGGATGACGGTCCTGCGGCGGTGGGCCTACACGCTCTGCGGTGATCCCCATCAGGCGGACGACCTGGTGCAGGAGACGCTCGCAAGCGTGTACGCCAAGTGGCCCCGGGTCTCGCGGGCCGAGAACATCAACGGGTACGTGCACCGGATCCTGATCCGCACGTTCCTCGACGACCGCCGCCGTGGCTGGTGGAAGGTGCGACTGGCCGGTGACGCCGGGGTGGAGCGGTCGGTGCAGGCGGCCGGCTTCGAGGACCGGGAGGTGCTGCGGGCCGCGCTGCGCCGGCTCACCCCGGCGCAGCGCAGCGTCCTGGTGCTGCGGTTCCTGTGCGATCAGAGCGTCGCGGACGTGGCCCGCCAGCTCGGCTGCTCCGAGGGCACCATCAAGTCACAGACCCTGCGCGGGCTGACGAAGATGCGCCTCATCCTGACCGAGACCCCGCCGCCTCAGTCCACGGACAGCGCCGCGACCGGGCTGACCCGCGCCGCGCGGCGGGCCGGGACCAGGCCTGCGAGCACGGTGATCGCGGCAAGCGACACGATGATCAGCAGGAGCCGGCCGGCCGGGAACGTCCTCGGCAGGTCGAGCCGGAGCGCGTCGAGCGCGAGCCAGGCAAGTGGCACGCCGAGCGCGGTGCCGAGGACCGCGCCGATGGTGCCGTAGAGCGCGGCCTCGGTGCCGATCATGACCCGGATCCGGCCCCGGCTCATGCCGAGCGCGCGCAGCAGCCCGGACTCGCGGGTGCGTTCCATCACCGACAGGCCGGTGGTGGTGCCGACGCCGACGACAGCGATCAGCACGGTCAGCCCGAGCAGGCCGAGCGCCGCGAACAGCAGCGACGAGATCTCCCCGGTGGCCTTGTCCCGCTGGTCCGCGAGCACCGCGACCTCCGCGCCGGCGCCGATCCGGCGGAACGCGGCGAGCGCGTCGTCCCGGCCGCCGGACGCGATGTTCGCGAGCACGCCTGTCGGTTCCGGGGCGGCGCCGCCGATCGCGGTCAGGTCGGCCGGGTCGAGCACGGCGCCGAGCCGCAGCGGGGCCTCGCCGGTAAGCACCGCGGCGACCTGCACCAGGGCCCCGCCGAGCGTCACTGTGTCGCCGGCCCGCACCCCGAGGTCGGCCGCGGCCGCGTCCGCGAGGATCACCTTGCCGGGGCCGAACGCGGTGAGCGAGCCGTCCGCGGCCTCAAGCGCGGACAGTGCCGGCAGCGCGGCCGGGTCCAGGTCGACGGCGATGTGGCTGACCTGCCCGCCGGTGAACTCCGCGGTCCGGAACGGCGTGACGTCCCGGAAGCGGGCGTCCGCGCGCAACGCGGCCAGGACGTCGCCGGTCAGCGGCGTGTCGTCGGAGAACATGGCCAGATCCGCGGGGGTACGTACCGCCATCTGCCGATCGGTCCAGGTCTGCATGCTGGAGAGGCCGACCACGGTGCCGGCCAGCATGGTGACGCCGAGCGCGACGACAACCGACACGGCGGCGGCCCGGCGCGGTGTGCCGCCGAGCCCGCTGACCGCGAGGCGCCCGGTCGGGCCGAGCAGGCGCAGCGGCGCGCCGAGCACGGCCAGGACCGGCCGGATCAGCAACGGGCCGAGCGCGATGAGCGTGCCGTAGGCGAACGTGCCCACGCCCAGCAGGTAGAGCAGCACCCGGTTGGTGGCGTCCTCACTGTTCATCGTGTCGAGCGTCAGCCAGATCAGGCCGCCGGTGCAGGCCGCGAGCAGCAGGCCGAGCAGCAGCCGGGCGAGCGGAACGCCGCGTTCGGACCCGGCCGTGCTGGAGCTGCGCAGCGCCTGCAGCGGGGCCACGCCGGCGGCCGCGAACGCGGGGGCGAGCACCGCGCCGACCGTGATCAGGACCGCGCCGGCGACGACCGCGACGGCCGGGCCGGCCGGGAGACCGGGGCCGGTGAGCGTCTGCCCGAACCAGCCTGCGACGGCCGGGGCGGCCAGGCCGCCGGCCAGCGCGATCAGGACCCCGGTGGTGCCGGTGACCAGGCCGACCACCGCGCCCTCCACGGTGAGCGCGCCGACCAACTGGCCGCGCTGGGCGCCGATGGTGCGCAGCAGCGCGAGCTGGCGCATCCGCTGGGCGAACACGATCCGGAACGTGGACGTGGCGACAAGCGCGGCCGCGACGACCGCGACGCCGACGAACATGGCGATCAGCGCGAACACCTGGTCGAGCTGCCGGACCTCCTCGGTGGCCTCGCGGACCCGCATGGTCTCGCCTGTGGTGACGCTGATGTACGCCATCGGGTCCCGCAGCAGCGCGTCGCCGAGCGTGGACATCGCCACGGTCAGGTCGGTGCCGGGCGCGGTGAGCACGTCCACCCGCGGGTAGCCGGTCTGCCCGGCGAGCGCGGCAAGCACCGCGTCCGGCGCGTAGCCGCGTTCCGCGCTGTCCCGCGCCCCGGCGACGACCCCTGTGACAGTCACAGTGACCGGTCCGGAGTCCGCGGTGAGCCGCAGCGTGCTGCCGGGCGCGGCGCCGAGCCGGGCCGCGGCGCGCCGGTCGAGCGCGATCTCCCGGTCGCCGTCCGGGTAGGTGCCGTCGACAGGCGTGATCCGCGACAGCGGCCCGGCGCCCGGGTCCGCGATCACGTCGAGCGCGGTGCCGGACGCGGCGTCGCCGACGGTGAACGTCGCGGTCAGCCGGCCGGCGAGGCCGGTGACGCCGGGCGTACGCCGGATCAGGCCGAGCTGCTCCGGGGTGAGCGGGTCACCGCCCTGCGCGGTGACGACCAGCCCGGCCGCCTCAGGTGTCTCGCTGAACGTGTCGAGCATGGTCCGGGTGACGATCTGGTGCGCCAGCACGGTGCCGAACACGACGAGCGCGGCGACAAGCACGGACAGGCCGGTCATCAGCATCCGGCCCGGACGGCGCAGCACGCCACTGAGCTGGGTCCGCAGCACGCTTATGTTCATCGGGTCCGGCCGAGCCGGTGCACGCTGCCCCTGAGCAGGCCGAGCACCTCCGCGCCGGAGCCGGAGTCGAGGTTTCCGGTCGGCTCGTCCGCGAAGACCACCTCGGGCCGGGTGGCGAGCGCGACCCGCTGCTGCCGGCCGCCGGAGAGTTCGGCCGGGCGCTCGTTCATCGGGGCAGCGCCGGGATCTTCAGGTCGACGCCGCTGTTCTCGCAGCCGCCGATCGCCAGGTCGAGCATGGTGTCGAACTGCTCCGGCGTGGGCAGGTCGCCCTGACCGGTGGCCTTGGCGGCCTGCCAGCGCACGTACTTGCCGATCTCGGTGCTGATCCCCTGGTCGACAAGCTTCGTGTAGCGGATCTGGCGGATCTCCTGATCCCACTTCTCCGCCTCGGCCGGGTCGGTGGGCGGGGTCTGGGCGCGGTCGAAGAGCTGCTGGGCGAGGCGGCAGTCCTCGGCGGAGGCGTCGCTGGGCCCGAAGTGGCGGTCCCACGCGTAGGTCACGCCGTAGCCGACACCCCCCAGGACCAGCACCGCAACGACACCAAGAACCGCGATTTTTCCCAAGTTGCGGGTTTTTTCGTTATTAATCATGTTGACCGCCGAAATCCGTGGGTTGGGAACATCGACTATTCAACGGTGCCGAGGGTCCCTCGCACATCTGCGCAGAAGCAGATCTCCAAGCCTCGCGGGTACGACCAGGGTCATACACGGAGGCTCAGGAAGCCGGTCTGACCAGGCCGATCTCGTAGGCGAACACGACTGCCTGCACCCGGTCCCGCAACTCCAGCTTGGCCAGGATCCGGCCGAAGTGGACCTTCACCGTCCCCTCCGCCACGTGCAGCCGGGCCGCGATCTCCGTGTTCGACAGTCCACCCGCGACAAGCTCGAGCACTTCCCGCTCCCGGTCGGTGAGCGCGGCCAGCCGGTCGTCGGCCCGCCCGGAGAGCGTCAGCTGACCGGCGAAGCGGTCCAGCAGCGCCCGGGTGATCCGCGGCGCCACCACCGACTCCCCGCCCGCGACGACCCGGATCGCGGCGAGCAGGTCCTCCGGCGGCGCGTTCTTCAGCAGGAACCCGCTCGCGCCGGCCTGCAGCGCGGCGAACGCGTCCGCATCGGTGTCGAACGTGGTCAGCACCAGCACCCGGGGGCCGCCGCCGGGCCCCGCGCAGATCCGCCGGGTCGCCTCGACGCCGTCCATCACCGGCATCCGGATGTCCATCACCACCACGTCGGCAGCTGTCGACGCGAGCACTGACAGCGCCTCCGCGCCGGTACCGGCCTCGCCGACCACCACCATGTCATCCTGTGCGGACAGCACCATCGCGAACCCGGCGCGGACCAGCGCCTGATCGTCGACGAGCAGCACCCGGATGCTCACGCGGCTCCCTTGATCATCATGACGGCACGGAGCTCCCAGCCCGGCCCGGGCACACGCGGGCCGACGCTGAACTCGCCGCCGTGCACCGCCACCCGCTCCCGCATGCCGAGCAGCCCGTTCCCGCCGCCGCGGTGCGTGTCCGCCGGGCGGCCCCCGCCGTCGTCGCCGATCTCCAGCACCGCACGCCCGCCGCCGACCCGCAACAGCACCTCGGCCTCGGCGCCCGGGCCGGCGTGCCGCAGCACATTTGTCAGGCTCTCCTGCACGATCCGGTAGACGGTCAGCTCGTCCGCGGCGGACAGCGCACCGGTCTCCCCCTCGACCTTCACCACCACGCCCACTCCGGCGGTACGGGCCCGGGCCGCGAGCGCCTCCAGCTCCTCCAGACCGTGCGGCCGCAGGTCGTCCGCGCTCTCGGTCCCGGCGCTGCCGCGAAGCACCGCGACGATCCGGTGCATGTCGTCAAGCGCCTCCCGCCCGGTCCCGGCCACCGTGCGCATCGCCTCGCGCGCGGCGGCCGGGTTCCGCTCCACCACGTAGCTCGCACCGTCCGCCTGCGCGATCATCACGGCCAGGCTGTGCGCCACCACGTCGTGCAGCTCGCGGGCGATGAACGCCCGCTCGTCCGCCTCGGCAAGCATCGCGAGGTGCGCGCGCTCCCGCCGGGCGGTCGCCGCACGGTCCCGGCCGACCCGCACCACGAAGGCCAGCACCCACAGGGCGGCGCAGGCGGACCACACGGTCAGCAGGTTCACCACGACTGTGAGCGGGGTCAGGGCCCAGTCGTCGTAGAGCAGGACGTCCCGCACGCTGATCAGCGTGCGGGACGTCCGTCACCACCGCGCCCGCGGCAAGGGCCGGCCAGAGCGCGCGGGTGTGCGTCACCACCGCGGCCATCGCGACGAACACCGCCAGGTCGTACCCGGCCGGCACCGCGCTGCCCACCCCGAGTTGCAGAAGCGCCAGCGCGGACACCGCCGCGAAGACCGCGATCGGCGCGTGCCGGCGGGCGATCAGCGCGGCCGCCATGCCCAGCCCGATCAGCATGTCCCACACCGACGCGGCCAGGTACTGCACCGCGATCGCCGCGACCACCGTGGCGATGACCAGGTCCCACAGCGTCCACAGCCACGAGACCGGCACCCACCGGCTCAGCAGGGCTCCCATCCCCTCACGATACTGAGCGGCCTCGCCGTCAGAGCGTGACGGGCGTGAGCCCTGCGGATCATTCGTAGGAGATGGCGTGCAGCACGTTCGTCCGGGCCGCACGGATCGCGGGCAGGATCGCGGCGACCACGCCGACCGCGGCGCCCACAAGCAGGTACAGGCCGATCCGGGGCCAGGGCAGCGCGAGGGTGGTGAGGCCGCTGCCGTGCAGCGCGCGGACCGCGGCCGCGCCGAGCCCGACGCCGGTGAGGACGCCGAGCAGCGCGCCGAACACCGCGATGATCACCGCTTCGACCGTGACCATCCACCGGGTCTGTCCACGGGTCAGGCCGACCGCGCGGATCAGGCCGATCTCCCGGGTGCGTTCCAGCACGGACAGGGCGAGCGTGTTGACGACGCCGAGGACCGCGATGAGCACGGCCAGCGCCAGCAGGAGCTGGACCAGCGTCACGATCGAGTCGTACCTGCCGGTCTGCCGCCGCAGGTAGCCGTCCCGGTCGGTGACGGTGATCTCCGGGCTGTCCGCGAGCAGCGTCTCCACCGCGCGCCGGACGTCCGGGACCGAGGTGCCAGGGGCCACCGTGAGGTCCACGTTCGTCACCTGCGGCACCTCGAGGTGCGGCGCCTCGGAGGCCGGCAGCAGCCACTGGCCGACCGCGGCACCACCGGTGTGCACTGCCACGACCGTCATCGTCCGGGGCTCGCCGTAGGCGAGCGCGACCTGCACTGCGGACCCGGCGTGCAGACCCCGCTGCCCCGCAGTCGCCGTGTCGACCGCGACCTGGTCCGGGCCCAGCTCGCCGAGCGTGCCCTCGGTCGCCGTGACCGAGTACATCCCGGCCAGCGCGCGCAGATCGGTGACCACCGAGACCGCGCCCGGCTGCCCGTCGATGACCGCGTCACCGCGATACGTGCCGGCCACCGCGCTGACGCCCGGGACGGCCCGGACCCGCTCGACGATCGCGGGGTCGAAGGCCGGCGGATCGTCCGCCAGGGAGCTGTCACCAGCGATCATCAGGTCGGCGGTGATCCGGTCGGCGACCCGGTCCCGGAGGCTCGCCGTGGTCGACGCCAGGACCGTGTTCAGGCCGGTGATCAGCGCGATGCCGACCATCAGCGCGGTGGCGGTCACCGCGGTACGGCGCGGGTTGCGGACCGCGTTGAGCCGCCCGAGCCGGCCCGTGACCGTGCCGGCGAAGAGCAGCCCGGCCGTGCCCGCCACCGGCCGTGCCAGCGCCGGGGTCAGCAGCGTGACGCCGGCGAACGCGGCCAGCGCGCCGGCCCCGATCCACCACGGCGCCCCGTCCCGGGCGAGCCCGACGCCGAGGAGCACACCGCCGAGCGTGCCGGCGAGGACACCCGCGACTGTCGGCGTGGTGAGCGGGCGGTCCGGTGTGGCCGACTCCCGCAGCGCCGCGACCACCGGGATGCGCGACGCGCGCAGCGCCGGGACCAGCGCGGCGACCAGGCTGACGAGCACGCCGACGCCGTACGCCACAAGCGGCGCGGCCACCGGCACACCGAGGCCGGACAGCCCGGTCCCGCTCCGGCCGCTGAACAGCCACGCCAGCAGCCAGCCGACGCCGATGCCGAGACCCAGCCCGGCCGTGGCCGCGACCACGCCGATCACCAGCGCCTCGACAAGCACCGAACCGACTGTCTGCCAACGGCTGCCGCCGAGCGCGCGCAGCACGGCCAGCTCCCTGGTGCGCTGCGCGACGATGATGGAGAACGTGTTGAGGATCAGGAAGATCCCGACAAGCAGCGACACGGCCGCGAAACCGAGCAGGACGCCGTTGAAGAGCGCCAGGTCCGACTGGGCGTCCGCCCGGGCCGCGGCGCGCAACTCCGCGCCGGTTTGCACCCGGTAACCGGCGCCAAGCGTGCTGCTGACCGCGGTGCGTACCGCGTCGGTTCCCGGTGTCGCCTCCACCGCGGAGAACAGGCCGTCGCGGCCGAGCATGAGCCGCGACGCGACCGAGTCGTGGAAGGACACCTCAAGGTTTCCGCCGAGGCTGTCCCGGCCGCCGCTGTACTCCATCACGCCGACGACCGTGAACGTGCGTTTCGGCTGGGTGGTGAGGATGCCGACGCTGTCCCCAAGCCGCAGGCCGGCCGCGTCGAGCAGCGCCGCGTTCAGCACCACCTCGTCGGCCGAGGCCGGGGCGCGGCCGGTGCGCAGGCGTACCAGCGCGGTCTCACCGGTCCAGTTGGAACCCAGCCGGGACGGGCCGGTGGTGGTGACGACCTTGCCGTCCGCACCGATCACCCTGGCCCCATCGACCGAGACGATCCCGGTCGCGGACTCCACCCCGGGGACCGCGGCGACCCGGCCGGCAAGCGCGGCCGGTACACCTGTGCGGATCTCGTCGTCGTCCTCGGCCGCTCCCGCACCGGTCGCCGGGCGCACCTGCACGCCCACGTCGCGGTACTGCAGGGCGTAGAGGTCGTCGAACGCGCGGCCGAGCGTGCCGGTCAGCACGAACGACCCGGACACGAACGTGACGCCGAGCACGACCGCGAGACCGGCGAGCAGCAGGCGGGCCCGGCGGGCGAGCAGACTCCTGAGCGTGGCGTGAAGCATGGCGGCTCAGCTCCGTACCGTGTCGAGGTTCTTCATGGTGTCGAGCACCGCGTCCGCGGACGGTTCGTGCAGCTCGTGCACGATCTCGCCGTCCGCGAGGAAGACCACGCGGTCCGCATGGGAGGCCGCCACCGGGTCGTGCGTGACCATCACGATCGTCTGGCCGAAGTCGCGCACGGACGCCTTCAGGAAGCCGAGCACCTCGGCGCCGGCCCGGGAGTCGAGATTCCCGGTCGGCTCGTCCGCGAAGATCACTTCCGGCCGGGCGAGCAGCGCCCGCGCGCACGCCACCCGCTGCTGCTGCCCGCCGGACAGCTGCGCCGGCCGGTGGGAGAGCCGCTCACCCAACCCGACCGCCCCGATCACCCGCGCCATCCACTCCGGATCCGGTTTCCGGCCGGCGATCGCCAGCGGCAACCGGATGTTCTCCTCCGCGTTGAGCGTCGGCAGCAGGTTGAACTGCTGGAAGATGAAACCGATCCGCTCACGGCGCAGCCGGGTCATCGCCCGGTCGCGCAACCCGGACAGCGCGGTCGTCCCGATCAGGATCTCGCCGCGGGTCACCTCGTCCAGCCCCGCCAGGCAGTGCATCAACGTCGACTTCCCGGAGCCGGACGGGCCCATGATCACGGTGAACCCACCCCGCTCGAGCGTCAGACTCACCCCGCGCAGCGCGGCCACCTGCGCCTCTCCGGTCCCATAAACCTTCCAGACATCCTTCGCGTGTACGGCGTGCATGCGTGTCTCCTCAAGCGATGCGATGACGACGACGCCACAATCGCGTTCACCGCGCCTGATCCGCTTCGGCGCCCGGCCGTAGAAGCCGTCTACTACCGGCGGAGTAGCCGTCTACTACCGGCAGACGATGCGGGGACGCGCGCGCTGTCCGTACCGTGGCGGCATGTCTGTGCGAATCGCGTCGCGCCCGGCTCTGCAGGATCTCGCGCTCGGCGCCGCGATCATGCTGCTGGTGCTCGGCGCGACAGTGATCGGCGGCGACGACCACGACAGCCGCCAACTACACGCGGTCGACATCGCCTCCGCCGTGGCCGCCGCGGGCCTGATCGCCGCCCGCCGCCGCTGGCCGGTCCCGGTCCTGGCCGCCGCGACGCTCGCCACCGCCGCCGCCACGGCCGCCACCGACCTGCTGCCCCCGTTCGCCGCCGCCGCGCTCGTCGCCGCCTACACCACGGCCACGATGACGAGCCGGATCACCGCGTGGACGCTTACCGCGACCGCGGCCGTGGTCGTCTACCTCGCGGCGGTCCAGCTCGGCGGCGTGGACTGGCAGCAGCCCGAGACCGTCTCGGTGATCGCGTGGGGCGGCATGGCCACCGCGCTCGGCGACGTCGCGCGAACCCGGCGCGCCTACCTGGAGGCCGTGCTGGAACGGGCCCAGCGGGCGGAACGCAGCCGGGAGGAGACCGCACGCCGCCGGGTCATCGACGAACGACTGCGGATCGCCCGGGAGCTCCACGACGTGGTGGCACACCACATCGCGCTGATCAACGTGCAGGCCGGCGTGGCCGCACACGTCCTCGACGACCAGCCGGAGACCGCGCGGCAGTCGCTCGCCGTCGTCCGGCAGGCCGGCAGGGCCGTGCTTGCGGATCTGTCCACAGTGTTAGGAGTGCTCCGCACACCAGGCGATCCGGACGACCCGGCCGGTGAGCCCACGCCCGGCCTGGCCCGGCTCGACGACCTGCTGCGCACGCTTGCCGGAAGCGGCCTGCAGGTGGCGCACCAGTCCGAAGGCCAGGCACGGACGTTGCCGGCCGCGGTCGACCATGCCGCGTTCCGGATCGTGCAGGAGGCGTTGACCAACGCGCACAAGCACGGGAACGGCGGGGTCGTACGGCTGCATCTGACCTACACCCCGGAGGAGGTCAGCATCTCGGTCGACAACGCCGCTCGCATTCCCGGGGCCGCGGGCGGGGCCGGTCGCGGGCTGATGCGGGCGCACGAACACGCCTCCAGCGGCGGCGATCACGAACTGATCGCGGTGCACGAACACGCGGCCGGGGCCGGTCACGGGCCGGTGGGCGTTCGCGAACACACGTCCGTGGGCGACGCCGGTGACGGGCTGGTCGGTCCGCACGAACGGGCATCCGGCGCCGCTGGTCACGGGCTGATGGGTCGGCACGAACAGGCGTCCGGCGGCGCCGGTCACGGGCTGGTGGGTCTGGATGAACAGGCATCCGGCGGCGCCGGTCACGGACTGGCGAGCCGGCACAAACAGGCGTCCGGCGGCGCCGGGCACGGGCTGGTGGGTCTGGACGAACACGCATTCGCCGGCACCGGTTATGGACTGCTGGGCGTGCGTGAACGTGCGGCTGCGGTCGGCGGCACTGTCACCGCTCGCGGCGATCGCGACGGCGTGTTCCGTCTGCGCGCGCACCTCCCCGCGCCGAGCACCACGCCATGACCCCGATCCGCGTGCTGCTCGCCGACGACCAGAAGCTCATCGTGGCCGGTCTGCGCGTCCTCGTCGACTCCGCACCCGACCTGGAGGTGGTGGGCGAGGCCGGCACCGGCCGGGAGGCGGTCGCGCTGGCCCGCAGCACCCGGCCCGACGTGGTCCTGATGGACATCCGCATGCCGGAACTGGACGGCATCGAAGCCACCCGGCAGATCACCGGCGACCCCGAGCTGAGCTGTGTGAAGGTGCTGATCCTGACCACCTTCGAGATCGACGAGAACGTGCTTCACGCGCTGCGTGCCGGCGCCAGCGGCTTCCTGAGCAAGGGTGTCGAGCCTGCCGACCTGCTCACCGGCATCCGCCAGGTGGCCCGTGGCGACTCACTGCTCTCCCCCGCCGCGACCCGCACCCTGATCGCCCGCTTCCTTCGCGAGCCCGATCGCTCCCCCACGCCCCGGCTCACCGGCCTCACCCCGCGCGAAACCGAGATCGTCACCCTGGCCGCCACCGGCCTCTCCAACGACGAGATCGCCACCCGCCTGTACCTCTCGCCCCTGACCGCCAAGACCCACATCAACAACGCGATGGGCAAACTCGGGGCGCGCGATCGGGCCCAGCTGGTGGTGATGGCCTACCAGGGCGGCCTCGTGTCACCACCGTCCGCCTGACCCGCGCAGTGTTGAGGGGCGACACCGACATTTCGGGAAACGCACTTAGGGCCACCCCGGATGGGGTGGCCCTAAGTAA
Source organism: Catenuloplanes sp. NPDC051500 (assembly GCF_044454585.1). NCBI lineage: Bacteria > Bacillati > Actinomycetota > Actinomycetes > Micromonosporales > Micromonosporaceae > Catenuloplanes > Catenuloplanes sp. NPDC051500. The sequence goes on from NZ_JBITDX010000042.1 coordinate 36,939, forward strand.
TAAGAAGTCCGGCGGTGTCCTACTCTCCCACACCCTCACGAGTGCAGTACCATCGGCGCTGGTGGGCTTAGCTTCCGGGTTCGGAATGT
>NZ_JBITDX010000043.1:0-34594 GCF_044454585.1 Catenuloplanes sp. NPDC051500
CCCAACCACCGACAAAGCTCTACCAGCGAAGCTGACCTGCGCTTCCGGTTGCCCCGGAGCCGGAGCGCTCCCCCCGGAGGGCCGCCGGAGGCAAACACCCCCCGCCGACCCACCCCACCAATGGACAGAGATGTCGGGGCAGGGCGTACACCGTCACCAGCCAACACAGGGCAAGACGTCGCGCCGCAGAGCGACCGTCGCCGCACAGCGCCGAAGACTGCGCAGCGCCCAACGCTGATCCTGATCGCGAAAGGTCAGCTGGACCGCATCATCGCGGACCGGGCCACCACTACCCGCTGAGCGCCCAACGCCCCAGGCGGCACCGACCTCCGCGAGCCCGCTGAATCACCAATCCCAGACAGCGCCGACCGCACGAGCCCGCCCGGTCACCGGTCCCGCGCGGCGGCGACCGCGGCCTCGACGAACGAGGCGACGTGGCGGGAGCGGGAGTGTTCCGGCCAGGCCACCACAAGTGTGGACGGCTCGGCGTCGAGGACCGGGCGGAAGACCACGCCCGGGTGCGGGCGGGTCGCGCCGGACGCCGTGACGAGCGCGACCGCCCGGCCGAGCGCGATGAGCTGCAACAGCTCGCCGGTGCCGGTGACCTGCGGGCCGGAACCGGTGACCACGCCCTCCGGCCACTGCGCCATCGGCGCGCCCGCCAGGTCCGCGAGCGTGAGCGTCAGGTGGGCGGCGAGCGGGTCGTTCTCGGCGAGCGCGAGCACCCGGTCCTCGGTGTGCAGCGGCTCGCTGTCCAGGCCGGTGAGATCGTTCTGTGGGTGGTGCAGCAGGCCGACGTCGGCGCGCCCGTCACGCAGCATGGCGGCCCGCTCGCTCAGCGAGAAGATCAGCTCCACGGGTACGGATCCGGGGCGCGCCGCGTACCCACTCATGATTTTCGGTAGTAGTCCGGCGTCGCCGCCTGCCTTCACCGTCAGCACGAGAGCCGGGCTGGCCTGACCGGCCCGGCGTGTCCGGCGGGCGGCGGCGGCGACCGCGTCGAGCGCGGTCCGACCCTCGCTGAGCAGCACCTCCCCGGCCGGGGTGAGGCCGACGGAGCGGCTGGTGCGTTCCAAAAGCGTGACGCCGAGCCGGTGTTCGAGCCGGCGGATCGCCCGGGACAGCGGCGGTTGCGCGATCCCGATCCGGTCGGCCGCGCGCCCGAAGTGCAGCTCCTCCGCGACCGCGACGAAGTAGCGCAGCTCCCGGGTCTCCACATCGTCCATATCCCCAGGGTATCGATGCCCACCCGATCGATCCTGAAGGCGGCGGCCCGCCGGTGGTTGGATGGTGGCATGGCAGACGAAAGGATCGCCCTGGTTACCGGGGCGAACAAGGGCATCGGCGCGGCGATCGCGGCAGGGCTGGTGGCACGCGGGCTGACAGTGGTGGTGGCGGCACGCGATGCGGCGAAGGGCGCCGCGGCCGCACAGGAGATCGGCGCGCAGCAGGTGACGCTTGACGTGACAGATGACGCGTCGGTGACGCAGGCGGCCAAGGAGGTCCAGGAGCGGTTCGGGCGGCTGGACGTCCTTGTCAACAACGCGGGCATCTCCGGCGGCCGGAACCAGGTGCCCGGCGCGGTCGAGATGGACACGATCCGGGCGATCTTCGAGACGAACGTGTACGGCGTCATCCGGGTCACCGAGGCGTTCCTGCCGCTGCTCCGGCAGAGCACGGACGCCCGGATCATCAACGTCTCCAGCGGCACCGCGTCGCTGGGATGGATGACCGATCCGGACCACGGTTTCGCGGCGCGCGGCACGATGGCCGGCTACCCGCCGTCGAAGACCGCGCTGAACATGCTTACCGTCCAGTACGCGAAGGCGCTTGCCGACGACGGGATCACTGTCAACGCGATCGCGCCCGGCGCCTGTAACACCGACTTCGCCACCGCGCTCGGCATCACGCTTGACCGCACCGCCGCGCAGGGCGCCGCGATCGCGATCGACCTGGCCACCGGCCCGGACCGCCCGACCGCTTCCTTCATGTCCGACGAGGGCCAGATCCCCTGGTAGAACCCTGACCGCGATCGTCAGCACCGGCACTGCCCTGCTCTTGCGCCCGCGGATCCCGCAGGGAGGCCCCCTCGGGGCCGACCGTTGCCCGCGGGAGCATGCGGACGGTGACCCCGGCGTGACGGGGTACCTGCATTGCTTGTCAGCGTGGCACTTCGTCGGTGAGACGGATGGCGATGTTGTCAAGCGCCTGATCGACGAGCGCGCGTTCGCCCGGCCCGGTCATCGTCCAGTCGTCGAGGTTCGCGTCGAGCCAGTCGCGGGCCGCGCCGCGGATGCGGTCGAGCTGTGCCTGGCCGGATTCGGTGAGCGTGACCTCGCCGTCCGCCTCGACCCGGGCATATCCGGCGTTCTCCAGGTCGGTGAAGACCGGCGCGAGCACCTCGGCCGGCACCCGGTGGGCGCGGGCGATCGCCGGAAGCTCGGCGCGGCCCCGGGCCCGCGTGTGCAGGTGGGTTTGGCCGACCGCCCAGGCCTGTGCCGGATTGAGCGCGGCGCCGGTCTGGGCGATCAGGCGGTCCATGAACGCGCCGGTCCCACCGGTCCTGCGGATGGTGTCGCCGATCGCGCGTTCCAGCGCCAGCACCCGGTCGGCGGAGTCGGGCGCGGAGAAGCCCTCGCCGACGTCTGTCGCGGCCGCGCGCACGCTGTCACGCAGCGGTCGCTCCTTGAGCAGCCACGCCACCAGGAACCCGGCCAGCGCGACCGGTACGACCCACTGGAAGACGTAGCCGATGGTGTCCGCGTAGGCCGCCACGATCGGCGCGGACTGGGCCTCGGGCAGGTTGTGCAGCGCCTGCGGGTTCGCGGCGACCGCGGGGTCGGTGCCGGTCGACGACAGCGCGGCCCCGAGCTTCGGCGTCAGGTGGTTGGTGAAGAGCGTGCCGAAGATCGCCGTGCCGAACGAGCTGCCGAGCGTACGGAAGAAGGTGACGCCGGAGGTGGCGGTGCCGAGGTCCCCGTAGGGCACCGTGTTCTGCACGACGATCGTGAGGACCTGCATGGAGAGCCCGATGCCGCAGCCGAGCACGAACATGTAGAGCGACTCGCGCAGCGCGCCGGTGCCGGGCCGCATTGTCGACATCAGGTAGAGCCCGGCGGTCAGCACCGCGGTGCCGATGATCGGGAACGCCCGGTAGCGCCCGGTGCGGCTGACCACGATGCCGGACAGGATCGACATGATGAACAGGCCCGCGACCATCGGCAGCGTGCGCACGCCGGAGTCGGTGGCGGAGATGCCGTCCACGTACTGCAGGTAGGTGGGGAGGAACGTCATCGCGCCGAGCATGGCGAAGCCGACGATGAACGCGAGCGTGGAGCAGACCGCGAACACCGAGTTGCGGAACAGGCGCATCGGCAGCATCGGCTCGCGCGCCCGCAGCTCCACCGCCACGAACGCGGTCAGCAGCGCCACCGAGCCGGCGAACAGCCCGATGATCATCGGGGAGCGCCAGGCGTACTCGCTGCCGCCCCAGGACAGGGCCAGGATCAGCCCGGACGCACCCAGCGCGACGAGCGCCACACCCGCGTAGTCGATCACCGGGCGCGCGACAGCCCTGACCGAGGGCAGCGCGCGGGCGGACACCACCAGGACCACGATCGCCACGGGTACGTTGATGTAGAACGCCCACCGCCAGCTCGCATGGTCGGTGAACAGGCCGCCGAGCGTGGGCCCGACCACCGTGGTGACACCGAAGACCGCACCGAGCGCGCCCTGGTAGCGGCCGCGGTCCTGAAGCGGGATGACGTCCGCGATCAGCGCCATCGCGGTGACCATCAGCCCGCCCGCGCCGATCCCCTGCACCGCGCGCGCCGCGATCAGCACCAGCATGTCGCCGGCCAGCCCGCAGACCATCGAGCCGGCGATGAACACCACTGTGCTGACCTGGAAGATCACCTTCCGGCCGAACAGGTCGCCGAACTTGCCCGCAAGCACTGTCGCCACGGTCTCGGCAAGCAGATAGGACGTGACGACCCAGGACATGTGCCCGGCGCCGCCGAGGTCGGCCACGATTGTCGGCAACGCGGTCGAGACGATCGTCGAGTCCAGCGCGGCCAGCAGCATGCCGAGCAGGATCGCGGTGAAGACGACGTTCACCTGCCGGCGACTCAACGGTGCGGTCGTCATGCGGTCAGTCTCGCGGCGCGTGCCCGCAGTTGCGGCCAAAACAAGGCAATTGCCGACAAGCCCAACCCCACGTCAACACCCGGCCTGAGGGTACGCCGTGCGGCTGCACTACCGTGCTGCGGATGATCGATCGTACGGGGCGATGGATCGGGCTGATCGGTGCCGTTCTGTGCTGTGCATGGGCGGCGACCGGCCTGAACCTGCCCGGACTGACATTCGAGGGCGGGGACGCGATCCCTGTCGACGCCGCCGACATCTACATTCGGGACGACGCCACAGGCCTCGCCGCGTTTCTCGTCGCGCTCGACACGGAGAAGCTCAGTCTGCTGCTCGGCATGGCGTTCGCCGCCGCGCTCACGCTCGGCGTCCGGTCCGGGTGGAGTCGCGTGGCCGGGCCACTCTGGCTCGCGCTCCTCGCGACCGCCATCATGGCCGAGGCCACCGACGTGCAGTCGAGCAGCTACATCACGGAGTACGTCGGCTACCCGGACGAGATCACCGCCACGCTGTACGGCGCCGGCGCGCTGCTTGTGCTCTCCGCGCTCGCCCTCGCCTGCGGCCTCTACCTGGTGCACGACGCGCTGCTGGTGCTGCTGATGCTCGGCGCCGCGGGCCTGCACCTGGCGATGCTCGCCCAGGCGCCGTCGATCTTCGAGGAGGGAAAGTACCTCCAGACGCGGTTCACCTGGGAGGCGTGGCTGCCCGCCTGGCTGATGCTCGGCGCGGCCGCGTTCGGGATCGTCGCCGCTGTCGCCTCCTACCGACTGCGCCGCCGGCCGGCCGCACCCCGGGTGTGGACCGCCGCCGCACTGGTCCGCGGCGTGTCCGGAACCCCCGGCACCCCGCCCGGCTTCGAGCCCCACCCCCGGCTGCGCACCATGCTGCTGGCCGGCGTTCTCGGCACACTCATGATCGTCGGCGCGTTCGTCGCCGGCCACGCCGCACCACCGCCGGAGCCCGTCTCCGTGCCGACCCCGAGGACGACCCGATGAGCGCCCGGAATCTGCGGTCCGCGCCGCTCGTATACGTCTCGATGGCGCTGGCAGCCGCCTGGCTCGTGCAGATGTGGTACGACCTGGCACAGCGAACCTCGGACCAGGTGGAGGAGAGCTGGTTCGGGCTGCTCACCGACGTCTGGCCGGCCGAGGTGCACGTGTCGTTCTGGGCGGCGGTCGCCGGGGCGCTTGTCGCGCTCGCGCTCGCGGTGCCCGCGCTCGGGGTCCGGCTGCTCGCCGGGCCGGAGCGCGGCCGGGTGCCGCTGACCATCCTCGGCGTGCTCGCGTCAGTCGCGCTTCTCGCGCCGTACCTGGTCCTGGCCGGGCACGCGATCGGCCGCAACGCGCTGTGGCTGCTGCTCTGCCTGCCCACGACCGCAGCCGGGCTGTGGCTGGTCCGCCGCGTCGAACGCCTGCGCCGCGTACCGTGGTGGCTCCTGATCGTCGCGGCGTCGTGGGGCGCCCTCGTCGCCTACGGGTTCGCGGCCGGCATGGCCACCTGGTTCGCCGACTACCTGCCCGCACTGTTCATCGGCGACGCCAAGAACGCGCCGGACATCCTTGCCGCGCGCTGGCTGGCAAGCGGCTACCAGCAGAATCTCTCCGCCGTCGCCTCGGAGCTCGGCAAGGGCGCCGGGGTCGGGCTGATCTACCTGTACTTCCGGAACCGGTTCACAGGCGTCGCATCAGGCATCGCGATCGGCGCCGCGACCGGCCTCGGCTTCAACCTGGCGCACACGCTGCCAAACATCGCGCTGCAGGGCGGCTACCAGTTCTGGACCCTCCAGGTGTACGGCCTGCTGACCGGGAACGCACTGTTCACGGCGCTGACCGGCGCGGGTTTTGGCGCGGCGACCCGACTCCGGGAGCCGAAGCTGCGCCGAGTCGTGATCACCTGCGGCTTCCTCGCCGCGATCGGCAACCAGGCACTGACCGTGAGCGCCTTCCACTGGTACGTGTCGCTGCGCGCCGACGCGCTCGGCGAGTCGGCGACCGACTATCTGCTTGTGCAGCCGCTCGTCCAGTTGGTGGTGCAGTCACCGGCGCTCGTGCTGTGCGCGGTGTTGCTCTGGTCCGGGACCCGCAGCGTGCGCGCCGGGCTGGCGACGGCGCTTGACGCCGAGGTGGCAACCGGACGGGGCGCGGTGACCGGCGCGGAGCTGGGCGTGCTGCTGTCACCGGCCCGCCGGCTGTGGCTGCGCGGGACCGTGCTGCGGACCTCAGGCTTCCCGGCGTGCCGGGCGTTGGACCGGGTGCTCGCCGCACAGTACGACCTGGCGGCGGCGGGATGGCGGGTGCTCCGCGACACTGTAGGTGCTGTCGCACCCCGACCGTTCACGGTGCCTCCGACGCAGGGCCCTCAGGTACCGGGAATTCAGGGGCCGGGGCCGCAAGGGCCTCAGGGTTCGCCGGCGCCGATGCCCTTCTCTGCGCACGCGGCCCTGTCGCCGCACGCAGTCTCGTCGCCACAGGCGATGCCGTCACCACAGACGATGCCGCCGGGGCACGCCATGCCGTCACCACAGACGATGCCCTCGCCGCAGACGATGCCGCCGGGGCAGGTAATGCCGACACGGCACGAGATGCCATCGGGGCAGGTGATGCCGACGGGACAGGCGATGCCTACGGGACAGGCGATGCCGTCGGGGCAGGGAGGGGCCGCATCGCAGATGGCTTTGCTGCCGCCCTCGATGGTGCCGACTTCGCCGGTGGGGTCCCCGCCGCAGGTTGGCGAGGAAGCGGATGGGCTCGCCGCGCTTGAGGCGCTGCGAGAGACGGTCATGGTCCGTAAGGCCGAGTTGGCGAAGGTGGCGGCATGATTCGGCGACTGGGGTCCGCGAGCATGATCGCCCTCGCGTTCCTGCTGTTCACGCCCGGTGCGGCGCAGGCCTCGTCCCTCGCGGTGGACGACAACCCGACCAGTGTGCCGTCTTATGTCGCCGCGGCCGTGGTCCTCCTCGTCGCGGCCGTAACGGTCGCGGTGCTGTCGTTCCTGCAGTTCCGGCGCGGCACGATGGCACTCGACGAGTTGGGCCGGGTGATGCACGCGCTACGCGGCTATCCGGACGCGCCCGGAGGCCCGGCCCTCACCCCGCCGGTAGCGGACGGGCGATCCGGCCAGCCGTTCTCGGCCTCTCTTCAGCAGCCACCCCACCTCCAGGCGCCCGCACCGCACCCGACCCCCGCACCGCACCCGACCCCCGCGCCGCACCCGCTTCCCGCTCCGCACCCGGCGCCCGCACCGCATGCGGTCCCCAACCCGGCGCCTGCACCGCATGCGGTCCTCGCTCCGGCCCCCGCGCCGCAGCCGTCCCCGGTTTCTCAGCCCACCGTCGCGCCGCAGTGGCACCCGGCTCCGGCCGCGCCGCGGTCGCTGGACCCGCGGGCGATCAAGGGCGCCACCGAATCCACCCGGCGGTACGCGGTGGGCACGCCGGTGCCGCACCGGGCGTACACCCTCGATGTGGAGGCTTTTGAACGGGAGTTGCGGCCCGCGCTCGACCAGGCGGTGACTTACGGGCACGCGGCCGGGCTGCAGGCGTTCGTCCAGGGGAACCTGCCCCGGCTGACCGACCTCCGGGCCGGCAGGGTGCCGCTTGTGGAGACCTGGGGCCGCACCCCGCCGCCGGCCGACCCGCAGGAGCTGGCCGCGCTGGCGCTCACCGCCTTCTACCTGCCGCATCACGACGTCGGTCTCGGCACGCTCTGGCAGGACGCGATCCTGGAGCTGGACGCGGCGTTCGGCGACGCGGGCGGGCCGATCGTGCTGGGCGCGGCGATGGGCGCGTTCGACCCGGGTCGCCGCGGCTCGTACCTGCTCACCTGGGCGACGGTGCGGGAGCATCTGACCACGCTCACCCGGGTCCCGGCGCGCACTCCGGCAATCGACGCGGTCCAGCGCATGCTGGCGGCCGCGGACCAGGCGGGCCGAGGGCTCTACATCACGTTCTGAGCGCCGGCCATCTGACCACCGTCTCAGACGGCACCGGATACGCGCGCCGCCGAATGCCCGCGCCGCCGGATGCGCGCCGCCAGATACGCGCCGCCGGGTGGACCGTCGGCGCGGGCGCCCGCCGCGCGAGCCGTTCGCCGGCAGCCGCGCCGTGCCCGGCGCCAGACCCTGCACAGGCCCTCCCACCTGCGCTGATGCCGTTCGTGCAGCCGTCGGCGCCCAGGTCTGAGGTTCCTTCGGGGGACCTGCCGGGAAGTTTTTTGAAACCCCACCCATCCGTCCGCCGGGGGGTCGCCGAATCCCTCATAACAGTCCTGACCCGGACTCAAGTCACTATGAGGGGACATATCACCATGCGTACCATGCGAATGATCACCATCGCGACCGCCGCCACGCTCTGCCTCGGCCTCGCCGCCTGCGGTGGGAGCGACGAGGCGGAGACCAGCACGGCGGCGACCGGGATGGCCACGCCGGCCGCGACCGGGATGGCGAGCAGCGCGGCGGCGGCCACCTCGGGCGAGTTCGGCGCGGGTTGTGCGGCAGTGCCGACCGACCCGAGCAACGCGGGCAGCTTCCAGGCGATGGCGCAGGTGCCGGTCGCGACCGCGGCGTCCGGCAACCCGGTGCTCAGCACGCTTGTCACAGCGGTCAAGGAGGCCGGCCTGGTTGACTCGCTGAACAGCGCGCCCGCGCTGACCGTGTTCGCACCTGCCAACGACGCGTTCGCGAAGATCCCGAAGGCTGACCTGGACAAGGTGCTCGCGGACAAGAAGCAGCTCACGGACGTCCTCACGTTCCACGCGGTGGCCGGCCGGCTGGCGCCCGCGCAGCTCGCGGGTGAGCACGAGACGCTTCAGGGCGGCAAGCTGACCGTCACCGGCAGCGGCGAGAACTTCACGGTCAACGGCAACTCCATGGTGGTCTGCGGCAACGTGCAGACCGCGAACGCGACCGTCTACATCATCGACACCGTGCTCATGCCGAAGAGCTGATCATGCGCGCCCACTCTCTGAGCGGGCTGATCGCGGCCGGTGCCGGGGTCGCGGCGGGCGAGTTACTCGCCGCCGCGGCCCGGCCGGGCGCCAGTCCGGTCCTCTCCGTCGGCGCCGCGGTCATCGACGCGACGCCGACCCCGGTCAAGGAATTCGCGGTACGCACGTTCGGCACCGCGGACAAGCCACTCCTGCTCACCGGCATTGCGGTCGTCATGGCCGTGCTGTCAGTACTGCTCACCATCGCGGCCCGCCGCAACCTGTTCTGGGGTCTGCTGGGCTGCGCCGCGTTCGGTCTGGCCGGCGCGGCGGCCGCGGTGACCCGCCCGACCGGCGGACCACTTGACGCGCTGCCCTCGCTCGTCGCCGGTGCGGTCGCGGCGGTCGCGCTGACCTACCTCCTCCGGGTCGCCCGTACGGCGGCCCCCACGAACGGGCGACGCGGCTTCCTCACCGCGCTCGCGTTGATGGCCGCGGGCGCCGCGGCCGGTGGAGCGGCCACGGCCCTGCTGCGCACTCGGGCCGGCCGGTCAGCCGCCGAGAACCGCGCGGCCGTGCGCCTGCCACCACCCACCGACCCGGCGCCCGCGCTACCCCCGGGCACCCCGCCCGACTTCCTCACCACGAACGCGAACTTCTACCGCGTCGACACCGCGCTCACGCTTCCCCAACTGGACCCGGCGGAGTGGAAGCTACGGATCCACGGCATGGTGCGCAATCCGGTCACACTCGATCTCGACGAGCTGCTCGCGCGGCGTACCCTCGAACGGTTTCAGACCTTGACCTGTGTCTCCAACGAGGTCGGCGGGCCCTACACCGGGACCGCGCGCTGGCTGGGCGTGCCGCTGCGCGAGCTGCTCGACGAGGCCGGGGTCGATCCGGCCGCGAACCAGCTGGTGGCGCGCGGTGCGGACGGCATGACCATCGGCACCCCGACGAGCGTGGTGCTTGACGGCCGTGAGGCCATGCTCGCGTTCGGCATGAACGGCGAGCCGCTGCCGATCACCCACGGTTTCCCGGTCCGCATGCTGACGCCCGGCCTGTACGGCTATGCGGGCTCCTGCAAGTGGATCACCGAGCTGGAGCTGACCACGTTCGACGCGTACGACGCGTACTGGGTCGAACGCGGCTGGGCGGCCAACGGCCCGGTCAAGATCGCATCCCGCGTCGATCGTCCGGCCCCGTTCACCCGCGTGACGTCCGGCGAGAGCGTGACGATCTCCGGCGTCGCGTGGGCGGTGCACACAGGCATCTCCGCGGTCGAGGTGCAGATCGACGACGGCGACTGGCAGGCGGCGACAGTGCTGCCGCCGCCGACCGACGACACCTGGGTCCAGTGGCGCCTGCCCTGGACACCGGCACCTGGCGGCCACACGCTGCGCGTTCGCGCCACCGACCGGAACGGCACGGTGCAGACCGCGGACCGCGCCACCCCGTTCCCGAGCGGCGCGACCGGCCAGCACACGATCTCCGTCACCGCCGGCTGAGCCGTTCCCGCCCAGCCGGCCCGGAGCGACGACGACAGCCCGGAGCGCGGGTGCGGCGGCACATCCGGCATGAGACGGAGCGCACCGGCGGTGCCGGGCCATCGCGATGCAGCCTCTAGCATCGGGCGGCATGACACGGGTGAGCGGGCCGGTACGGGATGCGGTGCGGCGTGGCGACCTCGGCTGGCTCGCCGCCCACCTCCGCCCGGAGGACTGCACACCGGCTGTGCTGCGGCTGCTCGTCCGTCACGACGACCCCCTGCTGCGGCACCTGGGCCTGGAGCTGCTCGACGCACGGATCGGCAGGCACCCGGCCGAGGAGCCCGAGCTGGCCGGCCTGCTTCCCCGGACGCCTGACGGGCCGCCGGAGACCTCGCTGCTCCTGGCCCGTCTCCAGCAGCGGCTCTGGCGGCATCTCCCCCGGCCGCGCTGGCGGGACGCGCAGCTGCCGGCCCGCGTGCGGATCGCCTGGCTGCGGGCGGAGATCGCCAACGAGCCGGGCATCCTCCGGGGCGAGCCGGCGGGCGAGCTGCTCTACCAGGCGCTCACCGACATCGAGCCGGTACGACCCGAGGAGCTGGTCCGGGAGCTGTCCCGGAGCGCCGACCCGGTGCTGCGCGGCACGGCGCTGCGTCTGGCACGCGAAGGGCTGCACGCCGCGCTGCTGGCTCCGGGCCGGGCCCGCGAGCATATCGACCGGCTGCTCGACCACCCGCGCACACCTGAAGCGGTCGCCGCGCTGCGGGAGCTCGCCGAGCCGTGGGCCGCGTTCGCCCCGATCCCACGGGAACGACTGAGCCCTTTCCTGGCCGCCTCGCCCGGCGCGGCGCCGGACCCGGACGGGATCGACGCGGCCCTCGCGGTCGCGGCCCGGCACGGACACGGCGACCTGCTGCGGGACGTCATCGCGGACGAGGCGATGCCGCCACGATCCCGGCAGACGGCCCTGGAGGCGCTGGGCGCGCTCGCCGGGCGTGCCGACATTCCGGAGATCACGGCGCTCGCGGCCACCGACCCGCTGCTGCTCGGCGGGTCCGCGGTCGCGTGCCTGCGGGCGATGCACAGGCGTGGCCTCTTCCCCGGCGCCGACGACGCGGCCGCGGTGGTGGATCTCGCGCTTGCCGACCACCGTATTTACGCGGCGGAGGTGGCCACGATCCTGTTCACCTGCCGGCACGCGGCCCTGCGCGCGCTTGTCGCCGAGGACGCCGACGACCCGTCGTGGCCGCGGCGCCTGGCGCTGCTTGTCGGCCTGGCCGGTCAGGGAGACGACGGACTTCCGGTCGGCGACGTCATCACCGGAGTGCTGACCCGGGCGGCCCGGCCGCGTCCGTTCCTGGACGCGATCCGCGCGCTGCAGTACCACCCGGCCGAGGCTGCGGTCCTCGACGCGTTGCCGCGGGCGCCCGATGCGGCGTTGCACGCGCTCGAGGCCATCGGCGGGTCACGCACGGTGGCGGCGCTTGAGGACGGGCCGGTCCGCCACCACGCGCTCGAACTGCTGTGGCATCTCACAGACGATCCGGACCGGCGGCGCACGATCCTGGCCCGCCTCGACCCGCGCGACCTTCCCCGCCGGATCGTGTCCGACCTCGGTGCCCCCGACCGCCGGGAACTGGCCCTGCTGGCCGCGGACCTCGACCCGGAGGATCCCGTGCGGGCGCTTGTCACGCTGGCCCGCAACGGCGACGCCGGCACGCTGCCGAGCATCGCCGACGTCCTGCTGCGGATCGTGTCCGGCCTCGCGGCCCCGTCCGAGCCGGTGCCCGAGGAGGAACCCGCCGTCCCCGAGGAGGTGGTCGCCGCCGTCCGCGCGCTCGGCGCACGCCTCCACCACAGGGGGAAACTCCGGCCGTTCTGTCTGCGCGAGGCCGCCGACGCGGACGCTGCCGGGCACGCGCTCGTCGCGACCGTGACGCTCGACCTGCTGGACCGTCCCGGCCTCTCCGCCGGCGAACAGGCGATCCTGCTGGCCCTGCTGCGGGAGGCCCCGTACCCGGGCACCAGGGCCAGGGTGCACCGGCTGCTGCGCCACCGCGACCGCCACGTCCGCAAACAGGTGATCGCGCTGCTCGCCGCCGGTGACGGCGTCGACGGCCTTTCGGCAAGCCTGATCGCGCTCACCGCCGCGGGCGACACGCCTACGGTCCGGCAGGCGCTTCGCGCGCTCGGGGGTATCCGGGCCCGATGGGCCGCGCCCGCCATCGCGGCATGTCTCGACCACCCCACCATGAACATCAAGAAGACCGCCGCCGAGGCTCTGGTGCGGGCCGGCACGCCCGCCGTGGTGCCCGCACTGCTGTTCTGGCTCGGCCACCACGACAACCCGGGGCTGCGCGCCACGCTCGTCGAGGCGCTCCGGACGATCCTCGGCGACGCCTACCCGGCCACAGTCCTCGCGGCGGCGGAGCGGTCCGGCGACGACCGTACCCGTGAGCTGCTGCTCGACGGGCTCGGCCGGCTGCCGTCAGCGCGTGCCGCCGACGCCCTGGCCCGGCAGGGGTCACCGATCGCGCCGCTCCTGCTCGCGATGGTCGCCGCGGGCCGGGTCACGCTCGCCTCCGGCACCGTCGACGAGCTTGCCGCACAGCTGGCGGCGCACGGGATCGCCGTACCGTCGAGGCGGACTGCGACCACCGACGACCGGGCCGACGAGGACGTCGACGCGCTTGCACTCGACGGCTGGGACGCCGAGACCGCCCTGCGACTCGTCCACCGGCAGGCGCGCCTGCACACCGACGTCGCCCGGCCGGCGGTGGACAGGTTGCGGCCGATGCTCGCGGACTGGTTCCGCCTGGCCGACGCCGTGCCTGATGCCCGCGCCTCGATCCTCCTGTTCACCGTGCGGCTCTGTCCCGCCCCGTGGTCGGCAGACGAGGTCAACACCATCACCCACGCCGCCGGTACGCTTGTCAGCGGCCTGGCCGAGACCACAGGTGACGACCGGGACGAGCTGCTCGCGGTGGTTGAGGCGGTCGCGCCGGAGCTGGGCGCGCAGACGCCCGGCCTCGTCTCCCGGATCCGTGCGCTGCCGCCCACCGCTGCCGGGCGACGCTCGACGCTTACCCTGCTTCGCCGGTGCGGCGCCGTGCTGACCCGGGCCGACCTGGAGCAGGCGCTTGCCGCAGCCCGGCTCGGCCCCGATCCCTGGCGTGCCGAGGCCGCGCTCCTCCGCGACGCCTTCGCGTGCGCTTCCACAGCCGTTTCCACCGCCGCGTCCACTTCCGGTGGGTCTGCCGCCTGGCGGCTCGCACTTGAGGCCGCCGCGCGTACCCCCGCGGCCCTTGCTGTGTTCCGTGCCCGTGCGGACCACCCGGGTACGTCGCGGGAGCGTCTCGACGCGCTCATCGACGTGTTCGCGTCGACCGGCCAGGAGGCCCGCGCCGCGCTGCTGGACTGGATGGAGGCGCTCCAGCCGATCGACGCGCCGCGCTGGACGCTTGCCGAGGACGCCCACCGGGCCGTCGAGCCCTACCGGACGCCGCGCGACGGCGACCTGGACCAGCCGCGGTCGGCTGCCCAACGCGCACGCCTGCTCGCCGCCCTCGATGCGCCGGACGCCGCCCGGCGCGACGCCGCGGCCTCAGCGTTGCGGCACTGGCCCGAGCCGGAGACCAGGAGCGCGGTGCTGCGCGCGTACCTGGACGGGCGGGTCGACGTGACGCTCACCGCCGATCTCGCCGGCGCCCTGACCGGCCTCGCGCTCGACGACGACACCGAGACCTTCCGGGAGCGGGCCGCCCGCGCCGCGTGGCACCTCGACCCGGACAGCCTCCACCGCCTGCTCCCGTCATTGCTTGACTTGTGGGAGCGGGGTGGACCGGCCACCCGTGCGGCCGCCGCACAGGCACTCGGGAAGGTCCCGGACGACACCGTCGCGGAGCGCCTCGCGGGCCGCCTCGACGCGGGCGCCTGGGGCTTCCTCGATCTGCTCGCCGATCGGCCGCTGCTGCGCACGCCGGCACTGACCGAGACCGTGCGGCGGTTGCGGGCCGGCGGCCGGGACGACCTCGCCGACCGGCTCACCCTGGTGGACGGGCCGCTACGCGCACCTGGCACGGACGGCGGCGAGTCCGCCACGCTCGCGGCGCTGCGGGAGCGACAGCAGCCGCCGGACAGCCCTGGCGGACCGGCGCGGGCCGACCTGATCAGGCTGGCCCGGAGCGGAGACCCCGCACAGATCCGTCGCGCGCTCACCGGCCTGGCTGAGGCGCACGAGGACGGCCGGCCCGACCCCGAACTGGAGGGAGTGCTGGCCGGCCTGCTCCACCATCCTGAGTCCCGAGTCAGACTGCAGGCCCATCGCGCCGGGCGGCGGGTCCTCGACCGCGCCACCTACCTGCGCCACACCGCGGTGCTTCTCGACGATCCCGAGCCGGACGTGGTCAGGTCCGCGGTCGGCACGCTCAGTCACGCCGCCTACCGGCCGGCGATCCCCGCCATCGCCGGCCTGCTCGTCCACCCACGCACTGCGGTCCGCCGGGCCGCCGCCGACGCGCTGGTCCGCATCGGGCCGCCGGCGGTCCCCGCGCTCACCTACGCCGCGAGCCACGCCCGCCCGGACAAGCGGCACCACTACACCGCGGTGCTTGACCTGCTGACCGAGGCCGGGCCCGCCGGTCTTGGATGATCCGGTTGTGGGGTTCCACGTGCGTGGGGCCGTGGTGTGTCACGCTGAGCTGATGGAGCAGCAGAAGAGCACGAACGAGCGCTGGCGGCAGATGCCGGAGCGGGTGCGCCCGGAGGACCAGAAGGCCACCAAGGCGGTCGGCCCACCGCCGGCGAACCAGGTGATCAGCGGCGACGCACCGGCGCCGGACCCGCAGGGCTGATCAGCTGAGGAACGACTCAAGCACCTCGACCACAAGCGCGTGGTCGTTCGCCTGGGGCAGGCCGGAGACGGTGATGACGCCGACCACGCCGACGTCGCGGATCCGGATCGGGAACGCGCCGCCGTGTGCGGCGTAGTCCGCCGGGTCGACGCCCTGAGCCGCGTCAAGCGCCCGGTCCTTGGCTGCGAGGCGGCGGCCGACCAGGTAGGAGCTGGCCTGGAAGCGCTCGACCACGCGGACCTTCCGGTCGATCCAGCGGTCGTTGTCCGGCGCGGTGCCGGGCAGCGCGGCGTGGAACAGCTGCTGGCCCGCGCGGCGGATGTCGACGGTGACGGACAGGCCGCGCTCGCGGGCGGTGTCGGCGAGCAGCACGCCGAGGCGCCAGGCGTCGTCGTTGTCGAAGCGGGTGAACTGCAGTCGCTCCTCCTGCTCCTCGATGCGTGCGATCAGGTCGGTGTCGCTCATGCCCGTACCCCCTCGGTAGGTCTTGATCTTTTCACAACGGCCGACGCTGTCGGATTGTCTGCATATTTCGCGACTTAGCGCTTGATCGGCGTGTGATCTTGCTCGTGCCGGGCCGAAACGATCTGATTGCCGACTCGCCGCGTTGCACACGTTGAGTAAGGTGCGCGGCAGCGAAGCAACGATCAACAGGAGTCACTGATGCGCGGTCCAGAGCACGACGAGATTGTGAAGTCCATGGTTGAGCTGCTTCTCTCGGCACTCCCGGACGACAAGGCTCGGATCGTCGCGGCCGGTGAGACCGACCTCGGTCACTCCACCTCATCACTTTCGGTTATCGATTCGGATGGCACGATCACGGCGGTGGCCGCTCCAGAGCCGGACTTCGACCTGACCGTGATCAAGCTGTGGGACGACACCGCGGTGGCGGGCGCGGAGCCGTGGAATGCCTACACGCTCACCGTGGAGCAGGACGGCACGTTCGCGCTGGAACTGTCCTACGTGTCCCCCGACCCGGAGCCGGACGCCCTCATCGTCTGAAAGCGCCCGGTCTCGCGGTCAGGCGTACGACGCCTCGACCGCGAGCAGGTGGTCGTGGTCGTAGCTGCCCGGCGGCGGCACCACGAGACAGAACTCGTTGCCCTGCGGGTCGGCGAGCGTCGCGATCTCGTAGCCGCCGTCGTCGTGCGGCGCCTCCACCAGCTGCGCGCCCAGCTCAAGCAGCCGCTGCAGCTCTCCACGCATGTCGGTGAGCTGTATGTCGAGATGCATGCGGTTCTTGCCGCGTTTGGCCTCCGGCACCGCCTGGAAGATCAGGTCGGGCCATCGACCTGACGGGTCGACGATGCGCTGGTAGGGGGGCTCCCACGAGCCGACCCGGAAGCCCAGCGCCTGGGACCAGAACTCGGCGAGTGGCTGCGGATCAACGCAGTCGAGAATGTGGACCAGACGCATGGAGCGGTGGCCTCCCGTCAAACCGGTAGATGAAAGTCAAGCCACAACCTAGTCACCCACGGCGATCCTGTCAGGACGCACTCCCCATCCGAGGCGTAATGCCACGAATCGCCACCGGTGCACCGGGCCCACCGCCGGGCTTCGATGCGTACTCCGCGACGCCCACACAGGTGAACAGCAGCGTCACGAGATCGTCGCCCTCGTGCAGCAGCGCGGGCACCTCCGAGTCGAGGAACGTCATGCCGGTCGCGGTCGCGCCCACCGCGTACGCGGCCAGATGCAGCCGGCCCTCCACGATCCCGGCGGCCAGCTGCGCCTCCCGGTAACCACGATCGTCCAGTGTGGAACCGTCGATTGCGGCGATGACCACATAGGCCGCATCCCCGCCGAGCGCCTGGTCCAGGCAGATCCGGGTCAGCTCGTCGCGCAGTTCCCCGGCCTGGACGGGCGTATGCAGGTCCGGCCAGCGGTAGACACCCGGCGCGACCCCGTCGACGCCGTGCACGACCACCCAGTGCGGCACGTCGATCCCCCGCAGTGCCGCCGCGAGCGGCCAGTCAAGAGCCTGCGTGGGTACGGTCCGGGAGCGGTCCATCCGGCGTTGCGAGCCACGGCGGCGAACGACATCGTCGAGCGTGTCCGTTGTGGACGGGGCGTCGACGGCCTCCCCGACCGGCCACGGGGCGCCGAGCGCGTCCGTGTCGCCGGCGCGCTGGGCCGCGGTGACGAGCGGGAACTCCACGGGAGGCAGCTCACCCCGCACCGCCGGGCCGGCCGCGTCGAGCACCGGGCTGTCACCGTCCACAGTGAGCAGCGCGATCGGGAACTCGTGCGTGCCGTCCGCGCCGACCAGATGCCGTACCCGCTGATCGGGAAAGGTGGTGAACAGCCGCGGCGAGTGCGCGGCGGCCGCGGCCTCCAGCTGGGACAACAGCGTGCCCGCGTCCCAGTAGAGGTGGCGGAAGCCGCGCTCGGCATAGCGCCAGCCGGTGCGCCACGGGATGCCGGTGATCACCAGCGTGGTGCTGCCGGCCGTCGCCGGGCCGACCTGGACGAGCGCGTGCCGGACCGGGTCGTACCAGTGGACGCCGTCCGGCACGCCGTCGACGCCGTTGGTGACCGCGTAGACCTCGAGCGGGAACCGGGCCCCGGCCGAACCTGCCGCCCGGAACAGCCAGGGCCTGCCGTTACGCTCGCTTGTGCGGACCACGCCCGCGCCGAGGAACAGGATGCGGCCCAGGGTCCCGGCGGTGAGCGCGTCCCGGCCGGGTGTTCTCCCCGCCAGGACGTCGGTTGCGGACGTCGAAGGGACCGGCAGGTCGCGCGGCAGCTCCGTCACCGGCAGCTCCGGCGGGTACGACTTGACCTGCTGCGGCAGCGTCGCCGGATCGTTGGGCGTGAGGTCATGACGGATGCGCGGGTCGTCCGCCGGGACGTCCCACTCGCGGTCCGGATGGTAGGACGTCAGCCGGTGTAGCAACCCGGCCCCCGTATCGAGATCCATGCCGCCATCCTGCCACCGGGTTGAGCCCGTCAGCCCTGGGTATCTGGCACGCTTGCCGGTAGACACGCGGAGAACCGGCTGTTCGAGGAGGCTGTGCCCTGTGCTGACCGAGGTGTGGCCGTTCGTCGCCAGGAACCGCGCCGCAGGTGTGCCGGTGATCCTGGCCCGGCTCGTCGACCGCGACGGCCCGGGCTCGCGGCCGCTCGGCGCGACAATGGCGGTGGCGGCGGACGGGACGTGGCGCGGATCGCTCTCCGGCGGCTGCGTCGAGGGCATCGTGCGTGACGAGGCCCTGAGTCTGCTTGACAGCGGCGGATCACGGTTGATCTCGGTCAGCCCGGGTGATCATCTGATGCCGTGGGAGGACGCGCCCGCCTGCGGAGGCGTGCTGCACGTGCTGCTCACCCCGGCGCCACCGGAACCGGTCTTCTCCGCGATCGATGCGGCCCTGAAGGCGGATCAGGTGATCGCGGTGGGGGTGGAGTTGGCCGCGCCGTGGGGGTGGCGGACGGCGGGGACGCTGAGTGAGGCGGCGGGCCGCTCGCCGGAGGGTGCGGTGTTCGCGGAGGAGTTACGGCCGGGGCCGCGCCTGATCGTCGTGGGCGCCACGGATCTGGCGACCGCGCTGGCCGCGCTCGGCCGCACCGTCGGCCGCCGGGTCGAGATCGTCGACCCACGCCCGAGCCACACGCAGGCGGACATGTTCCCCGGCGCGACGCTTGTGTCCCGATCCTGGCCGGACGCGTGGCTGGCCGCACACCCGCCCTCGCCCGGCGACGCGGTGCTCGCCATCGCCCACGATCCCCGCATCGACGACCGCGCGCTTCGGGTCGCACTCCCCGGGCCGGCCGGTTACGTCGGCGTCCTCGGCAGCCGCCCCACCCACGAGCGCCGCCTCGAGCGTCTCGCCGGCACGCCCGGCCTGGAGCGTCTCTCCGGTCCGGCGGGCCTCGACCTCGGGGGCTCCTCCGTGGCGGAGACCGCGCTGTCGATCCTCGCCGAGGTCGTCGCGAGTGCCCACGCCCGCTCCGGCGGCCGCATCTCCGAGGCCTCCTCCCCGATCCGCGCCGCCGCTGCGACGTCCGGCGGGCCGGCCACCGGCCCCCGAGTCTCTGGTGGCGAAGAGGTTCCGCTGGCCTGCGCGCTCTGAGGCCGTCCACCTGCAGCACGGACCCCGAGCCGACATACCTGAGCCCGGACGGTACGGCGTTGCGCCCGTACCGTCCGGGAAGGGGTCAGATCGGGTGGATGGCCAGCTCTTCCGCGCTCGCGCCGCCGCCGGCCGCGCCCGCGTCGTAGGCGATGGCCGTACCCTCGCGGTCCTCTTCGAGCCCTTCGTCGGGCGCCACGAGGCGGCCGACCGGGCCGTCGCCGACGCCTGTGTCGTACATCGAGACCTGGGAGTCGAGATTCGGGTCGACCGGGCCGCCGTCGTCGAGCGGGGTGTCGTTGTCGACCGCGTCGATCTCCTCGGCGATCGCGTCCGGGTCGAAGGACTCGGGGGTGTCCGCGGCGGGGCGCACGTCTGCCCTGGTGGTGGCCGCGTCGAGGGCCGGGTCGGGGACCTCGCGGGCGACCTTGAGGTCCAGGGACTCGCCCTCGCGGGCCTCCTCGGGCGTGGTGCCGAAGTGGTCGACGGCAAGCGGCATGTCGTCGCGGTCGAGCGGGAGCGCGGCCGGGTCGGGGCCGTCGGCCTGCCGGCCCGTGTTCACGTCGTCGCGGGCGGTCGAGTCGTCGTCGGCGACGCCGGGCAGGCCCTCGGCCTCGGGGTCGGAGACCGGCTGCGGGTAGGTGTTGTCGGACATGTTCCTCGTCTACCCAGCTCAGCGCGATCCACACGCGGCCGTTTGCGTATCACCGGCGCGGGTACGCCGCACGTATGACCGAAAACCCTGAAGGCGTCTGGCGGGACGAGGAGCGTCTCCCGCTGTCCGAGCTGGCGGCCGCGGTGGCCACCTCCCCGGCGGACGGCCAGACCGACGATCCGACCGGCAACGACGCGGGCATCGAGCGGCCCGCGACCGGCGAGGGCGACCCGGATCCGACGAGCGCGGCCGGGCGGGCGATGCGGTCCGACTTCACCGGCCCGACCGGCCCGAACTAGCAACAATCGTTCTCCGTCCGGCCCGGCCTCGACCGGGCCGGACGGCTCACCTGTGCTGCACCACCCGACGACCTCCTGGAGCGCGACAGTGTTTCTCATCTTCGGTTTCCGGACCAAGGCGACAGCGCTCGGCTGGGTGCAGGAGGCGTGCCGCGTCTGCGGCCAGTTCGGCAGCCTGCTCCTGGTCCGTGAGGTCACCAAGTTCAGCCTGTTCTTCATCCCGCTGATCCCGGTTCGCAGCAAGCACGTCCTGCGCTGCCAGAACGCCTTCTGCCACAACGAAACGAAGATCAGCGGCGAGGAGGCCCGGCGCCTTCAGCCCGCACTGCGCTGAAAACCACGATCAAGGACGATTTTCCCACTCTGGGGGTGGTGCGGCCCGCATGCTCCCGCGGGCCGCGGTCCCGCCGGGGACCGGATCACACCCGTGGCGGTGGCGACCGAGGGCATGCGCTCGTGACGTGACACGGCCGGGGCGGAGAAGAACATTCCGCTCCGGCCGCATCCCGGTCGAGACCTACCCGGCCTGCGCCAGCGCGACGGTGAACAGCCCGCCGTCGTCCGTCCAGCGGTGGCGTACCCGGAAGCCCGCCTCCGCCAGTTCGGACTCCAGGCGCTCCGGCCGGAACTTCGCGGACACCTCGGTGCGCAGCGTCTCGCCGCGCGCGAAGTCCACCTCCAGGCCCAGCGCGCGGACCGGCACCCGCATCGCCTCGCTCGCCCGCAGGCGCATCTCGATCCACTCGTTCTCGTCGTCCCAGACCGCGACGTGCTGGAACAGGTCCGGGTCGAACGACGCGTCCAGGTGACGGTTGATCACCCGGAGCACGTTGCGGTTGAAGTCCGCGGTGACGCCGGCCGCGTCGTCGTACGCGGGAATCAGCACCGCCGGGTCCTTGACCAGGTCCGCGCCGAGCAGCAGCCATTCGCCGTCGTCGAGCACGCCGCGCACGTCGCGCAGGAACGTGGCGCGCTCGGCGGGCAGCAGGTTGCCGATCGTGCCGCCGAGGAACGCGACCAGCCGCCCGCCGCCGTCCGGCAGGTGCCGCAGGTGGCGGGTGTAGTCGCCGACGATGCCGCGCACGGACAGCGACGGGTAGGCCGCGTCCAGCCGGGTCACGGCGTCGGCAAGCGCGGACGCGGACACGTCAAGCGGCACGAACGCGCCGAGCGTGCCCTGCGCGAGCAGCGCGTCGAGCAGCAGCCGGGTCTTCTCTGACGAACCGGAGCCGAGTTCGACGAGCGTCTTCGCCTCGGTGATCCGGGCGATGTCGCCGGCCCGCGCGGCAAGGATCGCCCGCTCTGCCCGGGTCGGGTAGTACTCGGGCAGCAGGGTTATCGCATCGAACAGCTCGCTGCCCCGGGCGTCGTAGAACCACTTCGGCGGCAGCCACTTGTCGCCGGCCGTCAGCCCGGCGAGGACGTCGGCACGCAGCCCCGCCTCCAGGTCCCGCTCGTCGAGATGAATCTCCAGGTCGTTCACGGTGCCTCCAGCGGCATGGTGTCCAGCGGCATGATGTCAAGCGTCGATCGGGTGGCGACGAGCAGGTGGTCCTGCGGCACCTCGGCCCAGGCGCGGTCGTCGTCGAGGGGTTCGGAGCTGACTGTCACGGAACGCCCGTCGTGGCGCGCGAAAAGCCCGTGACCGGCGGTCGTCGCGGCGATCAGGTCGCCGTCCGTGATCAGCAGATTGAGCCGGGACTCAGGGGCGGCCGCGCGTACCGACAGCACGGTGTCGCGCAGCACCGCCCCGGGGTCCGCGCCCGCGCGCAACCGGTCCCGGACCAGGGCCCAGAGCAGCGCGGCGTCGGTCGGCGCGTCAAGCGTCAGCAGGTCCCGCACCGGCAGCCGCTCCGCGAGCTTGACCACCGAGTCAGGCCAGCCGGTCACCTTCCCGTTGTGGCTGAACAGCCACCGGCCCTCCACGAACGGCGCGGCCGCGGACTCGGACACCGGCATGCCGGCCGTCGCGGACCGGACCGCCGCAAGCACCGCGCCCGTGCTTGTGGCACCGGCCAGCGCCACGAGCGACGGATCGGACCAGATCGGCGTGGCCCGGCGATAGCGCACCGGCTCACCACCGGGCTCAGGGAACCAGCCGACCCCGAAGCCGTCCACATTGATCGTGCCGCCGCCCCGCATGTCGCCTGGTGCCCAGGCCTGATGGGACAACGCGTGCGGCAGATCGAAGAGCAGATCCCCCAGGGGTACGGGCGGGCCGAGGTACGCCAGATGGCGGCACATCAGCCCACCTCCTCCGGCCGGGCGTCACGCGCGCACCGGAAGCCGCTGAAGATCTGCCGCCGGATCGGGTAGTCCCAGTTGCGGAACGTGCCCCGGCAGGCGGCCGCGTCCGTGCCGAACGACCCGCCGCGCAGCACCTTGTAGTCCGGCCCGAAGAACACCTCCGAATACTCGCGGTACGGGAACGGGCGGAACCCGGGATAACCGTGGAAGTCCGTGTCAGTCCACTCCCACACGTCGCCGATCAGCTGGTGCACGCCGAGCGGCGACGCCCCCTCGGGGTAGGCGCCGGCCGGGGCCGGGCTCAGGTGCCGCTGGCCCAGGTTCGCGTGCCGGGCCTCAGGCGGGTCGTCGCCCCACGGGAAGCGGCGGGAACGGCCGGTCGCCGGGTCGAAGCGGGCCGCCTTCTCCCACTCGCGCTCGGTCGGCAGCCGTTTCCCGGCCCAGCGGGCGTACGCACGCGCCTCGTAGAAGTCGACGTGCACGACCGGCTCGTCCGGCACGATCCGCTCGACGCGGCCGAACCTGGTGTACGTGACGCCGTCCCGGTTCCAGTGCGCGGGCCCGGTCAGGCCGGCCGAGACCCGGTGCGCCCAGCCGTCCTCGCCCCACAGGCGCGGATCCTCGTACCCACCGGCTTGAATGAATTCCGCGTAGCGGGCGTTGGTGACCGGGGTGCGGTCGATGACGTAGGCGGGCACGTCGACCACGTGCGCGGGCCGCTCGTTATCAAGCGCCCACGGCTCCACATCGGTACCCATGGTGAACGGGCCCGCGGGTATCAGCACCTCGCCGTCGACCGGGTGCGCCGGCACCGGCGGTGGCGCCGCGGAGAGCACTGGCGCGCCGGTCCGCAGCTGGTGGGTGGCGAGCATGGTCTCGTCGTGCTGCTGCTCGTGCTGGACGATCATGCCGAACGCGAAGCCGTCCGCAAGCAGCGGGCGCCCCTCCATCCGTACCGTGTCGAGGATGTCCATGGCCTTGTTCCTGACCTGGCGGACGTAGGCACGCGCCTCGGCCGGGTTGAGCAGCGGCAACGCCGGGCGGTCCCGGCGCGGGTGCTTGAACGCGTCGTAGAGCTCGTCGATGTCCCGGCGCACCGGGTCACGGCCGCCCACGTCCCGGACCAGCCACAACTCCTCCTGGTTGCCGACGTGCGCCAGATCCCAGACCAGCGGCGACATCAGCGGCGAATGCTGGCGGATCAGATCGGAGTCGTCGACCGCCTCGGTAAGCGCCTCGGTACGGGCGCGGGTGCGCTCCAGCTCCGCGGCGACCGTCAAGCGAAGGTCTGTCATGCGTGGGTCTCCCTCTCGGAGTGGGCGGCCAGCCGGCGCCCGGCGATGTCGGCCACCCGGTCGCGCAGGTGCGCGGGCAGGCCGGTGCGGTCGAGGTTGCGGCAGGCCAGGTCCAGCAGCCCGGTCGCGGCCGTGCCGATCGCGGGGCAGGCAAGCCCTTCGCGGGCCGCCTCCACCCAGCGGTCGCGGGCGGGCGCGGCCAGATCGCGGGCCTCGTCGATGACGGCGTCATCGAGCAGCGCGGTCAGGACCGCGGCCGGCGCGATCCACTCGTCGCCGGGCTGTGCGTCCAGGTAGCGGACCTCGAGGTACCCGCGCGGGCGGACCGGTGGGAAGAGCGCGCCGAGGTGGTAGTCGAGGTCGTCCAGGGTGGGTGGCCGGGGCAGGCCGCTGCGGATCCACCCGGCGAAGGTCAGATCCGGTGGCGCGTCCCAGTCGCCGTCGTCGCTGCGCAGGCAGAGCAGTGGGGCGGCAAGCACGTACTGCGCCCAGGTTTCGGCGGGTTTCCTGGTCACCGGCACCGGGCGGGTGAGGCCGGGCTCCATGTTGAGCCACGCCCCCATCCGGCCGGACGCCCAGCCGGTGTCCCGGCCGGCCCGGAACCGCGACGTGGCGAACGCGGCGAGCAGCGGCGGGCCGAACTCGTGCACCGCCGCCCACCGCCGGGCCAGCTCCTCCGGACGCCCCGCATCCAGGCAGACCTGCAGGCCGGCGGTACTGCACATCATGATCCGCCCGTGTTCGCCGCGCCTGTCGAAGAGGCGCTGCATGGCGCCGTAGCGGGGCGTGTGCACAAGCCGGCGCGGTGGGCGGTGGGGATCGAGGCCGTTGCCGCCGAGCACGAGCCCGGCGCGGGCGAGGCGCTCGTCGATGAGCGCGCGACCGGCACTGACCTGCTGGTAGAGGGATTCGAGATCGCGCGCCGGTGCGGAGGAGAGCTCCACCTGCCCGCCCGGCTCGACGGTGACCGCGCCCCCACCCGGCAGCGGCACGGGATCGGGGTTGCCTAACGTCTCCGGCGCGTACGGCCCGAGGGCGTCCCGTAAATCATCGATGGTGAGCGGTGCGCCGGGGGACGCGGCGTGGTGCACCGTCCATTCGAGCTCGACACCGACCCGTTCGGGTGGCCCGGTCTTGAAGCAGATGCCGCTGACGTGCGCCGCGGCCTCCTCGATCGCGTGCAATTCGGACATGGTCCCGACCATACCCGTGACCTTGGGTGCCCACACCATTACGAGTTGAAGTTGATGTATGTTGAGCACCACCCCGAAATCGTGTTGCGGCAGAGGTCTCGGCGGAGCAGGATCACCCCATGATCAACGGGAAGGGCGCCGCGCGCCACACCGTGTGAACGGCCCGGAGCAGGCATTCCTGGACTGGCTGGAAGCAGCCCTCGAGTCCGGAGACGCCCTGGCCGCGGACACCGACGTGCGGGAGCACGCCATCCGCCGGATCCGCGCCGACCTGGAGTCCTCCGCCGGCGCGCTGACCTCAGCGACCCCGGGCCGGCACTGGGCGTGGGCGCTGACCCGCCTCGACCGGGAGGAGGACTGCTACTCCTGGGCGGAACGACTGGTCGCGAGTCCTTCCACGAGGCGTGACGGTGTGTGGATGGCGGTCGAGGCGATGCGCACCTGGCGCGCCGCACCGGCCAGACTGACACCGATGCTTACCGGCCTGCTGCGGGACGGGCGGGCCGGCATCAGGTCGGCGGCGTTGCAGGCGCTTGCCATGTCGCAGTCCGCGTGCCGGCTTGCCGCGGACGACCTCGCGACGATGCTTGAGGAATTGGGGCCGCCGGCCGCCATCGCGCTTGGCAAGGCCGGCGATCACCGGGCGGTGCCGCATCTGGTACGGCTGATGCTGTCCGGCAGTGACGAACCGCGTCTGCTCCAGGCTTTCCGCGCGGTCGCCCGGTCCGGCGCCGACGCGGAGGAACCCGTGTCCGCGGCCCGGCGGATCCTTGCCGCACATCCGTCCTCGTCTCCGCCGGAGCTGCCGATGCGGGTGCTTGCCGCGTTCGGCCCGGCCGCGGCCGCCGCGGTGCCGGAACTTCTCGCCACCATCGAGGGCGCCGAGAACGACACCCCAGACCTGGCCTTCCACGTCCTGGGGCAGATCGGCCCGGCCGCCGCAGCCGCGATCCCGACGCTCCGCCGATATCCGTCGCAGGTCGTGATGTTCGCGCTGCTCCGGACCACAGTGGACCGCACGATCGCGGAACGGTATCTCGCCCGGCTCCCGGACGAACTTCGCGGCGGCCGCTCCGCCGCGATGCTGCTGACCTGGCTCGCCGAGCACGGCGGGCTCGACGACCGCCAGCACCGGCAGGTACGCAGCCTGTTCCGCGCCCCCGGCTCCCGTCAGGTCTACTCGGCGGCCGCGCTCTGGCTCCACGAAGGTCCCGCGGCCGCGGCCGAACTCCTGGACGCACTGCCGATGTACCTGACCGACGACCTGTACGCGCCCGAGGTCGTGCGGGTCTTCGCGATGATGGGGCCGCACGCACGTCCGATACTCGGCCGGCTCGATGAATTCGCGACCTCACGGCATCGCGCCCCCTTCAACGCCAGCACCCCCGAGGCCGAGATCTACGCCGACGAGACAGTCCTCGCCGCAGTCCTCGCCGCCCGCGACCGGATCACCGCGCTCCCCGAGTTCTCGGGACACCGGCCGACACCGACGACTACCCGGTCACGCTGACCGCCGGCAACACGGTCACGCTGATCGCCGGCAACACGGTCACGCGAGAGGTGGCCTGGAGCATCACCGCCGGCTGCACCACGGGCGCGGTCCGTGGCACACCGGTGACCGGCACCGTCGACCGCGCCGTTCCGCGTCAGGGACGTGGGCCGCCACGGTGACGTCAGGGGCGCTTCGCGGACCGGCTTTATGCGGAGCTTACGGGCTGTTACGGCAATCTGTTCCGCGATGGTCGACGAGGGTGAGGGCGCGATGAGCGACGCTGTGTATCGGGTCTTCAACGAGGAGGACGTGCTGCCGTCGTTCGCCGGGCGGCTACGCACCGTGCTCGACGAGCTGCACGTGACGTATGAGGTGGTGGTCGTCGTGACCTTTGACTCCGCCGGGGCGGGCACCCGCCGTCCGGTCCGGGTGCCGTCATGACGACGATCGCCGAGGAGCTCGTCGCACCACCCCGTACCGCCGCGCCGGTGCACCGTCCCTGGCGCGCAGCGCTGCTTGCCGCTCTCGCGGTGTGGTCGGCCGCGGTC
Organism: Catenuloplanes sp. NPDC051500; assembly: GCF_044454585.1. Taxonomy (NCBI): domain Bacteria; kingdom Bacillati; phylum Actinomycetota; class Actinomycetes; order Micromonosporales; family Micromonosporaceae; genus Catenuloplanes; species Catenuloplanes sp. NPDC051500. The sequence continues at coordinate 27,205 of NZ_JBITDX010000043.1, forward strand.
ATCGTCCACCTTGTGGTGGGCGCGTTCGCGTGGCTGGCCTACCGGGGTCACGCCCCGTCCCCGGACCTGTCGTCGATCGTCCTGGCCTGGAACCGCTGGGATGCCGGCCACTACGTCGCGATCGCCACGAGCGGATACCACCTCGGGCCGGGATTTCCGGCGTTCTTCCCGCTCTATCCCCTGCTGATCCACGTCCTCGATCCGGTGCTGCCCGGGGATGGCGTGGCAAGTGCCCTGGTGGTGGCGCATGCCGCCGCGTACGGCGCCCTCGTGATGCTGCACCGGCTGGCCGACCACGAGTTCGGACCCGAGGTCGCGCGGCGTGCCGCCTGGTACCTGGTCGTCTTCCCGATGGGCTTCTTCCTGTTCCTGGGCTACAACGAGTCGCTGTTCCTGCTGCTTGCGGTCGGCGCCCTGTACGCCGGCCGGCGCGGGCACTGGTGGCTGGCGGGAACGCTCGGCGCCCTGTCCTCGGCCACCCGGCTGTTCGGCCTCCTGCTGATCGCGCCGCTGGCCGTCGAGTACCTGCGCCAGACCGGCTGGCGGCCGCGCCGGATCCGGCCCGACGTGCTGTCGCTGGCCATGGTGCCGCTGGGTGTGGCCGCCTACAGCGTCTACTGCCTGATCGAGCTCGGCCATCCGCTCCAGTTCAGCATCGCCCAGGACCAGTGGGGTCGTCGGTACACGGTGCCGGGCGGGGCGTGGCTGATCGCGGCCGGGCAGATCGCCGGGCACAAGCCCCTCGACGCGGTCACCCTTGGCGCGGCGCTCGACGCCGGAACCGTCCTGCTCGCCGTCATTCTGCTGATCCTCTGCGTGCGTGGACCGTTCCGGTTCCGGCGCGACCAGATCTACCTGGTGGTGCAGGCCGGCATCACCCTCGTCATGCTGATGTCGACGGAGGTCGGCGGCCGCGCGATGCAGTCGGCGGCCCGCTACGCCATGGAGGCGGTGGCGATCTTCTTCGTCCTGGCCCGGATTGGCGCGAATCAGACGGTCGACCGCACAGTTCTGGTCATCGGCGCCGCCCTGCACGCCGTCTTCCTCGTCATCTTCATGGCCGGCACCTTCCTGGTGGCCTGACGTGCCCGGATTCGTGGCGCACGAGCGCGTCGAAGGGCAGGCTCACCCGCTGCTGAGGAGCTTGAGCCTCTCCGCATCGATTCCGCGCTGTGCGGTCGAGTAGATGACGACCTTGATGTCGGAGTCGGGAACGACGACGACATCGCAGTCGAGCACGATGTCGCCCACAAGCGGATGGTGCACGGTCTTCACAAGGCTCCGGTGGGCGGCTGCCCGCGCCTCGTCCCACAGCGCGGCGAACCGGGGACTCCGCGCGCGCAGATCGGCGACGAAGGCCCGGAAGCGGGGGTCGTCGCGGTAGTCCGCCGCGGCGCGCCGCAGGTCACTTACGAGTGCGCGCTCGAACGCGTCCGGGCCGCCGTGGGTGGTCGCGACCTCGCTGATGTCGTCGTCGACGAACACCTGGACGAGAAGGTTCTGCACCGTGCCGGCCGGGCTCTGGAACAGCGCCTGCCACAGGGGTGTCGAGGCAAGCTGGGTCCAGTCCGCGGCGAACACGGCCAGCGGCAGGTCGGACATGCGGGCGAGCATCCGCTGCACCCCGGCCGGGATGTGGTGCGACACGTGTCCCGCGGGCGGTGCGGTCAGGCCTGCCGCCCGGTACAGCAGCGCCGTCTCCGTGCGGCTCAGCTGCAAGGCTCTCGCAAGCGAGGACACCACCTGCCCCGACGGGGTACGGGCACGCCCCTGCTCCAGGCGCATCACGTAGTCCACGCTCACGCCGGCCAGCTGCGCGACCTCTTCCCGCCGCAGCCCGGCCGTGCGGCGGCGGCCGAAGGACTCCAGCCCGACATCGGCAGGCGTCAGACGCTCGCGCCGGCTGCGGAGCATCTCGCCGAGAGAAAGCGGTGCGGAGGTCATCGCCTCCTCAGTCTGCCCCGTCGCGCGGGAGTCCCGCAGCCGGCTGGGTAGCACGGTCTGTCCCTGGCTACGGATCGGTGCGGCACCGCAGGCTCGAAGCACCGCGGAGCCGATCGACGGCTCCATCGAAGACGGCATCACGCTGCTGCGCCCGTTCGCTGAAAAGGAAACGAACTCCTGTGACCATCACTCTCATCACCGGCGGCAACCGGGGCCTCGGCCTCGAGATCGCGCGCCGTCTCATCGACGCCGGCCAGACTGTCTGGATCGGCGCCCGCAACACCGTGCACGGCCGGGCGGCCGCCGACCGGATCGGCGCCCGGTTCGTGCAGCTCGACGTGACCGACGACGCATCCGTCCGTGCGGCCGCCGACACGGTCTGGGCCGAGGCCGGGCACCTGGACATCCTGATCAACAACGCCGGGATCCTCGGGGAGGTCACCTCGCCCGAGGAGATGACCGTCGCGCACATGCGGCCTGTCTACGAGACCAACGTGTTCGGCACCGTACGCGTCATCCGTGCGTTCCTGCCGCTGCTGCGGGCGGCCGAGGCACCGTCGGTCGTGAACGTCACAAGCGGCGTCGGCTCCTTCACACTCGTCCTCGACCCCACCACTGTCGAATCGCAGTACCCGCTGGCGGCCTACGGCTCGTCCAAGGTGGCGGTCACCATGCTCACCATGCAGTACGCCATGACCATCCCCGACATCCGGTTCAACGCCGTCGACCCCGGCCAGTCGGCCACCGACTTCACCGGCGGCCTCGGCCACAGCGTCCAGGACGGCACCGACGCGGCAGTGCGGATCGCGACCCTCGGCGACAGGACCCCGACCGGCACGGTGACCAACCGCGACGGCGTCCTTCCCTGGTGACAGCCCGCACCTCTTCGGCCGATCCTGGATCGCGGGCTCAGCGCTCCCCCTTGCGGACCGGGCACGTGACGACACCGATCGCAACTTAGGCTACCCTAACCCGGCGGTCGTGAGCTCCTGAAGTGAGCGCGCCGCGTTCCACTGTGGCACGTGCCGGTGCCGGAGAACGAGGAGGCGGCGTGCGCCGAGGACAGTCGTCGGGTGCCCCGCTGCTGCGCCGGGTCGTCAGTGCTCAGGCTCGCCGGGTCGGCACCAGCGCGATCCTGAGCGTCGCGCACCAGGGCGGCGAGGCGCTCGTGCCGATCCTCATCGGAGTCGTCATCGACCAGGCGGTCGGCGGCGGGACGGTCACCCAGCTGGCCGTCTGGATCGCGGTGCTCGGCGCGGCCTTCGCGGTGCTCTCGGCCGGCTTCACAGCCGGCACCCGCGTCGGGGAGTACGCGGTCGAGCGCGCCTCGCACGCGCTGCGACTCGAGGTGACGGCCCGCATCCTGCATCCTCGCGGCGCCGCCGGAGACGGTCAGCTGCCGGGGGCCCTGGTGAACGTCGCGACCGGGGACGCCGAGCGCGTCGGCATGATCAATCTCGCGCTTCCGCTCGGTGTCGCGGCCTGCTCCGGCATCGCGATCGGCGCCGTCGCCCTGCTGCGGATGTCCGTACCGCTGGGCCTGGTGGTGTTGATCGGCGCTCCGATCCTGCTGCTCGCCGCGCACGCGCTCGGCAAACCCCTGCAACGCCGCAGCGAACGTCAGCAGGACCGTGCCGCGCGGGCCGCCGGAGTGGCCGCCGACCTGGTGGCGGGGGTCCGGGTACTCAAGGGCATCGGCGCCGACCGGGCCGCGGCGGACAGGTACCGCGCGATCAGCCGCGAATCGCTCGACGCCACCCTGCACGCGGCCGAGGCGCGGAGCTGGCACGACAGCGCCCTGCTCGGACTGACCGGCGTGTTCCTCGCCGCCGTGGCGCTTGTCGGCGGGAGGCTCGCCGCGGCACACCAGATCACTGTCGGCGAGTTGGTCGCGGCGGTGGGCCTGGCCCAGTTCCTGCTCGGCCCGCTCGCCCTGGTCGCGTGGGCGAACGGCGAGTTCGCGCAGGCCCGCGCGTCCGCGGCCCGGATCGCCGACGTGCTGGCGGCCCCGCCGCGCACCGCGGGCGGTGACGAGACCCTGCCCGAACGGGTCGGCGGGCACCTGCGCCTCTCCGCCGTGGACGCCGGGCCGTTGCGCGGCCTCGACCTGGACGTCGCGCCGGGTGAGCTGGTCGGCGTCGTCACCGCCGACCAGGTGGCGGCCGGCACCCTCACCGCGCTGCTCGGCAGGTTCCAGGATCCGGAGGCCGGCGTCGTCGCGCTCGACCACCGCCCACTGCACACGCTCGATCCCGAGTCGTTGCGCACCGCCGTCCTGGTCGCGGACCACGACGCCGACCTCTTCGAGGGAACCCTGATCGGCAACGTCGCCCTGGACCGCGCGACGGCCGGGGCGGTCGAGGCCGCGCTCACCGCATCGACCGTGGACGAGGTCGCCGGCACCGTACCGGGCGGCACGAACGGCGCGGTCGCCGAACGTGGCCGATCACTCTCCGGCGGCCAGCGGCAACGGGTGGCGCTGGCGCGGGCACTTGCCGCGGACGTGCCGGTCCTCGTGCTGCACGACCCGACCACTGCCGTCGACGCCGTCACCGAGCAGCGGATCGCCGCCGGGATCCGCGATCTGCGCCGCGGGCGGACCACAGTCCTGGTGACGACGAGCCCCGGCCTGCTGGCTGTCGCCGACCGCGTGGTGTTCCTTGTCGACGGCACGGTACGGGCAACTGGTACCCACGCCGTCCTGGCCCGCACCGACGACCGGTACCGGTCGGCCGTACTCGCCTGACCGGCCGCGACGAGATTGAGGTATCGACGTTGAGCGAGACGACCGCCGGGCGTGCGCTGCTGCCCACCGCGACCGGTGCGCAGGCGTGGACGGAGGTGCGCCGGCTGCTTCGGCCCCGGTGGCGGTCCGCGGCCCTCGCCGTGGCCACGCTCGCCGCGGGGACCGTGATCGGACTGGTCACCGTTAGGTTGCTCGGTCACATCGTCGACCTGGTCGCCGGCGGGCGGCCTGCCGACGCGATCACCGCGCCGATCGTCGCGCTCGTCCTGATCGCCGTGGGCCAGGCGCTCGCCGCCGGCTGGGGCCTGACCATGGTCGCCCGGCTCGGCGAGGGCATCCTCGCCGAGCTGCGGGAACAGTTCATGGACCGGGTGCTCGCGCTGCCGCAGGACCGCATCGAGCAGGCCGGAACCGGCGATCTGACCTCCCGCGTCACCAACGACGTCACAGCGATCGCCGACGCGGTCCGTACCGCGCTCCCGGAACTGGCCCGCTCGGTGCTCGCCATCGCGCTCACCGCGCTCGGCCTCGCGGTCCTCGACTGGCGATTCCTCGCCGCCGCGCTGCTGGCCGTGCCGATCCAGATCTGGACCGTGCGGTGGTACGCGGGCCGCGCCCTGCCGATCTACGCCGCGCAGCGGGTGGCGGTCGGCGCGCTGCAGCACCAGCTGCAGGAGACCGTCGGCGGGGCCCGCACGGTCCGGGCGCTGCGGTTGCAGGACCGGCACCGGGCGCTTGTCGGCGACCGCTCACGCGAGTCCGTCGACGCGACGATGCGCGGCGTACGGGTGCTGACCCGGTTCTACTCCCGCCTGAACCTGGCCGAGTTCGTCGGGCTGAGCGCGGTCCTGGTCACCGGCTTCCTGTCGGTCCGCGCGGGAACGGCGACGATCGGCACGGCCACCGTCGCGGCGTTGTACTTCCACAGCCTGTTCGTACCGGTCAACACCGCGCTCGGCCTGGTCGACGACGCGCAGGCCGCGGCGGCCAGCCTGGTGCGCCTGGTCGGTGTGACCGCGCTACCGGCACGCCCGGACTCGGCCGGGCCGGCGAACACGGCGGCCACCGTCTCCGTGGAGGCGGCCGACCACGCATACCGTCCGGACCGGCCCGTGCTGCGCCAGGTCAGCCTCGAGGTGGCCGCCGCGGAGCGGGTGGCACTGGTCGGGGCGAGCGGCGCCGGCAAGACCACCCTGGCCGGGCTGATCGCCGGTGTGCGCCCGCCGACCGGCGGCGTGATCCGGCTGGGCGGCGTCGACGTGGCGGACCTCGATCCGGCCGGGATACGGCACCGGGTCGTCATCGTCACCCAGGAGGTGCACGTGTTCGCCGGCCCGCTCGCCGACGATCTCCGGCTGGCCCGGCCCGGCGCCACCGACGACGAGCTGCGGGCCGCGCTGCTGCGGGTCGGCGCCCGGGACTGGCTCGACGCACTTCCGGACGGCCTGGCCACTGTGGTCGGCGAGGGTGGCCACCGGCTCACCGTCACCCAGGCACAGCAGTTGGCGCTGGCCCGGCTCGTGCTTGCCGACCCGCCGATCGCCGTCCTCGACGAGGCGACCGCCGAGGCCGGCAGCGCCGGGGCCAGACTGCTCGAGGAGGCGGTCGAGCGGGCGCTGGACGGACGCACCGGCATCGTGGTCGCACATCGGCTGACCCAGGCCGCCGCGGCCGACCGGATCGTGCTGCTTGACTCGGGACGGGTGCTGGAGACCGGCACCCACGCCGAGCTGTCGGCCCGTCCGGACGGCCGCTATGCCGCGCTCTGGCGCGCCTGGTCCGACCACCGGCCGCACGCTTAGGATCCTGAGCCTTTCAAGCACTTCGCCGGGGTACGAGTGGGAGTACACCTTCTCCGGCAGCCGTGCCCATCGTGCTGCCCGCTCGCAGTCCAGCCAGTCAGCACCTCTCTGCAGTCGTCCACCGAGGCAGGGATGACGGGTGGATGCCCACTCATGCCGATGTGAGGTGCGACACGAGGTCGCACGAAGTGAGTGAGTACGTCGATTGGAGGTCGGGTTTGATGCCCGAGACGTAGCTCCCGGTCAGTGTCCGAGACCGGTCCCCGCTCTGACGTGCGTGGCGAGTAATTGCCGGGTGCGAAGCTCAGAGAAAAGCCCAAGGGCACCCATTCCGACTGGGTGCCACAGGTGAGGGGAAGGCCGAAAGGGTGAATATGGTGAACCTTCGTTGATGCCTCGTCACGGCAACTTCCCGGGTCGGTTAAGTGGTGCCGGGTAGACGAAGAGGCTGGCCGCTGGAAGTCGGCAGACGACGACCGAGGACTCTTCGACGGTCGTGTGGATACCGTCGCCTCCGGGGTTAAGAGGGCACCCGACCCGGCCGTATCTCACGCGCGTGGAACGTGGAAACCCCGTTACGGTCCACAGGATTGTCTGTGGTAGGCCGACCGTGAGGAGAGTTTAACTCCGTGGCGGGAACAGGACGCCCAAGAAGCGAATGCCGGTGACTGAAAGGTGACAGGAAAGCGGCAGCAGAAAGCCCGGTCCTCCGGCCGGAAGCTGTCGTATAACTGGCCGGATACCGGGCCTGGTGCCCGGCTGTGAAAGCAGGCTGACGTGAGGCGGGTGAGCCTTTGACGATCAGTGAGGTGATCTCAGCAAGATTCGGGTAGGTGTTTGTATTCGAAGTGGGTCAGGTGGAGTGCGGCGGCGACGATGTCGCCGATTCTGCGTGGGC
>NZ_JBITDX010000044.1:0-33271 GCF_044454585.1 Catenuloplanes sp. NPDC051500
AGCGTCATGATCATGATCCTGTCTGCACCACCAGGCCGAAACCCGGCAATAACGGATAATCTACACATCCGTTACACAGACCTTCCGACACGCTCTCTGGTGGCCCTTATCGCGCCTCAATAAGGGCCACCAGAATCGCAAGGATCTTGAGCACAGATATAACGACCGCAACGGACGGCGATATCGGAAAAATAGGGCGCGAAGACGCTTGAGCGCCAGCCCCACGCTGACGCGAGCGGGAGAGCGGAGATCGACCGGACCTCTGCGGTTCTCCGGCTTTGCTACCGGATCTTGCGACGTGCAAACCGTGGTCGAGATGACCGGCCGCCGCGGACGCCACGCTGTGTCGACCAGCGGGCCGCAACCTCCTCGGCGGCCGAATCGCCGGCGAGCCCTGACTCGCAGTCGTCACCGTCGAGTTCCCACGGCTTCGCTGCCAGATCTTGCGACCGCCCAGCGATACCCGCGCTGATCATCCGCCGCTGACGCGACACCGGCCGCTCTCTGACTCGACCCGCCCCGGAACCTGCAGTGGCCGATACCAACCTGGCCACTGCGATCCCCCGCCTTCGATGCCAGCCCTTGCCGTCACCCGGCCGCCGCCGCACCACCCATCCGGTGCTGACGCGATACCGGCGGGGACGCCATGCCCGGCCGCCGCCGCACCACCCATCCGGTGCTGACGCGATACCGGCGGGGACGCCATGCCCGGCCACCGCCGCACCACCCATCCGGTGCTGACGCGATACCGGCGGGGACGCCATGCCCGGCCACCGCCGCACCACCCATCCAGTGCTGACGCGATACCGGCGCGGACGCCACGCCCGGCCGTGGCTGGACCTGCTGGCCGGTGCTGACGCGATACCGGCGCAGGTTCCTCACCCGGTCGGAGCCGCACCCGGTCAGCGCTGACCGGGTGCGGCCGCCTCGCCGGGCTGGAGCCGCGCCGGCCGGTCAGTGCTGATGCGATACGCGTGCGAGCGTCACCCGTCTGTGGCGGCTCCTGTTGGCGGGTGCTGACGGCGATACTGGCGCGAACGCGTCACCCGTCCGTAGCCGCACCTGTTAGCCGGTGCTGACGCGATACCGGGCGTGGGCGCCTCACCGGCGCTGCCGCTGCTCCGTGCTGCCGCTGCTCCGTGCTGCCGCTGCTCCGTGCTGCCGCTGCTCCGTGCTGCCGCTGCTCCGTGCTGCCGCCGCTCCGCGCTGCCGCCGCACCGGCCGGCCTGTGCTGACGCGGCACCGGCGCGAACGCCACCGCAGGTCGTGGGCGCACCGGTTCCGGCAGCACGGCGGCGGTCGCGTGCTGGTCCCCGCCCCGCGCGGAACCGGCTCCGAGCCGCCCGGCAAGCGGAGCGCTAGCGGAGTCTTGGCGGGCGGCGAGGTTTGCCCGCGGGAGCAAACGGGCTGCACCACCGCGAGAGCGGGAAGATCTGGCTCGGGGTTTGGGGTCGTCCCCAGGCAAGCTCAAGCGCCCAAGGGAGCAAGCGGGCCGGGCCAGCGTGGAGCGGGAGGTCCGGATCGTCCCCAGCGGTACGCAAGCGATCTTGATGTGATGTCTGTTGTGCGTCGCTGTGCGCTGTTCGGGGGGTTCGCGGGCGACAATAAGGACGTGTCGCCCGTCGGATGTGAGGTCGATCAGGTTGGGACCAGACTGCTCGTTCGGCTGGCCGGGGATCTGACGCTGGCCAGTGCGCCGCGGGTGCGGGCCACGCTGTCGCGCTGCCTGGTGGATGTGCCGGATGCGCTGGTCGTGGATCTGGCGAAGCTGCGGGTGGCGGAGCCGGTGGCGCTGGCCGTGTTCCGGTCGGTGGCGTGGCAGGCGGCGGTGTGGCCGGGTACGCCGCTGCTGTTGTGCGCTCCCGAGGGGGAGGTGGCGCGGCTGCTCGCGGGGGGTGGCTACGGCCGGCTCGCGGTCTATCCGACCGTGACGGCGGCGCTGTCAGCGAGGCCGGCCCGGCGGATGCCGATGGTCGGCGACACGGTTCTTCCCGCGGACGGGGCCAGTCGCCGAGCCCGTGACCTGGCGGAACAGGCGTGTGCGCGGTGGAATCTACCGGCGTTGGCCGCACCTGCGGCGATGATCGCGGGGGAGTTGGTGACGAACGCGATCGTGCACGCCCGGACGATGGCGGATCTGCGGTTGTCGCTTGGGCGGCGGCATCTGGTGATCGCGGTCCGGGACGGGTCGGCGGACCTGCCGCGGGTGTGTGACGGTCCGGCCGGGGAGCCGGCGACCGGGCGTGGGTTGCGGCTTGTGGAGGCGTTCGCGCGACGGTGGGGGATCCTTCCCGCGCAGGGCGGGAAGGTGGTCTGGGCGGGGGTGCTGCTCGGGCAGCCGCGGATCAGCGCCGCTGCTGGGAGGCGGTGACCGGGGCGACGATGTCGGCGAGGCCGACGACGCGCAGAGCATAGACCGTGACGTCGTCGTGCACGTTGACGATGCGGTACGCGCGGTCGCATCGCTCGGCCGCGGCCCGGCCCTCGAGTAACGCGCGTATCCCGGCTGCGGCCAGCACGGACACCCGGTCGAGGTCGACGACGAGCGCGCCCGCGCCGGGCTGTTCGGCCGCGTTGGAGATGATTTCGGTGAGGGCCGCGGCGACGTCGTTGTCGACGTCGCCGCTGATCGTGAGGCGAATCGTGCCCTCGCCGTCCTCGGACTTCACCACTGAGAAGGAACCGGTCACGCTCTGCTCCGATCGGGAAGCTGTGCGCCGAGCCTACGCCAGTGATACGACAGACCAGTGACAAGACGCTGACTGTCAGCTCACCGGCTTACCGCCGGTGACGCCGAGTACCTCTCCCGTGGTGTAGCTGGACTCCTGGCTGGCGAAGTACACATAGGCGGGTGCGAGTTCTGCGGGCTGGCCGGCGCGGCCGAGCGGGGTGTCGGCGCCGAAGCTGTCCACCTTCTCCTTGGGCATGGTCGCCGGGATCAGCGGTGTCCAGATCGGGCCGGGTGCGACCGCGTTCACCCGGATGCCCTTAGAGGACAGGTCCTCGGCCAGCGCCTTGGTGAACGCGACGATGCCGCCCTTGGTGGTGGCGTAGTCGATCAGTGGGGCGGACGACTGGTACGCCTGGATGGACGCGGTGTTGATGATCGTGGACCCGGGCTTGAGGTGCGGTACGGCGGCGCGGCACAGCCAGAACATCGCGTACAGGTTCGTCCTCATCACCTTGTCGAACTGCTCGGTGGTGATGTCGGTGATCCCGCCGGGCTGCGCCATCTGGAACGCGGCGTTGTTGACCAGGATGTCGACGCCGCCCAGCTCCGTCACGGCGGTGTCGATGATGCGGCCGCAGTGCGCCTCGTCGCGGATGTCGCCGGGGACCCGGACCGCCTTGCGACCGGCCTTCTCGATCAGCGCGGCCGTGTCCGCGGCGTCCGCCTCCTCCTCGGGAAGGTAGGAGATCAGTACGTCGGCGCCTTCGCGGGCGTATGCGATCGCTACCGCACGGCCGATGCCGGAGTCGCCCCCGGTGATCACGGCGCGCCGTCCGGTGAGTCGCCCGGCACCCTCGTACGTCTCCTCGCCGTGGTCCGGCTTGTCCGGCATCTCGCCTGTGGTGCCGGGCTCGCCCTGGTCGCCGCCGGTGAGCTGGTCCGGGGCCGGGTACTGGGAGCGCGGGTCGCGGGCGGTGTGCTGGTTCTGCGTCATGGTGTCCGCTTTCCCCGGATCGGGCCGCTCATGCTGGGGTCTTGTCCCACTCCGGCACCTGGTCCAGCGGCGCGACAGTGCCCTCGCGGAGCAGCCGTCCGGCCCGCCGCCAGGAGACGGCCAGCATGATCGCGGCAAGCGTCAGGTAGATCGCGGAGAGCGTGATCAGGACGATCCGGTTCGCGGCGTCAGAGAGCAGGATGCTCGTGCTGAACTGCACGCCGAACAGGGCCAGCAGCACACCCGATCCCCACAGCGACAGCCGCAGGTCGAGAAGCAGGCTCACCGCGAACAGCGACTGCGCGGCAGTGATCAGCAGCTCGTAGCGCTGGTGCTCGCTGAGCGGCAGGCCGCTGAACCCGCCGGCGGAGATGGCGAACACGATCGGGATCGTGCCGACAAGCAGCGTCCACTGGTTGACCTTGCTGGAGAGCAGCGTGCCGAGCGCGTGTGAGGCGCGCAGTCGCCACGCGTAGAGGCAGGCGACGATCAGCTCGGGCGCCTCGCTGGCGACCGGCGCGGCCCACTGGACCAGCAGGAACCTGTCGATGCCGAGCTGCTCGCCGGTGCCGACGACGGAGTCGGCGAAGTGCTCCGCGGTGACCAGGATGACCGCGGCGGCCGCGACGAACATGCCGATCAGCAGCCAGCGGCGGGGCTTCTTCTCGCGTTCCCCGATCCAGGCGGCGACGCCGATCAGGTCTGGCTCCTCGACCGGGGCCTGGGAGAGCCGCCACGCGTAGAGCACGAAGATCGAGACGAGGACGGCCGCGTCAAGCAGCGTGAGCGAGTGCCGCAGCGGCAGGGTCAGCGAGTAGATCGTGGCGATGCCGAGCGCGACCACCTCGATCGACATCGGCCGGGCGAGGCGTACGTGGCCGGGCGCGGGCACGCTCGGCTCCTGCTTCGCGCGGCGCGGGTGGCGGCGGGCGACCACTGCCGCGATCACCACGACCAGCGGCCAGCCGATGCCGACAAGTACCCGGTTCGCGCCGGTCATGTTCGCCAGGGCGAGCGCGCACGGGTCCTCGCCGCCGACCGCGGCGCAGTGCCCCTCCGCGGCGAACGTCTGACCGGCCCGCCAGGTGAAGACGAAGTCGACGGCATATTCCGGAAGCACCGCGAGGAACGCCAGGAACGCGAGCGCGACCCCGGCGCTCACCTCGGACTGCGCGGCCTCCGCGGCCCAGGCCAGCAGGAACGCGGCGCCGACGATTGCGGCGCCGAACATCACCGCGGCCGCTGCGGGCACGAGTTCGGGGTGGGGGAGGCCGAGGTAGTCGGCGAGTCCGGCGTACGCGCCGGGCGCGACGGCCAGCACCGCCACAAGTGCGGGCCAGGGCCGCGGGGGGTTCGACATGCGTGGCTCGTACCCCCGGGCACGGTTTTTCTACCGTCCGGGTGACCGTCACCGAAACGAGGAATCTAAACGGGGTAAATACCCTCAAAACGCAGTGCCTGGCGCTACGGTCGGTTATCCACCTGGGCCCGGGGAGGAGTGGATGGAGTGGACCGCGACGCTGCGACGACTCGGACTGCTGCTCGCCGCCGTGCTGATCGTGGTCTGGGCCGGCCATCACCTCGGTGAGGCCGGCGCCTCGTGGAGCGCCGCCCGGGCGTCGATCAGCGCCGTCGGCTGGGCCTGGCTGCTTCTGCTTGGCGCGGTCTGGCTGCTCGGCCTCTGGGTGCACACGTTCGTGCTTGACGCGTCGCTGCCCGGCCTGACCCATCTGCGAGCGCTCACGCTCAACCTGTCCGGCAGCGCGGTCTCCAACCTGCTCCCGCTCGGCGGCGTCGCCGGCACCGTGCTCAACCTGACCATGGTGCGCGGCTGGGGGCACACGAACGGGGACTTCGCCCGGTTCGTGGTGGTCTCCAAGGCCTGGGACGTCGCCGCCCGTCTGCTGCTCCCGTCAGTCGCGGTCGTGGCGCTGGCCGTGGCAGGCGGCCTGAACCTCCTGTGGCTTGCCGCAGGCCTCGCGTCCGGGACCGCCGGCGCGCTCGTGGTCGCCGCCCTGCTCGGCCGCGCCCGCCCGGTCCTCCACCTGGTGCGGCTCGCCTCCCAGCTGCTCCGCCGGACCACCTGGGAAGCGGCGGTCGCCGGGCTGCTCGACGGCGTCGACCGGCTGGTCCGCCGCCGCTGGCGCCCGCTCACCGCAGGCATGGCGGGCTACTGCCTGCTCGAAGGCGTGCTGCTCTGGCTGTGCCTGCTCGTGGTCGGCGTGCCGGTCCCGGTCCCGGTGCTGCTCGCCGGCCTGGCCGCGGTCCGCGCGCTCACGCTCGCGTCGCTCACCCCCGGCGGCGCCGGCCTGGTCGAGACCGGCGCGATCGCGGTGCTCATCGCGCTCGGCACGGACGCCACCGGCGCGCTCGCCGGCGTGCTGCTCTTCCGCGGCTTCGTCTTCGCCGCCGAGATCCCGGTCGGCGGTCTCGCCGTCGTGCTGTGGCTCGCCACCCGCCGGCGTGGCGTGCGCCCCACCCCGGCGTGACCCCCGGAGAACCCATGCGAATCGCCCACGTGACAGACGTCTACCTGCCCCGCCTCGGCGGCGTCGAGCTGCAGGTCCGCGACCTTGCCGCCCGCCAGTCCTCGGCCGGCCACGCGCCCTTCGTCGTCACGGCGACGCCGGGCCCACTTCAAGATCAAGATCCGATTCCGCTGGTACGGATGGGAGCGCCGGGTTTCGGCCCCTACCGCGCGGTCCGGGACGACGACCTGTGCCGGGTGCTGCGCGCCGGTCGGGCGCAGGTCGTGCACGCCCACGTGTCCGCGTTCTCGCCACTGGCCTGGAGCGCGGCCCGGCTGGCCGGGGTGCACGGCGTACCCACTGTGGTGTCTGTGCATTCGATGTGGCACGACGTGGTGCCGGCCATGCGCTGGTACGCGCGCCGGCGCGGGGCCGCCAGCTGGCCGGTCGCCTGGGCCGCCGTCAGCACCGCAGCGGCGGACGCGGTCCGCGACGCGCTCGACGGCACACCTGTCGCGGTGCTGCCCAACGGCATCGACCCGGAATCCTGGCTGTCCCCGCCGGTGGAGCGGGACGGCCCGCCGACAGTGGTGAGCGTGATGCGGATGGTCCGGCGCAAACGGCCGCAGCCGCTGCTTCGGGCGCTGTTCGCGGTGCACCACGCGCACCCGGGACGGTTCCGTGCGGTGCTTGTCGGTGACGGCCCGCTGCTGCCTCGACTGCAAGCGGAGGTGAAGGAGGCCGGGATGACCGCGGGGGTACGGCTGACCGGCGCGCTGCCCCGGCGCGACATCCGGGAGTTGCTGGCCGGGGCGGACCTCTACGTGGCGCCCGCACACCGGGAATCGTTCGGGATCGCGGCGCTCGAGGCGCGTTGTGCCGGACTGCCCGTGGTGGCGCGCCGGGGGAGCGGGGTCGCGGACTTCGTCGAGCATGGGGTGGACGGGTGGCTCGTCGGGTCGGACGCGGAGCTGATCTCCACTGTGTCCGGACTGCTCGCGTCGCCGGAACTGCTTGCGGACGTGGCGCGGCACAACCGGGCGGTCGTCCCGCGGATGAAGTGGGACACCGCGCTTGCGGCGGCCGAGGCGCGCTATGCGGACGCGGCCCGGCTGCAGGACGCGCTGGTGCAGGTGTGAGCTTCACTGTGGTGGCGTTCCACGCGCATCCGGATGACGAGTCGTTGCTGACCGGCGGGACGCTTGCCCGCGCGGCGGCGGAAGGACATCGGGTCGTGCTGGTGACGGCGACGCTCGGGGAGGCGGGACTGGCGTCGCCGGTGCACGGCCCACCGCCCACCCCCGGCTCACCCGCGGCCGGACTCGGCGGGCGGCGGCACCTGGAGTTGCTTGCGGCGGCGGACGCGCTCGGCTGTGCCCGGGTGGAGGTGCTCGGCTACCGCGACTCCGGCCTGACCGCCGGGGCGGGTGGCTGCTTCGCGGACGCTCCGGTGCCGGAGGTGGCGGACCGTCTCGCCGCGCTGCTGCGCGAGGAGCGGGCGGACGTGCTGATCGGCTACGACGCGCGCGGCGGATACGGACACCCCGACCACGTGCAGGTGCACCGGGTGGCCGCGGCCGCCGCCCGGCTCGCCGGGACGCCGGTGCTGCTGGAGGCCACGGTGGACCGGCGTGCGCTGCGGCCGCTGCTGGCGGTGCTGCGCCTGGCCGGGCGGCTGATGCCCCGGTTGCCGCTGGGCGGTGCGGAGACCGCGTTCACGCCGCACACGGAGTTGACCCACGCGGTCGACGTGCGCACGTACCTGCGGCAGAAGCGCGCCGGACTCCGGGCCCACGCCAGCCAGTCGACCGGCGGGCGTGGGCTCCGGACCGTCGCCGCGCTCGCCGGACTGCCCGGCCCGTTGTTCGCGGCGGTGGCGGGCCGGGAGTGGTTCGCCGAGGTCGGCAGGGCCCGGGGCGGGCCGCTCAGCGACGACATCTTCGCGTCGTTGCGCAGCTGACCGGGCTCTGGGGCTGTCTCTGTAAGCGGGGGTTCCGTGGGCCAGGCGTCGGTGCGCCAGGTCGTCCGGCAGGTCAGGGAGCGGCGGGCATCGTGATCGCGGTAAGCACGAGGTCGCGATCCACAAGCCAGCGCCCGGAGAAGTCCGTCACCGGTCCGGGCACCAGAATCCTGGCCCGGAAGGTGCCGTCGGGAGAGACGGTCAGCGAGGCCTCCTCGAAGCCGAGCCAGCGGCGGGCAAGCGGGAACCACGCCTTGTAGACCGACTCCTTCGCGCTGAAGAGCAGCCGGTCCCAGTGCACGCCCGGTGGTGCGGCGGACAGCCACGACCGCTCGGACGGGAGGCTGACCAGGTCCAGGACGCCCTCCGGCAGCGGACTGTGCTGCTCCGCGTCGATGCCCACCGAGGCGAAACCGGAGGAGTGCGCAACGGCCGCCGCGCGGTAGCCGGGGCAATGGGTGATGGCGCCGACCACGTCGTCCGGCCAGCCCGGGGCGCCGCGCTCGCCCGGCACGATCGGGGACGCGGGCCGGCCGAGACCGGCAAGTGCCTGCCGGGCGCACCAGCGGCCGGTGACGAACTCGCGCCGCCGCTTCTCCACGGCCTGGGCGATCGCCGCCTCCTCCGCGGGAAACAGCGCACAGTCCTCGTCGGTGAACGTCTCCGCCCAGGCCACGCCGGGGGGCAGTAGTCGTTCGATCATGCGGGGAGGATCCGGCGGACCGGCGAAGGGGTGCCACGGCGGCGCCACTCCCGGGGGTAGCCGAGGGAGACCTCCTCGAAGCGGACGCCGTCGTGCCAGGTGGTGCGCGGGATGTGCAGGTGGCCGTAGACCATCACCGTGGCATTGAAGCGCAGATGCCAGTCCGCGGTCAGATCGGTCCCGCACCACTGGGCGAACTCCGGCGCCCACAGGATGTCGGTCGGCTCCCGTACCAGGGGATAGTGGTTGGCGAGGACGAGTTGCCGACCGGCCGGAACGGCGGACAGACGGGCCTCCGTGTAAGCGGCCCGGGCGGTGCACCAGGCATCCCGGCTGGGATGCGGGTCAGGATGCAGGAAGAACTCGTCGGTGCAGAGGACGCCCGCCTCCTCCGCGTGACGAAGCGACTCGGCCTTGGAGGCAACGCCGGGGACGCGCCACGAATAGTCGTAGCCGACGAACAGCGGTGCGACGACCACAGAGTCATTCCAGCGGGGGTACGGGTCCTCAGGTGTGTGGACGCCCAGCTCACGGGCCACCGTCACCAGATGCTGGTAGCGCTCCTCGCCGCGCAGCTGCACCGCGTCGTCGCGCACCGTCCAGAGCTCGTGGTTGCCGGGCGACCAGACCACTGTCGCCCATCGGCTCGCGAGCAGCGCCAGCGTTCGTTCCACGTCGGCGACCTGCTCGGCGACGTCGCCGGCCACGATCAGCCAGTCGCCCGGGTCGTCCGGCCGCAGCGCCTCGGTGATCGCCCGGTTCTCGGGGTAGGAGACGTGCAGGTCACTGACCGCGTACAGCCCGGGTTCACTCATCACCGTCCATGCTATGACAGGTCTGCGTCGGTCAGGCGAGCGTGGTGGCTGTGGTGTGGAGGAGGCGGAGTTCCTCGCGGGCGAGGTCGGGGAGGGGGGTGGAGTTCGGCGGGTCGATCCAGCGGTCGAAGGAGCGGTGGAACGCCCGGACGCCGAGGTCGGCGGCCAAGGTCGCGGCCGGCTCGGGGACGCCGCGGGCGCGCAGCGCCTCCGCCATTGCCTCGCCGAGGCCGGTGTGCTTGAAGGCGGACCGTTCCCGCAGCTCGGGATGGCCCGCGATCACGGCCTGGATCCGTGGCGCGAACCCGCGCTGCTCCGGGGTGAACGAGCCGGTGACCGCGTCCAACCCGGCCGCGACCGCCTCCAGCGGAGTGGCGTGCGCCGGTGCGGCGGCGATGCCGTCGGCGAGGAGGCGGCCCTGGGACTCCTGGCCGGCGAAGAGGACCTCGCGCTTGTCGGGGAAGTGCCGGAAGAACGTGGTCTTGGTGAGGCCGGTGCGTTCGGCGATCTGGGCGACAGTGGTGTTGTCGTAGCCGTTCTCGATGAACAGGTCCAGTGCGGCCAGCACCAGTCGTTCACGTGTGTTCGGTTCCCATCGTGCCATGCCGCTCAGCTTAGTGATGTTACCGAGTCACATCACGTGCTACGGTGACGTTACCGAGTAACATCACCTTTCGGCGGGAGTTCTCCATGCGTGTCTTCATCACCGGCGCCAGCGGCCACATCGCCTCGGCGGTCGTCCCCGAGCTGCTCCGGGCCGGGCATCAGGTCGTCGGGCTGGCGCGGTCCGACGCCTCGGCCGCGGCAGTCAAGGGCCTCGGCGCGGAGGTGCGCCGCGGCGACCTCTCACACCTGGACGGCCTGCGCGACGCGGCGGCGGACGCGGACGCGGTCATCAGCCTCGCGTTCAACCACGACACCGTCGCCGCGGGCGACATGGCCGGCGCCGCAGCCGGCGAGCGCGCCGCGGTCATGGCGTTCGGCGACGCGCTGGCCGGCACCGGCAAGACGCTTATGGTGGTCGGCTGGGGCCGCACCGGTGATGCCGGCGTCGACGCGACGCTCGACGCCAACCCGCGCACCGCCACCGCCCGCCTGGTCGACGGCTATGCCGAGCGTGGCATCCGTACCGTGCTGGTCGCGATCCCACCGGTCGTGCACGGCGACCGGGACCGGGCGGGCTTCATCCCGACGCTGATCGGCCTGGCCCGGCGCACCGGTGTGTCCGGCTATGCCGGGGACGGCGCCAACCGCTGGTGCGCCGCCCACGCCGGCGACATCGGCACGCTCTACCGGCTGGCCCTGGAAAAGGCGCCGAGCGGATCGCAGTTGTACGCCGCGAGTGAGGACGGCGTACCGGTGCGCGAGATCGCCGAGCACATCGGCCGGCATCTTGGCCTGCCCACGGCGAGCATCCCCGAGGAGCGGCGTGCCGAGCACTTCGGCTACTTCGCTCCACTGATCACGATGGACGTCCCGGTCTGCTCCGCCGCCACCCGGGAGCTGCTCGGCTGGTCTCCGTCCGGCCCGCTCCTGCTCGACGACATCGACGCCGGGCACTACTTCAGCTGAGCCGGGCCAGCACCCCTGACCCCTTCCGCCTCGTGTTGGCCGTGGGTCTCGTAGCCGCCCACGGCCTCCCGCAGGTGCGGGAGCGCGCCCGGCCGATCCCCGAGCGCGGCAAGCGCCCGCCCGATCTCCTCGTGCGCCTGAGCCGACAACAACTCATCGCCGGTACGCCCGGCTGCCTCGAGCGCGGACCGCCCGTGTGACGTTGAAAACTGCACCGACTAGTCGGTAAAGTAATTCCGTGATCATGACGAGTACGCGCCGGTGGGCGGCGCTTGCGGTGCTGGCCGCGGCCGTGCTGCTGCTGGCCATCGACGGGACCGTGCTGGCGCTTGCCGTCCCCGCGCTGACCCGGAGCCTGGCGCCGACCGCGGAGCAGATCCTCTGGATCGGGGACGTCTACTCGCTGGCGCTGGCCGGGCTGCTTGTGCTGATGGGCAACCTGGCGGACCGGTTCGGGCGCAAGCGGGTGCTGCTGGCCGGGTCTGTCGCGTTCGGCGCGGCGTCGCTCGTGGCCGCGTTCTCGACAAGTGCGGAGGCGTTGATCGGCGCGCGGCTGCTGCTCGGGGTGGCCGGCGCGACGCTGATGCCGTCCACGTTGTCGCTGATCCGGAACATCTTCCCGGACGATGTGGAGCGGACCAGGGCGATCGCGATCTGGTCCACCGCGTTCGGCGCGGGCTCGGCGATCGGCCCGATGATCGGCGGCTTCCTGCTCGAGCACTTCTGGTGGGGCTCCGTCTTCCTGATCAACGTACCCGTGATGATCGTGGTCGTTGTTTCTGGATTCTTCCTGCTGCCCGAGTCGCGGGACCCGGAGCCGGGACAGTTCGACCTGCTCTCCGCGGTGCTGTCGATGGCCACGATCGTGCCGCTTGTGTACGCGGTCAAGCACCTGGCGTTCGACGGCGTGCTCCTCGCAAGCGTCACCGTCGGCCTGGTCAGCGGCCTTCTGTTCACCAGGCGCCAGCGCAGGCTGCCCCAGCCGATGCTCGACGTCGAGCTGTTCCGCAACCGGGCCTTCTCCGGAGCGGTCGCGGCCAACGTGATCGCCATCTTCGCGCTTACCGGCCTGCTCTTCTTCTTCTCGCAGTACCTCCAGTTCGCCCGCGGCCTCAGCCCGCTGCGCGCCGGGCTCGCGGAGCTGCCCGCCACCATCGCGTCGATAGCGGTGGTCGTGATCATCGGCGTCACCGCGCGCCTGCTCGGCCACGGCCGGGCGATCGCGCTCGGCCTCGCGCTTGCCGGCGCCGGCCTGGCGATCGTGGCCGGGGCCGCGAACGCACCGTTCTACCTGCTGATTTTGGGCCTGGTCCCGATCGGGCTCGGCATCGGCCTGGCGATGACGCTCACCGGCGACGCGATCGTGTCCGCCGCGCCGCCGCGCAAGGCCGGCTCGGTCTCCGCGATCACCGAGACCGCGAACGAGCTGGGCGTGGTGCTCGGCATCGCGGTGCTCGGCTCGCTGCTCACCGCCGTCTACCGGAACGCGGTGGTCACGCCGCCCGGCATGTCCGCGGAGGACGTCGCACGGGTACGCGACTCGCTCGGCTCCGCGCTGCAGGTGCTCCGGCCCGAGGACGCGCAACACGCCCGGGACGCGTTCATCCTCGGCATGCAGACGACATCGCTGGTCGCGGCCGGGCTGACGGTCGCCGCCGCGGTGCTGGCATGGGCGGTCATCCCCTCGAAACCGGTAGCGTGACCCCCGTGGGACGTACGGCGGGCCGGTCACCGGAGGACACACGTCGGGCACTACTGACCGCGGCCGGCGACGCGGTCAGGTCGCGCGGCATCCACGCCTCGCTTGATGAGATCGCCCGGTTCGCAGGCGTCTCGAAGGGCGGGCTGATCTACCACTTCGCAAGCAAGGACGAGCTGATCCTGGAGCTGGCCCGCGCGCAGCTGGTCGCGTTCGAGGCGACAATCGCCGCGGCGCTGGACCCGGCGGACACCGGGCCGGGCCGGCTGACCCGCGCCTACCTGCGCGCGGTGCTGACGCCGGACGGCGACGACATGGCCTCGATGGCGCTGATCACGCTCCTGATGACAGTCCCCGCGGTTGCGGAGCTGGCCCGCGCGGAGGCGGCCCGGCTGGACGCGGAGCTGGCCGCGGACGGGTTGCCGCCGGACGTGCTGGCCCTGGTCGTGGCCGCGGCGGACGGGATGAGCAGCGCGCCGATGTGGGGCGGCTCCGCGCGGACCCCGGCGCACCGGCGGGTGGTCGAGCGCCTGATCCACCTCACCCGGCGGCCGGAGCTGTGGGAGGAGATCCCCTGGTCTACAGCGCCTCCCGCAGACCCACGAGCGCCTCGGACAGTGTCACCGGGTCCGCGTCGCTGAACGGGATCCGCCGCGCGGTCGGCCAGTGGTCGGACCAGGCCCGGTCCACCCACAGCTCGGTGATCGTCTGGTCCGGAGTGGACGGCATGACCGAGACCGGGAAGCCGGGGCTGACGTCCGCCACAAGCGTCAGCCCGTGCGGCAGCAGGCGGGTCAGCCGGGAGTACCTGTGGTGGTCGTCGCCGGCACGCCGCCAGCCGTACCGCTCCAGGCCCATGATCCGGTCGGCCGGCAGCGCGCGCCCGGCCACCTCGTCCGGGGTCGCGAGCGGGCGGTCCAGCTGGGCGAACGGCTGCATGATCTCGTAGTCCAGGAAGGTCGCCGCCCAGATCGCGGTGTCCGCGCCGAGCAGCGCCGGGTGGGCCAGCCGGACCGGCGCGTCCTCCGCGAGCGTGACCGTATTGTCGTAGACATCCGCGAACGTGCCGTCCTCCGCGATCCGCAGCGCGGTCCCGCCCGCCATCCCGCCCGCCATCCACAACAGACGCTGCCCGATCGGGCCGAGCAGCGGGTGGGGGAGCAGGTGGCGGCGCAGATGACCGGCCGTGCGCCACCGGCCGGTGAGCATGTCCTGCTCCAGGCGCGCGGTCTGCTGCACTGTCGCGGCGCGCGACTCCCTCCGGAACGCGCTGAACCGCGCAGGCCCGCTCGCGAGGTCCCGGGCGCCCGGCCTCGGCGGTTTGGTCAGCCGCCGCCCGGTCTCGTCCGCCACGTAGGGCGTGAGCGTCGCGTCCAGGTGCGCGGTGAGCCGGCGGGTGCCGTAGTCGAGCACGACACCGTCATCAAGGCCCAGCGTGGGCGCGAGCCGGTCCGCCAACTCCGGCGGCGTCAGTCCGCGCGCGGCCGCGGCCTGCCGGAGGTAGGTGGTGGCGCGGTCGTTCGTCGGCCCGCCGGACATGCCGGCCTCGATCTCGTGCAGCAGCCGCAACGACGCATCCGAACCGACCGTGGCCAGCACCGCGAACCCGTCGATCGCCCGTGCGAACCGGCTGCGGGCCGGCCAGGAACGGATCAACGGCGCCAGCCGGCCGAGCGTCTCGTCGTCGGCCAGCCACGCCTGCCCGAGCAGCGCCCACGCGTGCCGGGACTCCAGGCCCGCCTCCACCCAGCCCTCGAACAGCGCCCACCCGAACTCCGCCAGGCTGCGCGGGTCGCAGTCCGCCACGATCGCCGGCCGGGCGGGAACCACAATGGGTTGTGCGGCTGCTGAGGAGTCGACTGCCTCGACCGGGTCGTAGGAGCCGGGTGGCGGCTCGGGCGCATCGGCAAGCCGCACCTCGGTCAGCGCGGTGAGCAGCGCGGCGGTCGACGCCTCCGGCAGCGTTCCCGCGCCGTCCCCCCGAAGCACGATCAAAGGCAGCTTCGCGGGTACGGCCCAGTCCGGGATTTTCACCGGCCGGGTAGCGGGGGCCGTGCTCGGGGTGCCGGCCGTGACCGGGTGCTCCGGCTCGTACCCCCGCGTGGTGGGTGTCGTTCCGGCCAGGAAGCGCAGCGCATCCTCGGCGTTCTGCCGGGCCCGGCCGGCCTTGCCCGCGGCGATCGGCGTCAGCGCGCGCTCCGCGGCCGCCGGATGCCGGGTCAGCCACATCCGCGCCCACAGCCGGCTCGACCCGAGGTTTCGCAGCCAGCTGGCGGCGAGCGTGGCCGGTTCCGGGCCCGCGAACGGCATGATCAGCAGCCCGAATCGGTCCGCGTCAGCCCCGGCCGCGGCCAGCGCGAGCGGCAGCGCGTCCAGCTCGAAGCGCGCGATCGTCGCCATCGCCAGGTCGACGCTGCCGCGGTGCGGATCCATGTTCCAGGACCCGAGCAGCGGCCGGGCCAGGTCCTCCGGCCCACGCAGGAACAGCCACACCAACTGCCGGACGCTCAGCCCGATCGAGTTGCCGGCGCGCGTCGCGAGGTCTTCCCACTCCGGTGCGAACAGGCCGTGATCGGCGACGGCTGCGCGGGCGGCCCAGCGCTCGTGCTCACCGTCGTTCCAGGCGAGGACAGTGTCGGACACGGCCGCAGACGTTATCTCAGGCGCGCCGCACCGCGCCCGGCGCCTCGTCGAGCCCGCCACGTCGCACCTACTGATGTTCCCTAAATGAAGGCTAATTCGACCGGGGAGTATGTCGTGTTTAGCCCGATGTAAGGCATGATCAGACCCTGATACCTGTCAATATGACGTGGAAGGCGGCTGCCGTGAGACGCAGAATCGTCGGAGCGCTCGTGCTCGCCCTGGCCGCCGCGGGCGGACTCGTGGCGCAGACGCAGGTGAGTTCCGCCGCGACAGTGGACGCGGCCGCCACCATCTGCAACCTGTACTGCGACGGCCGCGACCCGGGGCAGGCCGCGGGCGACCGCTCGCCGGTCAGCGGCACGGTCTTCGGCCGCACGGTCCGCGCCCACGTCAGCGACCCCGACACGATGATCTGGGCCTCCGTCGAGAACGGCGCACCCGGCGACGAGACCTGGCTGGACCGGTCCTTCGACGGCGGCCGCACCTGGACGCTGCTCGGTCGCACGTCGGTGCCGAGCGGGCAGCGGGGCTGGCGCACGGGCATGTTCAACGTGGACGACTGGGGCACCCGTGGCGTCGGCGTGCTGCGTGCCTGCGGCAAGGCCGGCGACCGCCCCGACGTGGCCTGCACGCCGTGGGTACGCAGCACGTGGAACGCGTCAGACCGCAAGCGCGCCGCCGCGACCGCGCTGATGATGCGCTACGACCAGAACACCGGCCTGTTCGACGGCAACGGCTGGTGGACCAGCGCGAACGCGATGTCCGCGCTGATCGAGAACTCCCGCGTCACAGGCATGGCCAGCTACCGGTACGCGATCTCGAACACCTACGACCGGCAGATCAACGCGGCGCAGGGCCAGTTCCGCAACGAGTACCTCGACGACACCGGCTGGTGGGGCCTGGCCTGGGTCGCCGCCTACGACCTCACCGGCGACGTGCGCTACCTCAACACCGCGCGGGCCGACGCCGACCACATGCACGCCTACTGGGACACCGTCTGCGGCGGCGGCATCTGGTGGAGCAACGCCCGGCAGTACAAGGCCGCCATCGCGAACGGCCTCTACATCCAGCTGAACGCGGCGCTGGCGCAGCGTAACCAGGGCACCGCCTATCGGAGCCGAGCCGAGGCGGGGTGGAACTGGTTCCGCAACACCGGCATGATCAACAGTGAGAACCTGGTGATCGACGGCATCAACCTGCAGACCTGCCGCGGCGCGAGCGGCCCGCTCACCTACAACCAGGGCGTCCTCATCGACGCGCTCACCCGGCTGAACAAGCTGACCGGCAGCGCGGATGCGCTCTCCACCGCCCGCCGCCTCGCCGACGCGGTCACCGTCTCCGGCCGCCTCACCCAGAACGGCATCCTCCGCGAACCCGGCGAGCAGGACAACTGCACGGGCGACCAGCCGTCCTGGAAGGGCGCGTTCGCCCGCGGACTCGGCGTCCTCGACCGTGCCGTCGGCGGCGCCTACACCCCCTGGCTGCGCCGCAACGCCGACACCATCTACGCCAACGACCGCAACAGCTACGACGGGTACGGCTCCCACTGGTCCGGCCCTTACATCGACACCAACCACAGCTGCCAGCACAGCGCCCTCGACCTGCTCAACACCGTGTGAAGACCGTGACCTCACGGGCCGCCCCGTCCCGGCGGCCCGTGAGTCACACCCTTCGCTCGCCGCGTGGGCAGCGGGCCGGCACGGGGTAAGCAGTGCGGAACTGCCTGACGATCGGAGACGCCGTCGTCACGCGGCGCGACCGATGGCGGCGGCGGAGTTGCGGACCGGTGCGGGGTGAGCAGGTGCTGGCTGGTGGGTGAGCAGTCAGCGCGGTCACTGTGTGCAGATGGACGATGTTCGCGACCTCGCGGTGATCCGGCGGGCCGTGCCGTCCGATCTTGACGCGGTCAATCAGATGCATACGCGCTGTTCGGCCGAGACGCGGCGGGCCCGGTACCACGGGCAGCGGGATCGGATTCGGGCCGGCGAGTGGGAACGGCTGTGCCGCCCGGCCTACGGCTTCACGGCACTCGTCACGCTCGAGGGCCGCACGACCGGGCTGGTGAACGTGATCGGCGAGAAGGCGGACGGCCCGTGGGAGGTCGGCCTGCTGATCGAGGACGCCTGGCAGGAGCGGGGCCTGGGCTCGCGCGCGGCCGCCTACGCGATGTGGGAGGCGCGCTCGGCCGGCGCGTGCGGGATCGAGGCGTTCGTCGAGTCGGACAATGCGCGCGGCAAGCGGCTCTTCGCCCGGCTCGGCGCGGAGTGGTCGCGGGAGGAGCCGGGCGTGCTTACCGCGCGGATCCGGTTCGGCGAGCCGATCGGCGCCGAGCGCGAGCCGGCCCGCCCACCGATGGGCGCCTGCCGGTAACAACTCTTACCGGGCCCGCCTTTCACCGGCACGGGCCCCTTCAGCGACGGCGGCGCTGGCGGGCAGTGGCGCCGCGCGGGCCGCGGTCGGGGTGGTTGTCGACGATCGCATCGAGTGCGGCCGCCAGTGCGGGCAGGTCCAGGCCGGTCAGGTGGTCGATGACTACGCGGCGGACGCTGGCGAGGTGGCCGGGCCAGGCTTGTTCGAGCCGGGCGAGGCCGTTGTCGGTGAGGACCGCGTGCTGCCCACGGCCGTCGGTCGAGGCACGGACGCGTTCGACCATGTTCTCGCGTTCCAGGCGGTCGATCAGCCGGGTGACGCCGCTGAAGCTGAGCTGGATGCCGTCGGCGAGTTCGGACATGCGCATGGAGCGGTCCGGGGCCTCGGAGAGCCGCATGAGCACCATGTACTCGCTGAGCGTCAGGTTGGTCAGGCTCAGCAGGTCGGCGTCGATGATCCGGGGCAGGAACGTGACGACCCGGGCGAGGGCGCGCCAGGCCGCCTCCTCGTCGGTGTTCAGCGGGGCGGGCGGCCTGTCGTTCACGCTGCGCACGCTACCAATCGCGCACGGGTACCCCGTACCCACGGCTGGATCTTGTTGTTTGTGTGTGCAAACATGTTTTTTATGAGCCTGTCAGTGAGCAATGTGGACATGCCGCGCAGCGCCGGGGGCGTGCTGCACGTGCCGGCGTCCGAGGGCCTGACCAAGTGGGTGTCGGGGGACATCTACACGATCAAGGCGACCCGGCACGAGACCAACGGTGCGTTCGCGTTCATCGACGCGATCGTGCCGCCCGGCGGCGGGCCGATCGCGCACGCGCACCCGGACCAGGACGAGGCGTTCTTCCTGCTCGACGGCGAGCTGGAGTTCCTGGACGGCGACCGCACGTTCGTGGCCGAGCAGGGCTCGTTCCTGTTCATCCCGCGCGGAAACCGGCACCGATTCAAGAACATCGGGGGTACGGACGTGCGCACGCTGTTCATGTTCACGCCGGGCGGCCCGGAGGAGCTGTTCGTCGAGGGCGGCGACGAGCCGGTGCCCGGCGGCACACCGGCCGTGTGGGACATGGACAAGGTCATGTCGCTCGCCGACCTCGTGCAGCGCACCAACCTCCAGATCCTGCCGGAGTAAACCGGATAAGAAAAAGTTTTACCTGACCCTTATCGACGCATCCGTACGGTCTGCGCCCATGCAGACGCTCGAACGCCCGGCAGTGATCGACGAGCCCGTGGAGGTCGTGCGGGCCCGCCGGTCACTGCCCTGGGCCGATATCGCCGCGGTCGTCACGTACCTCGGCATGGGGGTCGTGCTGATCCGCGGGTTCCTCGGCGATCCGCGCGGGCGCATCACGTCCTATCTGGACGTGGACCACACCTGGTTCCAGTGGCTTCTCGCGCACGGCGCCCACTCGGTGCGGCACCTGTCCAACCCGCTGGTCTCGGACCGGCAGAACGCGCCGGACGGCGTGAACATGATCGCCAACACGTCCGTGCTCGGCGTGACGATCCCGCTGGCGCCGATCACACTGATCTTCGGCGCCGCGGTCGCGTATCTGGTGTGGATGGTGCTCGCCACCGCCGGCACCGCGCTGACCACCTACTGGGTGCTGAGCCGTCACACGTCCGCGCCGGCCGTCGGTGCGCTGCTCGCGGGCGCGTTCGCCGGCTTCGCACCGGGCGTGGTCTACCACGCGAACGGCCAGCCGAACTTCGTCTCGAACATGCTGGTGCCGATCC
Source organism: Catenuloplanes sp. NPDC051500 (assembly GCF_044454585.1). NCBI lineage: Bacteria > Bacillati > Actinomycetota > Actinomycetes > Micromonosporales > Micromonosporaceae > Catenuloplanes > Catenuloplanes sp. NPDC051500. The sequence goes on from NZ_JBITDX010000044.1 coordinate 19,633, forward strand.
TGCTCTGGCGGGTCGCGGTGCTCGGCCGCGACGGGCGGTGGCTGCGCGACGGGCTCGTCCTCGGCGCGCTTGTCACCTGGCAGCTGTTCATCAACGAGGAGGTGCTGCTTGTCACGGCGCTGTCCTGCGGCGTCGCGGTGATCTGCCGGCTGGCGATGGACCGGCCCGGGGCGACGGCGCGCGGCGGGGACTTCCTGCGCGCGCTCGGCGTCACCGCGCTGCTCGCGACCGCGCTCTGCGCCTACCCGATCTGGTACCAGTTCACCGGGCCGGGCAGCTTCCACGGCATGCCGTACTTCAACGACTGGGGCGAGGACCCGCTCACCTGGTTCAGTTTCGCGCGCGGCACGATCGCCGGAGACCCCTCGCAGCTGCCGATCGCGCCGACCGACATCGAGCAGAACAGTTGGTACGGCTGGCCCCTGATGCTCGTCACGGGCCTGCTGCTGGTGCTGATGCGTCGGTCGGTGCACGTGCGTACCGCGGGGTGGATCATGCTGATCTTCACGGTGCTGTCGCTCGGCCCGGAGCTGCGCTTCGGCGGCGAGACCGGGCTGCCGGGTCCGCTCAGCGTGTTCCCGGACGACACGCCGATCGTCAACATGATGCTGCCCAGCCGCCTGATCTACGCCACCACCGGGGCGATCACGCTGCTCATCGCGCTGGGCTGGTCGCGGCAGGCCGTCGTGAAGGTGCTCATCGCGGCCGCGCTCCTCCCGCTGATCCCGACCCCGATCCAGACGAAGCCGGACGCGCCGGTGCCGGAGTTCATCACGTCCGGCGCGTGGCGGACCTGGGTGCCGGAAGGCCGCACGCTGGTCCCGGTGCCGATCGCGGACAACCCGACCGGCCGCGAGGCGCAGACCTGGAGCGCTGTCGCGCTGCACGAGTTCGCGATGCCGGAGGGCTACTTCATCGGCCCGTCCGCGGCGGACGGCAGCGGCCAGTTCGGCCCGATGCACCGCAGTCACCTGACCGGTCTGGTCCACACCACGCTCGGCTCCGGCGTCGCGCCAGAGGTCACCGACGCGGACCGTGAGCTGGTCCGCGCGGACCTCACCCACTGGCGCGCCTCGGTGGTCGTGATCCGCGAGACGCCGGAGCGGGAGCAGCTGCGGGTACTGATGGAACGGCTGCTCGGCCCGGCGGCCCGGGACCGCGGCGTGTGGCTCTGGCGGGTCTAGCCAGGAGTTCCCGACAGCGCCCGGGCGCGCACCGACAGCGCCTCCACGTGCGCCGCGAGCCGCTCGGGCGGGGCCTCGGAGGTCAGGTCGCCGAGCAGGCCGGCATAGTCGGCGGCGAGCGAGCGGTACTCCGCCGCGAACGCCGCGTCGGTCATCCGCGGCGAGCGGTCCAGGTCGAGGAGCTGCTGGGCGACCGAGGCCGCGGCGGCGCTTACGGCGGTGCGCGCATCCGTGGCCGCGTCCCGGCGCACCCGGCGCGTCTCCGCGGCGCGCGCGGCCCGGCGGCCGGTGGCGTAGAGCGCGAGCGCGCCGCCGAGCACGCCGGCCACCGCGCCGCCCGCGGCCAGGTAGCGCGGCAGTGACGGGCTGATCACGCGCGCGCCGTCCGGGACCGTTCCGGAGCGGACCAGCATGTCGTAGTTGACGGCCATCACCTTGACCGCCTCAAGCGGGCGGCCGTCGAACTGGCCGACGCCGTTCGCCACCGTCAGCTCCGCCGTGAACCGCTTGCCGAAGTCGTCGTCCTCGTCGCCGATCAGCGCGCAGCCGTAGGAGTCGTCGCCGCTGAACAGCATCACCACGGTGCCGGCCGCGGCCGAGCGCACGTCGTCACAGGTGGCGGGCAGGTCCGCGCCCGGCTCCAGCAGGATCACGACCAGCCGCCGGTTGCCGATCACCCGCTCGGCCGCGGCCGTGTCCAGGCCGGTGCCGGGCGCGGCGTAGACCGAGGACGTGCGCACCTGCCGCGCGACCGGGCCGTCAGCCAGGCCGCCGGTCCACAGTGCCCAGCCCGCCAGCGCCGCGCATGCGGCCAGGGCCAGGGCGAACGGAGTGGGTACGCGTGTCACGCCAGCCTCCCGCGCAGGTAGTCGACCGGCCGGTAGCCGGGGAACGGCAGCGTGCGGGCCGCGTCGTCGAGTTCGCGTTCCGCCGCGTCGAGGAGTGCCCGGACGTGCGCGTCCGGCAGCTCGTCCGCGATGGCGTCCCGCGCCGAGGTGAGCGTGGTCAGCGCGCGGGTCAGCGCCGGGCCGGTCGCACGGTCGGCAAGCGGGTGCATCTCCACGGCCAGCGCGGTGAGCGCGGCCAGCCGGGACGCGGGCGCGCCGCTGCGCCGCTCGGCGGGGCGGCGGGCGGCGCGGGCGGTGAGCGCCAGGAACACCGCCACGCACAAGGCGAACAGCCACGGCAGCGCGGGCAGCGCGACCCGCAGCGGATCGAACGGCTGATACGGCAGCGGCCGCTCGAACAGCCCCGAGTAGCGCACGTCCGTCACCCGGTCCAGCCAGCCGTACAGCACGTTCGCCTGCGGGTAGGCGTACACCGCGAGCCGGTCGCCGACCCGGCCGTAGAACGTGGCGGCCGCCAGCTCGGAGAAGTCGGCCGCGTGCGGTCCCGCGTATTCGATCCACGCGCCGTGCATCACGATGATCGGCGTGTCCGGGAACAGGGGTGCGAGGCTCGCCGCGTACCGAGGCAGCTGTAGGTGATCCTGCCTTGGCAGTGCCACGATGAGCGGTGCCCGGTCCGGGAACGCGCTCGCCACGTTCGACGTCGGCTTGGTAAGCGTCGCGCCGGGCGCCAGGTGCAGGCCGGTCGCGCGCAGGTCCGCGACGACCGGCTCCAGTTCGGCAGCGGTCGGTGCCCGCCAGGTCACCACCTCCACGTCGGCCGGCAGCGGGCGGTCCTGGATCGACGCGATGATGGTGAGCAGCCGGTTCGTCACGTCGCCGGCCGCGAACTCGGCGCGCCAGCCGGCCGCGGTGTCCGGCACCGCGATGCTGATCTCCGCGCTGACCTGCGTGCCGACCACAGTGATGTCCGCGTTCGCCACCTCCTTGACCCGGGTCCGCGCGGCCTCGTCAAGCCCGGGCGGCGCGACCAGGATCCGCAGCCCGCTGCCGCCGATCGCCGCGTCCACCCGGGTCGTGTCCCAGCGTGCGACAGCGCCCGGCAGCCGGACCACAGGCGCGGCCGCGACCAGCGAGGACATCTCCTCGGTGGTCGGCACGGTGGCGCCGCTCAGCTCGTCGGCCGAGCCCTCGCCGGCTCGGGTCGTGGACGACGGCGACTGGGCGTAACTGACCTCGACGCCGCGGCCCTGCGCGATCAGGAACACGCCGAGCAGTGCCGTGGCACCGCCGAGCGCGACCCACCGGGCGATCTCGGTGACCCGCCGGCCGGGCCTCATCGGGCGCGCCACCGGCGGTCGGCCTCGCGTGCCAGGTCCGCGGCCTCGCCTGCGGCACGCTCGCCGCCGCCCCCGGCCACGATCAGCTCTGCGCGGTGCAGCAGCGCCTCCGCCTGCGGGTCGCGGAGGCCGGCGTCCCGGCTGACCGCGGCGACCTTGATCGCGGCGCGGGCCCGGGACCAGGCCGTGCGCCGGTGCAGGTGGGCCGCGCGCCACCGGGGCACGGCCACGCCCGCGAAACCGGCGACGACAAGCACCGCGGCGCCGGCCGGCCAGATCCACCACCCGGTCACGGGCACCGACCAAGATCGCTCATGCGGTCCACCGTACGGTCACCCGGCAACCTCGAGCACCGCCGCGATCCGGGTTGTGGCCAAGTCGAGCTGGGTGTGGATGTGCGCCTTGACCGGCGAGGTCAGCGGCGTGTCGATGCGGGACAGAAGATCACGCAGCACGGGTACGGCCGGCGCGTACTTGACCGCCACCCGGGACGCCTTCGGTCCGGGCGTGTGGATGATGCCGACGCCGTTGTCGGTGAAGTCGGACAGCTTGATCACCCGGCCCCACGGTGAGGCAGCGACAGTTGTGGACAGGTGGTCGACGTAGTGGGCGATCCGGTCCACGCCGTCCGGGCGGGGCGGCGTGGTGACGGACTCGACGAGCCCGGCGACGCGCGCGCCGTACCCCCGGCTGATGGTGTTGATCGTGACCGGCTGGTCCTCGACTGAGTCGTGCAGCAGCGCCGCGACCAGGATCTCCGGATCCTCGACCCGGTAGTAGCAGAGGATCCGCAGCGTGACCCGCAGCAGGTGGTTGATGTACGGCTCGCGGGTGCGCCGCTGGTCGCGGTGAAGCGTCGCCGCCCACACGGCCGCGGCCGCGACGATGCGCCGGTCGGCGGGCGGCAGGCGGAGCAGTTCGAGGTCGAGCCGGCGGGTGAGCCCGTCGGCGCCGAGGACTTCGGTGACGGCGTGCAACGGCATGGCGGTGAGGTGCTTCCCCGTGATCATGCTGTTCAGCCTGGTCCGTGGTGCATCAAAGCGGAACTATGAATCACCGCATCAGCTATAAAGGAAACCTATGGCCGGACCGAGGATCAACTCCGACGCGCTTGCGGCGTTCCACGTCTTCGCGGACCACCTCAACCTGACCCGGGCCGCGGAGGTGCTGCACATCTCGCAGCCGGCGCTGCACGCGAAGCTGGCCACGCTCGCCCGTGAGCTGGGCCGTCCGCTCTACGAACGCCGGGGCCGCCGCCTGGCGCTGACGCCGGACGGGGAGGCGGTGGCCCGGTTCGCGCGCGACAGCGACGACCGGCTCAGCCGCTTCCTTGACGAGTTGCGCGAGACGCCAGTCGCGCGCCCGATCGTGCTTGCCGCCGGCCACGGCGCCTACCTGCACGTGCTCGGTGACGCGATCCGGCGCACGCTCGCGGCCCGGCCCGGTGGCCTCCGGCTGCTGCGCACCAACCGGGACGAGATGCTCGACGCGCTCCGCAACGGCCGTGCCCACCTCGGCGTGTCAGTGCTCGACGTGCTTCCGGCCGACCTGATCACCGTGCCGGTCGCGACGTATTCACAGGTGGTGCTCGCGCCGGTCGGGCACCGGCTGGCCGGGCGGCGCTGGATCCGGCTGCGTGACCTGGCCGGCGAGGACCTCGTGGTGCCGCCGCCGCTGCGCCCGCACCGGATCTCGCTTGAACGCGCGCTGCGTGCGGCAGGCGTGCCGTGGAGCGTGGCGGTGGAGATCGAGGGCTGGCCGCTCGCGGTGCACCTGGCGGAGCTGGGCGTCGGGCTGACCGTGATCACCGGCTGCGTGCGCCCGACCGAGGGCCTGGTCGCGGTGCCGATCGCGGACCTGCCGAAGGTCACGTACTACGCGGCGCATCGTGCGGACGCGCTTGACGACCCGCGCACGAAGGCGTTGCTCGGCGAGATCCGGTCTACGACGCGAGCGCGTGGGCGACGCTCGGCCGCCGGGTCCGCGCCGACGGATCCGCCGGAGAGCGGCCGCGACACAGTCGGGTAAGCCGTCAATATCCTGCGGGCTTGCAAACCGTACGTACGTACTGTTTGAATGTCTGTCATGCGCCTCCTTCCCGGCCCCGGACCCGTCCGCACCCTGTCGATCGCCACCCTGATCAGCACGGTCGGCAACGGCCTGTGGATGGCCTCAAGCGCGCTCTACCTCACCCGGATCGTCGGCCTGTCCGTACCTCAGACCGGCCTCGCCCTGACCACCGTCGCCCTGATCATGCTGGTCCTCAGCACCCCCACCGGCTATCTCGCCGACAACCTCGGCCCGCGCGGCGTCTCGATCGGCTGCCTGCTGGCCCTCGGGGTCACCGAGTTGGCCATGCTCACCGTCCACTCCCTCCCCACCTTCCTGCTGGTGGCGGCCCCGATGGCCGTCTTCGACGCGGCCCAGCGCTCCGCCCGCGGCGCCATCATCGGCAGTGCCGTCCCACCCGACCGCCGCGTCCACACCCGCGCCTACCTGCGCGCCGTCACCAACGTGGGAATCACTGTGGGCGCCGGAGCGGCAGGGATCGGACTCGCGATCGGCACCCGGGAGGCCTTCCTCGCGATGATCGTCGGGGACGCGGTGTCGTTCATGCTGGCCGGCCTCGCCCTCACCCGCCTCACCCCCGTCGCACCCGTGCGTCACACCGGCTCCGGCCCCCGCCTCACCGCCCTCCGCGACCGCCCGTTCCTCGTCCTGACCGTCCTCGACGGCCTCCTCGCCATCAACTTCGGCCTGCTGGAGGTCGCCATGCCACTCTGGGTCGCGGACCGCACCGACGCCCCGCACTGGATGATCGCCGTCGTCGTCGTGGTCAACACCGTAAGCGTCGTCCTCCTCCAGGTCCGCATGTCCCGGGGCGCCGACGGCATCCCCGGCGCCGCCCGCGCCTCCCGCCGCGCCGGGTTCGCCCTGCTCGCCGCCTGCCTCATCTTCTCCACCACCGCACACAGCAGCGGCCGCCTGACCATGGCCTTGCTGGTGCTGGCCGCCGTGGCCCACGTCATCGGCGAACTCTGGTACTCCGCGGGCGGCTGGGGCCTGTCGTTCGGCCTGGCCCCGGAGGGCGCCCACGGCCAGTACCAGGGCACGTTCGCCATGGGCCACCAGTTCGGCCAGATGCTCGCCCCGGTCGTGGTGACCGCGTTGACGCTCGGCTGGGGCACGCCGGGCTGGCTTCTGCTCGGCGCGCTCTTCGCATGTGCCGGCACGCTGGTCCCGCCGGTGGCCCGCTGGGCCCAGTCCTCCCGCCCCGCCCTCACCTGACGGTTGCGCGGCTCGACCGGCGGCCCGTGGCAGGATGGGCTGCATGCGTGCGTTGAGCTTCGGGGCAGTGGCGGAGGCTTACGAGCGGTTCCGGCCCGGCTACTCCGACGAGGTCGTCGAGGCGGTGCTCGGCTATGCGGGCCGGCCGGTCCGCACGGCCCTGGAGATCGGCGCCGGGACCGGAAAGGCGACCCGCGTGTTCGCCGCCCACGGCATCGCGGTGACCGCGACCGACCCCGATCCCGACATGCTCGCTGAACTGCAGAAGCACGTGCCTTCCACGGTACGCCCCAGGCGCGCCGCCTTTGAGGATCTGCCCACGGACGAGCGTCACGACCTCGTCTACGCCGCCGCCGCGATGCACTGGACCACGCCGGAAGGCCGGTGGGAGCGGGTCGCCGCACTGCTGGAGCCGGGAGGCGTCTTCGCCTCCTTCGGCGGCCCGGTGCAACCGGCCGACCCGGAGGTCGAGAGGGCGGTGAGCGAGGCCCGCGCGCCCTTCCTCGACACCGACGGGTTCCCGTCCCCGGACGGCACCCCGCCGGAGCGGGAGATGCAGTGGCCGGGAACCGAGCTTGAGGCGTCCGCCCTGTTCACCGACGTCAGGCAGATCCTGGTTCCGCGACGCTTCACGCTGACCGCGGACGACTTCGTCGGCCATCTGTCGACGATCTCCGCCTACCTCCAACTCCCGCCGGCCGACCGTGCACAGGCCTTCGAGGCGATCGCCGGGGTGCTGCCCGAGCACGTGGAGATCAACGGCGACGTCATCCTGCACCTCGCCCGCCGCACATGATCGACATCCGCCGGATCTACGTCGAGCCGGCGGCGGCGCTGCTGCCGCGTGGGCGGGAGGTGCTGGCGCGCTGGCCGGACGCGGAGATCGTCGAGGTGGAGAGCCACAACCGGATCCCGGAGTTGTACGGGGACGAGACGAACGTCAACAGGTGGGTGCGGATCAAACGCGAGGCGCTCGTGCTTGGCGTGAAGAAGACGATGACGGCGCGGCCGAACGGGCGGTCTGCGGACTTCATCGCCCCGTCGACTGCCAACGGCTGCGCGATGGCCTGTGCCTACTGTTACGTGCCCCGGCACAAGGGCTACAGCAACCCGATCACCGTGTTCACGAACATCGACCGGATCACGGGGTACGTCCGGCGGCACGCGGGACGGCAGGGCGCCAAGCCCGCGCCGAACGAGTGTGACCCGGCGGCCTGGGTCTACGACATCGGCGAGAATTCGGACTGCAGCCTCGACGCCCGGATCAGCGACAACGTCCAGGACCTGGTCACGCTGTTCCGGGAGCTGCCGAACGCGAAGGCGTCGTTCGCCACCAAGCACGTCAACCGAGATCTGCTGGGCTGGGAGCCGCGCGGGCGTACCCGGATCAGGTTCTCGCTCATGCCCACCGCGGACGCGAAACTGCTCGACATCCGCACCTCGCCGATCGCGGAGCGGATCGCGGCGATCGACGACTTCGTGGCGGCGGGGTACGAGGTGCACGTCAACTTCAGCCCGGTCGTGGTCCGGGACGGCTGGCTTGCGGACTGGGCGGAGCTGCTCGACCAGCTCGACGCCGGCATCGGCCCGGCCGCGAAGGCACAGCTCGCCGCCGAGATCATCTTCCTGACGCACAACCGGGACCTGCACGAGGTCAACCTCGGCTGGCATCCGAAGGCGGAGGAGCTGCTCTGGCGCCCCGCGATGCAGGAGCCGAAACGGTCACAGAACGGCTCGTGGAACGTACGGTACCGCGTGGGCGACAAAGGCCGATATGTCGCCCAGCTCACGGACCTGATCGCGCGGCGCACGCCTTACTGCCGGGTCCGTTACGCGTTCTGAGTGGAACCGCGGACCGTCAGGCTGGTCGCCAGCTCGAAGCCGAGCTGCGCCGGACTCTCGCCCCGGCCGAGCGCGAGCGCCATCTCGGTCGCCGCGATCGCCATCTCGATAAGCGGCTGGTGGACAGTGGTCAGCGGCGGGTCCACGTGCGCGACCACCGGCAGGTCGTCGAAACCGACCACGCTGAGGTCGGCCGGGATGCGCAGACCTGCGGTGCGGGCCGCGGCGTAGACGCCGAGCGCCTGGAGATCGTTGCAGGCGAAGATCGCGGTCACCCCCTCCGCAAGCAGTGATCGTGCCGCGCGCGTACCGTCCTCGCTTGTCAGCGCCGCGTGCACGATCAGCGGCGGCAGCCCGGCCGAGGCCAGCGCCGCGTGGTACCCGTCCAGGCGTGCCCGGCAGCACAGCACGTCGTCCGGCCCGGCGACCATGCCGATCCGGGTGTGGCCGAGGCCGATCAGGTGGCGGGTGGCGGCGCGCCCGCCGGCCCAGTTGGTGGCGCCGATGAACGGCACGCCGTCCGGCAGTTCCGCGGTCGGGTCGAGCACCACGCAGGGGATGCCCTGCTGGCGCAGCCGCTGCCGTTCGCGCTCGGTGAGCTGCGCGACAGTGACCACGCAGGCGGGCCGGCGGGCCAGCGCGTCCTCGATCCAGTAGCGGATCGTGGAGTGGTCCGGGCCGAACTCGGAGAGCACCACGCCCAGCCGGTGCCGCCGGGCGACCTGCTCGACGCCACGGATGATCTCGGTGCCCCAGGCGTGGTGGAGGTCCTCGAAGACCAGTTCCAGCAGGCGACTGCGGACCGGCGAGACCGGCTTGCGGTAGCCGAGCTCCGCGATCAGCGCCTCGACCCGGGTGCGGGTGTCAGCGGCCACGCCGGCTCTGCCGTTGAGCACCTTGGAGACGGTCGGCACTGACACGCCCGCGGACGCCGCGATGTACGAGATGGTGACCGGCCGCTGCTCCATCGGCCAAGCATAGATATCAGGCGATCCCGGCAGAAGTGAACCCCGCTCACGCACCTCGGCGCCGGAGCAGCATGGGCGCGCTCCCAGGGAGGTCATGGAAATGGGGTAGAGTGCGCTCGGAATGAGGGCCTGACCGCCATTTTCTAAGCGCAATTTAGTCCGCCCCTAAAGACAAGTTAATACAAGGACGGAAACGCACATGACTGAAGTCCCGCCGCCGGCCCACAGGCATCGCGCGGGTGGGTGGAGAAGCCGCCGGGCAGCAATCGTGGCGGCCTCGGCGCTCGCGGTCGTGGCCACGGTCGCCACCGCCGCGGCGCTTACCCTTACCGGGCCGTCGTCGTCCTCGGAGCCCGAGGCCATCTCACCGGCCGCGGCCACCGGGGAGGCGACCCCGACCACGGCGCCGGCCCCGAGCGCGTCACAGTCGCCCACGCCGTCACCGTCGCCGAGCACGTCACCGAGCCCGAGCGCGCCCGCGACCTCCGGCGACTGCGGACGCCCGGTCGGTGCCGGCCCGGTCGTCAAGACGACCCAGGTCTCGCTGCCCGCGGCCGTCGCCGGTTACGGCAACGAGGGCGACACCGACCCGCTGCCGATGGCGCTCGCGGCCACCCCGTCCGGCACGTCCTGGCTGGCCTGGCTCGGCACCAACGGCACGGTCCACCTGGGAAAACTCGGCTGCGACGACAAGCTGACCGGAACGCCGACCAGCTTCACCGCTGTCGACCTGCAGGACGTGCAGGCCGACGCGAACGGTGGTGTGCTGCTGGTGACCCGGGCCGGCGACTGCGGTGACACACCGCTCTGTGGTGGCGAGTCAAGCCCGTGCCGCACCATGGTCATGATCCGTTTCGACGCGTCCGGCCAGCAGGTCTGGGAACGCCAGGTGACCAACCTGAGCGACACCCGGGCCGGCTACGACGACGGCGCCCGGTTCATCTGGTGGTACCAGCACCACGGCCGCCTCGCCTCCGACGGCGCGAACGTCGCCGCCTACTTCGGGACCGCGATCACCGTCAAGAACGGCGCGTGCGTCGACATTCACGAAGGCGACAGGATGCAGGTGGTGAATGCGTCAGGCGGGCTGGTCACCGGACACAAGGACGCATTCGAGGTAGGGTGCAGCCACGCCTGGACATCACGCATCGTCTACGACCCGCGCGCGAAGAAATTCGTCACCGTGTGCGCCACCGACAACGCATGCCGTATCGCACAACCCAACCCCTATCGCACAATCGCCGCGGGTACGTGTGACGGCACGCTCTTCGGTGGCGACCTGGTGCTGGCCAAGTCCACCGGTTACTGGACCGCCTGGAGTCAGGGCAACGCGGTGCGCCTCGAACACTTCACCACAGGCGCGTCCGACACCACGATCACCACGGCCTCGACGTCGCAGCACCCGCACCTGGTCAGTTACGGCACCGGGCACATGCTGCTGACCTGGGCCGCCGGCTCCGGCATGGCCGCACAGGCCTACGACTCCGCGAGCGGCAGGACGGCCGGCGCCCAGTTCACCATCCCGGCGAAGGACCACAACTACCAGGCCTTCAAGGGGTACGCCGACGGCAGCGCGGCCTATCCGGCTGCGGGCAGCGGAAACACCACGATCACGATCGCGCGCGTGCAGCCGATCGGCTGACCTGTCGCCCGGGGCCGGCAGTTACCGCTGTCAGCCCCGGGCGATTGCGTGGACGGCGACCTGCTGGTGATAGACCGGGATGACCGCGTCGAACTCGTAGGCCAGCCCAAGCTTCTCCATCACCCGCGCCGAGCGGACGTTCTCCGGGTGCCGGATGCTGATCACCCGGTCCAGCCCCAGCTCGTCGAAGCCGAACCGCAGCGCCGCTGTGGCCGCCTCGGTCGCATAGCCCTTTCCCCAGGACCCGCGGGCCAGCCGCCAGCCGATCTCCACCGACGGCATCACCTCCGGCAGGAACGCGGGCAGCGCCAGCCCTGCCCAGCCGGCCAGCGCCCCGGTCTCCCGCACGTCGATCGCGAACAGCCCGTAGCCGCGCTCCCGCCAGTCCCGCGCGAACTTCGCAAGCGCGGCGGCCGACTGCTCCCGATCCCGTACCGCGCCGTCCAGGATGTAACGCATCACCTCCGGGTCCGCGTTCATCGCGGCCAGCGCGTCCAGGTCGTCGTCGCGCCACTCGCTGCGCAGCCTTAGCCGATCCGTCTCCAGAGTAATCATCTGATCATTCTGGGCACAGTCATTGCCGTGTTCCAAGCCGCCTCGGCTCACCGCGCGCTCCGCCCGGGTGGACCTTAGACTCCACGACGGATTCGGATGGCTACCCGGGGAGACGCCATGCTGAGAACAATCCGCCGTGCAATGCCGGTCGTCGCCGCGCTGGCGCTGGTCACCGGCTGCTCGGCGTCGTTCTGGTCACTGTCCACCATCAACGATGCCGAGGTCGGCGGCTGCGTCCAGGAGAAGACGGACGGCGACAAGACCACCTACAACGTGATCGACTGCGATGAGCCCGATGCGACGTACACCGTGCTGAAGCTCAAGGATTATGGCTCGTCGTCCGGCTGCACCACGGTGCCCGGCACCACGGTGCAGCTCCAGGAGGACTCGCTGATCTGCCTCGGCCCGAAGGGCGCCGACCCGTCGAAGGCGATGAACGGCGCGAAGATCGGTGACTGCGTCGAATACGCCGGCTCCGAGAGGTACCTCACGGACTGTGACAACCCGCAGGCCACCCAGCAGGTCTACATGGTCCTCACCAACGTCGACTCGGACAAGGTCCAGTCCCGCTGCGACGGCGTCCGGAACGCCACCTCCGCCTACACCTGGGAACTCCAGAGCACCGGCGGGGAACTCGACTCCGTCAAGGCCATCGACGAACTGACCGTCAGCCTGGTCGTCTGCCTCGGCCCCAAGCTGTAGTCCTTCCCGTGCGCACGGTCGTCAGCGACCCCGGCGCGCGGTTCTGCCGGGATCGGCGCGAACACCTCCGGGAAGAAGTCCAGCCCGGCGTAGTCGAGCGCGCCGGCGAAGTCGCCGCCGCGCAGCGAGGCCCGGAACTCCTGCGCCGGGTCGAAGATCGGCGTGGAGTTGCAGCCGATCAGCACGTCGGGCCGAGCCGGTCCACCTCGGCCCGCGCGGCGAGCACACCCTCGACGATCGCCCGCCGGACCGCGGGCTGCCCGCCGTCGCCGCCCGTCCCGGCGTGGTTGCCCTCCTCGCCGAGCTGGAGCGTGGCACGCACGTCGCCATGCGTGCGGATCTGCCCCCGCAGGAACGTGAGCCAGCCGCTCAGGACGTCACCGGGCTCGCGTAAGCAGACGACCAGATCGAGTCGGCGGTTGCCGCGCGCATGCCGCCACGGCGACGGCGGCGCCTGGACATGACCGCGGTGCGTGTCGTCGAAGCGCACGTAACCGCGGGCGATCGCGCTTTCGCACGGACGTTCTTCGGTGCCTGGATCGCTTACCGATCCTCCAGCGTCTGGATGAGCGTCTCAGTAGGCATCTCAACCCTGGCACCGAAAGGTCAGTAGAGGGTTCCCGGGTGTGGCGTGTCGCGTGCGTCGCACGGAGGGCTTCGGTGAGATTCCACCCGCGGTAGCGCTCAGACCGCGGATCCCGCGCCACGCCCGGCCGGAGGCCGGGATGCGGCGTCCATCCTTCGGGATGCAAGATCCTTGCGCTCCTGGTGGCCCTTATTCCGGCCGAATAGGGGCCACCAGGAGCGCAAGGATCTTGACGTCGCCTCAAGCAGGCCGCAGGCGAAAGGTTGTATCTGGCATATCGGACGAGGTGGTGATCCACCACCTCAGAACGAGACCGAGACCGATCCCACAGGGCCACGATCGGCTTGCCCACCGCGGGACTTTCGGCCTCGATGCCGATCCTGGCCGGCCAATCACGCTGGGACGGCCCGGCAGACCGCCGCTGAGGCGATCCCCGCGCCACTCGCAGCCTTCCGCAACAGCCCCGACTTGCCGGAACCCTCCGCGACACGTGCGGCATCGGTGTCAGCCCTTGCGACACCCCCGACCGCTGCCGACTCGGCCAACCGCCGCTGAGGCGACAGCCGCGCTACACCCGCGCACCCCGCCACAGGGTCACGTCCACGGAGGTGGTGTACGAATCGCCCACTTTGGGGTGGTTCGGGAGACAAAGACGCGGTCATCGCGGATCCTTCTCAAATCGAC
>NZ_JBITDX010000045.1:0-33003 GCF_044454585.1 Catenuloplanes sp. NPDC051500
TGGACCGCCACCACCGAATCGATCCTCGCAAAAGTCCGACGTGGACGCGTCGCCCTCCAACAAACGACTACTCAAAACTGAGACAGAACACTAGAAGGGGAGCGGGAGCGCCTCACCTCGGTGATGAGCTTGTCTAGCTGGAGTGCACAAGCGGGGTGTGGGCGCGAGTGTGACTGGGACCGGGTGGAAGGGGCTAGTCCACGGGGAGGCGGTAGCCGCGTTTTACTACGGTTTGTATGACTCCGGGGGTGCCTAGGCCGGCTCGGAGGCGGGCCACTGCCATCTCGACGGCGTGTTCGTCGGCGCCTCGGGGGAGAGTGCGCAGCAGGGCGGCGCGGGAGAGGACCCGGCCGGGGGTGGAAGCGAGTGCCCGTAGGACTGCCATGGGGGCGGGAGCGAGGGGCTTCAGCTCGCCGTCGATGACTGCGGCGTGTCCTCGGAGGGTCAGTACGTGACCGGCGATTTTGAGGTTCACGGCGCGCTGGGGGAGTTCGTCGACAAGTGTTCGCACCATTGCGCCCAGGCGTGCCCGGGCCGGTGCGAGCACCGGTATCCCGTGCCGGCGGAGCGGGGCCGCGGTAACCGGCCCTACGCAGGCCGCCAGTACGTCACCGCGGAGGGCCTCAAGGACGGAGTCGGTGGAGGGGCCCGCGGCGCGCAGGAGCGCGCTGACGGCGGGGGCGGACGTGAACGTGACGGCGTCCACCAGGCGGCCCGAGATGAGATCGACCAGGCGGTGCAGTGGGGCAGGGTCGGTCGGCGGTGCCCAGCGGTACACGGGCACCTCGATGACGCGGGCGCCGGCGGCCTCCAGGGCGTCGGAGCACTCCGGTTGCCGGTCGCCGTGCAGCTGCATGGCGACGGTCTTGCCGGCGACCCCGTAGGCCTTGAGGTGGGCGACGACCTCCTCGCAGCTCTCCGAGTCGGGGGACCACTGGTCCTGGAGTCCGGCGGCGCGGATGGCACCTCGAGCCTTGGGGCCGCGGGCGACCATGTAGGCGCCGGAGAGCACCGCGCGCAGCGGCTCACCCAGGCCCCATCCCTCGGCGGCCTCCAGCCACCCCCGCATGCCGATGCCGGTGTTCGCCATCACTATGTCGGGCGGTGTCTCAAGGCATGCGCGGGTTGCGGCGCGGAGCTCGGTGTCGTCGGCGATCGGGACGATGCGGAGGGCGGGTGCGAGCACGATCCGGGCGCCGCGCCGTTCCAGCAGGGAGGCGAGCTCGTCCCTGCGGCGGTCTGCGGTGACCCCGATCGTGAAGCCGCTGAGCTCGTCAGACATCTCTGGAGAGGGTCACGGGCGGCACTCCCATGGTCGTCGTCCGGCGGCGGCGGGAGGAACGTGCGGGAAGGCGAGGAGCCGCGGCGGGTTCGGCCGGTCCACCGACGGGCACGCGACGAATGCGCCGTCCTCGGCGTTGACCCGCTCCCACGTCACGCCTGCGCGTATCGACCGTGCCTCCGCCCGGACCGCGCCACGGCTCCTCTGTGCCGGCGGGGCGGTTCGGCAGAGAACCGCGCTCGCCGGGTGCCGAACCGGGGAACCGGCTCGGCGTCACCACCAGGTCCGTCCTCAAGCCTGGTGGTGGCTCGGCATGGAAGGCCAGCGCGCGGCGAGCCGGGGATGATGACACCCCGTCATGCCGCGTGTACGCCATTGCGCCTGCCATGTCGGAAGAGTGCCGGGGGGCGGTTTCGCTCGGGCGTCTTGATTGTTTTCAGCCTGTTAAGAGCCGCTCACGCCGCCGGATGCCCGCCGGACGGGTGCCCGGACCACGCGTTTTGACCCTGAGGCAGGACAGCGGGTAAAGTTGCCTGCTGTTGTGCGATGGCTGCGATATGCCAGTCACGTATCCGTTCACCACCCCCTGGTCCGGCCCTATTTTTCCCGGCCTTTGCGCTGAGATCCTGGCCGGGCGCAGAGCTTCTCCGTCCCGCTGTGACGTGGAAAAGAAGGTCGGGGTAATCTGGTGTTTCGCGTGCGTGCTCTGTATCGACGCCCAGCGCGCGAAACAGACCGACGACGAGACAAGGTAGACCTGTGCGTACGTACAGCCCGAAGCCGGGTGAAATCGAGCGTCAGTGGCACGTCATCGACGCGTCTGACGTCGTGCTGGGCCGACTGGCCACCCACACCGCGACTCTGCTCCGCGGCAAGCACAAGCCGACTTTCGCGCCGCACGTCGACATGGGCGACTTTGTCGTGATCATCAACGCGGGCAAGGTTGCGCTGACCGGCAACAAGCGGCAGACCAAGGTGGCGTACCGCCACTCCGGGTACCCGGGCGGTCTCAAGCAGATCGGCTACGACGAGCTGCTGACCAAGCGTCCCGATCGCGCGATCGAGCTCGCGGTCAAGGGCATGCTGCCCCACAACAAGCTCGGCCGTCAGCTCATCAAGAAGCTGAAGGTCTACGCCGGCGCTGAGCACCCGCACTCGGCGCAGCAGCCGGTCCCGTTCGAGATCACCCAGGTCGCGCAGTAGTAGCGCAGGCGAGAGAAGAAGCATGACTGACATCGACGAGCAGACGCCTGCCGCTGACGCGCCGGCGCCCGACACCGACTCCGACACCACCGCGGTGGCCGTCGCCGAGTCCGACGCCCCTGAGGTCGAGGCCCCCGAGGCCGAGACCGCTGAGGCCACCGACGCCGAGGTCGAGGCGCACGAGGCTGAGGTGACCGAGGACGCGGACGCGACCGACGTGGCCGAGATCGCCACCGGCACCGCGACCGCGACGCTTACCCGCGTGCCGCGCGGCGAGCGCCCGATCCAGACCGTTGGCCGCCGCAAGCAGGCCATCGTCCGGGTGCGCCTGGTTCCCGGCACCGGCAAGGTCACCTGCAACGGCCGTGACATCGAGGCGTACTTCCCCAGCAAGGTGCACCAGCAGCTCATCCGTGAGCCGCTGGTGACCACTGAGAAGACCGAGATGTTCGACGTCGTGGCGAACCTGCGTGGCGGTGGCATCACCGGCCAGGCCGGCGCGCTGCGTCTCGGCATCGCCCGGGCCCTCATCACCAACGATGTGGACGACCGTCCGGCCCTGAAGAAGGCCGGCTTCCTGACTCGGGACGCCCGCGTCAAGGAGAGCAAGAAGTACGGTCTCAAGAAGGCCCGCAAGGCACCGCAGTACTCGAAGCGCTGACCTTGTCTGTCTGACGCTGACGGCCAGGCAAACCGCCTCCGGGTGGTTCGCCTGGCCGTTTGCTGTTGTACGAAGTCTCCCCGCAGAAATTCCGCACGGCCGGACGGCTGGCTCCAAAGCCGCACGGCCGTCGCAACCCCGCCGGATCATGAGCAGTGGATGCGGCGGGTCGACGGCGTACCACCGACATCAGGCGAGGGAAGGACAGCAATGGGGCGGCTTTTTGGCACCGACGGCGTTCGTGGCAGGGCCAACGCGGATCTGACGCCCGAGTTGGCGATGTCCGTCGCCGTCGCGGCCGCGCACGTGCTGGCCGAGTCGGACCGCAGCCACCCGCCGCTGGCGATCGTCGGACGTGATCCGCGGGCCAGCGGCGAGATGCTTGAGGCAGCGGTGGTCGCGGGCCTGGCCAGCGCCGGCGCGACAGTGCTGCGGGTGGGCGTGCTGCCGACGCCGGGCGTGGCGTACCTGGTCGGCGAGACCAAGGCCGACTTCGGTGTGATGGTCTCCGCCTCGCACAACCCGATGCCTGACAACGGCATCAAGCTCTTCGCGGCCGGCGGGCACAAGCTCCCCGACGACATCGAGGCGAAGATCGAAGCAGCGATCGAGTCGAACAACGGCGGCTGGACCCGGCCGGTCGGTGCCGCGATCGGCCGCGTGCACGACCTGCTGGACGGCATCGAGCACTACGTGAAGCACCTCATCGCGTCCACGCCGCACCCGCTGACCGGCATCAAGGTCGTGGTCGACTGCGCGAACGGCGCGACCTCCGAGGTGGCCCCGGTCGCGTTCGAGGAGGCCGGCGCCGAGGTGATCGTGATCCACGCGGAGCCGGACGGGCTGAACATCAACGAGGAGTGTGGCGCGACACACCTGGAGAGCCTGCAGGCCGCGGTGGTCGAGCACGGCGCGCACCTGGGTGTGGCGCTGGACGGCGACGCGGACCGCTGCCTGGCCGTCTCCGCTGACGGTGCGGTCGTCGACGGCGACGAGATCATGGGCATTCTCGCGCTGGCGATGCGGGAGGCCGGCAGGCTTACCAACAACACACTCGTCGCGACCGTGATGAGCAACCTGGGCCTGCGGATCGCGATGCGCGAGGCCGGCATCACGCTTGTGGAGACGAAGGTCGGCGACCGGTACGTGCTTGACGAGCTGCGCGCGTCGAACCTGGCGCTCGGCGGTGAGCAGAGCGGCCACGTGGTGATGCCCGCGCACGCGACCACCGGGGACGGCACGCTTACCGGCCTGCACCTGATGGCGCGTCTGGCGTCCACCGGCAAGACGCTTGCCGAGCTGGCGTCCGTGATGACGAAGCTTCCGCAGGTCCTGATCAACGTGCCGGTCTCGGACCGGGCCGCTGTCGCGGTGGCGCCGGCGGTCAAGGCCGCGGTGACCGAGGCCGAGGCGGAGTTGGGCGACACCGGGCGGGTGCTGCTGCGGCCGTCCGGCACGGAGCAGCTGGTCCGGGTGATGGTCGAGGCGGCTACCGCGGAGATCGCGGAGCGGGTGGCGGAGCGCGTCGCGGACGTGGTGCGCACCGTCTGATAGGCGACATGCGACGGAGGGCTGCGACCGGAATGGTCGTGGCCCTCCTTTTTTGTCGCTTCTGAGACGGCGCTGGGTGCTCGTAGCACGCCGGAGCGTGTCGTATGAGCGCCGGGTCCGCTGTTCGGCCAGGGTGACGCGGCGCCGCGGCTTCCTAGGCTCGTGGCGTCCGGCCAGAAAGGCCCTGATGCCTCTATCGGCCGAGAAGTCGCCCGCGAAAGGAAAAATCAGCAGATGTTACGAAAGGAGCGCGCGCAGGTCTTCGTCGACGTGACCGGCCGGCGCAAACGGATGATGACTGTGGCCGGCGCGGTGGTGGCGACGTTCTCGATCGTCTACATCGCGGTGATCGGCGCCAGCGTGGTCGAGGCGTCGGACACCGCGGGCCTCTCCACCCGGGCGACGATGATCAAGCGCTGAACTCGTCGAACAGCCGGGTGAACTCGAACTCCGACTGCGCGATCCCGCTGCACGACGGGCTCACCGTGCCGGAGCAGCCGTCGTTGTCCCGGTTCACCGACCAGAATCGGACGAAGCCCAGCCCGCGCTCGGACGCGTACGCCAGCACCGCCCGTGCATCCGCGAGCGTGGTGACCGGCCCGGTGTCGTTGACCCCGATCATCGGCGTGACGCCGAGCATCGCGTGCAGCGCCGCCTGATCCCGGTCCGGCCAGACCGAGGCCAGGTCCGCCGCCACCGCCGCCACGGCCGCGGTCATCGCCTCGCCCCAGCCCGCGCCGTCCGGGTCGAAGTTCATGGTCATCGCGTTGACGGACAGGTCCAGGCCGGCCGCGCGAGCGCTCCGCAGCAGCGTGAGTGTGTCGTCCGTCAGCCCTTGCGATGCGCCGGCCACCGGGACGGTAAGCGTGATCCGGGTGCCGCGTTCCCGCTGCAGATCGGCCAGCGCGCCGGTGACGGTGTCCGGCGCGATCGACTGTTCGATGTCCACGTCCAGGTCGTTGCTGCCGGCCGCGTCAAGCGCCGTCCGGTACGCCGCCGTCAGTTGCGGGCGGGAGCAGACCTTCTCCAGGTACGTGCCGGTGGCGCCGCCTGTCGACACGGTCACCTCGCCGCCAAGCCGCGCGATCTCGTCAAGGTCCGCCTGCACCGGCGGTGCGTTCAGCGGGAGCGTGCCGCCCCAGGTGGGTGTGCAGCCGCCGGACTTGTCCGCGGTGACGAACGCGAGCGTGAAATCGGTCTGGCCGGACTCACGGACCGCCTCGCCGATGTCGAGAGAACCGCTGGCGATGTCGATATAAGGCGCTACCCGTAACGCCGGCCGAGAATTGTCCGGCGCCGGTGCGGAGGTGCAGGAGGCGACGAGGAAAACGATCGGCAGAAATGCGGCTTTCCGGAACACCAATGCACTATGCCACTGTGCGGTCGCGCTTTTCTCCCCGTACCCCCGAATGATTGTGATTGTGAAACCGGTCACATCTGTTAAGGATGGGGCGGTTGTGACCGAGCGGGGGTCAGTGAGGGTTCGCGGGTTTCTGCTCGTGGTCGTGCTCGGTCTGTTCGCCAGCATTCTCCTGGTCAACGGCGTGGTGACGGGCGAGTTCGCGCAGGACGGCGCGAGCGAGTCGACTGAGGCGGTCGGCGGGGTGCCGCGTGCGGTGCTTGACGGCGGGCTAATCATCTCGGTGGACGGGGTGGGGGCGGACACGCTCACTCCGCCGGAGAAACAGATCGTGCTCACCTTCGACGACGGACCTGATCCGACGTATACGAAAGAGATTCTGGGCATTCTCGCGAAACATGAGGTGCCCGCGGTGTTCTTCATGATCGGGTCGCAGATCAGTTCGCATCCCGGGATCGTGCGGGACGTCCGGAACGCGGGACACGAGATCGGAATCCACACGTTCACCCATCCGGATCTCGCCGGGCAGACCGGGTGGCGCCGGCAGGTCGAGGCGCGTGAGACACAGTTCGCGCTGGCCGGCGCCGCGGGCGTGTCGAGCGTGCTGTTCCGGCCGCCCTACTCGTCCACCGCTGCCGCGTTCGACGACAGGAACTGGCCTGTGGTCGCGGAGGCGGGTGACCACGGCTACCTGACAGTGGTCAACACGCTTGACAGCCGCGACTGGGAGCGGGACGTCACGCTTACCGACATCCGGCGCGCGGTCATGCCTGCGAACGGTGCGGGTGCGATCGTGCTCTTCCACGACGGCGGCGGCGACCGGTCCCGGACCGCGGCCGCGCTTGACGCGGTGATCCCGGACCTGAAGCGCGCCGGTTACACGTTCACCACGATCGCGGCGCTTACCGGCATGTCCACTGTCAATCCGAGCGCCACCGTGTCCGAGCGCGCGCTCGGACTCGGCCTGGTGGGCGTGGTCCAGGTGGCGCGCACGGTGACCGTCTGGTTCGCGGTGCTGCTGCTGGTCTTCGGCGCGCTGACGCTGGCCCGGCTCGTGGTGCTGCTTGTGCTGGCCCGGCGGCACGCGCGCCGGGCGCCGTGGGGCGCGGACTACGACCGGACGGTCACGGTGATCGTGCCTGCCTACAACGAGAAGGAATGCATCGAGGACACGCTCGGCTCCCTGGTCGCCGGCGTGCACCCGGTCGAGATCATCGTGGTCGACGACGGCTCCACCGACGGCACCGCGGACATCGCGGACGCGCTCGGCCACCCGAACGTGACTGTGCTCCGCCAGCCGAACGCGGGCAAGGCCGCGGCGCTCAACACCGGCATCGCGCACGCCGGCACGGACGTCGTGGTGATGATGGACGGCGACACGGTCTTCGAGATCGACACCGTGAGCCGCCTGGTGCAGCCGTTCGCGGACCCGGCGGTCGGCGCGGTCGCGGGCAACGCGAAGGTGGCGAACCGCAGCGGCATGATCGCGATGTGGCAGCACCTCGAGTACGTGGTCGGGTTCAGCATCGACCGCCGCGCCTACGACGTCATGCACTGCATGGCCACGGTCCCCGGCGCGGTCGGCGCGTTCCGCCGGGAGGCGCTCCGGCAGGTCGACGGCCTCTCCGACGACACGCTCGCGGAGGACACCGACCTGACCATCGCGGTGATCCGGGCCGGCTGGCGGGTGGTCTACGAGGACCGGGCGCGCGCCTGGACCGAGGCGCCGTCCACCATGCCGGAGCTGTGGCGGCAGCGGTACCGGTGGAGCTACGGCACCATGCAGGCGATGTGGAAGCACCGGCGCGCGCTGATCGAGTCCGGCGCGGGCGGGCGGTTCGGGCGGCGCGGGCTGCTCAACCTGACGCTGTTCCAGACGCTGCTGCCGCTACTCTCGCCGCTGATCGACGTGTACCTGCTCTACGGCCTGATCTTCCTGAACCCGGTGCACACGGTGGTGGCCTGGCTCGGCGTGCTTGCCGTGCAGTTCCTCAGCACTGTCTACGCGTTCCGCCTGGACGGCGAGTCGCCGCGCCCGCTCTGGCGCCTGCCGCTGCAGCAGTTCGTCTACCGGCAGCTGATGTACCTGGTGCTGATCCAGGCGGTGGTGGCGGCGCTGGGCGGCATCCGGCTGGGCTGGCAGAAGCTGCGCCGGACCGGTGGGCTGAACGCGCTGATGGGGGCGCGGCTGCCCACCGGGTCGGCCGCGACTACAGCCCGGCCAGGCGTGTGACCGCCTCGTCGATCACGGACTCCCGCTTGCAGAACGCGAACCGGACAAGCGTGCGGGCCGGCTCCTGGTTGTCGTAGAACACCTGGGTGGGGATGGCCGCGACGCCGACGCGTTCCGGTAGCTCGCGGCAGAACCCGATCCCATCCTCAGATGACTTACCGGAGATATCGGCTGTGACGAAATACGTGCCCTCCGACGGCAGCACCCGCAGGCCGGCCGCCGCCAGACCCGCCGACAGTTGATCACGCCGCGCCTGCAACCCGGCCCGGAAATCGGAGTAGTACGCGGAGGGCAGGTCCAGCGCCACCGCGATCGCCGGCTGGAACGGCCCGCCGTTCACATACGTCAGGAACTGCTTCACCCTGGTCACCGCGCTGATCAACGCGCGCGGCCCGCTCACCCAGCCGATCTTCCACCCGGTGCAGGAGAACGTCTTCCCGGCCGAGGAGATGCGCAGCGTCCGCTCCCGCATCCCGTCAAGCGTGGCGAGCGGAATGTGCTGTTCCCCGCTGTCCGTGAAGACCAGGTGCTCGTAGACCTCGTCCGTGACCGCGTAGACGTCGTGCTCGCGGCACAGCTCCGCGATCAGCTCCAGCTCGGCCCGGGTGAAGACCTTGCCGGTCGGGTTGTGCGGCGAGTTGAGCAGCACCAGCCGGGTCCGGCCGGAGAAGGCCGCGCGCAGCTGCTCCGGGTCGAAGGTGAAACGCTCACCGGGCATCAGCGTGACCGGGCGGCGCACCGCCCCGGCCAGCGCGATCGAGGCGGCGTACGAGTCGTAGAACGGTTCGAAGCAGACCACCTCGTCGCCCGGCTCGCACAACGCCATGATCGTCGCCGCGATCGCCTCGGTCGCGCCCGCCGTGATCAGGATCTCGCCGTCCGGGTCGTACTCCAGGTTCCAGAACCGCTGCTGGTGACGGGAGACCGCGGCGCGCAGCTCCGGAATGCCAGGGCCCGGCGGGTACTGGTTCCGGCCGCCGCGAAGCGCCGCCTCCGCCGCGGCAAGCATCTCCGGCGGCCCGTCCGTGTCCGGGAAGCCCTGGCCGAGGTTGACCGCGCCCGTCCGGACCGCCAGCGCGGACATCTCCGCGAAGATCGTGGTGCCGAACGGGCGCATGCGCGCTACCAGTGGATCTGTCACCCGACTACGAAACCACGACGATCTGCGCGCAGGAAGCGGTCGTGGTGGTGCCGGTGGCGCTGCGCTTCGTGACCTCCTTGCCGTCAAGCAGGATCCGGCAGGTCAGCTCCGCGCTTGTGGTGCCGAAGCGGATGCCTGTCACGTTCAGCAGCGGCGTCTCGGTGCCGAGCGTGAACTCCTTCCGCCAGGGCAGCTCGGCGACGCCCTCCACTGTCGGCCGGCCCGCCTGGGTGAAGGTGATCGCCGCGCTGCCCTCGCCGGTCACCTCGTAGACGACTGTGGCGTCCGCGTCCGCCGGGATGGCCACGCTCGACGGGATCAGGTCCTCAGGCAGCCCCGGCAGGCCGGTGGGCAGTGGGAACGGGTCGTCGGTCCGCGGCGCGCGGGTCGGCTCCGGGCTCTCCGTCTCCACCGGCGGGGTGGGATCGGGAGTGGTCGAGACCGCGTCCCGTGCCTGGTTGAGCACCAGCACGCCGGCCACTGCCGTGCCCACGCAGAGCAGGATCACGGCCGCCACGATGACCGCGATGATCGGCGTCAACGAGCGCGGCGGACGGGCCTGCGGCGGCGCGGACGTCTGCTGGTACGGCTGGTAGCCCCAGCTCGCGGTCGGCGGGGGCGCCGGTGGCGCGTACGACACCTGTTGCTCGGGCGCTCCCTCCGGCGGGCGGGCCCACGGGTTGGACGGCTGCTGCTCGGGGGACGGCGGGTTCGGCTCAGTCATGGCCTCGGGGCTCCAGGTGGGCGGAGTGGTACACCGTCTCCCAGCTTGCCCTATTCCGGCAATCGGCTTACCGACAGGTATCGGGTCTGTTCTGTCCGTATAGGTCCGGCATAAATCCCTCAATCGCGCAATGGGTGTGAGTGAATGACCGGACTTCGCGCACGCATCCTGAGCGAAACTCCGCTACGCTGCTCCCATGTGCGGAATCGTGGGTTACGTCGGCAACCGGCCGGCACTGAGCATCGTGTTGGACGGGCTGCGGCGTCTCGAGTACCGCGGCTACGACTCGGCGGGCGTTGCCATCGTCGGCGACGACACCCTGCTGACCGAGAAGAAGGCGGGCAAGCTCGCCAACCTGGAGAAGGCGCTGGCCGAGGGCCCGGAGACCGGCATCGCGACCGGCACCACAGGCATCGGCCACACCCGCTGGGCCACCCACGGCGGCCCGACCGACCGCAACGCACACCCGCACGTCGGGCAGGGTGGGCGCGTCGCCGTCATCCACAACGGCATCATCGAGAACTTCGCTCGCCTCCGTGCCGAGCTTGAGGCGCTCGGCATCGAGTTCAGCAGCGACACCGACACCGAGGTGGCCGCCCACCTGCTCGCGCTTGAGCTCGACGTGGTGCGAGACGAGGGCGGTGAGGGCCCGCAGGCGCTCGCCGAGGCACTCCGCCGCGTCTCCCGCCGGCTGGAGGGCGCGTTCACGCTGCTCGCCGTCGACACCGCGATCCCCGGTGCGGTCGCCGGCGCCCGCCGCAACTCGCCGCTCGTCGTCGGCCGCGGCAACGGCGAGCACTACCTGGCCAGCGACGTCTCCGCGTTCATCGAGCACACCCGCGAGGCGGTCGAGCTGGGCCAGGACCAGGTCGTTCTGATCACGCCGGAGGGCATCGAGATCACCGGCTTCGACGGCACGCCGGTCGAGGGCCGCCCGTTCCACATCGACTGGGACGCATCAGCCGCCGAGAAGGGCGGCTACGACTACTTCATGCTCAAGGAGATCGCCGAGCAGCCCCAGGCGGTGGCGGACACGCTGCTCGGCCGGCTCACCGAGACCGGCGAGATCGTGCTCGACGAGGTCCGCCTCACCGAGCAGGACCTGCGCGACGTCGACAAGATCTTCATCGTGGCGTGCGGCACGGCGTACCACTCCGGCCTGGTCGCGAAGTACGCCATCGAGCACTGGACCCGCATCCCGTGCGAGGTCGAGACCGCGAGCGAGTTCCGCTACCGCGACCCGGTCCTGGACCGCTCCACGCTTGTCATCGCGATCTCCCAGTCCGGTGAGACGATGGACACGCTGATGGCGCTCCGGCACGCCAAGGAGCAGAAGGCGCGCGTCCTGGCCATCTGCAACACCAACGGCTCCACAATCCCGCGCGAGTCCGACGCGGTGCTCTACACGCACGGCGGGCCCGAGGTCGCGGTCGCCTCCACCAAGGCGTTCCTCACCCAGCTCGTCGCCTGCTACCTGATCGGCCTGCACCTCGCGCAGGTCCGCGGCATCAAGTACGCGGACGAGGTCGGCGCGGTCGTCGGCCAGCTCCAGGAGATGCCGGACAAGCTGCGTACCGTGCTGGAGTCGATGGAGCCGGTCCGCAAGCTCGCCCGCGACCTCGCCTCGGCGCAGCAGGTGCTGTTCATCGGGCGGCACGTCGGCTACCCGGTGGCGCTTGAGGGTGCGCTCAAGCTCAAGGAGCTTGCGTACATGCACGCGGAGGGCTTCGCCGCCGGCGAGCTCAAGCACGGCCCGATCGCGCTGATCGAGGCGGGCACGCCTGTCGTCTGCATCGTCCCGTCCCCGGCCGGCCGCGGCGTCCTGCACGACAAGATCGTGTCGAATATCCAGGAGGTCCGGGCCCGCGGCGCACGCACGATCGTGATCGCGGAAGAGGGCGACGACGCGGTCGTGCCCTACGCCGACGAGCTGATCCGGGTGCCGCGCACGCCCACGCTGCTGGCCCCGCTTGTCACCACGATCCCGCTCCAGGTCCTCTCCTGCGAGATCGCCAGCTCCCGCGGCCACGACGTCGACCAGCCGCGCAACCTGGCCAAGTCGGTCACGGTCGAGTAAGCACCGCACCGTCGGGGCCGGTCCGCGAGGACCGGCCCCTCCTCAATTCAAGAGCCAATTCCGGGCCGTCTTCCCGCTTCCGCGGTGGTCCGGCCC
Source organism: Catenuloplanes sp. NPDC051500 (assembly GCF_044454585.1). Classification (NCBI taxonomy): domain Bacteria; kingdom Bacillati; phylum Actinomycetota; class Actinomycetes; order Micromonosporales; family Micromonosporaceae; genus Catenuloplanes; species Catenuloplanes sp. NPDC051500. The sequence goes on from NZ_JBITDX010000045.1 coordinate 12,329, forward strand.
GCACGCTCCCGCGGGCCGCCGGTGCCGTGGGTGGTCAGGCTCAGACCAGAACGGCCGTGGACGCGCCGGCCGATCGCGGTGCGGGCCGTGTTTTTCGGTGACCACCGCGAGGCCGGCAGGGAGGCCCCTTGGGGCCGACCGGTGCCCGCGGGAGCGTGCGGGCCGCCACCACCGCGGAAGCGGGAAAACGTCTGTGACCTGGTCTGTGCCTTTTTGCGCTCAGTTGGTGATCGTGGCGACCGCCTCGGGCAGGGCCGCGGCCACGTCCGGCGCGGTCACCGGTCCCCGTTCCGCCGCGATCCGCCCCGCGAGTCCGTGCAGGTAGGCGGCCGTGACCGCGGCCCGGACGGCGGGCAGGCCGGCGGCGAGCAGCGACGCGAGCAGCCCGGCCAGTACGTCGCCGGTGCCGCCGGTCGAGAGCGCGGGGGAGCCGGTCGGGTTGACCCACGTCTCACCGTCCGGCGCGGCCACGATCGTCCGGTCGCCCTTGAGCAGCACCACCGCGTTCATCGAGGTGGCGAGCCGGTGCGCGGCCGCGGCCCGGTCCGGGCCCGGCTCACCTGCAAGCCGGGCGAACTCCCGGTCGTGCGGCGTGAGGACGAGCGGCGCCGCCCGGTCGCGCAGCCGGTCCGCCGAGGAGCCGTCGACAAGCATGCCGAGCGCATCCGCGTCGAGCACCACCGGCAGATCTGTCGCGAGCACGGCGCTCAGCGCGGCACGTGCGTCCGCGTCGGTGCCGATGCCGGAGCCGCAGAGCCAGGCCTGCACCCGGCCGGCGTCCGCGACCGAGTCGGCGGCGACGACTGACGGATGGCGCTGCAGCACCTCGGCCCGGGCGGTGCCGGCGTAGCGGACCATGCCGGTCGGGCCGGCCAGCGCACCGGCCGTGGACAGCACCGCGGCGCCGGGGTACGTGTGCGAGCCGGTGGCGATGCCGACCACACCCCTGTTGTACTTCTCCGAGCCCGCGTGCAGCCGCGGCCACCAGCCCGCGAGGTCGGCGGCGTCCGGGACGCGCAGCGCCGGCGCGGCGGGCAGGCTGATTCCGATGTCGACCAGGTCCACCTGCCCGGCCAGCGGCGCGGCCGGCCCGGCGACGTGCGCGGGCTTCAGACAGCCGAACGTGACTGTGACGTCCGCGCGGACCGCGGCGCCCTCGACCGCGCCGGTGTCCACGTCGACGCCGCTCGGCACGTCGACCGCGACCATGATCGGGCGGGGAGTGCGGGCACGCAGCGCCTCGACGATCGACACGGCCGGTTCACGGAGGCCGCCGGTGGCGCCGATGCCGACGATCCCGTCGACGACCAGCTCGGCGTCGATCGTCTCGGACCAGGCCGTGCGAACCCGGCCGCCGCTGCGGCGAAGGTCGGCCAGCCCTTCCCGATGCGCACGGTCGGGGCTCAGCAGCAGCGCGGTGACCCGGGCGCCGCGCCGGGCGAGCAGCGCGCCCGCGTAGAGCGCGTCGCCACCGTTGTTCCCGGCGCCCACCAGCAGCAGCACCGGGGCGCCGTAGACCCGGTCCAGCAGCAGCGCACACCGGCGGGCGAGCCCGGCCGCGGCGCGCTGCATGAGCGTGCCGTCCGGGAGCTCACGCAACAGCGTTTCCTCGGCCGCCCGTACGTCGGCGACCCGCCACACGCCCCGCATTCGTGCTCCTCCTGGATCAGGACTCGGCTACCACCATCGCGGAGGCGATGCCGCCGTCGTGGGAAAGGGAGAGGTGCCACCGGGTGATGCCGCACTCGTCGGCCGCTGCCGCGACCGAGCCGGAGACGGTCAGCCAGGGGCGGCCCGACGCGTCGGAGACCACTTCGCAGTCGTGCCAGCGCAGGCCGGAGGGGGCGCCGAGCGCCTTCGCGACCGCCTCCTTCGCGGCGAACCTGGCCGCCAGCGACTCGGGCGGCCGCGGATTGCCGGAGGAGGTGTGCCGCTCGGCGTCGGTGAACAGGCGGTCCGCGAGCTGCGGTGTCCGTTCCAGCGCGCGGACGAACCGCTCGACGAGCACCACGTCCATGCCGACGGAGACGATCACCTCATCAGCCTAGTCGGCAACCCCTGTGGACAACCGCCGGTACGCGTGGCGGCCGGTTGTCCACAGGGGTTATCTCGTCTGCCGCGGCGATGGCACGGTGATCGGCATGGATGTCATCGATGTCACCACCCCGGCGCTGCGGGCCTGTGCGGATCGGCTCGCGGCCGTGGCCCGGCGCCTGCTCGGCATGCCACCGGGACCGCTGCCGGTCACCGCCCCCGGGTGGGCGTCCGCGACCGCGGTGACCGATCTGGCGGACGCTGCCTGGTCCGCGCTCGACAGGTGCGGCGCCGGGGTGGCCGCCACCGCGACCGCGCTGGGCAGGGCCGCCACCGCCTACGAGACGGCGGACGACGCGGCCGCGGCCCGGTTCCGGCGGGGGCCGGGGCGATGAGCGCGATCACCTATGAGCTGCTCTGGCAGGTGAGCCCACCGGCCTGGCGGCAGTCCGCGGCGGCCTGGCGCGAGCTGGCCGCGTCCGGCGCGCGGCGCGCCCTGGAGCTGGCCTCGGGCGCGGTCGCGCTGGCCACGGCCTGGTCCGGCGCGGGCGCGGATGCGGCGGTCACCCGGCTGCGCCACCTGCGTGACGACCTGGAGGCCGGCCGGCTCGCACAGCTGGAGACCGCGGGCGTGCTGACTGAGTTCGCGGCCGCGACCGAGGCGGCGAAGGCACGGCTGGCCGCGGCCGTGCGCGCGGCGGAGGGGGCAGGGCTGGCGGTGGACAGGTCCGGGCAGGTGGTCGCGGCCGGTCCGGTGCCGGGCCGGCTTGCGGTCGGCGCCGCCTCGCCGGACGGTATGGCCACCCCGACCGGTCTGCCGGAGTCGGCACAGGCCGTGACGGCGGAGATCGAGGCGGCGCTTGCCGCGGCGCTTGCCGCGGACACGGAGGCGGCCATGCGCCTCGGCGAGCTGAGCCGCGCGGCCGCCACCGGGTGGGAGAGCACGCCGCCGGGCTACCGGCCGGGTGCTGAGGCCGCACCGGCTGCGATCCGCGCCTGGTGGGACGCGCTCACCCCGGCGCAGCGCCGCTGGTTGATCCGGCACGAGCCGACGCTGGCCGGCGGCCTGGACGGGCTGCCGGTGGCGGCCCGCGACCTGGCCAACCGCGCGCTGCTCGACCTGGCGCTGGAGGCGGCCCGGCTCGGCCTGCCGGTGGACGGGTTCCGCAGCGGCGGCACGCCCGCCGGGGTGAGTCTCAGCGGTGCGGACCTGCATGGTGGGATGCCGAGCGCCTACGCGCGGGACCCCGCGTTGATCGCGTCGCTTGAGCGGCTGGCCGACCAGGTCTCGCCCGGCACCGACCCGCCGCGATACCTGGTGCGGTTCGACCCGGGGCAGGACGGTCGCGCGGTGGTGGCGATCGGCGATCCGGACCGCAGTGCCGCCGTGCTGACCTACGTGCCGGGCATGACAAGCGATCTGGCCTCGCTCGGCGGTGAGCTGGACCGGGCCGCGCGGGTGGCCGAGCACGCGACCGAGCTGGATCCGGCCCGCCGCACCGCGGCCGTGCTGTGGCTGGACTACGACGCGCCGGACTTCGTGGGCGAGGCCGCCTCCGACGCGCCGGCCGAGCACGCGGCCCCGGCGCTGCACCGCTTCCAGGAAGGGCTGCGGGCCGGGCACGAGGGCGAGCCGGCCCGGCAGACCGTGCTTGGCCACAGCTACGGCTCGCTTGTGGCCGGCGTGACCGCCCGCGATCTCGGGCTCGACGCGGACGGCCTGGTGCTGCTCGCCTCGCCGGGCGCCGGCGTCGCGCACGCGGCCGAGCTGGGGCTGCCCGAGGTGTGGGCGAGCACGTCCTTCTCCGACCCGATCCAGCGCGCGCCGGTCTCGCCGGTCTCCGCGCTGACCGACGCGATGGTCTCGGCCGCGCTGCCGGGCGTGGGGCCGGCGCTCGCCTACGGGCCGCCGGAGGACGGGCTGTGGCACGGGCGCAACCCGGCGGACCCGGCGTTCGGCGCGCGGGTGTTCGCCAGCCAGCCGGACGCGGGCCACCTCGGCTACTGGGACCGCGGTGGGACAGCGTTGGACGCGCTGTCCCGCATCACGCTGGGACCGCCAGGCTGAGCGGCTCGGGGCGTGCTACCCGTGGCTTGCTGACCAGCGGCGTGCTGACCAGCGGCGTGCTGATCAGCGGCGTGCTGATCAGCGGCGTGCTGATCAGGCCGCCGGGGGAAGGGACCAGTCGATCGGCTCGCGGCCGGCGTCCGCAAGCGCCTTGTTGCACGCGCTGAACGGGCGGGTGCCGAGGAAGCCCGCCGGGTTCATCGGGCTGGGGTGGCCGGCCTCCAGCACCACGTGCTGCGGGTTCGTCACCAGGGCCGCCTTCTTCCGGGCGTAACTGCCCCAGAGCATGAAGACCACGCGGCCGTCCAGCTCGTTCACCGCGTTGATTGTGGCGTCGGTGAACTCCTCCCAGCCCTTCTTGGCGTGCGAGGCGGGCTTGGCGGCGCGCACGGTCATCACCGCGTTGAGCAGCAGCACGCCCTGCTCGGCCCAGGGCGTCAGGTCACCGACCTTCGGCATGCCGGCGCCGACGTCGGCCGAGATCTCCTTGAAGACGTTGCGAAGCGACGGCGGCACCCGGTTGCCGGCCCGGACGCTGAAGCTCAGCCCGTGCGCCTGGCCCGCACCGTGGTAGGGGTCCTGGCCGAGGATCAGCACGCGGGTCTGCTCCGGCGGGCACAACCGGTAGGCGGTGAACAGGTCCTCGACCGGCGGGTAGACGGTCTGCGTCTCGTACTCCGCCGCGACGAACTCACCAAGCGCGCGAGTGCGCTCGGCGTCCAGGTGCGGGGCGAGGACGGCCTGCCACGGCTCGGGCAGCCGGGCGACGAGGTCGAGGGACATGCTGACGACTCCTCCACAGGGGATCACGGAACAACGCGGCCCGCACCGTATCCCACGGGTACGACAGGAGAACTACAGCTTCTCCAGGAAGGAGATGAGTGCTGCGTTCACCTCGTCCGCGTGTTCAAGCATGACCACGTGCCCGCTGTCCGGGATCTCGATGAACTCCGCGTTCGGCAGGTGGCGTGCGATCTCACGCGAGTGGGTGACGGGCAGGATCTGGTCCTTGTCGCCCGCGATCACCAGCGTGGGGATCTCCTGCAGCGTGTCAAGCGCCGGGAACCGGTCGTGCGTGTAGATCGTCCGCAGGTATCGGGTGACCGTGTCCGCGGTGGTGTGCGAGTTCATCTTCTCGACGAACGTGACGAGGGCCGGGCTGGGCGCGCTGCCCCCGAAGCCGAACTGGCGGGTGAGCAGCCAGGCCAGGTCGGAGGAGGCGAGCCGGGCCCGGTCGATGACGCCGCCGGTGAGCCGTGTGGTCCGGGCGACCACCGGCAGCAGCGGCGCACCCGCCCGCGCGGCAAGCGACGGGAGGGAGAGCCGGGCCTCCTCCAGCTTGCCGCCGGACGTGGCCATCAGCACCACGCCGGAGACCCGGGAGCGGAGCAGCTCCGGGTACAGGTCGGCGAGCGCCATGATCGTCATGCCGCCCATCGAGTGCCCGATAAGCACGATCGGCCCGGTCGGCACGGTGGCCTGGATGACCGCGTGCAGCGACTCGGCAAGCGCCTCCAGGTGGTACTCGCCGGACTCCAGCTTGCCGGACCGGCCGTGGCCCGGCTGGTCGTAGAAGACCATCCGGTAGTCGCCGCGACGGACCAGTTCCTTGCGCTGGAAGTAGAACGTGCCCATGTCCAGGCAGAAGCCGTGCACGAAGACGAGCGTGGGCTCGTCCTGCAGGTCGGCCTGGGCCGCGCCGGGAAAGTCCGGCTCGACCTCCAGGCCGTCGACCGGGTCGAGCACCTCGATGTGCAGGTCGGTGCCGTCCGGTGCGGAGATCATGAAGGACTCGTCGTAGGGCTGCTCGCCGAACTTCTCGTCCGCCCACGGGTCGATCGTCCCGCGTTTGGTGCGGCGCACGATGGTCCGCTCCGCGGCCACACCGGCGGCGAGCCCGGCAGCGGCGAGCCCGACCACCGCGCCGATGATCCCGGCCCGTTTGCCGACCTTGGGGGTGAAAACCGTCGTGACCAGGGACGATGACGTAGAGCTCATGCCGGATTTCCCTTTCCGGTGCGATGGCGCGATTGGAGGCGCTGAGCCGATGATCATGCGCCGACTTCTGGACGCAGGCCGTCGAAGACGCGGGGCACCCGGGCGCTGCCGAACCGGGCGACGATCTCCCAGCTGATGGTGCCGACCGCGGCGGCCCAGTCCTCCACGGTCGGCTCGCCGTCGTCGCCGGGACCGAAGAGGGTGACAGTGTCGCCGGCCTGCACCGGGTCGTCGCCGCAGTCGATCATGAACTGGTCCATGCAGACGCGGCCGGCGATCGGCCGGACGCGGCCGCCGATCAGCACCGGGCCGCCGTTCGACCCGTGGCGGGGGACGCCGTCCGCGTAACCGATCGGGACGACCGCGATCGTGGTCTCGGCGGGCGTGATGTAGGTGTGCCCGTAGGAGACGCCGGACCCGGCCGGGACCCGCTTGGCGATCATCACCCGGGCGTGCGCGGTCATCGCGGGCCGTAACCCCTCGGTGCGCCCGCCCATCGGCGACAGGCCGTAGATCGCGAGGCCGGGCCGGACCAGGTCGAAGTGGGTGTCCGGGCGGGTGAGCAGCGCGGCCGAGTTCGCGATGTGGCGGTACCGCGGCGTGATGCCGAACCGCCCGGCCACCTCGAGGCCGTGGTGGAACGCCGCGAGCTGCGCGTCGATGCTTGGGTGGCCGGGCGTGTCCGCACAGCCGAAGTGCGACCAGACGCCGACCACGTCGATCAGCCCGTCGGACTGCGCCTTGGCGGCGGCCTCAAGCAGCACCGGCCACTCGTCGGGCGTGGCGCCACCCCGGGTCATCCCCGTGTCGATCTTGAGGTGGACGCGGGCGACGCGCTCGGTGCGCTCGGCGGCGACGATCACCTCGTCAAGCAGGCCGAGCGTGGCGACGCTCAGGTCGATGTCGGCCGCGACCGCGTCGTGCAACGGCAGGCCGGGCGAGATCAGCCAGGCCAGCACCGGTGCGGTCAACCCGGAGTCGCGCAGCGTGATCGCCTCGCCGAGACTTGCGACGCCGAGCCAGGTGGCGCCGCCGTCCAGAGCCGCGCGGGCGGCGGCGACCATGCCGTGCCCGTACCCGTCGCTCTTGACCACCGCCATCACCTCGGCGCTGGTCCCGGCGACGAGGTGGGCCACGTTCGCCCGGATCGCGTCGAGATCGACTCGTACTTCGGCCTGCCACATGGCCCCCAGCCTACTGATCGGTTCGGAGGGCGCGCACCCCTTGTGACGTGGCACTTCCCGAACAGGCACTAGGGTGTCCGGCGATGAGTGACGCGATCCGGCCCCTGCGCTGGTGGCACATCGACGAGCTGCTGCCGATCGAGGCCGATCTGTTCGGCCTGGAGACGTGGTCCGCCGCCATGTTCTGGAACGAGCTGGCGAACGGCCACTACTACCTGGTGTCCCTTGACGACGACGGCGCGGTCGACGGCTATGCCGGACTTGCCATGCAGGACCCGGACGCCTGGGTGCAGAACATCGCGGTCCGCCGCGACCGGCAGCGCCACGGCATCGGCCGCGCCCTGCTTGAGGCGCTGCTCGCCGAGGCGGAACGCCGCGACGCGGACCGGGTGCTGCTTGAGGTCGCGGTGGACAACGTCCCTGCGCAACGCCTCTACGGCAGCTACGGCTTCGACGGCATCGGCATCCGGCGCGGCTACTACCAGCCCAGCAACACGGATGCCCTGATCATGGAGCGGGAGCGCCCCCGCGTGTAGCCTCGGTCAGCATCCCCGGTTGAAAGAGTTTCACCCTCGGGGAGGAGGGGCGGTGCCGGGCGTGATCGTTCGGATGTGGGAGGTCAAGGCCCGTCCCACCGGGCACGCGGAGCTGCTTACCTGGCTGTGCGACGAGGCCGTGCCGTCGATCGAGGTCTACCCGCTGCACATGTCCACCGAGGTCTTTTCGTCCGCGGACAACCGGCTCGTGGTGATCTCGAAGTGGCGCAGCAGCCCGGTCGACCTGCCGGCGCCGCCGGAGCATCTGGTCGCGCGGTCGCCACATACCTGGGAATTCACCCAGGTAGACCGATAATTCCTGGTAAAACGGGTTTCGGCCGGTCTGCGGACCGGTGCGCAGACTCGCCATTTACCATGCGGCGGTGCTTCTCCTCGGGAAACGGCTCGTCCTCGGCGACAGAAGATGGGACCTCGTCGCACTGGCGAGCTTCCTGCTGTTCGCGTTCGTCCTGACCCTGCCGCTCTGGCGTGACCTGGACCACGCCGTGCCGGAGGCGAACCAGAACGACCACGCGCAGTTCGAGTTCGTGCTGGCCCGCGCCGCCAAACTGGTCTCCGGCGGCGGCGGTGACTGGCTGCTCACAGGTGACATGAACGCGCCGCTCGGTGTGAACATGATGGCGAACACCGCGGTGCTCGGCCTCGGCATCCCGCTGGCCCCGGTGACGCTGCTGGCCGGCCCGGCCGCCACGTTCGCCCTGCTGGTCCTGCTCGGCATGGCGCTCACCGCGTACGGCTGGTACTGGGTCTTCTCCCGCCGCCTGGTCGAGTCGCGTCTCGCGGCCGCGATCGGCGGCGCGTTCTGCGGCTTCGCGCCCGGCGTCGTCACGCACACCCAGGGCCATCCGAACTGGGTCGCGTTGTTCCTGCTCCCGTTCGTGGTGCACCTGCTCTTCGCACCGGCCTCGAACCGGTACGCGGGCGTGCTGCTCGGCCTGATCATGTCCTACCAGGTCTTCATCAACGAGGAGTCGCTCTTCTTCACAGGCCTCGGCAGCGCGATCTTCGGCACGCTCTACGCGTTGCTGCGCTGGAACGAGGTGGACAAGGCCCGGTTCTTCACGAACCTCGGCATCGCGGCCGCGATCACAGGTGTGGTCGCGGCGTACCCGCTGTGGGTGCAGTTCACCGGGCCCGGCAGCTATCACGGCGTGCCGGAGTTCACCACCAGCTACGGCAACGACCTGGCCTCGTTCTTCTCGTTCTCCACCCACTCGCTTGGCGGATCATTCTCCCCGTTCGGCAACATCGCGGCGAACCGTACGGAGGAGAACGCGTTCTTCGGCGTACCCCTGGTGATCCTGTTCCTGGCTCTTGCGGTGATCTTCCGGAAGCGGCCTGTCGCGCTCGCCGCCTCGTGCACAGCCGTCGTCTTCGCCGTGCTCTCGATCGGCCGGGACATAATCATCAACGGGTACGGCGACGTCACCGCGCCCGGCCCCTGGGAGCCGTTCGCGCACCTCCCGCTCTTCGACTCCGTGGTGCCCACCCGGCTGGTGCTTGTGGCGATCCCGTGCGTCGGCCTGCTGCTTGCGCTCGCGGTCGAGCGCTCGCGGACGGTGCTGCTGCCGCTGGTCCTGGCCGCGCTGCTGCCGATCGTGCCGCTGCCGATGGACACGAAGCAGATCCCGCCGATTCCTGCCTACATCACCGGGCACGAGTACCGCGCGCAGCTGACCGACGGCGGCAGCATGCTCGTCGTGCCGGGGCCCTGGACGGACACCACGAACCTGCGCTGGGCCGCCCGCTCCGGCCTGGAGTTCCCGCTTGCGCTCGGCTACTTCATCGGGCCCGGCCCGGAGGAGGACGGGCGCGGCATCTTCGGCCCGCAGAAGCGCCCCACCCACCTGCTGATCGCGGACGTGACAGCGACCGGCGTGACGCCGGTGCCGACCGCGGAGCAGCGGGCCGCGTTCGCCGCGGACCTGGCGTTCTGGCAGACGTCGGTGATCGTGGTGCCGGCCGAGCACCAGAATCGCGAGGCCGTGAAGATGCTGCTCGCGGACCTGACCGGCCGGCCGCCGACCGAGATCGGCGGCGTGACGGTCTGGGACATCGCGCGTTAGGAGGAGGTCCAGGACCGCCACAGCGCGGCGTACGACCCGTCCGCCGCCATCAGCTCGTCGTGCGACCCGATCTCCACGATCCGGCCGCCCTCCACCACCGCGACCCGGTCCGCGTCATGCGCGGAGAAGAGCCGGTGCGCGATCGCCACCACGGTCCGCCCGGCCAGCACCGCGGCAAGCGACCGCTCAAGCGACCGGGCCGCGCGCGGATCGAGAAGCGACGTCGCCTCGTCGAGCACAAGCGTGTGCGGATCCGCGAGGACCAGCCGGGCCAGCGCCAGCTGCTGCGCCTGCGCGGGCGTCAGCGTGTGCCCGCCCTCGCCGACCACCGTCTCCAGCCCGTCCGGCAGCTCGGTCGCCCAGCCCAGCGCGTCCACGGCCGCGAGCGCGCCACGAATCTCCTCATCAGACGCGGAAGGCCTGGCCAGCACCAGGTTGAAGCGCAGCGTGCCGACGAAGACGTGGTGCTCCTGGGTGACAAGCGCGACCTCGCCGCGCAGCCGGTCCGGCGGCAGCGAGGACAGCGGCACGCCGCCGACCGTGAGCGCGCCGGAGTCCGGCAGGTGCACGCCGGCCAGCAGCCGCCCGAGCGTGGACTTGCCGGCGCCGGACGGGCCGACCACCGCGAGCCGCTCGCCCGGTGCGATGTCGAGCGAGACGCCGTAAAGCACCGGGCGGCCCGGCAGATATCCGAACGTCACGTCCCGCAGCCGGATCCCGTTGCCGTGCGGCGCCGGCCCGCCCGCCTCCACGGTGGCAACCTCGCCGACGCCGATCACCCGGGCCAGCGCGGCCTGCCCCTCCTGCAGCTCCTCAAGCCAGGACAGCACCTGGTCGACCGGGTTGACAAGCTGCTGCATGTAGAGCACGGCAGTGACCACGGTGCCGAGCGCCAGCCAGCCGTTGACGTAGTACAGGCCGCCGAGCAGCAGCGTCGCGGCGACCGGCAGCACGTACGCGGTGTCCGCCACCGGGTACCAGACCGTGCGCAGGAACAGCGTGTACCGCTCGGCCCGGTACGACCCGCGGATGTCCTCGTCGGTCTGCCGTCGCCGGCGCTCGTGCAGCCGCAGCGCGTCCACGGTCCGGGCGCCCTCCACGGTCTCGGCCAGCCCTTCGGTGATCCGCGCATAGGCCGCGCGTTCCCGCAGGTAGCCGTCGGCGGCGCGGCGCAGGTACCAGCGGGTCACCGGCCAGAGCAGCGGCGCGGCAAGCAGCGGCGCGGCCAGGAACAGCGGCGACACCAGCAGCAGCGCCGCGACGAGCAGCACGATGGTGATCAGCGCGGTGAGGATCTCCGGCGCCGCCCACTGCACGCTGTAGGCAAGCGACGCCACGTCCCGGGTGGTGCGGGTGAGCAGGTCGCCGGTGCCGGCCCGCTCCACGGTCCCGATCGGCACGGACAGCACCCGGTCGACGAACTCCTCGCGCAGCTCGGCAAGCACCCGCTCGCCGAGCCGCGCGGACGCGTACCGCGCCAGGTACACCAGCCCGGCCTGCACGATCACGGCGCCGACAAGCAGCAACGCGACCCGGTCGAGCGCGCCGGCCGTGCCGCCGGTGCGGATGATCTCGATCAACTCGCCGAGCAGCCGGGGCGCGGCCAGCCCGCAGAGCGCGCCGAGCCCGTGCAGCGAGAGCATCAGGCCGAGCGCGCGTGGGTGCCGGCGGAACAGGCCGCGCACGTACCGCCGGACCTCGTGGGGTGTCGCGATCGGAAGGATCATGACTCCTGCCTCAGGACGGTGGCCGCGTACCGGGGCTCGCTTGTGAGCAGCTCGCGGTGGGCACCCTCCGCGATGACCTTGCCGTCCTCCACGTAGGCGACGTGGTCCGCGTGCGCGAGCATCAGCGGACTTGTCGTGCAGACCACTGTGGCGCGCCCGGCGCGGGCCGGTCCGAGACGGGCCGCGATCCGGGCCTCGGTGTGCGCGTCGACAGCGCTTGTCGGCTCCACAAGGATCAGGATCTCCGGGTCCGCGAGCAGCGCGCGGACCAGCCGCAGTCGTTGCTGCTGCCCGCCGGAGAACTCCCGCCCGCGCGCCGCGATCTCGGTGTCCAGGCCGCCCGGCAGCGCGTCCACGATGTCCCCGGCCGCGGCCGTCTCCAGCGCGGCGGCGATCCGGTTGTCCCCCGGTGCGCCGCCGAGCGACTCCCGCAGCACGCCGGCGAACAGCCGCGCGTTGTTCTCCGCGAGCAGCACCCGGGACCGCAGCAGATCAAGATCAAGATCACGCAGGGGTACGCCGTCCAGCCGCGCCTCCGAGTCGGTGAACCGGGCCAGCCGCTCCGCGATCGCCGCCGCGTCCGCCGGGTCGGCCGCCGCGATCGCGGTCAGTGCACCGGGGCGCACAAGCAGGCCGGAGCGCGGATCCGCGAGCACCGCCGCGTGCCGGGGCATCGGCGCGGGCCGCACCGGTGAGGCCGGATCGGGCTCCAGGTCGAGCAGTCGCACCACGCGCCGCGCGGCGACGATCGCCACCGCGAACTTGTCGGCCGCCTCGGTGAGGTTGCGCAGCAGCGGTACCAGGAACGCGGTGTAACCGTAGAACGCGACGAGCTGGCCGGTGGTGAGGTCGCCGGCCAGCACGAGCCGCGCGCCGAGCCAGGTGACAAGCGCCAGGAACAGGCCGGGCAGCACCACCTGGGTCGCCTCCAGCACGGCCCCGAGCTGCCCGATCCGTACCCCCGCGGTCCTCAGCTCCTGTGACTGCGTGCGGTAGCCGCCGGAGAAGAGCGACTCGCCGCCGACGGCGCGCAGCACGCGTAGGCCGGTGACAATGTCGGCGGCCCGGGTGGTGAGACTGCCCTGACGCGTGCGGTAGACCTCCTGGCGGAGTTGGAGCGGGCGGAGCAGCAGCGCGACGGCGCCGAGCAGAATCGGCACGCCTACCAGCACGACCAGGCCGAGCCGGGTGGACGTGCCAAGCATGATCACGGTGATCACCACGACCGCGGCGGCGGCGCCGGCGGCCCGGTCCACGATCTCGGTCGCGGCGCCGAGCTGCTCGATGTCCGAGGTGCCGACGCTTACCACCTCGCCGCTTGACACCCGGCGGGGCAACGCCGCACCGATCCGGGCGGACTGCCGCACGGTGAGCTGCACCGTCCCGTACGCGGTGTCGAGCCAGTTGTGCGCGCCGTACCGGTGCCGGAGGATCCCGGTCGCGGCCTGCACCATGCCGAGCCCGAGCACTGCCGCGGACCAGACGGCGAGCGCGCCCGGGTCGCGCCCGGTGATGCCGCGGTCGACCGCGGTGCCGATCAGCGCGGGGGCGAGCGCGGCCGAGCACATCCAGACGACGCTGAGCACCAGGGAGACGGCCAGTTTCGCGCGGACCCGGCGGACCATCCACCACAGCAGGCGACGCGCCGACCGGTGGTCGGCGACTCCGGGGTCGGTCCGCGGCAGGTCACGCATAGTAACGAAACGGTACTGTGTGCGCACCCGGCGGATCCACCGGTTTTTATGCCCGGCAGCTGATCTCCATGCCGTCGCCGACCGGGAACTCCACGCTCACGTAGCCCGTGGCGGGGTCCCGGACGTACTCCAGATACGGCGCCATGCTCGGGAAGCTGACGTCGTCTGCCACCACGAGCGCGCCCGGCGCCAGCCTGTCCTCAAGCAGCCGCAGCACAGGCAGGCACAGGTCCTTCCAGCCGTCGAGCAGCAGCAGGCCGATCGGGCCGGGAACGTCCGCAAGGGTGGCCAGCGCGTCCCCGGCCAGCACTGTCACCGCCTCGTGCAGGCCGGCCTCGGCCAGGTTCGCCCGGGCGGCCGCCACCTTCACCTCGCTGAGCTCCGTGGTCACCACGTGCCCGGCGCCGTTGTCGGCCACGGCCGCGGCCAGGTAGAGCGTCGAGATGCCGAACGACGTGCCGAACTCGACGACCCGCTCCGGCCGGGCGGCCCGGACCAGCGAGTAGAGCAGGTCGCCGCCGCTCGCGGAGATCGGCATGTAGACCCCGGCCAGCAGGTCGGCCCGCTCCTGGGCCGGCGAGCCGGCGAAGTCGCGGCCGGAGGGCCAGGGTGACGGCCGGTCCTCGTCGAGGTCGGCGGCGGCGTGCAGGCGGTCGAGGACGGAGCGCACACGAGGTGCTCGCAGTGAGTTCATGCGAGCTAGAGTGGACGCAACGTTGCGTCTAGTCAAGCCGCCTTATTCTCGGGCATGAGAAAAGAGCACGGCATCAGCGTTGGAAAGCACGGCGCTGGTTCTGGAAAGCCAGAGGAGAACGACCGGGTGACGGCGCATCGGGGCAACCGGCACGGCCGCAGTGAACAGGCACGTCGGAGCGTGCTTGAGGCGGCCGACGATCTGCTTGTCGAGCGCGGGTACGCCCAGCTCACCATCGAGGGCATCGCGGCCCGCGCGGGCGTGGCGAAACAGACGATCTACCGCTGGTGGCAGTCCAAGACGGACGTGCTGATGGACGCGTTCACGACCGACGCCCGCGAGGCGCTGCTCCCGCCGGACACCGGCGAGGTCGTCACCGACCTGCGGCTGCACCTACGCGGCCTGGCGATCTTCCTGACCGAGAACGACGCCGGCGCGGTCTTCCGCGCGCTGCACGGCGAGGCGCAGCACGACGCGGTGCTTGCCGAGCGGCTTCGCGTCGCACACCTGACCCGGCAGCGCGCGCTGAACCGGGAACCACTCGAACGCGCGGTGGCCCGCGGCGAGCTGCCGGACGGCCTGGACCTGGACCTGCTCGCCGACACACTTGTCGGGCCGATCTACTACCGGGTGCTCGTCACAGGCGACCCGGTCGGCGCCGACTTCACCGACGGGCTTGTCGATGCGGCACTGCGCGGCCTGACGCCCTAGCCGAGCGGGTCCGCGAGCAACTGGGTGAAGGCCAGTTCCGCGGCGCCGATCAGCGCCGCGTCCTCGCCCAGCTTCGGCGTGCGCAGCCGCAGCAGCTCGCGGCTGGCCGGCAGCGCCAGCGAGTTGAGCCGCGACCGCACCTGCGCGGCCGTGGTCAGGTAGAGGTTCCGCAGCGTACCGCCGAAGATGACCATCTCCGGGTTGAAGATGTTGACCAGGTTCGCCACGCCGAGGCCGAGCCACTCGCCGATCTGCCGTAGCGCCTCGTGGCTGCCCGGATCGCCGCGCATCGCCGCGATCAGCTGGTGCGCGGGGATCCGGCCGCTGCCGTCCGTGCCAAGCGCACGCAGCAGCGCCTCCTCCCCGATCTCCGACTCCCAGCAGCCACGCGCGCCGCAGCTGCTGCAGGTCCGGCCGCCCGGGTGGACGATCATGTGGCCGACCTCGCCGGCGTACCCGCCGTGGCCGGTGATCAGGGTGCCGTGCGCGATGATCCCGGCGCCGATCCCGACCTCGCCGTGCAGGTAGATGACGTCCTCGGTGTCGACGGCCACGCCGCGCAGGTGCTCGGCCATCAGCGCTAGGTTCGCGTGGTTGCCGACCTTGACCGTGTGGTCGCCGCCAAGCGCCTCGGCCAGCGGCTCGGAGAGCGGCTCGTCCACCCACCCGGCCTTCGGCGTGAGCCGGACCAGCCCGTCGTGGCGGCGGACCATGCCGGCCACCGCCACACCCACGCCCACGTACCGGCCGCCCTCCGGCGCCGCGTGCTGCATCTCCTTGACGAAGGCGGAGAGCGGGCCGACCACCTCGGAGACGCGCAGGTCACGAGGCCGGTCGTAGACGCGCTCGTCAAGCACCTCGCCGCCGAGCCCGACCCGGGCCGCGCGCAGTCGGTCGACCTCGATGCTCAGCGCGTACGCGTACACCCGCCCCGACTCCGGCAGCACGACAAGCGACGGCCGCCCGGCTCGGCGTGCACCGCGCGGCGCCTCCTCGCGGACCAGGCCGGCCGCGGTCAGATCCGCGGTGAGTGCCCCGATCGTGCTGCGGTTGAGCCCGAGCCGAGTGGTCAGCTCCGCGCGCGAGATCGGTCCGTGCACGTGCACGTACCGCAGCAGCGCCCCGAGGTTCTGCCGGCGGACCTCGTCCTGGCTGGGTGCGGCGCGCATCAGTCTGCATTCTCCATGGGCATCTATCGGTTGCCGGTGGCCGCCGCACGACGCCGGGACAGCGCATCGATGCTGGCTGCGGCAAGGAGCACTGCGCCGGTCCAGGCGAACTTCGCGCCCGCGCTCGCGTTCATCAGGCCCATGCCGTTATCGATGACCGCGACCACCGCGCCGCCGAGCACCGCGTCGATCACCCGGCCCTTGCCGCCGAACAGGCTGGTCCCGCCGATGACGGCGGCGCCGACCGCGTAGAGCAGCACGTTGCTGCCGCCGGTGTTCGCGTCCACCGAGTTCGCCCGGGAGGCCGCGACCACGCCGCCGATCGCGGCCATGAACGAGCAGATCACGAAGACCGAGATGCGGATCCGGTCGATGTTGATGCCGGCCCGGCGCGCGGCCTCGCGATTGCCGCCGACCGCGTAGACGTGCCGGCCGTACGCGGTCCGGTGCAGCACGAACGTCAGCACCACAAGCAGCACCACGATGATCGGCACCACGATCGGCACGCCCTTGAGCGAGGTGATCAGCACGTTCCGGCTGCGCTCCAGGTTGAGCACGTAGACGGCCGCGCCGACGATCAGGACCAGCGCGGCGATCCGGGCGAGCACCACCCCGAGCGGGTCGCTGACCAGGCCGCGCGCGTGCCGGGTGCGCCACTGCCGGAGCTGGATCGCGGCGAACGCCAGCACACCCAGCAGGAACAGCGCCCAGCCCAGCGCGGGCGGCACGTTCTTGTTCGAGATCGCGACCAGCACCTCGTCGCGGACCGGCACGTTGGTGCCACCCTTGATCAGGATCAGCCCGATGCCCTGGAACGCCAGGAACGCGGCCAGCGTGACCACGAACGACGGGATGCCGACCTTCGCGACCATGAAGCCGATGGCCAGCCCGATCACCAGGCCGGTGACCAGCGCGGTGAGCGTGGCGGCGTACCACGGCCAGTCCTGGTAGGTCAGCAGCACCGCGAGCACCGACGCGCAGACGCCGCTGGCGTACCCGGCGGAGAGGTCGATCTCGCCAAGCAGCAGCACGAAGACCAGGCCCATCGCGATGATGGTGACGGCCGCGCCCTGGGTGAACAGGTTCGCGAAGTTGCCGGCGCTGAAGAACGCTGGCCGCATCGCGCCGAAGAAGACGCAGAGCGCGATCAGCCCGAGCACGGCCGGCAGCGAGCCGATGTCGCCGCCGCGCACCCGGCTCACGTAGTCGCGCACGTGGCGGTTGACGGTCAGCGGCTCGGTCTTCTCCAGCATGGCGGTCATCGCGGCACCCCGTTCTCCGCCAGGCCGAGGTTGCCGCTGCGCCCCGCCGTGATCAGCTCGACGATCTGCGAGTGCGTCACGTCGGTGGTCTTCACCTGCGCCGCCATCCTCCCCAGGTAGAGCGTGGCGATCCGGTCCGAGATGGCGAACACGTCGTTCATGTTGTGCGAGATCAGCACGACCGCCAGCCCGCGGTCCGCGAGCCTGCGGACCAGCTCAAGCACCTGCGCGGTCTGTGCCACGCCGAGCGCGGCAGTGGGCTCGTCCAGGATGACGACCTTGCTGTTCCAGAGCACGGCCTTGGCGATCGCCACCGTCTGCCGCTGGCCGCCGGAGAGGCTTGAGACGTGCTGGCGCAGCGACTTGACCGTCCGCACAGAGAGGCTCGCCAGCGTCTCGGCCGCCAGCTGCTCCATGGTCGGCTCGTCCAGCACCAGCCCGCTGCGGCGCTCCCGGCCGAGGAACATGTTCTGCACGATGTCGAGGTTGTCGCAGAGCGCGAGGTCCTGGTAGACGACCTCCAGCCCGAGCGTGGCAGCGTCCCGCGGGCTGTTGACCGAGACCGGCCGGCCCTCGAAGAGGATCTGCCCCGAGTCGATGGTGTAGATACCGCTGATGCACTTGACGAGCGTCGACTTGCCCGCGCCGTTGTCGCCGACGAGCGCGGTGACCTCGCCGGGGTAGACGGCGAAGGTGACGTCGCGCAGGACCTGGACCGGGCCGAAGCCCTTGTCTATCCCGCGCAGTTCCAGCAGGGGTGTCGCGGACACATCTCTCCTCGCGCGTCGAACGGCTCAACGTCCGGGTGCCGCCCGGGATTGTGACATCCCGGGCGGCACCGGCCGGCTCGTGCCCTGAGCCGGTTACAAAGGTCTAGCTGACTCCGGCTTCCGCGCACTTCGCCTGGTAGGCCTCGGTGCACAGCGCCGCCTTGGTCACGTAGCCGTCGGCGACCACGTCCTTGACCGAGTCGAAGAAGATCGTCTTCGGCGTGAGCAGCACGGACGGGACGTCGCGGCCGCTCTCCGGATCGGTGACCCTGCCCGGCACGCTCTTACGCTCGGCCTTGGAGAGCGCGATGGCCAGTTCGGCCGCCGCGTCCGCCTCCTGCTTGACCGCCTTGTAGACGGTCATGCACTGGTCGCCGGCGAGGATGTTCTGCAACGCCTGCACGTCCGCGTCCTGGCCGGTGACCGGCACCTTGCCGTTCAGCCCGTTCTTCTTGAGCGTGGTGATGACCGCGTTGCCGAGCCCGTCGTTCGCAGCGAGTACGCCGTCGATCTTGTTGCCGGTCTGCGTCAGCATCTGCTCGAAGATGGTGCTTGCGGTCGTATTGTTCCAGGCCGGGACGGGTTCCTGCGGGCCCTTGACGTAGGTGCCGTTCGCGTAGAGCGGGTTGAGCACCGACTCGTAGCCCTCTTTGAACAGCGTGGCGTTGTTGTCGGTGGGGGAGCCGTGCAACTCTGCGACGACCGGCTTCTCCGCCTTCAGGTCGGTGAGGCACTTCTGCAGGCCTTCGCCTTGCAGCTTGCCCACCTGCACGTTGTCGAAGCTGACGTAATATTCCGCGCTGCCGCCAAGCGTGAGCCGGTCGTAGTCGATGGTCGCGACGCCCTGGTTCTTCGCCTTGTCAAGCACGGCCTTGCCGGTGCCGGAGTCCAGGTTGACGATCATGAGAACCGTGGCGCCATTGGTGATCTGCTGGTCGGCGATGGTCTGGAACGCGTTCTTGTCGCCCTGTGCGTTCTGAATGTCGTAAGCGACGCCCGCCGCCTTGAACGCCGCCTCCAGATACCTGCGGTCCGCGGTCTCCCAGCGGTTCGACGAGGCGCTGTCCGGGAGAATTACGGCGATCTTGGCAGCTCGGCTCTCCCCGCCGCCGCTCGAGTCGCCGCCGCACGCGGTGAGCGCGCCCGCGGCGAGGCCGGCCGCGGCCAGCGTGGTCAGGACTCTGCGCATTGTGCAAGGTCCTTTCGGTGAAGTGGAGCTCCCTGCGATGTCTCGACGTTTGTTGTGCCCGGCAACATATTTCGCCTGTTGCGCACCACGCAAGCCCTCATTTTGTTCAGGGGTATAACAATTCCGCAACGCGCCCGAAATGCCCAGGAAACCAAGATCAAAATCATCCGTGGGTACGCCCGGGGCGCGTGATCGAGACCGGCCGTGCGCGGCGCCGGCGCCGCTCAGCTTATCTGGATCTTGATACTAGGGTGACCGGGTCATACGTCGCAGACGTGCACAAACGCGCTTCGCCGATCTGGATGCGGATGCGAATGTGGATGCCGGTCTGGATGCAACGAGACGCCGGCGGCGGACGCTTCATGAAGGCGCAGTCAAGATCCGTGAGCGGAATGGGCCGAGTGGCATCGGGTGCCGGTCGGGACCGGACCTACGTTCTTTCTGCCATGGTCCAGCGCGGTACAAGCCCCACGAGTCCGGGCCTTCCCGTCGTGGTCATGAGTGTCCGGCTCGCGCGTGGCCCGTCGTATGTGGCCCTGGCGCGTGCGTGCGTGCGGGTGGCGGCGATCGTCGGGATCGTGCTGCAGGCGGCCCTGTTGCGTGCGTGGGCGGGGTGGTGAGGTGGCGGCGCGGGTGACGTGTCGGCGGCGGCCGGCGTGCGTGTGAGGTGGCGGCGCGGGTGACGTGTCGGCGGCGGCCGGCGTGCGTGGGCGGGTGGTGAGGTAGCGGCGCGGGTGACGTATCAGCGGCGGCCGGGCGTCGCGAGTGCGGGCTTGGCGCTCGCAAGATCAAGCATCGAAGCCGGAGACTCGTGGTGCGCCGGTCGGTCGAGGCGCTTCGGGGTCGTCGGGGCCCGGCTTCACAAGGCCAGGCGACGCTTGGCTTTACAAGGCCAGGCGGCACCACATTCGGCACGTCAGGACACAGCCCGCCTGCGGCGGTTCTCCGGCGAACTCAAGATCCTTGCGTCTCTGGCGGCCCTTTCGAGCCTCGAATAAGGGCCGCCAGAGACGCAAGGATCTTGACTCCCGCGCACTGGACGTGGACGTAATTGGGCAGGATTTCCACCTGCCAGTTCCCCGACTCTGGACGGTATTCGCGCGCGAATGACCGCGCCGCGTGCTGCACACCCGACATGTCACCATAAACAGCCCCGAGTGGTTCGCGTCTGCGGTTGCCCCGAGTGGTTCGCGTCTGCGGTTGCCCTGAGCGGCTCGCGTCTGCGATTGCCCCCGAGCGGCTCGCGTCTCCGGTTGACTCCGAGCGGGTTCCCGCCTGTGGTCCCGGCTGGCGTTTCCGCCTGCGTTGCCAGCGTGCGGTCCCGGCTTGCGTTCCCGGCATGTGTTCCCGGCTTGCGTCTCCGGCTTGCGGTCCCGGCTTGCGTTTCCGCCTACGTTTCCGCCTGCGGTCCCGGCTTGCGGTCCCGGCCCGAGGCGCTGGCCTACGGCCTAAGGCGCGGAGCCTGTCAGGATGTCTGTGTAACCATCCTTTTGCCCCTATAAGACCATTGTAGACGTGATGCGGCCTGGGAATGCGATTTCGAAGGCGCCGA
>NZ_JBITDX010000046.1:0-30066 GCF_044454585.1 Catenuloplanes sp. NPDC051500
ACGCTGACCCGGATCAAGCACCAAAGGCGCGGCGGCACGATTCACAACCGCCACCGTACCAACCGACTACCTATTTACGAGACAGAACACTAGCGGCAGGCCGGCGGGCGGTCCTGCGCCGGACCGCCCGCCGGCCTCAGATCTTCTCCCGCATCGCTGTCGCCGCGAGGGACGCGAGCAGGCGGAGCGACTCGGACTCCCGCGAGGCGGGGGCGGCGTGGTAGACGACCAGCTCCTGGCCGGGGGCGGAGCGGACGTCGAAGGAGTGCATCCGCAGCGTCAGGTCGCCGACCTCAGGATGGTGGAAGGACTTCGTGTCGAGCGTCTTGCCCCGGGCCTCATGGCGTTCCCACAGATCGCGAAACTCGTCACTGTCGGCGGTGAGTTCAGTGAGCACCGCGCGGATGCGGGGGTGGTGCGGGGCGGCGCCGAACGCCAGGCGGAAACCGGCCACCGCATTGGCGGCGGCGGACGGCCAGTCGAGGTAGAACGTACGGGCCGCCGGGTCCAGGAACACGACGCGCATCAGGTTGCGGGAGAACGGAAAGCCGCCGAAGAGCGCCTCCGCAAGCGGGTTCGCGGCGAGCACGTCGTAGGCGCGGCCGAGCAGCAGCGCCGGCGAGTCGGGCCAGGTCTCCATCAGCTGCAGCAGGCCGAGGTCGGCCCGTTCCACGGTGTCGGCGAGCCGGGTGCGGGGCGCCAGGCCGGCCAGGCGGAACAGGTGCAGGCGACCATCCTCGGAGAGGTGCAGTGCACCGCTCAGCGCATCGAGCATCTGGGCGGACGGGGTGCGTTCGCGGCCCTGCTCGAGCCGGACGTAGTAGTCGACGCTGACGCCGGCCAGCATCGCCACCTCCTCGCGCCGCAGGCCTGCCACGCGGCGCCGGCCGATGCTGCGGAGGCCGGCGTCCTCCGGCTGCACAAGCGCACGGCTGCGCCGTAGGAAGTCACCGAGCGGGGTGGGTGCCATGATCCTCACTGTAGGGGTGGACGGGCCGCGTCGCCTGGGTGCGCTGCCCCCTGGCAGCTGCGAGAATGCCGCCATGGACGAATCGGATCAGAAGATCGGCCGGCGTGCGCTCTTCGGCCGGACCACGCTGCTTGCGGCCGGCGCCGCGATCACGCTGCTCGGCCTGACCGGGTGCCCCGGCGGCGACCAGGATGACGACGATGATGACGACGGCGGTGACGACGACTGAACGACCACCACCGACACAGCAGATCTTCCCGCTTCCGCCGGGGCCGGGACCTACATGCTTCCGGCCTTGTTGGCCCGGTCCCCGAAATTCCGGCAAGGCGTCCGAGCCGGGTCTGTGTGGTCAATCAGTTGCGCAAAAGATAGATCCACATCGCTAGTTGATCTGCTTCGTACAACTAATTGATCACACAGCCGGAAGCGTCGGCCGTTTCGGCTGGTCGGCGGGCTTACGGAACCGTGGAGCAGCGCGGGTGTCGTCGCACCGGCGGCCGGGCGGGGCGGCAGCAGCCTGGGAGGCCGCAAGGACCGGCCCCGACACGGCGAGTCTGACGGGTGGTACCGGCTGGTCGGCGGACTGCCGGGAATGCGGGAGCAGCGCGACAGCCACCTCACCGGCAGCCAGGCGGAGCGGCAGCGGCCTGGGCGGCCGCAAGGACCGGCACCGACGCGGCGAGTCTGACGGGTGGTACCGGCTGGTCGGCGGGCTGCAGGAATGCGGGAGCAGCGCGACAGCCACCTCACCGGCAGCCAGGTGGGGCGGCAGCGGCCTCGGCCGCCGCAAGGACCGGCACCGAGGCCGCAAGCGTGGCGGCAGGCTTGGTCGATCTCGGCTCTCGCGTTTCCTCGTGCCAGGACCGAGCGAGCAGGGCGTGCAGCGTCTGTCTTCTTGGGCGTCTGTGTTCGCGTCCGATATCTGGGATTCGATGGCCGTTTGGTGGGATGCAAGATCCTTGTTTCGCTCACGGCTCTTTCGGTGGGTCGGAAAGGACAGTGAGCGAAACAAGGATCTTGCATCCAGCATCGTCGGGGCTTAAATAGCGAAATTTCGGGCACGCAGTGCCGGACCGCGTTCACAGCCGGACCGCAGCCGCGGCCGGACCGCAGCCGCCGCCCAATCGCACTCGTGGGAGGACCGACCGCAGGTCTCACTCGCAGCGTCGGTGCCAGTCCTTGCGGCCGCCCCGGCCGTAGCCGCTCCGTGCGACCGCCGCTGAGACGACAACCGCGCAACCCCGGCGTCACGCAAGCCCGCCGACCAACCGCAACCACCCACCACACTCACGGCGTCGGTGCCAGCTCTTACGGCCGCCCAAGCCGCCGCCGCCCCGACCGCCCGCCACTGAGACGACAACGGGCGCAGCCCCCAGCGTCACGCACGCCCGCCGCCCAACAGACCCCCCGGCTGCGGTCCTGACCCGGTCGATAATCAGGCCCGACGCCAGTGGGCCACAAAGTCGCTCCCGGCGGGCGCCGAGGGAGCCCCGGCCCCGCCGAGGCGAAGAGCGTGCCCGTCGGCGCCGGGTCCGGCACGGTCCGACCCGGCCGGCGCCCATATGCCCGGGTGGTGGTCGTGGGTCGGCCGCACTCGACGCGAGCCACGAGATCCTCGCGGCCGGTCCGGATGTCTACGCCCGCGGCGGCGTACCCCTCAAGCCACTGCAGTTGATCGTCGCACGTGATGAGGAAACCGGGCGCTACCAGCATCGATGTGCGGTGACAGCAGCGTGAACCGCTGGGACGGCGGCCGATACATGCCTGGACCCCGGCACCTCCACGATGGACCGGCAGACGTGCCGGCCCATGGGTGGAGGCACCCAGGTTCGACGCGGGCCGTTGACGGAACAGTGACGCATCTGAAACATTGAATCCCCTCGCCGCAAGAAGTTGGCAACATCGCGCAATTTCTGTGGCTGATCGCGCAATTACGCGACTCACAGGATCCTGGGGTGCCATGAAACGACTGTCCACCGGACTCCTCGCGGCGGCTGTGGTGGCCGCCGCAGCACTCACGCCCACGGCCGCGCACGCTGCCGGCGGGCCTAACCTCGCGCTCGGCAGGACCGCCACGGCGAGCACTGCAAACGGCCAGTACGTCGCGGCGAACGTCAACGACGGCAACAGCGCCAGCTACTGGGAGGGGCCGTCGCTGCCGTCCTGGGTGCAGGTCGACCTGGGCAGCGCGGTCGCGATCGACCAGGTGACCCTGCGGCTGCCGTCGACCTGGGAGGCGCGCACCCAGACGCTCAGCGTGCAGGGCAGCACGGACGGGACCAGCTTCAGCACGCTCTCCGCCTCGGCCGGCCGCGCGTTCGGGCCGGCCGTGACGATCGACTTCACGGCGGCCACCACGCGGTACGTGCGGGTGAACATCACCGCCAACACCGGGTGGCCGGCCGCGCAGCTGTCCGAACTGGAGATCTACGGGGTCGCGGGCGGGCCGCAGGAGCCACCGCCGACCGGCGCCAACCTCGCGGCCGGCAAGCCGATCGAGGCCTCGTCGTCGATCTTCACCTTCGTCGCGGGTAACGCCAACGACGCGAGCGCCACAAGCTACTGGGAGTCGAACGGATTCCCGGCCACGCTCACGGTCAAGCTCGGGTCGGACGCGGACATCACCGGCGTGGTGGTCAAGCTCAACCCGGATCCGGTGTGGGGCACCCGTACCCAGAGCATCCAGGTGTTGGGTCGTGCTCAGACCGCCACCGGCTTCACCTCGCTGAAGGCGCGCGCGGACTACACGTTCAACCCGGCGTCCAACCAGAACGCGGTCACGATTCCGGTGAGCGCACGCGTCGCCGATGTGCAGCTGCAGATCTTCAGCAACACCGGCGCGCCCGGCGCACAGGTCGCTGACCTCCAGGTTCTCGGCACGGCCGCGCCCAACCCGGATCTGGTCGTCACCGCCGCCTCCTGGACGCCTTCGGCCCCGACCGAGGGTGCGGCGATCACGCTCTCCGGGACCGTCCGCAACCAGGGCACCGTGGCCGCTGCGGC
The DNA here is from genome assembly GCF_044454585.1 of Catenuloplanes sp. NPDC051500. Lineage (NCBI taxonomy): Bacteria > Bacillati > Actinomycetota > Actinomycetes > Micromonosporales > Micromonosporaceae > Catenuloplanes > Catenuloplanes sp. NPDC051500. Next base: position 3,974 of record NZ_JBITDX010000046.1, read on the forward strand.
GAACCGGGTCGACTTCGCGCTCAACGGCGTCGTGGCCGGCACCGCAACTGTCGGCGCGCTCGCCGCCGGTGCGTCCACCACCGTCACCGCCACGGCCGCAGCTCAAGCGCAGGGCAGCTACACGGTCACCGCCACGGCCGACCCGGCCGACGTCGTCGCGGAGACGAACAACGCGAACAACACGTTCACCGCGGCCTCGCAGCTTGTCGTCGGGCAGGCACCCGGCCCGGACCTGCAGGTCACCGCGATCACCACGAACCCGGCGAACCCGGCTGCGGGCACCGCGGTGTCGTTCACCGTCGCGGTCAACAACCGGGGCACCAGCGCGGCCGGCGCGTCCACCACCCGCGTCGTCGTGGGCGGCACCACGCTCAACGGCAGCACGCCGTCGATCGCGGCCGGCGCGACCGCGACCGTGGCGATCGCCGGCACCTGGACCGCGACAAGCGGCGGCGCCACAGTGACCGCCACCGCGGACGCGGTCAACGCGGTCGCGGAGACGGTGGAGACCAACAACGCGCTGACCCGGTCGATCGTGGTCGGGCGCGGCGCCGCGGTGCCGTACACCGAGTACGAGGCCGAGGCCGCACGCTACTCCGGCACGCTGCTCGAGGCGGACCCGCTGCGCACGTTCGGTCACACGAACTTCGGCACCGAGTCGTCCGGCCGGCAGTCGGTGCGACTCAACACCACCGGGCAGTTCGTCGAGTTCACCTCAACGAACGCGTCGAACTCGATTGTGGTGCGCAACTCCGTTCCTGACGCACCGGGCGGCGGCGGGCAGGATTACACGATCAGCCTGTACGTCAACGACCAGTACGTGCGGAAGCTGACGCTGTCGTCCCGCAACAGCTGGCTCTACGGGACCTCGGACGACACCGAGAGCCTGCAGAACACGCCGTCGGCGGACGCGCGGCGGCTCTTCGATGAGTCACACGCGCTGCTGGCGTCGTCGTACCCGGCCGGCACCCGCTTCAAGCTGCAGCGCGACGCCGGTGACACCGCGTCCTTCTACGTCATCGACCTGATCGACCTGGAGCAGGTCGCCCCGGCCGCGTCCCAGCCGGCCGGCTGCGCCTCGATCACGTCCTACGGCGCGGTGCCGAACGACGGCGTCGACGACACCGCGGCGATCCAGCGTGCGGTCACCGACGACGAGAACGGCGTGATCCCCTGCGTCTGGATCCCGGCCGGTCGCTGGCGCCAGGAGCAGAAGATCCTCTCCCCGGACCCGAACCGCGGCCAGTACAACCAGCGCGGCCTGCGCAACGTCGTGGTCCGGGGCGCGGGCATGTGGCACACCGAGCTGTACTCGGACACCCAGCCGCAGAACGCGACAGGCGGCATCAACCACCCGCACGAGGGCAACGTCGGCTTCGAGATCGAGGACAACACGCAGATCTCCGACCTGGCGATCTTCGGCAACACGCAGAACCGGGCGAACCGCGGGCACGCGCTTAACGGCCGGTTCGGCGCGAACACCAAGGTCAGCAACGTGTGGATCGAGCACGTGAACGTGGGCGCCTGGGTCGGCCGCGACTACTCGGACACGCCTGCCTACTGGAACCCGGCCAACGGCCTCTCCTTCGAGGGCATGCGGATCCGGAACACGTTCGCGGACGGCATCAACTTCAGCAACGGCACCAGGAACTCGCGGGTGTTCAACTCGTCGTTCCGCACCACCGGCGACGACGCGCTCGCGGTCTGGGCCAACCCGTACGTGAAGGATCAGTCCGCCGACATCGCGTCGAACAACCACTTCGTCAACAACACGGTGCAGCTGCCGTGGCGGGCGAACGGCATCGCGATCTACGGCGGCTCCAACAACTCGATCGAGAACAACCTGGTCTCCGACACCGCTAACTACCCGGGCATCATGCTCGCGACCGACCACAGCCCGCTGCCGTTCGGCGGGACCACGCTGATCGCGAACAACGGGCTCTACCGGACCGGCGGCGCGTTCTGGAACGAGGACCAGGAGTTCGGCGCGATCACGCTCTTCCCGTCCACGAAGGACATCACAGGCGTCACCATCCGGGACACCGACATCATCGACTCCACCTACGACGGCATCCAGTTCAAGAACGGCGGCGGCAACATGCCGAACGTCGCCATCACCAACGTCCGCATCGACCGCTCGGTCAACGGCGCCGGCATCCTGGCCATGTCCGGCGCCCGCGGCAACGCGGTCCTCTCCAACGTCACCATCACCAACTCGGGCGACGGCAACATCGTCATCCAGCCCGGCTCACAGTTCACCATCACTGGCAGTTAACCCACAGATCAACCGCCGCCACGGTACGCCGTGCGCGCTCGCGGACGGTGCGGTGTTCACTCCGTGCCGTCCGCGAGGCTGCGGGTGGCCGACTCCCCGGCCGCAACCGCCTTGCCGAGGAAGTCGGCAAGCACGGCGAGCTGCGCGTCGTCGTACCCGGCGAAGATGTCGTCGAGCGCCGCACCCATCCCGGCATAGAGCCCGATCACCTCCCGGCCACGCTCCGGAAGCGCCCGCACCCGCACCGCGCGCCGGTCCGCCGGGTCCCGCTCACGCGCGATCCAGCCGGCCCGCTCCAGCCGGTCGAGCACGCCGGTGACCGTGGCCGGGTGCAGTCCTGCCCTTCGTGCGAGCGCGGTGGGGCTGAGCGGCCCGTGCCTGCCGATCACGTCGAGGCAGTCGAGGTCGCCGTCCTTGAGCGCGAGCCGCCCGCCGATCTGCCGGTTCAAAGCCGACAATTCACTGCGGAGGGTACGGATCGAGTCCTTGATCTCCGTGGTCAGGCGACGACGATCCCTCGGTGTTACGGAACTCATATTATTCGCTTCCCAAAGTAAATTACTATGACTTCCGTATCGTATGACACCGAGGGGAAACCGTCATGTTCGTGATCACCGGTGCTACAGGCGCTGTCGGGCGGGAAGCCACCCGGCTCCTCGTGGAGTCCGGCGCCACCGTCGCGGCCGTCACCCGCGACCCGTCCACCGCAATCGACGTCCACCCCGACGACGTGCCCGCGCTGCGTGACATCGAAGGAGTGCTGATCAGCCCGCGGGCGGCCGGCGCGGGCCTCGGGGCGCTGCTCGCGCAGGCCCGCAGCCGGGTGGTGCTGCTCTCCGCGCTCACCGTGGCGCACCCGGCCGGCGAACCACGGTTCCGGGCGGCCTTCGAGGCGGCCGAGCACGCGGTCACCACCTCCGGCCTGACGTGGACGGTGCTGCGCAGCGCCGACTACGCCTCGAACACGCTCAGCTGGGCCGGGCAGATCGCGGCCGGCGGAACCGTGCGCGGGGCGTACCCCCTGGCCAAGACCTCGACCGTCGACGAACGTGACGTGGCGGCGGTGGCCGTGCTGGCACTGACCGGAAGCGGCCACGCCGGGCAGCGGTACATACTCACCGGCGAGGAGTCGCTGAGCCAGCCGGACAAGGTCGCGGCGATCGGGGCGGCGACCGGGCGCGACCTGACGTTCACCGACGTCAGCCCGGAGGCGGTGCGGCAGGGGATGCGTGCGGCCGGACTGCCGGACGAGATCCCGGACCGGCTGCTGGGCTCACTCGCCGACTATGCACGCGAGGCCGGGCCGACCACCGGCACCGTGCGGGAACTGCTCGGGCGGCCGGCCGGCACCTACGCGGAGTGGGCGGTCGCGCACCGGAGCGCGTTCGCGGTGCCAGTGCGGTCCTGACCGTCGTCGTGGTGGCGGCATGGTCGCCGGCGCCATACGCGGCACAGCCGCCATCGCCATGCACGACACGGCCGCGAGCGCCGTGCGCGACTTTGACCGTGTTGGCGCGGGTATGACGAAGGGCCCCGGCACACGCCGGGGCCCTTCGTGTGCGCGCGTTACGGCGTGGGGGTCGGGAACGCTCCCTCCCGGATCACCCGCTCGCAGTCGACGGTGGTGGCCGCGTTCTCGCCGGTCTCGCAGACGTCGCCGGTTTCGGTGCGGTTGGCGCCGCCGTCGAGCAGGTCCTCGCCGCCCTGCGCGAGCAGCATGTCGTCGCCACCCTTGCCGTAGATCAGGTCCTGGCCGCTGTTGCCCGCGAGGAGGTTGTCGTCCCCGTTGCCGATCAGGACGTCGTCGCCCTGGCCGCCGAGCACGTCCTCGACGCCGATCAGCGTGTCGTTCTCGCCGGCCTCGCCACCGGTACCGGCGGTCAGGTCGACGCGGATCGGCACGATGCGGCTGCCCGCGTAGGACACCTGGTCGCGACCGGGGCCGCCGTCAAGCGTATCGGTGCCGGGGGTGAGGTCCGGCGCCCACAGCTCGTTGCCGATGGTGTCGTCGCCCGCGCCGCCACGGACGGTGTTGTCGCCCTCGTTGCCGTACAGGCCGTCGTCGCCGTCGCCGCCGTCGAGCAGGTCATCGCCCAGGTCGCCCTGCAGGTGGTCGTCGCCGCCCCGGCCGGACAGCCGGTCGTCGCCGTCGTCCCCGACGAGCGCGTCCCGGTCCTGGCCGCCGGTGATGGTGTCGTTGCCGGCACCGCCCCGGGCGAACATGCGGAACGCGGAGTCGTTGACCACCGTGTCGTCGCCGTCGTGCAGGCGCACCACGATCGGCTCGGCCGCCGGGGACGCACCGAGGTCGCACACGGCAACCGTGGCGTCGCCGGCGTCCGCGACGCAGCCCTCGCCGGCCACCACGGGTACCAGGTCGTCGAACGTGACGAGCGAGCCGGCCGAGGTGATGCGCACGTCGTTGGCCTGCCCCGCGGCGGCGGTGAAGCTCGCCTCACCGGGCGCGGTGATCACCACTCCCGGCTCGGACGGGCCCGGGTCGGTCGGCGTGACCGACGGCGACTCCGACGGCGTCCCGGACTCAGACGGCGATCCGGACTCAGACGGCGATCCCGAGTCCGACGGGGACCCGGTCTCCGACGGCGAGTCGGACGGGCCGGGCGTGGACGTGCCGGGCGTGGACGTGTCCGTGGGCTCCGGCAGCGGTGTGACCGAAGCGGACGGCGCCGACATCGGGCCGGGCATGGCGTAGGCGGGCATCGACGCGACTCCGACACCTGTCAACGCCGCCGCGGCGAACACCCCGGCCACCCGTAACCTGCGATTGATCGTGTACATGCAGCTCCCCCGTGGTTGACGTCTGAACCGTGCGGGAGTCTACGTAAGACGGTCGTGCCAGCCCTGGCACGTTTTCCAGGGCTGGCACGAACTGGGGACTACCGCCGCTAACTCACCGAGGCGACTGTCACCACCGCCGCACCGACGATCGCGCCCTGGTCGGTGACCACGTTCATCTCACCGGTCAGCGAGCGGCCGGCCGGCGGCACCGACGCCGCGGTGATCGAGCCGTTCACCGCGAACGACGCACCGTTGGCAAGCGTGGTGAGCTGCTGCGGCACGGTGAGCGTGCCGAGCGTCGGCGCGTAGTACGCGTCCCGGTAGTCCAGCTGCGTGGTGCCGGCCGGAACGCTGAAACCGTCGACGACCACGCGGTACGTACCGGCGGCCGGGTTGGCGATTGAGACCGCCTCCTCCGAGTCGCCGTCCGCCTTCTGTGCGACCGGCTGGGTGCCGGTTCCGAAGTAGACGAAGAGGTCGAGGTCCGCGCCCAGGTCGCTGGTGTTGCCGATGGCCACGTCGAGCCGGGTGGTGCCGGCCGGGACCGCGACCGCGTACTCAAGCTTCTGCCCGTCCGCGATGGTCGGGCGGCCGGTGGCGATGCTGCCCAGCGCGCCGCTCTGACCACTCACCTTGACCGGCCCGAACGCGTTCTTCCCGGTCCAGCTCAGCGGCGTGGCGACGCCGGCCTTGACCGACGCCAGCTCGGTGACCGCGGGGGTGATGGTGACGCCCTGCGCGGCCGCGGTGATGGTGTACGGGTTCGACAGCATCGGCGAGGTGCGCCGCGCCTCGATCTCGATCTCCCAGATGCCCGGCTGCGGGTTCCGGTAGTCGCGCTCGATGCCCTTGCAGGCCGAGACCGGCACGTAGTTGGTGTAGCACTCGGTGGTCGCGGTCGGGTCGGCCGGAAGCCCGGTCGGCGCGATCGCGATGAACCTGGTCTGCGAGCCCGCCGCGATTCCGGACAGGTTGACCTGCAACGCGGCGGCGCCGGCCGGCACGTTCACGAAGTACGACTGGGTGTCGTTGCGGTCCACCTTGCCGGAGGCGCTGACGCTGTACGCCGGCTTCGGCAGTTCGGTCGCCGCGACCACTGTGTTCATCACCTCGAAGTCGATGACCGGGGTCGCCGGGTCGTCGATCTTCAGGATGGCCGCGTGCGCTCCGGCGGACGGCTTGGCCGAGACCGACACGGTGATCGTCTTGTTCAGCGGGACGGACACCGAGCCGAGCGTGTTGAACGTGCCGTCGTTGCCGGCCCAGCTGAGCTTGTGGGTGACCGCCTTCGACGGCCCGCTGGTCCGGGTGATCTTGATCTGGTACGTCTTGGACTGACCCGGCTTGTGCCCACCCTCGCCGGCCGCGCACCTGTTGTAGATGCCCGGCCCCTGGTGCGGGGTCGGCTCGTCGTTGATGCCGAGGTACTGGGACAGCGGCGTGCAGACCGGCGCGACCGAGGTGTAGGTCCGGGTCTCCACGTCCCTCTTCAGCAGCTCCCACGCCGCCGGCACGTTGAACAGGCCGTAGCCCTGCTCGTACGCGGTGACGTCCTTGATGAAGCCGGCCGAGGTGTAGATGCCGCGGCGCAGCTGTGCGGGGGTGAGACCGGCGTCGTTCGCACGGGCCGCGGAGAGCAGCAGCGCGGCGGCGCCGGCGGCCTGCGGGGAGGCCATCGACGTGCCCTGGAACATGCCGTAGCCCGGCGGCAGCGCGTAGCCGGCCTGGGCGCTGGGCTGACCCGGCTGCCAGGTCGGGACGGACGAGATCGCCGCACCAGGTGCCACGATGTTCGGCTTGAAGCCGCCGTCCTCACGTGGGCCGCGCGACGAGAACGGGTGCATCTGGTACGCGGTGTTCACCACGGAGCCGTAGTTCGCGGCCCAGGTCTCCTTGCTGATGCTCGAGCCGACGGAGACGACCTCGGCCGCGGTGGACGGGTCGCCGAGCGTGTTCAGGCCGGGGCCGGAATTGCCCGCGGAGATGAACATCTGCACGCCGTAGTCGGTGATCAGCCGGTTGTAGAGGATGGTCCACGCGCTGCGGCCGTCGTTCAGGCCGGTGAGCCCGCCGATCGACATGTTGATCACGTCGACGTGACGGTTGACGACCATGTCCACCATGCCGTCGGTGAGCGCGGCGTTGGTGCAGCCGCCACCCCAGGTGCAGGCGCGGCCGGAGACTATCTTCGCGCCCGGCGCCTGGCCGTCGTAGGCCTCGTTGCCGAACATGTTGCTGCCCGCCGCGATGCCCGCCACGTGTGTGCCGTGCGCGCTCTCCACCAGGCCGATGCTCACGTAGTCGGCGCCGGAGACGTCCTCGCGGTACTCGACGACGAACGGCATGCGCTCCGCGATCGCGGTCGCCGGGTTGTCCGTACCGAAATGGCCGATCTGGAATTTTTCCTTGTACGGCCGCATCAGCGGCTCGTCGGTGAAGCTGCGGTCCTGGTTCGCGTCCACCCAGACGTCGTGGCTGACCGGGTTGTAGAGCACGCCGAACGCGTCGGTGGTGTCCCCGTCCCGGTTCACGTCGCCGCCCGGCTCGCTGGCCGCGGTGGTCGACTCGTAGAAGTAGTTGAACAGGTAGGTGCCGGCCGGGGCGGTGAACGCCGCGCCGTTGACCGTGAAGCTCGGGCCGGTGACGGAGAGCGTCATCCGCCGCCAGCTCGCGTCCTCAAGCGGGTCCGTCGCGGTGAACCAGTCGACGATCTTGCGCTCGCCGGTCGACGTGGTCTGCAGCGCCGGGTGGTCCAGGTCGACACCGGAGTCCATGATGCCGATCGTGATGCCACGCCCGTCGTACCCCGGATGCTTCTTCTTGAAGTCGACCGAGCCGGTGTCGTCGGTCGGCATGTAGGGGTTCTTCGCCGCGGTGGTCGCGCCCGGGCCGGGGTAGGTCACGGCCTGTTTCGCCGCGGCGCCGCCGGTGGCGAGCCCTTCCGCCGGGTCCGGCTGGCGCACGACGCGGTCCAGGTTGAGCGCGGTGACGCTGTTCAGCTGCGCCGCACGGACCACCGCGGAGGTCGGCACCTTCGCCAGCACGTAGCCGAGCTTGTCGACGCTTCGCGAGACCGAGGCGCCGAGCTTCTGCAACTCGCCGGCGACCGCGCCGGCCTTGCCCTTGTCGGTGGCGACCACGATCGTCACAGTGGGTTTGCCGCTGGCCTCGGCCTCGGCGAGCAGCTTCGCATCCTCCGCGCCGAGTGCGGCGGCAGGTGAGACCTTGGGGGTGTCCGTCTCTACTGGATCCGCGCTCGCCGGGCTCGCGCCCGGAAGCATGACGGTGCCGACCGCGAGGCCGGACGCCAGGAGTGTGGCGAGACTGCGGCGTAAGAGGTGACTCATGAAGGTCCTCTTGAATGGACGGGGCCCTGGGGTACAGGACGCATCATGAATCTTCTAGTTGTCCGCTGATCTATATGTCAACAAGATCGGCATCTTTTTCCGAGCCGGATGTCGACTCCGGTTCACGTTTGTTTTCCGCTGCGTTTCCACCCTGTTGCGGCGCCGAGCAGCGAGAATAGGCGACGGGTCGTTCGTCACAACAATTTGCACCGGGTGCAACGGTGCACTTAGTGTAAGAAAACGTGAGCACCATCGACCGCCGGACCGCGATCAAGACCCGCCACCGCGCGGCGATCATCGACGCGGCCACGGCGTTGATCTCCGAGGGCGGCTCGGTCCGGTTCAGCGTCGACGAACTGGCCGCGCGGGCGGACGTCTCCCGGCGCACCATCTTCAACCACTTCGCCTCGATCGACGACGTGGTGACCACCGCCTGCACCGAAGCCCTCGGCGTCGTGATCGGCGATTTCCGGGCCGCGTTCAGCGCCAGCCCGGTCGAGCCCGGCAGCCGGGCGTCGATGTTCGAGGCGGTGACCACCGCGCTGCGCGCCACCGACGTGCCGAGCGTCATCGCGTTCCTCTGGCAGGCGCTCGGCGGGTTCGACGCCGGCGACCAGCGCCCCCAGCAGATCTTCCAGGCCACGTTCTCCCGCACCACCGACGAGATAGCGCGCGAGCTTGCCGACCGGCACGCGGACGCCGACTCGCTCGACGCGGAGCTGCTTGTGAGCTCGCTCATGCACGGCATCGAAGTGATCGCGCACCGGTGGATCGCCGAGACCGGCGCGACCACAGGCGTCGCGGCCCGCGCACAGTGGAGCGTGCTGCTCGAACGGCTCATCGACAACATCCGCACCGGCTACTGACCGAATCTACGAGAAGGCAAAGGATCCATGGCCGAATTGCTGTACCGCCTGGGACGCTTCAGCGCCCGGCGAGCCTGGGCAGTCCTGATCACCTGGCTGGTGATCCTCGGACTGTCAGTCACCGCGTACTTCGCCGTCGGCGGCGCACTGTCGTCGCAGGTGACCATCCCGGGCACCGAGACCGCGAAGGTCACCGACCAGCTGGCCGCCAAGTTCCCGGCCGCGAGCGGCGGCACCGGCACGATCGTGTTCCACACGGCGGACGGCTCCGCGTTCACGGCCGAGCAGCAGGCCGCGGTCGGCGCGCTGCTCACCAGCACCGCGGATCTTCCCGGCGTCTCGTCCACAAACGACCCGTTCGCCACCACCGCGCAGATCGCCGCGCAGGCCCAGCAGCTCGCCGCCGGCAAGCAGCAGATCGACGGCGAGCGCGCCAAGCTCGACGCCGGGCAGGCACAACTCGACGCGGGACAGCAGCAGCTGGACTCCGCGAAGGCGCAGGCCCCCGCGGCCGCCGCGGCACAGTTCGAGGCACAGCAGGCCCAGCTCGACGCGCAGCAGGCGCAGCTGGACGCCGGACGCGCGCAGCTGGACGCCGGAGCCGCCCAGGCGGACACCGGACAGCAGCTGCTCGACATGGCCTCGAAGATCCGCCAGGTCTCCGAGGACAACAGCACCGCTGTCGCCGCGGTCATCTTCGAGGACGCGCAGCAGGAGGTCACTCCGGAGATCAAGTCGAGCGTCGTCGACCACGTCACGGACGGCGTGCCGGCCGGAGTCGAGGCCGACTTCTCCAACGAGATCACCCAGACCGTCCCGCAGGTCTTCGGCGTCGGCGAGGCGATCGGCCTGATCGTCGCCGCACTCACCCTGATCGTCATGCTCGGCACACTCATCGCAGCCGCGCTGCCGCTTGTCAGCGCGCTGGTCGGGGTCGGCGTCGGCGTCACCGCGTCGCTTGCCATGTCCGGCGTCGTGGACATGCTGTCGATCACGCCGGTGCTCGGCGTGATGCTCGGCCTCGCGGTCGGCATCGACTACAGCCTGTTCATCCTCAACCGGCACCGGCGCCAGCTGCTCACCGGCATGGACATCCACGAGTCGATCGGCCTGGCCAACGGCACCTCCGGCAACGCGGTCGTGTTCGCCGGCGCCACAGTCCTGGTCGCGCTGCTCGCACTCAACATCACCGGCATCGGCTTCCTCGGCCTGATGGGCACGGTCGGCGCGATCTGCGTCGCGGTCGCGGTCGTCATCGCGGTCACCATGACGCCCGCACTGCTGGCACTGCTCGGCCTGCGCGTGCTCGGCCGCAAGGCCCGCGCCAGCATCGGCCAGCCGCACCACGACAGCACGCCCACCCGGCCGATGGGCACCGGGCGCGCGGTCCTCACGCTTATCGGCGGCCTGGCGGCGCTGCTGATCCTGGCCATCCCGGCGCTGTCCATGCGCCTCGGCCTGCCGGACGGGTCGTCGGAGTCCAAGGACTCCACGCAGTACCAGGCGTACAAGCTGACCGAGGAGAAGTTCGGCGCCGGCGTCAACGGGCCGCTGCTTGTCGTCGCCGCACTGCCCGCCGCGATCACCGACGAGAACGCGCAGCGCACCGAGCAGGTCCGCGTCGGCAGCCTGCTGCTCGGCCAGAAGGACGTCACCGCGGTCGCGCCGATCGGCATGTCCGACGACAAGACGCTCATCGCGTTCCAGGTCGTGCCCGCGGAGGGCCCGAACAGCGTCTCCACCGGCCAGCTCGTCCGCGACCTGCGCGCGATGTCCCCGGTCGCGGGCAACGTGACGCTCGGCGTGGCCGGCAGCGCCAGCGGCAACATCGACGTGTCCGAGCAGCTCGCCGACGCGCTGCCGCTCTACCTCGGCGTCGTGGTCGGGCTCTCGCTGATCATCCTGATCTTCGTGTTCCGCTCGATCCTGGTGCCGGTCACCGCCACGCTCGGCTTCGTGCTGTCGCTGTTCGCCACGTTCGGCGGCATCACCGCGATCTTCCAGTGGGGCTGGCTCGGTGCGATCTTCGACGTGCACGACCCGGGCCCGATCCTCAGCTTCCTGCCCACGATCCTGATCGGCATCCTGTTCGGCCTCGCCATGGACTACCAGCTGTTCCTGGTCTCCGGCATGCGCGAGGCCTACGCCCACGGCGCCCCGGCCCGCCTCGCCGTCCGCCAGGGCGTGCACGCCGGCCGTACCGTGGTCGCCGCCGCCGCCATCATCATGATCTCCGTCTTCGGCGGCTTCATCTTCAGCCACACCACGATGATCCGCTCGATCGGCTTCGGCCTCGCCTTCGGCGTCCTGGCCGACGCGTTCCTGGTCCGCATGCTGCTGATCCCGGCCGTCATGCACCTGCTCGGCGGCTCCGCCTGGTGGATCCCCCGCTGGCTCGACCGGATCCTCCCCAACGTCGACGTCGAAGGCTCCGCCCTCGAACGCCGCCACCCCTCCGCCCTCCACGAGACCCCGGAGACGGCCACGACTCCGTCCCCCGCGCCCGCTCCGTAACGCCCCGCAGAGGGCACGACCCCCTGCCGCTGAGGGCATGGCAGCACGCAGCCCTGGCCGGTGGCGACCGTCCTCTCTCCCGGCCCACGTGTGGCCCCGCACCACCCCCGCGATCCCCGCCGCCCCCAGCGGCGGGGATCGCGCCCTTCCCACGGCCGAAAACGCAAACCGCAGCCCGGGGCGCCATGCGCCCGGCGTCCGGCGTCCGGCGTCCGGCGTCCGGCGTCCGGCGTCCGGCGTCCGGCGTCCGGCGTCCGGCGTCCGGCGTCCGGCGTCCGAAATATCACCATAAAGACGCCCGCGAGCAACCGACGGCGCAGGCGCTCGCGGCAAAGGATCATTGAGTGACACGGAATATAGATCAAATAGCCAAGTCGATCTATATTTCGTGTCACTCAATGATCCACTACGAAGGGCGCCGCGGGCGGGGACGTTCCTCCGCCAGGGAGGGGCGGCGCGGGCCCGGGACGTTCGCCCACCAGGGAGGGGCAGCGCGGGCCGGGACGTTCCCCCGCCAGAGAGGGGCAGCGCGGGCCGGAACGTTCCCCCGCCACGGAGGGGCAGCGCGGGCCGGAACGTTCCCCCGCCAGAGAGGGGCAGCGCGGGCCGGGACGTTCCCCCGCCAGAGAGGGGCAGCGCGGGCCGGAACGTTCCCCCGCCAGGGAGGGGCGGCGCGGGCGGGAATGTTCGGCCATGATGGCCGCATGGCATCGGCGCCCAGGGAATTGCGGCTGAAACCATTCCGCCGGAGGGATGCGGTCGGCGCGGGGTTGATCACGTCGCCCCGTCTCTACGGGCCGGAATGGGAGCGCCTCTACCACGGCGTCTACATCGAGCGCCTGGCTTTCAAGCCGCTCGAACACCGCATGTGGTGTGAGGCAGCCGGACTTCTACTGCCGGCCGGTGCGGCGATCGGCGGACGCAGCGCCGCCTACCTCTGGAACGTCGGCCTTCTGGCATCCGAGGAACCGGTGACGGTCGTCATCCCACGCCGGACGAACCTGCGCGAACAGCCGAGACTACGCGTCATCCGCGGCCTGCTGCCGGGTGCCGACGTGGACTCGTTCCTGGGACTGAGGCTGACGACGCCCGCGCGGACGGCATTCGACCTGGGACGTGTCCCCGATCGCATCCAGGCCGCGATCGCTGTGGACGCGATGCTGCACCGGCGGGTGGTGACGCTGGCGGAGCTCCACCGCACCGCCGATGCGCATCCCGGCTGGCGCGGCGTCATGACTTTTCGCGAAATACTGCGCATCGCGGAGCCCGGGGCCGCATCGCCGATGGAGACCCGTCTGCGACTGATCATCGTGGACGGCGGTCTCCCGAGACCGGTCGCGCAGCACCGGATCAGGGACGCCGCGGATCTGTTCATCGGTGACGTGGACCTGGCCTATCCCGAGCTCAGGATCGCTATCGAGTACGAGGGCGACCACCACCGCGAGCAGGCCACGTTCCGGAAGGACATCGTGCGGTTCAACCGGCTGCAGGCGGTGGGCTGGGCGGCGCTGCGGTTCACCGCGGACGACGTGTTCAAGCGCCCGCAGAAGATCGTCGACGACGTGCGCAGGGCGGTAGCGGAAGCGCGGCGATGAGACTGGGTGCGCCGCACCTAGGTTCGTTCGGCCTGCCGCGCGCCGAAGCGGTAACGCAGCATGAACGGCATGACATCGAACGTCTCCGCCCGCCTCACGGACGATCTCGTCACCGCCTGGATCACGCGCTACGAACACGCCTGGCGCACCAACGACCCGGCCGACATCGTCGCCCTGTTCACCGCGGACGCGGAGTACCACGAGGAGCCCTACGAGACGCACTGGATCGGCCGGGACGCGATCGTCACCGGCTGGCGGTCACGATGGGGCTGGCAGCAGGGCGGCTGGGAGTTCAGCTCGGAGATCACCGAGATCAGCTGTGACACCGTGACGATCACCGGCGTCGGCGTCTACGCGGAGCTCGGCACCTTCGACAATCGCTGGACCGTGACCTTCACCGGCGACCGCTGCACCCGTTTCCACATGGTCAACACCGAGCGCGACTCGACCTGACGGCCCGGCCGGCCGGCGCGAGGACGTGCCCGCACGTCGAGTCGACGGTGCTCACCGACCCGGAGGGCAACTACGTCCGCGGGGCGTCACCGCCGGCCACCGCTCGCGCCCAGCGCGGTCAGTGCCTCCGCGCTGGACGAGCCCGCGTCGGCCGTCACGACCGTGAGCTGCTGGCCGGGCGCGCCGCGCACGTCGAATGTCTGGAAGTTCAGCCGCATCAGCCCCACGCGCGGATGCCGGATCGTCTTACGCGTGAGCGCCAGGCCGGACACGCTGTGGTCGTCCCACAGGCGGCGGAAGTCGGCGCTGCCATGGAGCAGATCCACCAGCGCCCCCACCTCGGGATGCACCGGCACGAGCCCGGCCGACAGCCGCAGCGCGCTCACCGCGGCGCGAGCCACCTCGTCCCAGTTGACGTAGTACGCGCGCCCCACCTCACCGAGGAAGATCGCGGCGAGGATGCCGTCCGGCCCGCGCAGCGGCGCGATCAGCTCGTCCGCCGCCGGGTTGGTGGCCAGCACGCGAAACGCCGGATCGCTCACGTAAGCGGCGGCGTGCGGAAACGCGGCCATCGTCTGCAGCAGCTCGTCGCTGATCGTCTCCACCGCCCCCGGCCCGCTCGGCGCCAGTCGCGCCAGCCGGAACGCATGCTCCCGCGCATCCGGCTCCAGCCGCAGCGCCGTGCACAGCGCGTCGACGACCTGCGCCGACGGATTGCGCTCGCGCCCCTGCTCAAGTCGCGTGTAATAGTCGGCGCTCACCCCGGCCAGCACCGCGACCTCCTCGCGCCGCAGCCCGGCGACCCACCGCCCGATCGCCGCCGGCAGCCCGGCCTCCGCCGGTGTGACCCGCGCCCGCCGAGCCCGCAGGAACTCCCCCAACCCGCCGCCCACCTGCTGATCCACGGCGCCACGCTACCCGACGCCGCTACCGGGACCCGAAGCACAAAAACCATAAAGCGGATATTCCTGCTTCCGCCCGGGTGCGGCCCGCACGCTCCCGCGGGCCGGCGGCCTCGTCGCCGGTCACCCTCAACCCGAACGGGGTGCCCGGCCGAGGGGAATCGGCTGGGCACCCCGGGGGAAGCGACGGGTCAGGCGCGCTCGGCGGTGAAGAGCGCGGTCACCTCCGCGTCGGTGAGGGCGCGGTTGTACGCGTGGACCTGGTCGATCGCCCCGGACCACCAGTCGGTCTTGTTGCCGGCGTACTTGGCGCGGCCGAGTGCGAGCGGCCCGGTGCTGACCACTACCGGACCGGCCGTGGTCGTCCCGCCGAGCGCGCCGTCGACGTAGAGCCGGACCGTGTCGCCGTCGCGGACGCCGACCAGGTGGTACCAGCGGTTCAGGTCCGGCGTGATCGGCAGCCGGGCCCGGTTGCCGCCCGGCGTGCTGAACGCGAATCCGCCCTGCCCGTACTGCAGGTAGAACGGGCTCTCGGTGCGACGGCCGTCCTGACTGATCGCTGAGGCGTAGTTGCCGGGCAGCCTGTCGAGCGTCACCCACGCGGCGATCGTGTACGAGCCGGCCGTGTCGAGGACCGGGCCGGTGGTCTCGGCGGAGTCGCCGTCGCCGTCGAAGGCCAGCGCGGACCCGGTCACGCCCGGCACCCAGCGGGTGTTGCCGGTCAGCGCCAGGGTGGCGTTGCTGCCGCTGGTGTCGCGGGCGGTGGTGCCGGTGCCCTCGTCGAGCGCCCAGTCACCGCGGCCGGGGAAGGTCGCGTCCGCCGCGGCGGCGGCACCTGCTGCGATGACCCTCTGGTTGACTGCCTTCACCGGGCCCGGATCGACCTTGATCTGCCGCCGGTCGTACGTCCAGAGGCCGTTGAGCTCGTTCTCCAGGTCGGTGATCTGGGTGTAGACGGATCCGGACAGCTCCGCGCCGGCCGCCTCCAGGTAGAACGTCTCGGTGTTCTGGACATACTTGGCGGTAAGCGCCGCCTTGTCCGCCACGCCGCTGTAGATGACGGCGGGCGTGCCGGGCCACATGTAACCGGGGCTGCGGAGCGTGAAGCCGCCGTGCTCGCCGTCCATCGCGATGCGGGTGGAGTCCGGCCAGGCCGGGTCCGTGTTGTTGTAGTCGTGGTGGTCGATGACGTCGCCCTTGCCGGAGTCACCCTTGGAGTCGCAGCAGTTCACACCGCTGTGCGCGTTGACGATCCGGGACGGGTCGGCGGCCTTGACCTGCTCGGCGATCTGGCCGGTGACGGTCCGGTCCCACTCGCCCCAGCCCTCGTTGAAGACCACCCAGCCGATCACCGAGGGGTACGAGTGGAGCTGGTTCATCATCTCGCGGCCCTGGCTGAGGAACGCGTTCTGCCCGGCCTCGGTACGGATGGTGGCGGAGACGAAGTCCTGCCAGACCAGCAGCCCGAGTTCGTCGGCGTGCCGGTACCAGCGGGCGGGCTCGACCTTGATGTGCTTGCGGACCGCGTTGAAGCCGAGCTTCTTGGTCTCCTCGAGGTCGAAGCGGAGCGCCTTGTCGCTCGGCGCGGTGTAGAGCCCGTCCGGGAAGAAGCCCTGGTCGAGCGTTGCCAGCGAGAAGACCGGCTTGCCGTTGAGCACAAGCTTCGGGAAGCCGCCGACGTTCTGCACCTCGACGTGCCGCATGCCGAAGTAGCTCCGGACCGTGTCGGCGTTGCGGCCCTTGCCGAGAACGACGTCCAGGTCGTAGAGGTACGGATCGTCCGGGCTCCACAGCCGAGGGTTGGCGATCTTCAGCGTGAGCGGCGTGTTCGGCGCGCCGGTCACCGTACCCACGCGGCGTCCTTGCTTGTCGAGTGCCGTCGCGGTGACAGTGCCGCCGGTGGACGCGGATTTCACCACCACGGTCAGCGCGGAGTTCGCCACGTCCGGCGTGGAGACGACCTCGGAGATCGAGGCGGCGGCGACCGGCTCCAGCCACACGGTCTGCCAGATGCCGGACGACGGCGTGTAGACGATGCCGCCGGGGCTTGTGGACTGCTTGCCCTTGGGCTGGTCGAAGCCGGTGGTGTCGCTGACCCCGACGATGATCTCCTGCTGG
The DNA here is from genome assembly GCF_044454585.1 of Catenuloplanes sp. NPDC051500. Lineage (NCBI taxonomy): Bacteria > Bacillati > Actinomycetota > Actinomycetes > Micromonosporales > Micromonosporaceae > Catenuloplanes > Catenuloplanes sp. NPDC051500. Next base: position 20,843 of record NZ_JBITDX010000046.1, read on the forward strand.
CCCTTACCGCGAAGCGCGTCGGTGATGTCCGCGGTGAACGCGGTGTAGCCGCCGGTGTGCTCGGTGACCAGCGTCCCGTTGACCCAGACCGACGCCTGGTAGTCGACCGCGCCGAAGTTGAGCTTGATCCGCTTGCCGGACCAGTCGCGCGGCACGGTGATCAGCTTGCGGTAGAACATGTGCTCTTCGCGGCGCTCGATGCCAGACAGCAGCGACTCGACCGGGAACGGCACGATGATCCGCTCGTCGAGCTTCCTGCCGAAGACCGGCTGCGCGCCCGCCTCCGCGCCCGCGAACTCCCACGGCCCGTTGAGGTTCACCCAGTCCTTGCGGATCTGCTGCGGCCTCGGGTATTCCGGCAGCGGGTTGTTCTTGTCCAGCCTGTCGCCCCACGGCGTGGTGAGTCGCTGGGTGGACGCGTTGGTCGCGGACCGGATGACCTGCGGGACGGTCTCGCCGCCGACGACCAGGCCGCCGTTGCCGTCGTAGGTGACGCGGACCCGCTGGTTCTTCAGGATCGGCTCGGCGAGCGTGACTGTCAGCCGGTTGCCGCGCGCGCTCACCGACGTGATCGGCATCGGCGTGGTGTCGGCCTCCACCCGCAGGTGCGAGGCGGCCTGCGCGGCGTCGGTGATCGGCTTCTCGAAGTCGGCGGTGACGGTCCGGCCGCGCGTGTCCACCGCGAACGTCACCGGGTAGATCTGGAAGCCGTCCGGCGGCGTGAACGCGGACTCGGGGACGATCTGCTTGTCCAGCCCGGCGCCGGACCAGCGAAGGAAGAGGTTCGCCCCGCCGATGTCCTGGAACATCTCGATGCGCACGTCGTGGGCCTGGCCGGCGGTCAGGTGCACGGCCGCGCTTGTCTGCTCCACGTCCCAGTCGCCGACCCAGTGGTCGATGACGGGCGCGCCGTCCAGGTAGAACCGGAAGCCGTTGTCGCCGATCATGTAGAACGTGTAGTCGCCGGTGGCGGGCGCGGTGAGCCTGCCGGTCCAGCGGGCGGTGGTGTGCTCGGTGCGGCTGCCCATCGACTCGAACGTGCCGGCCAGGCCGGGGAGATCGATGTTCGGGTCGAGGAGCACGCCGACCGGCTCGGCGAAGTCACGGGCGCCCGGCGCGGACATCCGGAAGTACTCGCCCTTCAGGCCGTGCACGAGAGCGCTCTCAGCTGCTGACGCGGAGCTCGGCGGCACCACAAGCACGGAGAGTCCTAAGAGCGCTGCCAGGAGAAATGTTCGCAGGGTGGGACGCGGCATCGAGCTTCCCTTCCGGGGACGACGTTGCCGGTCCACATTGACTGATCTTTATCCGCGATGTCAACAGAAGGAAACACAAGCGTGCACAGACGGACACAATGTCGCCAGAGTGGCGCTACAGTGGCGCTACTTCGACGCGGCCTTCCGGGTGCTGGCCGCGTTCGCCTTCTGGATCGCATCGACAAGCTCCGCCTTGGTCATGCGGGATCGGCCGGTGATCTCCAGGCGCTTGGCGACGTCCATCAGGTGCTGCTTGCTCGCGTTCGCGTCGACGCCGCCCGCGGTCTTCGCGCGCGTGTTCCGCCCGCCCGCGGCCTTGGCGTCGCTCGGGCCCTTCTGCTCCTTCTCCTCCCAGTGGTCGCCGACCTTCTCGAACGAGTGCTTGACCGCGGAGAACGCGGTGCGGTGCGCGCGCTCGCCCTCGCCGTACTGCTCCACGGCCGAGTCGTGCGTCTTCGCGTAGGTGTCCTGTGCCTTCGCGGACGACCGCTTCAGCGTGCTGGGGATGTCCTCACGGGCCGGCATGGCGTACCTCCTCGGGATGCGTGTGACATGGGCTTTCCCCGCCCGGCCGGAAAATCACCCGTGAAGCCGTTTCCGCAGGTGGACCCGGCATACTGAGGCGGTGCGGGTGCTTGTGGCCGAGGACGAGCCGCGGCTGGCGCAGCTGCTGCGGCGCGGCCTGGCCGAGGAGGGACACGTCGTGGACGTGACCGGCCACGGCGACGAGGCGCGCTGGATGGCCACCGAGGCGCCGTACGACGTGATCGTCCTGGACGTGATGCTTCCCGGCCGCGACGGCCTGGAGATCACCCGCAGCCTCCGCGCGGCCGGCCACACCACGCCCGTGCTGCTGCTCACCGCCCGCGACGCGGTACCGGACCGGGTAGCCGGCCTGGACGCGGGCGCGGACGACTATCTGACCAAACCGTTCAGCTTCGCGGAGCTGGCCGCGCGGGTGCGCGCGCTCGGCCGACGCGGCGCCGGCGCGCCCGATCCGGAGCTGCGCGTCGCCGACCTGCGGCTGGACCCGGTGCGCCGCCGCGCCTGGCGGGCCGGCGTCGAGCTGGAGCTGTCCGCGCGGGAGCTGGCGCTGCTGGAGATCTTCATGCAGCACCCGGACCAGGTGCTGTCCCGGACCGCGATCCGCGAGCGGCTGTGGAACCTGGAGAGCGACCCGGTCTCGAACATCGTCGATCAGCATGTGGCCGCGCTACGCCGCAAGATCGACCATCCGTTCGGCCGGGCCAGTCTGCGGACCGTACGCGGGGCCGGCTACCGACTGCATCCCGGCCGCTGAACCGTGCCGATCCGGTTACGCATCGCCGCGCTCGTCGCCGGCATCTCCACGCTTGTCATCGCGGTCGCCGCGCTGGCCGGCCTGGCGCTGCTGCACGCGAGCGTGCTGGCGACCGTGGACGAGTCGCTTGCCGCCCCGGTCCGCGCGCAGATCCTCGCGGCGCTCGACGCGGCCGAGCACCACCTGGTGGTGACAGTTGTCGCGGGCGGCGCGATCGCTGTCGCGCTGTGCGGGCTCGGCGGCTGGCTGGCCACTGCCGCGGCGCTGCGCCCGGTCGAGCGGCTGCGCCGGTCCGTGGCCGCGCTGCCCGATCACGGCGCCGGCCAGGCCGTGGCGATCCCCCGCACCCGGGACGAGATCGCGGCGCTCGCCCACACGCTCAACGCGCTGCTGGAACGCGTCAGCCGGGCCCGCACCCGGGAGCAGCGGCTGGTCGCGGACGCCAGTCACGAGCTGCGCACGCCGCTGACCGTGCTGCGGATGGAGCTGGAGCTGGCGGACCGGCCGGGCCGTACCCGCGAGGAACTGGCCGGCGCGGTCACCCGGGCCTCGGCGGAGGCGGCCAGGATCGCCCGGCTGGCCGAGGACCTGCTGCTGCTCGCCCGCGCGGACGGCGACGAGGCGTTCTGCCGCCCGGTCCGCCAGCCGATCGCGCCGATCCTCACCGCCGCGGCCGGCCGTGACCGCAGGCTCATCGTTGACGTCACACCGCCGGACCTGACCGCGGCCGTGGACGCGGACCGGCTCCGGCAGGCGCTCGACAACCTGCTCGACAACGCGGCCCGCGTGACGCCCGACGACGGGCAGATCACGGTGCGGGCCGTCACCCACAATCACGATCTGGTCATCACGGTACGGGACGAGGGCCCCGGATTCCCGGACGAGTTGCCGCCGGCGGAGGCGTTCGGCAGGTTCCGGCGGGCCGACAGCGCGCGGGCCCGGGACACCGGCGGCACCGGGCTCGGGCTGGCGATCGTCCGCTCCATCGCGCTCGCCCACGGTGGCGACGCCGACGCGGTCAACAATCAGGGCGGCGGCGCCACGGTCCGGCTCCGGCTGCCGATCATGTAGGCGGGTACACGATCGGCACATGATCCGCTCATCCTCGGCGCATAGCGTCCCGGCCCATGACGGTGACGGCAGATCCGACCGCGTACGGGCAGACATGGGCCGGGCGGTACGACGAGTGGTTCGACGACCGCGACTCTCCCACGGACCTGGTCGCGTTCGTGGACCGGTTCGCGCCCGACCGCAGCGTGCTCGAGCTCGGCGTCGGCACCGGCAGGGTCGCGCTGCCGCTGGCCCGCGCCGGGTACCGGGTGCACGGCGTGGACGCGTCCGGCGAGATGCTGGCCCGGCTGGCCCGCAAGCCCGGCGGCGATCAGATCACCCGTACCGAGGCGGACATGAGCGATTTCGCGCTCCCCGGCCGCTTCGGCGCGGTGACCTGCCTGTTCAGCTCGCTGTTCCTGCTTCCGGATCAAGATGCGCAGATCCGCTGCCTGGCCACGGCCGCGCGGCACACGCTCCCCGGCGGCGTCGTGATCATCGAGGGCTTCGTGCTCAACCCGCAGCGCTGGAACAACGGCCGCTCGGTCGACACCACTGACGCGGGCGTCAGCACCGGCGTGCTTCATCGTGCCGAGCAGACGATCGAGACCATGCGCCTGGACCTGGACGGCGACGCGGTCACGGTACGCCGCAACCGCCTGCGCTGGGCCCTCCCCGCCGAGCTGGACCTGATGGCACGGCTGGCCGGCCTGGACCTGGTCTTCCGCGCCCAGAGCCTGGCCGGCGAGCCGTACACCGACGACTCCGACAACCACGTCAGCGTCTATGTCAAACCGGCGACGGATTGAGCCGGGCGAAGCCCTGCTGTACTACCGGCTGCTGATGAGCGGCGACCCGCTCGACGAGGTGGCCGCGCACCGGGCCGCCGACGCCGCCGCGGCCGCCGCACAGGCGGGCGTCTACCGCTGACCACCCGCCCGCCCGGTCAGGATCCACCCCGCGAGCCGGAGAGGAACCGGTCCACCAGGCGGTCCGCCTCCTGCTGCTGCCGGAGCGCCTGCTCGCCCGCGAGCGCGGTGGACATCAGCACCACCATGCTGCGAGCGCCGTCCCCGGACACCCCGGTCACCGTGATGAAGCCGGAATCCCCGCCGTCATGCCCCCACCGGACGCCTCCACCGGGCAGCGGCCTGCTCATCAGCCCGAGGCCGTACCGCAACCCGGGCAGCACCACCTCCAACTCCGGGTCCACCGCGACCGTGCGCCGCATCTCGGCCAGCCAGGCCGGGGGCAGCAGCACGCCGCCGAGCAGCGCGCGGAAGAAGCGCCCCAGGTCGTCCGCGGTCGAGACCATCGAGTCGGGATCGCCGGGCACCTGCACCGTCACGTCGGTAAGCCCCTCGCCGAGATCCTGATAGGCGCGCGGGTGCGGCGACGGCAGATCCGCCGAGGTGCCCGGAAACGTGGTGTCGCGCAGGCCGAGCGGGCGCAGGATCCGCTCGGTGATCTCCGTCCGCAACGACCTGCCGGTGGCCCGCTCGACCGCGTCCGCGGCAAGCAGATATCCGGCGTTGGAGTAGCGCCAGCCACCTCCCGGGGCGAACGCGAGCGGCTGCGCCACCGCCCGCGCGATCCACTCGGACCGGGTGTGCACGTCGAAGCGCCGGTCAAGGTACTCCGCGGGCGTACTCCAGTCCGGCATGTCGTCCTGCAGGCCCGTGGTGTGCTGCAACAGCTGGCGGACCGTGAACCGCGGGTCGGGCGCCGGGCCGTCGAGCGTCAGCCGCCCCTCCGCGGCCAGCTGCAGCACCACAGTGGCGAGGAAGGCCTTACGCGCGCTGGCGATGCGGAAACGCGCGTCCGGGCGTACCCCGGAAAAAGCTTTAGATCTTCGGGGGTACGCCGCGGCGAGCACCCCTGTCACGCCGAGCGCGAGGAGGGGAGCCAGCGGGCCGGGCGGCGAGCCGACTGTGGCGAGCGCGACCGCGCCGCCCGCCGAGCGCAGCAGGTCACGTCGGGAAAGTGTCATGCCGCTGACCGTAGGGGTGCGCTCGCGGCGAGCCGATACCCCAGGCTGCAGCCGTTTCGGTACCCCCTGGGGTAGTGCACGGGCCATGATCGACGCTCCAGAATGGAGGCCGTGTGGCGTTATCTGCTCGGCGTCTGCGGATCTGCCCTGACCGCGCTCCCGGTGGCCCCCGTGCCGTCGCTCGCCGTCGCGTGGGCGGCCCGCCGGCGTGAACGGGCCGGACGGCTGCTCGGGCTGCCGCCGTCCGAGGGCACGGTGCCCACGGCCTGGCGTGCCGTGCTCTGGGTCCTCGCCGCGCCCGCGATCGGGCTGGCGTACACGCTGATCCTGGTGTTGCTCGTCGGCAACTCGGTGGTCGGCGGCGTCGCGATGGTGGTCTGGCGCGACGTGGAGGCGCACCTGTTCTTCGAGATCCCCGTCGACTCCTGGACGCGCGCACTGCTCCTCGGGCTGTTGCAGATCGTGGTCTTCGGCGTGGCCGCACTGCTTGCCGCCCGGCCGATGGCGGTCGCGCACGCACGGCTCTGCCGGTGGGCGCTCGGCCCGACCGCGGCACAGCGCGTCACCCGCGCCCGGCTCGACCTGCTCGACGCGCACGGCGCGGAGCTGCGCCGGATCGAACGCGACCTGCACGACGGCGCGCAGGCCCGGCTGGTGGCGATCGCGATGCGGCTGGCCGTGTCCGAGCGGGTGCTCGACGGCGTCGGCGAGGGCGACCTCACGCTTGTCCGGCGGCTGGTCGCGGAGGCGCACGAGGCGGCGGAGAGCGCGATGACCGAGCTGCGCACGGTGATCCACGGCGTCTATCCGCCGATCCTCGCGGACCACGGGCTGGCCGGCGCGCTGACCGACGCGGCGGCGCGCTGCCCACTGCCGGTCGCACTGGACCTGCCGGTCGCACTGGACCCGCCGTCCGCGCTGGACCCGCCGTCCGCGCTGGACCCGCCGTCCGCGCTGAGCCTGCCGTCAGCGCTGAGCCTGCCGTCCGGGCGCGAAGCAGCGGGCGGGCGCGAAGCAACAGCAGGGCGGCAGGTTCCGGGCGGTGTCCGGATTCCGGCCGCGGTCGAGGCGGTCGCCTACTTCGCGGTGGTGGAGGCGTTGACGAACGCGGCCCGGCACGGCAACGCCCGGCACGCCTCGGTGCGGGTCCGGCACGACGGGCGGCTGCTCTCCACGGTCATCCGCGACGACGGGGTGGGCGGGGCCGATCCGGCGCGGGGCACCGGGCTGGCCGGGCTGGCGCGGCGCGCGGAGGCGCTGGACGGCACACTTCACGTGCACTCCCCCACCGGCGGGCCGACGATCATCACCGTGGAGGTCCCGTGCGGGTCGTGATCGCGGAGGACGATGCGCTGCTGCGGGAAGGGCTTGCGTTGCTGCTGCGGCACGCCGGCTGTGTCGTGCCCGCGGTGACCGGGGACGGCGAGTCGTTCCTGGAGGCGGTCCGCGCGCACCGGCCGGACGTGACCGTCGTCGACGTGCGGCTGCCGCCGTCGTTCCGGGACGAGGGCCTGCGGGCTGCGTTGCGTGCCCGGCAGGAGTTCCCCGGGCTGCCGGTGCTTGTGCTGTCCCAGTACGTCGCCCGCGACTACGCGGCCGAGCTGCTCTCCTCTGGCGGCGCGGTCGGCTATCTGCTCAAGGACAGGGTCAGCCGCGTCGAGGAGTTCGTCGGCGCGCTGCGCCGGGTCGCGGAGGGTGGCACCGCACTCGACCCGGACGTGGTGGCGCAACTGCTGGTCCGCGGGCCACGGGACCCGCTGGCCGGGCTGACGCCGCGCGAGCGGGAGGTGCTTGGGCTGATGGCGGAGGGGCACGACAACGGGGACATCGCGGAGCGGCTGCGGATCACCGGCAACGCCGTGCACAAGCACATCAGCAACATCTTCGCGAAGCTCGGCCTCGACCCGGACGGCGGCGGCCATCGCCGGGTCCGGGCGGTGCTGGCGTATCTGGGATAGCGCTGAGGCGGACCCCGGCCGGGGTCCGCCTCAGCAGCCGGGATCAGCCCGACTTCGCGATGTACTGCGGGTGCTCGATCAGGAACGTGCCGAGCGTGCCTTCCTTGGCCGCGTCGAGCATGTCAAGCGACTCCTCGTCGATCGTCTCGAACTCCTGGCCGCCGACGTTCACCGAGCGGAAGTTGCCCGCGTTCGTCTTGATCAGCATCAGGTCGTTCGCCGCGACGCCCTTGAGCGTGAAGATGAAGTCGGCCACCTTGATGCCCTGGGTGTCGAGGATGAAGGCGTCACCTGCCGCGTCCATCAGGCCGCCGAGCTTGCCCAGGTCGGTGAGGACGCCCGACGACGTGGCCTGCTTCGCGATCGCCTTCATCAGCTGCTGCTGGTGGCGCTGGCGGCCGTAGTCACCGTCGCTGAGGCTCTTCCGGATGCGGGCGTAGTCGAGAGCCAGCGTGGCGCTCATCTTGCGGCAGCCGAGCTCGTGCACGTACGGCTTGTAGCCGGCCGGGAGACCCTCGACCGAATCGGAGGCCTCGTTGTACCAGCCCTGGTACAGATGGCCCTCGGAGTTGATACCCAGGTGGATCGAGGTGGCCTTCTCGTCGACGCACATGTCGACGCCGCCCATCGCGTGGATGATGCTCTCGAACCCGCCGAAGTCGATAAGCGCGGCGCCGTTGAACTTGATGCCGGTCAGGTCGTTGAGCGTCGTGGAGAGCAGGTCCATGCCGCGGGCACGCTTCTGCTGCTCGGTGCCATCGCCCTGGTAGCCGTACGAGAAGGAGGAGTTGATCTTCTCGGTCGAGCCCTGGAAGCCGGTCTTCGGGTACGCCGGGATCTTCACCCGCGAGTCACGCGGGATCGAGATCAGATAGGCCTGATCGTGCGTCGCCGGGATGTGCAGGATGATGATCGTGTCGGAGAGCACAGACGTGACGGCCGAGCCCTTCTCGCGGGCGTCGATGCCGACAAGCAGCAGGTTCACCGCGCCGTCGATGTTGTTCGCCTCTTCACCGCCCGCGCCGGACGAGTCGTTGAGAAGCGAACCCTGAGTGATCGCATCGTTCGCCTGCGCGATCAGTGTCTGCGCGGCGACGAGCGTGCCGCCGCTCATCACCAGCAGCACCGCACCGAAGATGAGGAGCAGGCGCGCCCACAGCGGATCCTTACGACGCTTGGACGCCACTCGCAAATCCTCCCGTTGCCTGGCCGTTACCCTGAAGCGGCCACAGGCTAACAATCACGGTCAAGGCATTCAAGGTCGCTTTTCGGTGCGACCCGGTGGCTCTCCGTCTATCTCGCCTGCTCTTTTCCACCGCTCCTTCGCCGATTTTCGCCCCGTGATCGCGAAATCGGCCGCACGGAACGGCAGCGGGAGCCGGATCACCTAATGCGCGCTTAAGAAACGGCGCCGCCCGGACGATGAGCCGCGGGCCGGGTTTCGGTGACCGGCGACGAGGCCGGCTCCGAGCGACGTGCGGAGCGCCAGCGGAGCCCGGCGCGAGGTTTGCCCGCGGGAGCATGCGGGCGTGAGTGCCGCGGAAGCGGGTATATCCGCTTTTGAATGATCCGCACTGAGGTGATCTCAGCAAGATTCGGGTAGGTGTTTGTATTCGAAGTGGGTCAGGTGGAGTGCGGCGGCGACGATGTCGCCGATTCTGCGTGGGCTG
>NZ_JBITDX010000047.1:0-25691 GCF_044454585.1 Catenuloplanes sp. NPDC051500
TGGGTTCGCCGGGTTCCGGCCCGTGGGTGGGCGCGTGTTTCTGGTTGCGCTGCGGGGTGTTGGTATCTGTTCGTTGGTGGCGGCCCTGCCGATGATCTGCTCCCCGTTGGGCGGGTCGATGGCAGACGGGGCAGCCAGGCGGTCACCTTTGTGTGCTGCGCACGCAACAGCAAGGTCAAAGGCGTGGTGGCGGCGGTGATATGGGTGGAATGCGGGGAAGAGGCGAGGGTGAGGGGCGTCAGGTGAGGCGTGAGCACGTTATTCGGCGCGGATGACGTGCACATGCCTCACCTGGCCGTTGATCTATCGGCCGTTGGTGATCGGCTAAAGCGGCAGCGAGCCAGTATGGAGAGCTTCTCGACATTTCCGGCAGGAGTGGGGTCTGATCAAGAGGGCTGGCGGGGCGGCTCCGGCCGGAAGGGCCGGGTGTAGCTGAGCCGCCCCGACATGGGTAACAGAGTCGGGAGCACAAGGGTCAAAGCATCGCGGGAGCTGAAGATCTGGGTAGTTCCCAGGCTGCTGCGAGTGCCGGCGGGAGCGCCTGCGGGCCGCACCAGCCCGGGAGCGGGAACTGCCTATTACGCCTGGATCGGGTTTCGGGCGGTGGCGTAGGCGGCGGAGCCGATCAGTTCCATGGAGACCTGGAGGCGCTCCAGGCTGATGTTCTTCGCGATCGTGTCCTCGGGGCTGTGGTAGGGCGGTTCCAGGATTGCCGGGGACTCCTCGCCGCGCCAGGAGAAGTTCGCCGACGCGATGCCGACCTCCTGGAAGGACTGGTGGTCGCTGGAGCCGCGGAGCGTGACCGGGGAGATGCGGGGAGCGTAGCCGAGGCGGTCGGCGGCCGCGGCTACCTCGTTCGTCGCGCGGTTCGGTTCGCCGGTGTAGGAGAGCAGCCAGTAGCGGGTGGCCGGGTCCCAGCTGGTGGCGACCATGTCGTTCTGGAACACGGCGACGATCCGGTCCCGTTCGGCCTGCGGCAGTTGTGCCACGTAGTAGCGGGAGCCGATCAGGCCCTGCTCCTCCGAGCCCCACAGCCCGAAACGGAGTGTGGCGTTGACCGGCAGACGCCGCAGGACCCGGGCCAGCTCAAGGTTGAGCACGGTGCCGGAGCCGTCGTCGTTCGCGCCGGGGGCGCCGATCACGGTGTCGTAGTGTGCGCTGACCATGACGACCGGGCCGGTGCCGTCTCCCCGGGTACGCTCCGCGAGCACATTGTGCGAGGTCAGACCACGGTGGGCGGTGGTGGTGACGGTAAGCGTGCGGAGTCTGCCGGCCGCGAGCAGCTCGCGGAGCCGGTGCTTCTGCGCCTGGGCGACGCCGACCACCGGGATCGGCGCGGGGCTGTTCACCGAGCCGGGCAGCAGCGGGCTGAACGCGGAGGCGCGCCGCGGTTCGACCAGGTCGGCGGGGAGGAACACGACAGCGGCCGCGTTCCGTGCGATCGCGGTGGCGACCAAGGCGTCCCGGTCCGCGGTCACGTAGTCGACGAGCAGGATCTTCCCGGTCGCGTCCTCGGGGAAGCCGCCCGCGCCGGTGTCCACGACCGGGCCGCGGACGGTGACGTCAAGGGCGGCCTGGCCGGACGCGCCGACCTGCCAGTTCAGGTCGCGGGGGAGGCCGCCCGGCGTGTCCAGCTGGGCGAGGAACTTGTCCGCGACCGGGAACGGCTGCAGCGTCGTGTCGTATCCGAGCAGGTCCAGTACGCCGGCCAGGTAGTCCGCGGCCTTCCTCTCGGAGCGGGTGCCGCCTATTCGCGGCCCGATCGCCTCGGACAGCACGCGCAGGTGCGGCAACGCCAGCCGGGCGGACACCTGGCCCGCCACCTGCCGGTCTCCGGGCGTCAGCGCCGGTGGCCGCACCGCCCCGGGCCGCTGATCACCGACGGCCCAGGCCGGTGCGGGGAGTGCGACGCCGGCCGCACCTCCGGCCGCGATCGCGAGCATCTTCCGGCGGCTGAACGACGAGGTCGAGGCGGGCGTGTCCAAGGCTTCTCCTAGGTCTGCCGGGCGTGGTGACTGTTCCACTCTGGAAGAGACTAGGGTCGATCTTGATGCCGGTCTATTAAAATCCGCTATCAGGCAAAACCCCGCCCGGCAGACCTGGACAACGGCGGCGGGTACGCAGACGTACGGCAGCGTCGCCGGATCGACGTGGTGAAGTGGATCAATTGTCTGGCCTCCGTCCCGTACCCTCGTGTCTCGTGATTGCTCTGCGCCCCTGGCATGTGTTGCTGTTGCTCTGTCTGCTGCTGTCGGCCGGTGTCGTCGCCGCGATCGTGGGCGGGCTCATGGTCCGCCGCAACCGCAGATGACCGCGAACCGAGGTGGGGGCGCGAGGACTGTTGACGGGACCACGCCCGGCTACGCGTGGCGGGGCGACGGCGCGGTCTATACGCCGGTGACGGATCCGTCCGGCCGGGTGGCGGCCGCGGTCGCCCGCTGGTCCGATCCGGCGGTCACGCTCGGCGGCTCGCAGACGCCGGCGGATGTGACCCACGCGGGGCTGGCCTGGCTTGCGGGGGAGCGCACCCCGTTCGGCGCGGCCGTGATCGCGACCGTGATGCCTATGGACGAGCGGGTGCTTGCCGACTCGTGGATCGCGGGGCACGGGCTGGTGTTCGCGGCCCGCACCTGCCTGGAGCTGGCCGGCCTGCTGTACGTCAAGCGCACGAACAATCCGGCGATCCTGCGCCTGGGCGTGGACGACGTGCGGTTCGGTGAGTGGCGCACGAGGCGTACCACAGCGATCCTGGCCCGGGTACGTGAGGCGCTGGCCGCCGCACCGGCGAAGGACCATGACGCCGCGTGCGCCGTGCTGGCCGAGGGGCGTGCGGCGGGCGCACGGCACCGGGTGGTCGCATCGTTCCTGGCGCCGGACCGGCGGGACTGGCTGCCGGACGCGCTGACAGGCATGGGAGCACAGGACTCGAGCGCGTTGCTGCTGACCGCAGGCGTACACACCCGGGCGGAGCTCGACGCGGTCTTCCTGGCGACCGGGCTGTCACTGTCCTCGCTGGACTCGTCGCCGGTGCTGCTTGCCACGCTCGCGGCGGTGCTCCCGCCGGACGAGATGTTTGACCTGCTTGCCGGCGAGGAGGACCGGTACCTGTGGAACGACTGGCAGCAGATCGCCGGCACCTACCTGCCGCTGCTCGCCGCGATCCCTGGGGACCGGGCGTTCCGCTACCTGCTCGACCACCTGGCGAGCGCTGGCATGCCGGCCGCCGCGCTCTCGGCCGCCGCCCGGGACCCGGAACGCGCGGCCCGGCTCCTCGCCGCCGACCAGCGCACACCGCGTCACGTTGACCTGCTGCGCCGGCATCTGCGCGCCCACCCGGAGCAGATCGCCGCGCTGCCGGCGGATCTGGCCGCCCGGTTCGCACCACGTCACGAGCCGGTCGCGGACGTGCTGCCGCCGGTGCTCGACACTCCACCCTGGACGGTCGCGCGGAAGCGGGCCCGGCCGCCGGTGGTCGACGGGCTGCACGAGCCGGACCGGGACCGGTGGGCGGCCTGGCTGAAGGGTCCGCGCGCGGCCGTGCTGGACCGGGCGCGCCGTCACCCGGAGGCGGCGGCCCGCGCGCTGATCCCGATCGCGTTCGGCCCGGCGGGCCCGGAGCGGCGGCAGGCCACGGCCGCGCTGCACGCGCTGGCTGCGGCCGGACACCGGCGGACCGTGCTGGCCGCCGCCGCGGGCTACGGACCGGCCGCCGCCACGAAGATCGAGCCGTTGCTGGCCGCGGACCCGCTCGACGCGCTCCCCGCCCGGCTCCCCGAGCTGCCCGCCTGGCTCGACCTGGACGCGCTGGAGCCGATCCGGACGCCGCACGGCGTGCTGCCGGAGACCGCGGTCCGGCACGTGCTCACCATGCTCGCCTTCTCCAAGCCCGGCGAACCGTACGCCGGCCTCGACCTGGTCCGGGACGCGTGCGACGCGGCGAGCCTTGGCGCGTTCGGCCGCTCCCTGCTGCACGCGTGGCTGATCGCGGATGCGCCGCTGAAGGACGTGTGGACGCTTGAGGCCCAGGCCGTGTGCGGCGACGATACGACCGCGGCCGAGCTGGCCGCCCTGATCCGGCTGTGGCCGTCCGAGGGCGCGCACACCCGTGCGGTGCGCGCCGTCGACGTGCTGGCCCGGATCGGCACCGACACCGCGCTGCGGCTGCTGCAGGAGATCACCACAACCGTGAAGACCCGCACGGTACGCGAGCGCGCGGCACTGCGGATGACCGACGTGGCCGGCGCGATCGGCATGACCGCGGACGGGCTCGCCGACCGGGTCACCCCCACGTTCGACCTGGCCGCGGACGCGACGATGACGCTTGACTTCGGCGCACGCACGTTCACGGCCGGCTTCGACGAGTCGCTGCGCCCCTGGGTCGCCGACGCGCACGGCAAGCGGCTGAAGTCGCTTCCGAAGCCCGGCGCCGCCGACGACCCGGACCTGGCCGCCGCGGCCGCCCGCCGGTTCACCGAGGCGAAGAAGGGAGTGCGGAAGCTCGCCGCCGACGTGACCCGGCGGCTGGAGTCCGCACTGGCCGAGCAGCGCCCCTGGACCGGCGCGGAGCTGCGCGCGCTCGCCGCCCACCCGCTGCTGTTCCAGGCCGGGCGCCGCCTGCTGTGGGTGACCGGCGCCGGGACCGCGTTCCGGATCGCTGAGGACCGCACGCTCGCGGACGTGCACGACGCCCCGGTGTCGCTCGATCCCGACGCCGAGGTCCGGCTGGCCCACCCGCTGCTGGGCGTCGACCCCGCCTGGACCGAGATTTTCGCCGACTACGAGCTCGTACAGCCGTTTCCGCAGCTCGGCCGCGAGGTCTTCGCGCTCACGGCCGACGAGCTGTCGTCCGGGCGCCTGACCCGCTTCCACGGCGCCAAGGCGGAGACGGCACGCCTGCTGGGCCTGGACCGCTCCGGCTGGCGGCGCGCGTCAGGCGACGGCGCCTGGCAGGCCACCCTGCTCCGGGACCTGCCCGGCGGCCGCCGCATCGAGGTCGACCTGCTGCCCGGCATCTCCGCCTGGCAGCCCACCGCCGAACCGATCCAGACCATCGAGGAGGTACGCCTCCCGGCGCTCGACCCGCTGCACGCCTCCGAACTCATCCGCGACCTCACGCTTGTGACGGCTTGAGGCGGTCAGCCGACGAACCAGCGCTGACGGTCGGTGCCGGTGCAGTCGGCGAGGCGGAGGTGGGTGCCGTTGGTGCTGCTTCCGTCGGGGACCTCGACGCAGCGACCTGTCTTGGTGTTGACCAGGGCGCCCGCGTCGGTGAGGGAGAAGATCTGGTCCCAGCCGCTGTCACAGGCGGCGACGTGCAGGGCGCTGCCGGCGGCCGGGCCGTCGACCTGGAGGCAGCGGCCGACGATGTGCAGCAGGCCGTCGCCGGTCAGGTCGAAGTCCTCACCGCCGCCGACGGGGTCGTGGCAGTCCCAGAGGTGGATGGACTGTGGGGTGTCCGGGTTGCTGTCCGGCACGTCGATGCACATGCTGCTGCCCCGGTTGACGATCGGCCGGTCGGTGGCCACCGGGGTCAGCGGCTTCGGGGCCGCCGAGGTCCTGGTAGGACGCGGTCCTGCCGGCGCGGAGCTACCGGTGGCGGAGGCGCTCGCGGACCGGTTCGGCGAGGCCGAGGCCGAGGACGAGGCCGAGGGCATGGGCGTGGGCGTGGCGGCGGGGACGGTGGGCACAGCGGACGGGGTGACGCCGCCGAGAGGGAGCGCCGCGTCGGCGGAGGGGAGCCCGGCCGAGACGAGCGCCGGGTTCCCGGTATTCAGGAGGGTGCCGGCGAACAGGGCGGCGATCGCCACGCCGATCAGGGCCGCGGCGATCAGAGCGGCCTGTGCCGCCCGGCGGGGGCGGCGGGCCGGGGTGACGTCCGGTGCGGTGGCGATTGAGGGCGGGCCGGAGGGGGCGAGGGCTGGCGGGGTGGTGACGGCCGTGTCGCCCGTGGCCGCCCACCGGCCGGAAGCGCCAGCCGTACCACCTGTTCCCGCCGGGCCGGTGGTGGCCGTGTTGCTCGCCCACTGGCCGGAAGCGCCCGCCGCGCCGGTGACGGCGGTGTCGCTCGCCCACTGGCCGGAGGCGCCCGCCAAGCGGGTGGCGGCCGGGTTGCCTGAGGCCGCCCACTGGCCGGAAGCGCCTGCCGAGCCGATGCCGGCCGAGGCCGAATCCGCTGCCGGCCCGGTCTCCTCGGCCGCGCGTCGGAGCAGCCGCTCAGCCTCGTCTGCACCGATCCGCGCGGCCGGATCCTTGCGCAGCAACCCTTCCAGCACCGGCAGCAGCGCGCCCGCCCGTACCGGCGGCGGGGGTAGTTCGGTCGCGAGCGCGGTAAGCGTCGCCACCGACGATGAGCGGGTGTACGGCGTGCGCCCCTCGACCGCCGTATACAGCGTCGCGCCGAGCGACCACAGGTCGGAGGCCGGCCCCACCACCCCGTCCGTGGCCCGTTCCGGCGCCAGATAGGCAGGTGAGCCGAGCATGACGCCGGTCCGGGTCACTGTCGCGTCGTCCGCGCCGATGGCCAGGCCGAAGTCGGTGAGCACCACCCGGCCGTCGTCCCCGATCAGCACGTTCGCCGGTTTGACGTCGCGGTGCAGCAGGCCGGCCAGATGGGCGGCGCGCAGCGCGGCCAGCACGCCAAGCCCGATCCTCGCCACCTGCGCCGGATTCATCGGCCCGTCGGCCTTGAGTATCTGGTGCAGCGGGCGTGAGCGGACGAACTCCATGACGATCCACGGCTCGTCGCCGTCGTGCACCACGTCGTGGATGCGGACCACATTGGGCTGGTCGAGGCGGGCGATCGCGCGGGCCTCGCGCATCGAGCGTTCGCGGAGTTCCTGGCGTGCGGCGTCGTCGAGTCCGGGTGGGGGCACCAGCTCCTTGACGGCGACCTCGCGGCGGAGGGTCTCGTCGAGGGCCAGCCAGACCCGGCCCATCGCACCCTGGCCGAGTGGCCGGATGAGGCGGTAACGGCCGGCGATCAACCGGCTGGTGGTATCGGACACCGCAGCACCGTACCGGCAGGAGGGGTGTGGGTCGGTCTTGATCCACCATGGAACCGGCGACAGTCGGGAAGTTCACAGGAACACTGTGCGATCCGTTGCAGGGGAGGAAGAACACCGAAAGGATCACTACCAAATACGACTAGCCTCCTAGGACGCCCTAGGCGGTGTGGGCAGGTGCACCGCGGGGCGGACGTGATCGCACGGCCACCGACCACGACGGAACCCGCACGGCCATCGACCACAACGGAAGCCGAGGCTGCCACCCGCAGACCGGCAGGGAGGAGCGCCAGCGACGACCGTGGCCCGCGGGAGCGTGCGGGCCGGACCACCGCGTGTGTGGGAAAGCCAGATCTTGATCTGTTCAGCGGGTACGCAGGGTCTCCGCGGGGGAGGCGCCGTAGGTGTCGCGGTAGGCGGCGGCGAAACGCCCGAGGTGGCTGAACCCCCACCGGCGGGCGATCGCGCCGACCGTCGCCCCGTGCGCCGGGTCGGCCAGGAGCAGGTCGCGGTGGGCGCGGGCGAGGCGGATGCGGCGCAGGTGGGCCATGGGCGTGGTGTCCAGGTGCCGGCGGAAGGCCGCCTGGAGTCCGCGGGGCCCGGTACGCGCCGCGGTCGCGATGTCCGCGAGCGTGAGCGGATCGGCCGCGTGTTCCTCCAGGTAGGCGATCGCGCGCCGGACCGTCCCCGGCCCTGCCTCGCCGGGTCCGGGCAGGTACGCGGCGGACGTGGCCACGCTCGGGAAGGTGGCGATGGTGGCCGTGGCCGCGAGGTCGATCATGGCGGCGTGCGCGGTCGGGCTGGGGAGGGCCGCGTCCGGGTTGAGGGCCACCCGGTGCAGGTAGGTGAGCGTCTCGCGCCAGTAGCGGGCAAGCGGCGCGGAGATCGGGGCCATGCTCGAGAAGGCGAATTCGGCGGGGTCGATGCCCCAGCGGGCGGCGGCGGCCTGGGTGACCGCGGTGAGCGGCAGCCGCAGCAGGCGCACGTCGAAGTCGACAAGGTGGCCCTGGAAGCACTGGCCGGGCGGGACCAGCGCGAGGTCGCCGGCGGTGAGCTGGAGCTGTTCGCCGCCGGCCCGCAGTGTCAGCCGGCCGCCCAGCACGTAGGTGACGTGGATGTAGCCGACCGGTTCGGTGGAGAGGTCGAGCGTGGAGGTGTAGCGCATGCGGTCAAGCGCGAGCACGCCGCTCTCCACCGTCCGTACGTCGTAGGAGAACGGCCGTGACCTGCGGGTGGGTACGTGCGCGTCGAAGTCGAAGTAGGCCTTTCGCATGGTGTCGTGCGCTTCGTCGACGTCGGACGTGACGTAGACGGTGCGCCGGAGTGGCACCTCATCCGTGCTCACGGTTCACCTCCGCCGGGGGTACGGGCTTCGGTGGGTCCAACGAGCAGGGGTTACGGAAAGTGCTCCGGGACGTGCAAGTTGCACGTCCCGGAACATGCCGTCAGGAGGAGAGTTCCGCGATCTCGGCGGCCGACAGTGCCCGGTCGTAGACCCGTACGTCGTCGATCGCGCCCCGCCAGAAGTCGACAGGGCCGCTGTTGTAGCGGGCCCGGCCGATCGTCAGCGGCCCGCTCGACGCGTCGCCGTGGCAGGCCCGGGTGGTGCCGGCCCGCTGCCCGTCGACGTAGAGCGTGATGCTGCCGTCCGCCACGTCCCGCACGCCGGCCAGGTGGTACCAGCGCCCGGTCTCCGGCACGTCCGGGGCCAGCGCGCGCCCGCCCGCGAAGGAGAACGCGAACCTGTTGTCCGCGCTTGAGTACTGCAGGAAGAACGCGCTGCGGTTGGCGCCGTCCTGGCCGACAGCCGTCGCCCAGCCGCCGAGACTGTCAAGCTTCACCCAGGCGGCCGCGGTGTAGCTGTTTGTGGTGTCCACGACCGGCCCGGCGGTGTCGACGGACTGGCCGTTACCGCTGAACTGGAGCGCACCGCCGTCGTGCCCGGTCGTCCAGGCCGGGGCGCCGATCAGCGTGCCGTCGTGGTCGCCTGCCGTGTCGGCGGTGACCGTGCCGGAGCCCTCGTCGAGCGGCCAGGCACCGACGCCGGTCAGGCCTGGCGTTCCGGGGGCGGGTGCGGGCGCGCCGGTGCCCTTGACGCTCGCGATGATCCGCCTGTTGATCGCGGCGACCGCGTCGAAGTCCATCTTCTCGACCGCCCGGTCGTAGGTGTAGAAGCCGTTGACCTCGTGCTCTACGTCAGTGATCTGCGTGTAGACGGATCCGGAGAGGCCGCAGCTGTTGGCCGCGCGCAGCAGGTCGGTCTGGTTCTCCACGTAGCGGCGGGTGAGCGTGGCGCTGTCCGGCGTCATCTCGTAGGCGTGGCCGTCCGGGTGCCACATGTGGCCGGGCACCTCGAGGCCGAAGCCGCCGTGCTCGCCGTCGGCCGCGACCCGGTTCGCGTCCGGCGTGGGGGCGGCCGGTCCGACGTAGTCGTGCCAGTCGATCATGTCACCGCGGCCGGAGTCGCCCTTGGACGCGCAGCAGTTCACGCCGCTGTGTGCGTTGACGGTCCGGGTCGGGTCCTGCGCCTTGACCTCGTCCGCGATCCGGCCGGTGGCGACCCGGTCCCACTCGCCCCAGCCCTCGTTGAACGGCACCCAGGTGGTGATCGACGTCAGGGACTTCTTCTCGTCCACGATCTCGTGCAGTTGGCGCTCGAACTCCTGCTGCGCGTCGGCCGGGGGAGTGCCACCGGTGCGCATCGCGGGCATGTCCTGCCAGACCATCAGGCCCAGTCTGTCGGCCCAGTAGTACCAGCGGTCCGGCTCGACCTTGATGTGTTTGCGGATCGTGTTGAAGCCGAGCCGCTTGGTCTGCGCGATGTCGAACCTCAGCGCCTCGTCCGTCGGCGCGGTGTAGATGCCGTCCGGCCAGTAGCCCTGGTCAAGCGTGGACAGGTTGAACACGATCTTCCCGTTGAGTGTCTGGTAGAGCTTGCCGTCCGCGCCGACGGTCTTGCCGATCTCGCGCATCCCAAAATAGGACCCTGTCTCATCCACGACGGTCCGGCCTCTGAGCACCCGCACGGACAGGTCATACAGGAACGGGGATTCAGGAGACCAGAGCCTTGCATCGGGTACGGGTACGCGCAGCTCGCTGCCGGCCGGGCCGGAGACGCGCCCGACGACCCGGTTGCCCTGCTTCGCGACCGCCTCGACCGTGAGTCCGGCGGCGTTCGTCACCTGCGGGGTCAGGCGTAGCACGCCGGCGGTGATGTCCGGCGTCATCTGCAGCCGGTCCACGCCGCCCTGCTTCACCGGCTCGATCCACACGCTCTGCCAGATGCCTGATGCGCCCACGTAGAAGATGCCGGCGTCGGGCTCGGTGCGCTGCTTGCCGACCGGCTGCCAGGTCGCGTCCGTGAGGTCCTCGACGCCGACCACGATCTCCTGCGCGCCGTGCCGTTTCAGCGCGTCGGTGACGTCCGCGCTGAACGCGTCGTACCCGCCCCGGTGCGTCGCGACCCGGGTGCCGTTGACCCACACCGTCGCGTCGTAGTCGACCGCGCCGAAGTTGAGCCGCAGCCGCTGATCGCCGCCGACCCGCCACCCGGCCGGCACGGTGAACGTGCGCCGGTAGAACATCCGGTCCTCGTGCCGCTGGATCCCGGAAAGAGCCGATTCGATGGGGTACGGCACCAGCACGCGCTCACCGAGCGTGGTCCCGATCGGTGGCGCCTGCCCCGCGGCCGCGCCCGCGAACTCCCACACCCCGTTCAGGCTCTGCCAGCGTTCCCGGGTGAGCTGCGGCCGTGGATAGTCCGGAAGCGCATTCCGCGGCCCCACCTCATCAGTCCACGGCGTGGCGATCGGCGGTGTTCCGGGCTCCCATCGGGGCGCCGCGGAGGCGGCGGCCGGGGTGCCTGCGACCACGACGATCGCGGCCAGCACAGCGGTGAAGACCCTCATCCGTAAGCTATCCCTTCGCACGGCACCATCGCGCGTCCGGCTCGCAATACCCCGGAAACACTCAGAAACAATCAAGCACGCCGATGGAACGTGTGGCAATAGCCGCCGGTCGATTCCGTAAATGTTGTTTTCTGTGCGGACTCCGTTCCCGTGATCATCTGTCCACACAGGTGAGTGACACTGGGATCCGGATGCCTCAGGATGATCGGGTGTCGAACATGGACGGGGTCCGGCAGGTCGTCGCCGGGGAATTTGTGATCAGCTTCGGGCGTCAGGGCCTGGTTTTCCGCACGCTCGCCGATGGGGCGCCGGTCCACGCGTTCCCGTTCCTGGAGATGCCGCTCGAGTGCTGTCCGTTCGCGGACGACGGCGGACCGGGCGTGCTGACCATCGAGTCGGCGGGGAACCTGGTCCGGCTGTGGCGGCCGGAGGGTGTGCGCTGGCGGTCGATGGAGCTGACCAGGCCCGGTCTGCCGGTACGCCGCGGGGTGCGGGGTGCGGTCGAGGTGTCGGCGGCCGGCGGTGAGGCGGTGGTCCGGTACGCGGACGGCGTCTCCCTGCGCTTCGACACCCGGTCCGGTGCGCGGTGCGACGAGGCCGGGCCGCTGCCGATCGGTGTCCCCGCCCCGGCCGGCGTGGAGTAGGGGTCAGCTGCCCGCGACCAGCCGGCGGCTGCCCATCGCGACCCGGCCGGCGATCTCTTCCAGCGGCATCGACGACCTGTGGAAGAAGCCCTGGGTGTAGAGCATCGTGTACCCCTGGGCCAGCGCGATCTGCTCCTCGATCAGGTGCAGCGAGTCCGCGGTCGGCCGTGCGCCGGTGGCGGTGATCAGGTCCATCCACTGTTCCATCAGCGCGCGCGTCGCGGCGGTGCGTGTCTCGTCCCGCACGCCGGACAGCTCGGTGGAGAAGATCACCGTGAAGCCGGCGCCGGTGCGGACCGCGTAGCGCACGTACGCGGCACCGGCGGCGGCGAAGCGGTCCACCGGGTCGTCGCCCGCCGTCGCGACGGCCGCCGCGATCTCCGCGGCCATCTCACCCGCGGCCGTGGCGGCCACGGCGGAGAGCAGGTGCTCCCGGTCGGGGAAGTGCCGGTAGGGCGCGGCCGTGCTCACGCCGAGCCGCCGGGCCACCTGTGCCACCGAGAACGCGCCGGTCTCCGCGAGCAGCTCCAGGCTCGCCCGGACGAGCGCCGCCCGCAGGTCGCCGTGGTGGTAGCCGCGCGCCATCCGTACCCCCTTGGTGTTATCGCCCTCTTACATTAGCGTGTAAGAGGGTTCTTACATCGAGGGACGGATATGCACCGTGAGCATCAGACTTGGTTACCAGATACCGAACTTCACCTACCCGGACACGCCGGTCGAGAAGATCTTCGACACGGTCGCGGCGCAGGCGCGTGACGCGGAGGCGGCCGGCTTCGACACCGTGCTGGTCATGGACCACATGTATCAGCTGCCCGGCATCGCGGCGGCGGAGAATCCGATGCTTGAGGCCTACACGACGCTCGGCGCGCTGGCCCGGGAGACGCGCACGGTGCAGCTGGCCACGCTTGTCACGGGGAACACGTACCGTAACCCCGCGCTGCTCGCGAAGACCGTGACTACCCTTGACGTGATCTCCGCTGGGCGGGCGGTGCTGGGGATCGGCGCGGGCTGGTTCGAGCGGGAGCACGACGAGTACGGCTTCGAGTTCGGCACCTGGACCGACAGGTTCGCCCGGCTTGAGGAGTCGCTGCGGATCATCGGGCCGATGCTGCGCGGCGAACAGCCGACCGTCGACGGCGCCTGGTACCGGGTACGCGACGCGCTGAACAACCCCCGGCTGCGCCCCACCGTGCCGATCATGATGGGCGGCAGCGGTGAGCAGAAGACGTTCCGGCTGGCCGCGCGGTACGCCGACCACCACAACATCAACTGCTACCGCCCGGACGTGCCACACAAACTCGCAGTCCTCCGCCGGCGCTGCGAGGAGATCGGCCGGGACCCGGCGACGCTTGAGACGTCGTTCCTGACCCGCGTGGTGATGACCGAGACCGCCGCCGAGGCCAAGGCGATCATGGCGGACCTGCCCGAGCACTGGGCACCGATCACCATCGCCGGCACGCCCGACCACGTGGCCTCCGTGCTTCACGACGAGGTGCTCGTGCACGGCATCGGCGGCCTGATGATCAACATGATCCGCAACGGGCACGAACCGGGCGTCGTCACCATGGCGGGCCAAGCGCTGCGCCCGCTGATCTCCGTTTAACGTTTTAGCAGGTGGGCGAGGGTTTACGGTGACTTCGCCGAGGTTCCTCGGCATCGTTACAAGGAGGCTCTCATGAACCGTCGCGTGCTGATGGCGGGCGCCGCCAGTGCACCTGTGCTGGCCACGCTCGCCACCGCCTCGGCCGCCCAGGCCGCGCCCGTGGTCGAGCGGCAACCCGCCGCCCGCTCCGGTGGCAGTTACAAGGTCGCGGTCCCGGCCGGGCCGCTGTGGAGCAACGACCAGGCGCAGAAGGTCGGCCCGTGGGTCGCGGCCGCGCACTTCGGCAGGTTCACCGGCCAGTGGTGGACAGTCGTCAACGGCAGCATGAGCGTCGTCGAGGTCGAGCTGCCCGTCTACCAGGACGGCACCGAGGAATACACGATGGACGTACCCGCCGGCGCGCTCTGGAGCAACGACGACGCCAAGGCGAAGTGCCCCCACATCTGCGCCAGCTACGGCGGCACGTGGACCGGCCAGTGGCGCACCGTCGTCTGGGGCAAGCTGAGCGTCGCCGAGTGCGTGTTCCGCGTCTGAGAATCCGAGTGATCGGGCCGTCCCCACTCCGGAACGGCCCCATCACGCAGTAGGCGCCCACCCCAAGCCCACAGCCATTTTCCCACTCCGCGGGTGGTGCCGCCCGCACGCTCCCGCGGGCTCCCCGCCCGTGCGCGGTCCCGCCCAGAGCGAAAACCGTGCGGCGTGCGGCGTCGGGCGGCCCGGTTTGCTGCGCTTTCGGCGTATCCGAGGCCCATAAGGGCCGCCAGGACCGCAACGATCTTGCGTCCCACCTGCCGGAACGTCATCTTCGGCCGCTACTGACCTCCCGGGCCAGAGGCGAGCGTCTCCGGGCGACTTCCGCGGAAATTTCGAGCAACGAGTGCCCGTCGCTGCCGTCGCCGTCGCCGTCGCTGAGTAAGCCTTGCACCAGGACCGCTGTGGCTGACTCGGGCGGGCGGGGTCTTTGCCCTTGCCACGGCGGGACCGGCTCTGGAGCGACGTGCGGAGCACCAGCGGAGCCGACGCGGAGGTTTGCCCGCGGGCGCGACTCTGTTGCCCATTCGCGTGCGGCGGTCTGGGGACCCGCGATCGAAAAGGGCTGGGGAGCGGTGAGTTGTTTCCGCGTGTCGTCGTGCGTGCTGAGCGCGAGAGCAGCACGGCCGTCGTCTCTGCGGCTTCTAGGTCGAGGCGGTTGCGGCCTGGTTGGGCGCAAAAGGCCGGCACCGAGTCCGCGGGTTGCGCAGGTGTGCGGGCTGGTCGTGGCACCTCGGCAGGTTTCAGGGCCGGGCATGAACGCGGAGTCACCCCGGGTCCGCATATGCCAGGACAACGCCCGCGCTCACGACCCGCGTCATGCGGAGATCCGCGGTCAGTGTCCAGGTGCGAGCGCTACGCGCCCGACATTTCGTATATGAGCGCCGCCCTGTGCGTTCATCCTGACGCCGAAGGGTCAAGGAAGGCCCGCGTCAAGATCCTTGCGGCTCTGGTGGCCCTTATTCGAGCGCGATAAGGGCCACCAGAGCCGCAAGGATCTTGCATCCCGTCGGATGGACGCGAGATCCCGACCAACGAACCCATCGCGGCGCGGAGCGCCCGACCTGCCGTGGACCTGGCGCGGCGAGACGCGAGAGCCAAGATCGAATGACCTTTCGGCGGCTCACGGCTTCGGTGCTGGCCCTTGCGACCGCCCAGGCCGAGGTCGGCTGGCCTTTCCGTCACCCCCGCCGCTTCGGGGCTGGCCCTTGCAACCACCCAGCCCGAAGCCGACTGGCCTTCCCGCCACCCCGGCGGCTTCGGTGCTGGCCCTTGCGACCACCCAGGGCAAGTTCAACCGGCTCTCCCGGTCACGCCCGCTCTCTCGGTGCCAGCCCTTGCGACCGCCCAGACCGCAGCCGCCCAGACCGCCCCCGCGGGCCGCGAGAGCGCCGACCGACCGGAACGGCCCGTCAGGCTCCTGGCCTCGATGTCAGCCCCTCAACCGTCAGCCCCAGAACGCTGCACGCGACTGGTCAACAGAGTCGGGAGCCTGCGGGCCGGACCACCGCGGGAGCGGGAAAGCCGCTCCATGGGTTAGATCTTGAAATGCCGTCAGTAGGCCACGCCGACCCGGTGGTGGATCGTGCTCGGGTCCGCGGCCATGGCGAGCATGTGGCGGGCGACGTCCTCGCGCGCGATGAACAGGCCGCCGCGCACGTTGACGTCGACAGCGGTGCGGTAGGTGCGGCGCAGGCGGGGGTCGAGCAGCCGGGGCGGGCGGCTGACCGTCCAGTCGAGGCCGCTGGCCTGCAGGATGTCCTCCATGATCGCCAGGTCCGCGTAGTGCGGGCGGAACAGCGCCTTCGAGATCGGCGCGAACACGTGCCGCATGACCGGCCCGTCGCCCGGATTGTGCTTCGGTGGATGCGGCCGCAGCGGTGACGCGATCGTGCCGACCGAGGCCGCACTGACCGCGACGATCCGGCGGACACCTGTGTCCTGCATGGCCGTGACCAGCGCGGATGTGCCACGTGACGCGACGCCGGTCTCCGCGCCGGAGCGCGCGCCCAGCCCGGAGAGCACCAGGTCCGCACCAGCCAGCGCGTCACGAAGCACGGCCGGGTCGGGCGTGTTCAGGTCCGCGCGCACGATCCGCACCGGCTCGCCGGCCAGCCGTTCCGGCGTGCGGACCAGCGCGGTCACCTCGTGGCCGGCCTGCACGGAGAGTCGCAGCAGGTGCCGGCCGACCCCGCCGGTCGCGGCGACTATCACGATCCTCGACACGGGCAGAATCCTAGAACCCGCAGTCGACATGCGATCATCCGCGGATGACCGGACATCGTCGTGTGTTCCTTGCGGCCGGCGCGTACAACATCCTCTGGGGTCTGTATGCCGTTCTCGACCCGCAGTGGCTGTTCCGCTTGGCGGCGATGCCCCCGTCCAACACCCCGCAGATCTTCGCCTGCCTCGGCATGGTTCTCGGCCTGTACGGCCTGCTCTACCTGGAGGTCGCGCGCCGCCCCGCCGACGGCTTCCTGATCGCCGCCATCGGACTCACCGGCAAGATCCTCGGCCCGCTCGGCCTCGCCTGGCTCATCATCACCGGCGTCTGGCCGTGGCAGACCGTCGCGCTGATCATCACCAACGACCTGATCTGGTGGATCCCGTTCACGCTCTACGTCCGCGCCTCCTGGCCCGCCTATCGCGCGACCTGGAACCGGCCGTGAACTGAGTGGAGGTGCCGCCGCGACGCGATGACACCTCCACCGTCATGGTCCTACCGGCCGTATCTCATCGGGTCACCAGAGCCACTGCTGGTACGTGCCCCCGTTGCAGGTCTCGAGGACCGCGCCCTGGGAGACGCTGGCGTCGAGGCAGAGCCCGGTCCGCACGTGCACGACGTCCCAGCCGGTGGTGCTGTACCACTGCTGGTACGCCCCACCGTTGCAACCGTTGAGGCGCACGCCCTGCGAGGCGCTGGCGTCGAGGCAGAGCCCGCTCTGCACGTGGACGATGTCCGCTGCCGCCGCCGCGACCGTCGCCTGCGCGACCGGCTGGCCGGCGTCACGTGCGGCCGAGGCCTGGGCCGGTGCGCCCATCATGGCCGTGGCGAGCACGGCCAGGGCGGCGATCATCGATCAGTCGCCGCCCGGTAGGCCGGGAATGCCCGGCAGGTCCGGGAAGCCGGGGAGGTCCGGCAGGGTCGGCCCGTCGTCGTCATCGTCGTCTCCGCCGCCGCCACCACGGCTGGGGGTCGGGGAGGGCTTCGGGGACGGTGGGGCGTTGCCGTTACTGAGGCGCAGGACGATGGTGCCGCCCTCGACCGAGGTGTCGCCGGGCTCGGCGCGGGCCACGCGACCGGCCGCGCAGGGCGAGTCGATGCGCTCGGAGGCCACCTTGACCTGGAACTTCTTGGCCTTCAGGCGGGTGGTGGCGTCGGCCTGGGTGTTGCAGACCACGGACGGGACCGGCACCAGCCGACCAGTAATCATCTTGTCGCTTGGCGGGGTGAACTGCTTGGCCGCGACGTTCTTCGAGGCCTCGGCAAGTGTGGTGATCACGGCGGGGTTGACGGCCTCGGAGTGCGGGTCCCACCAGGCGTCGCCGCCGCCGATCATTGTGGTGTTGTGGTTGTCCGGGTCGGCGACGATCCCGGCCACGGTCAGCTGCTTCGTGGTGATCACGAACGAGGCGGTGCGGTAGCCGTCAGTGGTGCCGGACTTGCCGGCCACCGGCTTGCCGACCTTCGCCCGCGCGCCGCCCTCGGTGCCGGTCGTGCAGCGGGACGTCTCCGACCTGTCGCCGACCGGGCAGCGGGCCGCGTCGATCACGGCGCGCGAGACGTCCTGGTCCACGACCTGCTCGCAGCGCGGCTCGCCGGCGGCCAGCTTCTGCTCGCCCTGGCTGATCTCCAGGACCGGCAGCGGCTCGCAGTACGTGCCCTCGGCGGCCATCGTCGCGTACGCGTTCGCCATGTCGAGCGCGGTGGTGCCGGAGACGCCGAGCGTGAACGCGCCCCAGGTGGCGGCGTCACCGGCCAGCTTCTGGTCCTCCGCGTCGCGGAACTTGATGCCGAGGCGTTTCGCGGCGTCGACGACCTTGTCCGCGCCGACGCGCTCCTCAAGCGGCACGAAGTAGGTGTTCACCGACCGGCCGAATCCGCTCCACATGTTGAACGTGCCGGTCATGTTGTTCGCCGCGTTCTCCGGGCAGTAGACTGGTTTGCCGGCGCACGGGCCGGTCTTGTTCGGCTCGATCGGGAAGCCGGAGACGTAGTACGGCTTCGGCGAGTCGATGCTGTACGTCAGTGGGAAGCCCTTCTCCAGCGCCGCGATCAGCGTGAACAGCTTGAACGTCGACCCGCCCTGGAAACCGCCCACGTCCGGGCTGCCGGTGATGATCGGGTTTGTGGTGTTCGGGTACGAGCCCTTGACCCCGGACTTCCGCTTGGCCGGATCGCTGTTCGCCTTGTTCTTCGAGTCGTCGTTGGTGTAGACGCGGTTGACCGCGAGCGCCTTGACGTGCCCGGTGCCGGGCGTCACGGCCGCGACCATCAGCGCGTTCTTGTTCGTGTCCGGCGCGTACTTGCCGACGTTCGCCCGAGCGGACTTCTGCACGGCCGGGTCGAGCGAGGTGACGATGCGGTAGCCGCCGGTCTTCAGCCGCCGCTCCCTGTCGAACGTGGTCTCGCCGAACGCCTCCTGGTCCATCCACCAGCGGTAGAAGAAGTCGCAGAAGAAGCCCCAGTCGTTCTTGGACGTGTTCACACACCCGTTCGGCGTGCGCTTGCCGTTGACCTTGATCTCTGTGGCCCTGGCCTTCTCGCCGTCCTCGGCGGTGAGCATGCCCAGCTCGACCATGCCGGGGATCACGTAGTTGTCACGTCGCTCGCGGGAGAGCTTCTTCCCCTCCTCGTTCGTGGGGTCGTACGCGGACGGCGCCTTGACCGTGCCGGCCAGCAGCGCGGCCTCCTCGACCGTCAGATCCTTGGGCTGCTTGGAGAAGTAGACGTCGCTGGCGGCCCAGATCCCGTACGCCCCGTTGCCGAACGGCGCCATGTTCAGGTACCGGGTGAGGATCTCCTCCTTGGAGATCTCCTCCTCGAGCTGCATCGCGTAACGCATCTCGCGGACCTTGCGGGCGGTGGTGTCCTCGGTGGCCGCGACCACGTCCGCCGGGTGGGTGGCCGAGTAGGAGATCGCCATCCGCACGTACTGCATGGTCAGCGTGGACGCGCCCTGCTGACTCTGCGAGCCGGACCTGTTGTTGAGGAACGCGCGCATCACGCCCCGGTAGTCCACGCCGTGGTGCTCGTAGAAGCTGCGGTCCTCGGCGGCCACGATCGCGTCGCGCATGACCTGCGGGATCTCGTCGAACGTGACGTCCTTGCGGTTCTCGTCGTAGACCATCGCGAGCTGCGTCTTGTTGTCCGCCGCGTACAGGTACGTGTTCTGCGGGGTGCGCTGCACGGTCAGCTCGGTGGGGAGATTGTCGTACGCCTCGATGCCGGACTTCGTGCCGAGCCCGGCTATGGCGGCGATCGGGAAGGCGGCCGCGGCCACCACCACGCCGGCCAGCAGGCCGCAGATCACCAGGGACAGGACACCTGTGAGCGGCGAGTGGTCCCGGCGGCCGGCGCGGAACAGATCGGGCACCCGAACGGCGCGCAACGTGCCGGTCAGCCGGGGTATGGGCGGAGCCATCGGTCTCCTTCGACGGGTGCGACTGATCGGATTCTCCCTCGTAAGACGCATCCGCAACCACCCCGGGTGGCCGATGGGCGGTAATTTCTTGGACCACGACCCCCTTTCGGTGCCGTTCCCACCCGGGACACAGGCGGATGACGGTGAGGAGCTTCCCCGCTGGGGCAGGAGCGTCGTGATCACGTTCTGAAGATCGGAGTCGGCTGGGAGCCCGCTGAATGCACGCGTTTTGCTGACGTCGGCGGGTTGTCAGTTCCCGGTCGACTCTGCTGGGGACAGCAGGCGCCTCAGTTCGTCCAGATCGGAGACGAGCAGCACGGGGGCGATGCCCTCAACGAGTTCGGCCAGGCGCAGCCGCTCGGCAGGGGTGGCCGCGACCGCGATCAACAGGGGTATCGGGCCGTTATGCGCGTGCTTACCTGATGGTGACAAGTTACTTACGTTCCGTCTTGATCGTCCATTCTGCTAGATCATAGTGTCCCTTCGGGCTACCGGCGTCATCCCTCCGGAGCCTGGGCATGGAAGTCCGCCGTTCCGCACTCAGCCGAACGGCGGGGCGAGACTTCCGCCGCCCTCCGATGACTCGCTCAACCCCCGAGTCGTACCGAGGAGAGGCAGCACCTATGCAACGTTCCCTTCTGCTCAGAGCGGCGGCGGCCACCGCCGTCGCCGCCGCGAGCCTCCTGGTGTCCACGGCGCAACCCGCGCAGGCCGCCGTCACCGAGGACAAGATCCCCGCCGCCCTGGACTCGCAGTTCGCGGCGAAGAACCAGGCCGACTACTGGATCCGCTTCGGCGCCACGGCCGACCTGAGCAAGGCCTCCGCGCTCACCGACTGGAACGCGCGCGGCACCGCGGTCGCCGCCGCACTGAAGAAGACGGCCGCCGCCAGCCAGGAGAAGGTCCGCGCGGAACTGTCCGCGTCCGGCGTCTCCTACCAGGCGTTCTGGGCCACCAACGCGATCAAGGTGACCGGCGGCTCGACCGCCAGCGCGCAGAAGATCGCCGCGTTCCCCGAGGTCCAGGGCCTCTACCCGAGCATCGCCTACGAGATCCCGGAGACGAAGGCGGGCGCCGACGAGCACACGGTCAACGCGCTCGAGTGGGGCGTCGCAAGCATCAACGCGGACGACGTCTGGAACCAGTACGGCGTCACCGGCGAGAACATCGTCATCGCCAACATCGACACCGGCGTCCAGTTCGACCACCCCGCGCTGGTCGGCTCCTACCGGGGCAACAACGGCGACGGTACGTTCGACCACAACTACAGCTGGTTCGACGCGGCCGGCACGTGCAGCGGCGCTCCCTGTGACGTCGACGAGCACGGCACCCACACGATGGGCACCATGGCCGGCAAGGACGGCGCCAACCAGATCGGCGTCGCACCCGGCGTGAAGTGGATCGCGGCCAACGGCTGCTGCCCCTCGGACGCGGCCCTGATCAACTCCGGCCAGTGGATGCTGGAGCCGACCGACCTCGCCGGGGCCAACCCCGACGCGTCGAAGCGCCCCAACATCATCAACAACTCCTGGGGTACGCGGCTGCCGTCCAACGATCCGTTCATGGAGGACGTCACGCTCGCCTGGACCGCGTCCGGCATCTTCGGCGTCTGGTCCAACGGCAACAGCGGCCCGGCCTGCAACACCAGCGGCTCCCCGGGCAGCTCGGTCAGCAACTACTCGGCCGGCGCCTACGACGTGAACAACGCCATCGCCAGCTTCTCCTCCCGCGGCGCGGGCCAGAACGGCGACATCAAGCCGAACATCTCCGCCCCCGGTGTGAACGTGCGCTCAAGCGTCCCGGGCAGCGGTTACGCCGCGTTCTCCGGCACCTCGATGGCCGCGCCGCACCTGGCCGGCGCGATCGCGCTGCTCTGGTCCGCCGCGCCCGCACTCGTGGGCAAGGTCGCCGAGACCCGCGCGCTTCTCGACGGCACCGCGGCCGACGTCTCCAACACCACCTGCGGCGGCACCACCTCGGACAACAACGTCTGGGGCGAGGGCAAGCTCGACGCGCTCGCGCTGCTCAACGCCGCGCCGATCGGTGACACCGGCACGCTCGCCGGCACGGTCACCGGCCCGGGCGGCGCACCTGTCGCCGGCGCCTCGGTGACGATCACCGGTGAGGTGAGCCGCGCGCTGACCACGGCCGCGGACGGCACGTTCAGCGCGCTGCTGCCGGCCGGCGACTACACGGTCACGGTGTCGGCATTCGGGTTCGGGACTGTCACCCGTACCGTGACGATCACCGCCAACACCACTGTGGCTCTCGACGTGGCGCTGGCCGAGGTACCGAAGGTCAAGATCACCGGCACCATCACGGACGGCTCCGGCCACGGCTGGCCGCTCTACGCGAAGGTAAGCGTGGCGGGCCCGTCCGGCGTCTCCGACTACACCGACCCGACCGACGGCTACTACGAGTTCGACCTGCCGGCGGACGCGACGTACCAGCTGACCGTGGACCCGGTCTACCCCGGATACCAGACCGTCAGCGAGAACGTCACTGTCGGCGTCGCGGACACCACCTACGACAAGGCAGTGCCGATCGAGCTGGCCTCCTGCGCCACCGCGCCGGGCTACGGCTACGCCTCCGACGGTGTCTACGCGCCGTTCGAGGGCGGCGTCGCGCCGGCCGGCTGGACCGTCACCGACGCGGTCGGCCGCGGCCAGACCTGGAAGTTCACCGACGACGGCAACCGGGGCAACAAGACCGGCGGCAGCGGCGGCTTCGCGATCATCGACAGCGACCACTACGGTTCCGGCGGCGCGCAGGACACCTCCCTGGTCAGCCCGGTCGTCAACCTGAGCGCGGTGACCGCGCCGGTGATCCGCTTCAACCAGGACTTCAACTGGCTCGGCTCGGACAACGCCGACGTGGACCTGAGCATCGACGGCGGCGCCACCTGGACCACAGTGCTGGCCCAGGCCTCCGACGTGCCCGGCCCGCGGGTCACCGAGATCCCGATCCCGAGCGCGGCCGGCAAGTCCGCGGTGCAGGTCCGCTTCCACTACTACGACGCCTCGTACGAGTGGTGGTGGGAGGTCGACAACGTGCTCATCGGCAGCACTGTCGAGTGCAAGCCGATCACCAGCGGACTCGTCGTCGGCCACGTCGAGGACAAGAACACCGGCGGCTACATCAACGGCGCGACGGTCAGCGGCGGCGGCGCCTCGGCGGTCACCACCGCCACGCCGGACGACCCGGGCCTCGACGACGGCTTCTTCTGGCTGGTCTCGAAGACCACCGGAAAGATCGACTTCACCGCGGCGGCGAGCAACTACCAGTCGCAGACCAAGGCGATCACCGTGAAGGCGAACAAGGTCGTCACCGGCGCGTTCGCGCTGGCGGCCGGCCAGATCACCGTCACCCCGGCCGCGATCACCGGCACGGTCCGCATGCCGGACGGCACCGCGAGCAAGAAGTTCACGGTCACCAACAACGGCGGCCTGCCGGTGGAGTTGGAGTTCAGCGAGCGGGCCGGCGGCTTCGAGCTGCTGCGTGCGGACGGCTCCAAGGTCACCGACAAGGAGCTGCTCGCCGCGGCCGGCGCGCCGCTGCAACGCCTCACCACGAAGGCGTCGTTCGCAAGCAAGGTCAGCATGGGCGCCACCGCGGTCACCCCGGCCGCGGCGCCGAACGCGGCACCCTGGGCGGACATCACCGACTACCCGAGCGCGGTGATGGACAACCGGGTCGTCTCGCTGGACGACAAGATCTACTCGATCGGCGGCGGTGACGGCTCCGCGTCCACCACGAAGAACTACGTCTACGACGCGACCGCGCTGACCTGGACCGCGATCGCGGACCTGCCCGAGGCACGGAACGCGCTGACGGTCGGCGTGATCGACGGCAAGATCATTGCCACCGGCGGCTGGGGCGCGTCCGGCCCGTCCGCCACCACCTGGTCCTACGACCCGGGCCCGAACACCTGGACCAAGGTCGCCGACAACCCCGCGCCGCGCGCCGCGGCCGGACAGGCGGTCGCGGACGGCAAGCTCTACGCCATCGGCGGCTGCACCACGGCAAGCTGCACGCCGATGTCGAACACGGTGGTCGCCTACGACCCGGCGGCCAACACCTGGTCGACGCTCGCGGCGTACCCGAAGTCGGTGGCTTTCGGCTCCTGCGGCTCCATCGAGGACGTCATCTACTGCACCGGCGGCAACGACGGCAGTGCGGCGCAGAAGGCGTCCTACAAGTTCGACGGCACGACCTGGACGCCGATCGCTGACGCGCCGGCCGACAGCTGGGCGTCGTCGTTCGCGGTGGCCAACGGCAAGCTGCTTGTCGTCGGCGGCTCGCAGGGCGGCGCGATCACCAACGCCGGCTTCGCCTACGACCCGGCCGCGGCCACCTGGTCCGCGCTGCCGAACGCCAACACCCCCCGCTACCGGGGCGGCGCGGCGTGCGGCTTCTACAAGGTCGGCGGCTCGGCCGGACAGTTCAACGCGACGGCCGACAGCGAGGCGCTGCCCGGCCTGACCGAGTGCGCCTCCGCGGCGGACGTCTCCTGGATGACGCTTGACAAGACTTCCGCGACGCTCGCGCCCGGCAAGTCCGTCACGGTCACCGTCGGCCTGTCCGGCAACGTCGAGCAGCCCGGTGTGTACACCGGCGCGATCGGCATCAAGGAGAACACGCCGTACACCGTGGCGCCGGTGTCGGTCACGCTCACCGTCCAGCAGCCCAAGACGTGGGGCAAGCTGCTCGGCACCGTGACCGGGATCAACTGCCAGGGCGTCAGCGCACCGCTGGCCGGCGCCACAGTCCAGGTCGACTCGTGGGCGATGTCGTTCACGTTCACCACTGACGCGGCCGGCAAGTACGCGTACTGGCTGGACAACCGCAACAACCCGCTTACGCTGATCGTCGCGAAGGACGGCTGGAAGCCCCAGACCAAGACGGCGAAGATCAACACCAGCACCCCGACCACCGTGGACTGGGTGCTCCGCCCCGTAACCTGCTGAAACGCACCACCTCAGGGCCCGTCCCACGCCACCCGGCGCGGGGCGGGCCCGTCCCATGACATGATTTTCGGATGCCGTTCGTCAACGATCTGCACTACGTTTCGTACGGCCCCGCCACGGGCGAGACCGGCACAATCGTGCTGCTCCACGGATTCCAGCTCGACCACCGGGCGCTGACCGGCTCGTGCGAGCCGGTCTTCGCGACCCGCCCCGGCTGGCGCCGGATCTACCTGGACCTGCCCGGCATGGGCCGCAGCACCGCACCGGACGCCGTGCACAGCACCGACGACGTGTTCGCTGCCGTCCAGAACGCCGTGCGCACGCTGATCCCGGACGGCCCCTACGCCGTGTGCGGCCAGTCCTACGGCGGATACCTCGCCCGCGGCCTGGTCGCCGCCGATCCCGGCCGGGTCACCGGCATGGCGCTGATCGTCCCCATGATCATCGCCACCCACGCGTCCCGCGACGTGGACCCGCACGTCGTGCTGCACCGGGACGCGTTCGCCGCCGCCCTACCGGCCGGTGCGGATTTCGACCAGGAGATGGTGGTGCAGACCGAGGAGACGTACCGCCGCATCCAGGCCGAAGAGGCCCCCGGCCTCGCCCTCGCCGACCCGGGCGCCGTCGCCCGCCTGCAGGCCGCCTACCCCGGCACGTTCCCGCTGGAACCGGCCCCCTTCAACGGCCCGTCCCTCTTCCTCCTCGGCCGCCAGGACTCCGTCACCGGCTACCGCGACGCCTGGCACCTCCTCGCCGACTACCCGCGCGCCACCTTCGCCGTCCTCGACCGCGCCGGCCACGGCGCCCAGATCGAGCAGCCGTCCCTCTTCACCGCCCTACTCACCGACTGGCTCGACCGCATCGCCACCCCTCACTGACAATCACCGCACCCCACCCCACCCCACCGCACCGCACCCCGCCCCGCCCCGCCCCGCCCCGCCCCGCCCCGCCCCGCCCCGTGCAAGCAGACCGACCTACCCCCTCCCGCGGTGGTCTGCCCCTCGCATGCTCCCGACTCCGTTGCCTCTCCCGGTGCGGCTCAGCCCTAGCACGCTGCCCAGACCCAATCCTTGCCCGCAATATCAAGAAAAATCCCTGCCGCTGGTACGTTGCCGCCGCCATCGATCGCCAACAGCCGATAGATCAACGGCCAGGTGAGGCATGTGTACGTCATCCACGCCGAATAGCGTGCTCACGCCTCACCTGACACCCTTCGCCGTCTCCCTTTCCCCGCATTTCACCCATATCTCCGCCGCGCCGCCGGCCCCGCATGCCCTGCCCTGCCTTTGATCTTGTGTCGTGTGCGCAGCACACAAAGGTGACCGCCTGGCTGCCCCGTCTGCCATCGACCCGCCCATCGGGGAGCAGATCATCGGCAGGGCCGCCACCAAC
>NZ_JBITDX010000048.1:0-23896 GCF_044454585.1 Catenuloplanes sp. NPDC051500
CAGCCCACGCAGAATCGGCGACATCGTCGCCGCCGCACTCCACCTGACCCACTTCGAATACAAACACCTACCCGAATCTTGCTGAGATCACCTCAATGTGTCACTGATTCAACACAGAGTGCAGACGCTTTGCCTCCCTCACCAGTCGAGAGGCTCCGGTGCGCCCGGCAACCACGTCCAGCTGCGGAAACGACCCCTTCGCACCGGCCGCAGGAGCGACCTGAGCGGCCAGTTCCAGAAGATCCGGCAATGCGCGCGCCCCATTCGGCAGCAGTAGTGGAAGTGCCACCACGAGTAATTCCCACGTAATTGCCGATGCGCCGGCCCGGTGGATATCGCTGAGCGGGCCCACCACTCGGCTCACCGTGAGCGTTCCGCCCGCGGCCAGGTCGCCGAGCGCCGCTCCCACCCCGGCAGCGAACGGCGTGCCCCGCGCGGCAAGCATCAGGAACGCGTCCACCGCGGCGAGCCGGTCCTGCTCATGGCGTGCGCCCAACGCATATGCCAGCGCATAGGTCAACGCGGGCCCGACCGGGCCCTCCGCCTCGGCCAGCTGCGGCAGCAGGTCGGCGCCGCCCTTCAGATCGGTGTCGGCCAGGCCGGCGAGCATCGGCAACGCCCAGGCCGCGGTGACCTCGCGGTGATGCGGCAACGCCGTCACCCAGAGGTCGTCCACATCGGGATCGGTGTAGGACGGGTGGGCAGGCCGGTCGAGGTGCAGGAGCTGGCTCTCCAGGAGCAGCCCGGTCGGCGCGGCAGGCTTCAGCGCGACCACCACTCGCCGTTCCGGTCCGCCCCACCAGTAGCTCCGCTCCTTCTTCTCTGGCGTGCGCTGCTCGACAAGCGTGGAGACCGGGTCCGGCAGGCCGCCGCCGCGCAGCCACGCCGCGAACCGCTGACCGGCCTCGCCGGTCAGCGCGGCCGCCCGGCTGACCACGCTCGGTGCGGTGTTGCGGGAAAGGCGGACCAGTGACTGCTCCAGATCGATCCGCCAGGGTGTCCAGTTCTCGGTCTCGGCCCTCATCAGGCGCGTCAGGAGAGTTTCCGCGTCGAGCGAGCCGGTGACGTGGGTAGGCGTGGCGAGCAGCACCGGAACCGGAGCACGGAGCAGCTGCACCGAGATCTCCGCGACGCGCAGCCCCAGGACTCCGCGCGGGTTGTCCTCTACCCCACCAGCGCCGGGCAGCGTGCCGTCCTGCCACGCCCGCCGGACGGAGGCAACCATCTGCTGCCGCACTCCGGTCTTACGCCCCGGCTCCTCGTCGATCAGCGCGCGAAGCGTCTCGCCCAGGAAGACGTACCGCAGGCGGGGGTTCCAGGTGTTTTCTGTGAAGACGTCGGCGTCGCGGGCGAGAACTGGACGCACCGCGTCGGCGAGCGCGGTGCGCTGCCCGGCGGCGTGCAGCGCGACGACGGCGGCGAGCACCCGCTCCCAGCCGACAGCGGTCTCGTGGTGGATCAGCGAGGTGAGCTCCTCCGCCAGCTCGGCCGCGCTCGCGATCGGCGCGGGCAGCTCGGCCGGCGGCGGTGGCGGGACCAGGGTGACAGCGCGGTCGGCCGGGTGCGGCGAAGGAGTCGTGGTGCCGAGGAGCGCGGCGGCCCGGGCCGGGAGGTCGCCACCGAGCTGGACCGCCTCGTCCGCAAGCCGGGCGATGTCGTCCGCATCCAGTTTTGGCAGGTGTTTGGCGACGATTGTCAGCGCCCGCTCCTGGATGTCGAGCGCGGGATGGCCGAACGCGATCGCGACAGTCGCCACGATCTCCCCGAGCCGGCCGGGTTGCTGGCGGGCGACCCGGTCCAGCCAGATGAGCTGCGTCTTGACCAGTGACTTCTCCTTGCGGAGCAGCACACCGGCGGACGCGTCGAGCAGCGTCTCCAGCTGCAGCCGGCCGGCGTCGTCGACGGTACGGAGCGCCCGCTGTGCCAGCGTGGCCACCGGGGAGGAG
Organism: Catenuloplanes sp. NPDC051500; assembly: GCF_044454585.1. Classification (NCBI taxonomy): domain Bacteria; kingdom Bacillati; phylum Actinomycetota; class Actinomycetes; order Micromonosporales; family Micromonosporaceae; genus Catenuloplanes; species Catenuloplanes sp. NPDC051500. The sequence continues at coordinate 1,947 of NZ_JBITDX010000048.1, forward strand.
CCGGCGGGAAGCAGTTGGGCGTAGTCGAGGGCGTGTGCGGCCAGCTCCGCAGGCGTGGGGGCGAGCGCGTCGTGCAGCGCGGTGAAGGTGCGCAGAGCGCCCGGCCTGTCTCCCCGGAGCATGCGGTCGATCGCGCCGTCGAGCAGCATCGCGCGGTCGAGTCGGCCCTCGGCGGCAAGCGCGACGAGCGAGAGCGCAAATCTCGGCTTGCTGACCCAGGACTTGGCGGCCTCGTCCCACTCACGGACGGGAAAGCCGTTGCCGAGCCCGTCGATCTCGAAGAAGCCGGGGAGCAGTAGATCGGTATAGGGGCTGTCCCGTAGCCGCTCGACCATCGGCACCCGTGTGCCGCGCCGCTCGGGCCGGGTGATGGCGCCCTGCCAGCCGCGGACGACCGCCTCGGTCACGGGTGGCATCGTGCCGGACTCGCGCAGCAGTGTGTCGGCCAGTTCCCACTCGCCGCCCCAGACCGCAAGGTCTGGGTCCAGCTTCTCGCAGACGCGGGTGGCGAGGTCGCCGAGCCAGGGCGGGCGGCGGGCATGCAACACGGAGCGAAGGTGGTCGAGCGGGATGCTGCCCCAGCCGTCGCGCATGCCGCGCCGGGTGAGCAGCGCCATGGCCTTGGGCGCGGTGGGCGCGGTGCCGATCGCGATCAGCCCGAGCGCGCCGGCGTGCGGCCGGTCGCCCTGCCACCAGGCGTCGCCCTTGATCGACCGGATCAGCGTGTCCACGTGCGGGAAGACGGCGCGCCGCTGTTCTTCCGTGATCGCGAGGAGCAGTGCGGCGACGCCTGTCAGATCACCGTTGTCGTGGCGGCGGCGGAGCCGTTCCAGGAGCTGTTCCGGGGCGGTGGGGATCGACTCGGTCGTCACGGCGGTCACGACAACACCTCGGCGGGCTCGTCCAGGTCGGCGGTCTCGCCGGTGCTGACCATGCGGACCGCGAGCGCGTGCTTGCACGGGCCGCGGTCTCCGCGATGCGTGGCCCACCAGGGGCAGGTGCAGGTGACCGTGCCGGGCGAGACGAGTCGCACCCGATAGGTCTCGTCACCGCTGCGGATGGTGGCGAACTCCCCGTCCAGCGTGACCGCGCCGGCGGCGACGAGCGCCCGCGCGCTGACCAGCCTCGGGTTCAGCTTCGCGGCGGCGGCGGCGTCATAGGGCAGGGTGCGGTGGAAGTAGCCGGCCTCAGCCACGTCGTAGCCGACCCGGCCGGCGGTGCCGAGCTGGGTGAGCGCGTCCCGGACGCGCTGGGCGGACAAGCCGGACGAGGTGGCCAGCGCGTCCAGGTCGATGGTCGGGTCCCAGGACAGGAGCGCACTGATCAGGTCGGCGTCGTCGGCCGCGTCGTCGGTGGCGAGCGACTCGAGCACCGCGCCCTCGCCGGAGAAGCCGCGGAACGACTCGGGGGAGAGCGTCAGCGAGAGGCGCATGGTGGGCGAGCTGAGCTCCCAGGTGCTGGCGACCGGCCCGCTGCCCGCGCTGACCGGCGGCCCGTACACCCGGAGTGTGGTGGCGAAGCGCAGGAACGGGCGGAGCGCGACGAGCCGTCCGGCGCCGGGAAGGCAGACCGCGCCGGGCACCGGGCGGGAGGTCAACCGCAGCGAGCGACCGGACGGGACGGCCCAGAGCACGCCGCGCTCCGCGACCGGGAGGCGGTGCAGCAGCGCACGGGCCTCGGCGGCGCCGACCTCGGCGCGCGGGTCGAACCGGGACGTGATCACCTGGGCTTCGGCGAAGCCGCGCAGCCAGCGGGATGGCAGCGGCACCTTGCGCTCGACCGTCGGCCCGTCGAACGTGGTGACGGTGAGATCGTCGGGGCCGACCGAAAGGTGCATCGGGTCGGCACGGCCGACCCGGGCGAGCGCGCGCTGGAGCGGCACGTTGACGTCCACATTTGTGGTGCCGTGGTCGGTGATGTCGCCGTCGACGCCGGACGGCAGCACGTCGAGCCGGGCGTAGACGCCGCAGCAGCCGGAGAACGACTCGAACCGCAGCCTGTCCGACCCGGCGGTGACCACCGGGTCGAGGCTGGCCGGGCTGACCGGCCGGAAGTAGCGGGTGCGGGCGACCTCGGCGACGGCCAGCAGACCGACCGCGGCGGCGCCGGGCTGGGTGAGGAAACCGGTGAAGAACCGCGGGTTGGCGTCGGGACCACCGGACGTCTGCAACGTCAGGCCGGTGTCCGGCGCCAGAGCCGAGTGATCGAGGTATGCGTATGCCGCCGCGCTTGCCATATCCGGCACGTTAATAGTGGGGTACGACACTCTCGGACCACCAATGAGACCTGACCCACGTCTATAGCACGAGTACGGCGTACCCCCGGATCGGTCATGTCTGTGGCATGTGGCTTGTACAACCGGGGTCGTCGCGCGTCCGCCGGGGGGCGGGTGCCGAATTGGGGGGAGTCTGCCGGTGCGCAAGCGTGCGGGTCGGGTCGTCGGGGTGGCCGTGCTGTCGCTCGTGTTGTCCGCGTGCGGGACGGCGCCGGAGGGCCCCACCTGGCGGGTGGGTGAGCCGCCGGTGGAGCAGGTGTCCGCGCCCAGCCCGAGTGCGAGTCCGAGCCCCAGTCCCAGCCCTAGCCCCAGCCCGAGCCCGGTGCGGGACGATCAGGTGCCGGAGTTCGGTAGCGGCGTGTTCGGAACCGCGAAGGGCTCACAGGAGGTGCTGGGCACCGGGAAGACGCTGATCACCTACCGGGTGGAGGTGGAGACCGGCATCGACTGGGGCGAGGTGGAGCCGGTGACGCCGGACGGCTTCGCGGCCACGATCGACGAGGTCTGGAAGGACCGGCGCAGCTGGACCGGGTCGGCCGCGCAGCCGGTCACCGAGCCGGCGCACGGACTGCAGAACGCGTCCTGGCGTTTTCAGCGGGTGAGCGGGCCTCAGTACGACGTGCGGGTGCGGCTTGCCACGCCCGGGACCGTGGACGCGCAGTGCGCGGCGCAGGGGTACGACACCGGTGGCAAGTTCTCCTGCAAGATCGGCACGACCATCATGATCAACCTGCGGCGCTGGCTGCAGGGGTCGCCCATCTCGCGGTCGGTCGACGGCTACCACGCCGGCGTGATCAACCACGAGATGGGCCACTTCCTGGGCTTCGACCACCAGGGCTGCCCCGGCAAGGGCGAACTCGCGCCCGCGATGATGCAGCAGTCGATGGGGCTGAACGGATGCCTCGTCAACCCCTGGCCGTTCACCGTGGACGGCACGTTCGTCACCGGGCCGTATCTGACCAGTTAGAGCGTGGCCGCCAGCCGGTCTGCGAGCAGGCGGGTGAAGCGCGACGGGTCGGACAGCTCGCCGCCCTCGGCCAGCAGCGCCATGCCGTAGATCAGCTCGGCCGTCTCCGCGAGACCGTCCTTGTCGTCGCCCTCGAAGGCGCTGCGCATGCCGACCACAAGCGGGTGCGTCGCGTTCAGCTCCAGGATGCGCTTGACGTGCGGCACCTCCTGGCCCATCGCGCGGTACATCTTCTCAAGCGTCGGCGTCACGTCCTCGTCGTCGCCGACGATGCACGCGGCCGACGTGGTGAGCCGGGAGGAGAGCCGGACGTCCTTGACGTTCTCGTTCAGCACGCCCTTCATCCAGGTCAGCAGGTCCGCGAAGTCCTTCTTGCGCTGCTCCTGCTCCGGCTTCGCGGCCTCCTTCTCCTCCTCCGACTCCAGGTCGACCTGGCCCTTCGCGATCGACTGCAGCGGCTTGCCGTCGAACTCGGTGACCCGCTCCACCCAGACCTCGTCCACCGGGTCGGTGAGCAGCAGCACCTCGAAGCCCTTGGCGCGGAACGCCTCCATGTGCGGCGAGTTCTCGATGGTCGCGCGGGAGTCGCCGGTCATGTAGTAGATGTGCTGCTGGCCCTCCTTCATCCGGGAGATGTAGTCACGAAGCGTGGTGACCTGCTCGGCGTCGTGCGTCGTCGCGGCCGAGACGATCTCCAGGATCGCCTTCTGGTTGTCCCCGTCGCTGATCAGGCCTTCCTTGACCGCGCGGCCGAACTCACGCCAGAACGTCTGGTACTTCTCGTTCTCGTTCTCCTGAAGATCGCGCACCGTGGAGAGGATCTTCTTGACCAGCCGGCGCTGCACCGCCTGGATCTGCCGGTCCTGCTGCAGGATCTCGCGGGAGATGTTCAGCGACAGATCGTGCGCGTCCACCACGCCCTTGACGAAGCGCAGGTAGTCCGGGAGCAGCGCCTCCGCGTCCTCCATGATGAAGACGCGCTTGACGTACAGCTGCGGGCCGCGCTTGCTCTCGCGCATGAACAGGTCGAACGGCGCGTGCGACGGGATGAAGAGCAGCGCCTCGTACTCGAACGTGCCCTCCGCCTTCATGTGGATCGTCTCGAGCGGGTCGGTCCAGTCGTGGCTGATGTGCCGGTAGAACTCGTTGTACTCGGACTGCTCCACCTCCTTGCGGGGGCGGGCCCAGAGCGCCTTCATCGAGTTCAGCGTCTGGACGTCGTACTCGACGGTGTCGTCCTCGCCCTTCTTCTCCACGGTCATCCGGATCGGCCAGGAGATGAAGTCCGAGTACCGCTTGACGATCTCGCGGATCTTCCACTCGGCTGTGTAGTCGTAGAGGTGGTCCTCGCTGTCCTCCGGCTTGAGGTGCAGCGTGACGGTGGTGCCCTGCGGCGCGTCCTCGGCCGCCTCGATCGTGTACGTGCCCTCGCCTGCCGACTCCCACCTCGTACCCTCGGCCTCGCCTGCCTTTCGGGTCACAAGCGTGACGCGGTCGGCGACCATGAAGGTGGAGTAGAAGCCGACGCCGAACTGGCCGATCAGCTCCGCGTTCTCCTTCGCCTCGCGCAGCTTCGCAAGCACCTCCGCGGTGCCGGACTTGGCGATCGTGCCGATCAACCGCACCACGTCCTCGCGGGACATGCCGATGCCGTTGTCCCGGACCGTGAGTGTGCGCGACTCCGCGTTCACGTCCAGCGCGATGTGCAGGTCCGAGGTGTCGGCGTCGAGCTCCTTGTCGACAAGCGACTCCAGCCGCAGCTTGTCGAGGGCGTCGGACGCGTTCGAGATCAGCTCCCGCAGAAAGATGTCCTTGTTCGAATAGATCGAGTGGACCATCAGCTGCAGAAGCTGGCGCGCTTCCGCCTGGAACTCCAGCGTCTCGGTGCTCATGTGACTCCGTGACTCCTCGTTGAAAACGGTGGGACAGAACAGTTTACGAACCGATTGTGCAACGTTTCGGCCGCCGGTAGCTCGTGCCGATGCCGGAGGCCAGCTCCCCAAGGTCATTCAAGATCAAAATCATCAGGGGGTACGGGCGGCGCCGCGCCCCTGATGTTTCATGTGAAACATTCCGCCACAATCGGCCCGGGAGCGCGACAAGGCACGGTCCACGCTGCACGATGCGATGCATGGGCGCCATCGAGCAGTTCCACACCGCTCCCGGAACGCTTGACCTCGGCTGGGGGCACCCACACCCGGACGCGCTCCCCCTCGACGCGTGGGCGGACGCGACAGCGGACGCGCTACGCCGGCACGGGGCGTCCGCGCTGGACTACGGCCGTGCAGTAGGACCGGAGCCGCTTATCGACTGGATCGGCGGCCGCTCCGACGAGGTCTTCGTGACCGCCGGGGCCTCACACGCGCTGGAATTGATCGCCTCCGTCTTCGGCCGGGGCGGGCCGGCCCTGGTCGACACGCCGACCTACCACTACGCGCTCCGCACCCTCGCCGATCACGGCCTCCGGTTGATCGCCGCACCCGCCCACGATCCCGCGGCCATGCTTGAGCTGATCCGCCGGCACCGGCCCACCCTGCTCTACCTGGTGCCCACGTTCGGCAACCCGACCGGCACCTCGCTACCCGGGCCACAACGCATCGCGCTGATCGAGGCGGCCCGGCGCGGCGGCGTCACGATCGTGGAGGACGACACGTACCGGGACCTGTCCTACGACGGTGTGCCGGCGCCACCGTCGCTCTACTCGCTTGACGCGTCCGACGTGGTGATCCGGATCAGCTCCCTGGCCAAGACCGTCGCACCCGGCCTCCGACTCGGCTGGATCACCGCGTCCCCGGACCGGATCACCGCACTGACCCGCCGTGGATACGTCGACAGCGGCGGCGGCGTGAACCACACGACCGCGCTGGCAATGGCGTCGTTCGCGACTTCCGGCGGGTACTCCACCCACCTCGACAGCCTGCGCGCCCGCTATGCCGGTCAGCGGGACGCGCTCGCGGCAGCCTTGCGCCTCCACCTGCCCACCGCGTCGTTTGACGTGCCGGAGGGTGGGTGGTTCCTGTGGGTGCGTCTGCCCGGAGCGGATGAACTCACGAAGCCGGCCACAGCGCACGGCGTGGCATTCCTGCCCGGCGACACGTTCTTCCTCGACCGGAAGCCCGACCGGCCGATCCGGCTCTCCTTCTCACGTTACGGCCCGGAAGACCTGGCCGAGGCGGCGCGACGACTCGCCTCGGCGCACCGCGCGATGCCGCGGGGCCGCTGACCGCTCAGGAGTTCCAGGCGGAAGGGACTCTTCAGCTCGGTGTGCTTGCGCGAGCGGGTTCGGCACCGGCGGTCGTATCGCGGGTGTCACCGTGGTTGCCGTGCCAGTCGAGGATCAGCAGGCAGGCGTCGTCGGGCAAGGTGGGACCGGCGACGTCGAGGACGAGGTCGGCGAGGACCCTGACGACTTCCCGCGGATGCAGTCCGCCCAGGTCCTGAACGCGGGCGGCCAGGTCCACGGCTGCCGCGTCTCGTTCGAGCATGCCGTCGGTGACCATCACGAGTCGGTCCCCGGGTTGCAGCGTGATCTGCGTCTGCTCGTAGAGGCCGTGCCGTAGCACGCCGAAGGGCCGGTTGGCCGGAAGATGCACGGGCCGGGCAGTGGCGTCGCGGACCAGCAGCGGGGCGGGGTGGCCGGCGTTGACGACGGCGAGGATGCCGGTGCGCAGGTCGAGGCGGCCGAGTATTCCGGTGGCGAACGTGGGCCCGCCCGGGGCGTTGTCGAGAAGCGCAAGGTTCGCGGTCTCCGCCTGGTCGAGCAGGCTACCGCCGGCACGGCGGGTGTTGCGGAGACTGCCCACGCACAGGGTCGCGGTGAGCGCGCTCTGCACGCCGTGGCCGACAGCGTCGGTGATGCTCAGATGCAACTGGTCGCGGGCGACGCTGTAGTCAAACGTGTCCCCGCCGATGCTCGCTGCGGGCTCCAGCCACGCGGCCAAGGTGAACGAGTCGGCCTCGCAGACAAACGACGCGGGCAGCAGCCGCCGCTGAATTTCCGCGGCGAGGGTGAACGGGGTGGTGCGCTGGCCCCATTCGAACAGGTCGGTGTGCCGACGGTTGGCAATCACCACGAAAGCCAGGGTGTGCGCGACCTGGGACACCGCACGTACGGTCGCCTCGGTAGGTGCGGCGGGCAGGGCGATCTCGAGCAGGCCGATGGCCTCGCCGCGCTGGGTGACCGGTGCTCTCATCACGAACCGGCCGCCGGATTCTTCGACAAGCACGTGCTGGCTGCGCAGCGCCTGCTCCTGAGGGCCCCCGTCGAACGGCAGCACCACCGCGACGTCCTGGTCCTGCTGGCGGCCGCCGGGCATGACACCGAACGGCACGTGCGAGAGCCGGACCAGGGCACGGCCGCTCATGTCCGCGATGAGAAACGACACCCACAACGCGCCGAGTACGGTGCCGATGCGGCGGGTCACGGCCTCGACAGCATCGACCGGAGCAGCCTTCTCCACCTGGAGCAGCACGTCACTCAGATCCGTACCGCTGCTGGTCACACTGTCCGTCACGCCCCGCAGCATAAAGCCACCGGCAGAAAGCGCAGGGCACTGCGGCACTTCGCAATCGACCCGCTTACGGTTCACCCGAGCCCTCACTGGTTCGGTTTCCACGAGGTCTTCCATGCCCTGGCCGTCGCGGAGTTCACCGCCCACTGCACATCGCACTGCGCATCCTCGCCGGCTGAGCGGCCGCTGGTCCTTCTCATGATCAGAGAAGGACCGTGAAGGCGATCGAGATCAGGCGGCTTCCGCTTGCTGTCGGTGCGGCTGGTTCTGGTTGCTCTGGAGAACTTCCTGGAGCCGGTTCTCGAGTAGGACGATCTGGCAGGCGGCTTCCAGGCCGATGCCTTGGCTGACTATCTCGCGGGCCCGTGCGGCAAGACGCATCTGGTGGCGCGAGTAGCGGCGGTGGCCTCCGGCCGACCGGAACGGGGTGAACAGTTTCGCCTTCTCGAGGCGGCGCAGAAAGTCCTGCGAGGCGCCGGTCATCTCCGCGGCGCTATCGTCACACCGCCCAGCGGGGCCTGGACGAAGCGGCGAACCTGCGCGGCTCTCCGGGCACCTTCAGCTGTTCGGGCTCGCGGGGCAGCATTACCCAGGCCACGGCATGCCGCACGATGCACTCAGGGAAAGCGGGCAGTTTTCTTCACGCACCCTCGCTGACAGGGCAACCGACTCCCCCGGCCAAACGACGAGAGGTTCCGCACATGAGCGCCAGCGCCACCGAGATCGCCGAGACACTCAACCGCGCGTTCGACGAACCCACAATGACGATGGCGACCCTGCTCGCCGACGTCATCCCCGCCCTGGCCGAATACGACCAGGACGCCACCACCGCGGCCGACCCAGAGGGCTACCTCGACCGGATCGTCCTGCACGACGGCAGCATCATCCTCTACGACAGCCGCACCGAACGATGGACCGTCAGCAGCACCGAAGAGGTCGCCGCCTCCGACCTCCGCCGGACCACGCCGAACTAAACGATCGCCCCCGCAGCAGCGGCGGTGCGCCGACGCCACCGCCGCCTCGTCCTGGCTGCCACTCGGCACACAAGGAAGCGGATTGAAGAGAGGCTGCGAAGAACCGGCCCTCAGGCACGCGCGCCAGGTTTACAAGCACCTCCTGCGGAAGGTGAGGTCCGCACGGTGTTTCTAACCCGGCACCGGCCCGTCCGACCCTTTGTGAGCAGTCCGTGAGCAACAGACCGATCTGATGGCCTGCTCACGGGCATAAAAATGGCCTCCCACCGCTGGTGGGAGGCCATTTCTTTTGGTGCGCCCGAAGGGACTCGAACCCCTAACCTTCTGATCCGTAGTCAGATGCTCTATCCATTGAGCTACGGGCGCTTGCTCGTTCCTTGCTTCAGTCAGCATACACACCTGACTTTCGCGCGGAGACTCCGGGATTCGAACCCGGGAGGGGCGGTTAGCCCCAACCGCATTAGCAGTGCGGCGCCATAGACCAGACTAGGCGAAGTCTCCTCGGCCGCCCTGGAGCGACCGCGCGTTGAGAGTACCGTGCCCATGACCGGAGGGGCAAAGCAACCTCCCAGGCCACGCCGCCGGGTCCGAATCTGGGCGAACGAGGATGAAGATCCTGGCACGGTCTCAACACTGCAAATCCGTGGTCAACAGCTAGGCTACCTGGGCATGGAGGACGATGCGGAGGGCACCGAGCGCAGCAGTGGAGCGCGTGGACCGGCGAAGCGAGCGACCCCTCGGGCGCGTCCGTCGCAGGCGCCGTTTCACCCTGCCGAGCCGGAGCGCGATGAGCGGAGTGCGGGGCAACGAGCGGGGCGGAAGTCGCCGCCGCCCGCGTTGACGTTTCAGCCGCCGGTCGAGCCGATGCCGGGGCCGCCGCCGGTGAGGCCGGTTCCGCCGCAGGTCAGAGCGGTGGATCAGCCGAAAACCGAGGAGTTGCCGCCGCCGGATGTGACGGTGGCCACGCCCCCTGCGAAAAAGGCACCGGCGCGAAAGGCGCCGGCGGCGAAGAAAGCCACCGCACCGAAGCCTCGAAAGGCGTCTCCACCTGTGCAAACCGCAGCCGAAGGCAGCCCACAGCCGGCGAAAGCAGCACCGGCCGTAAAGAAAGCGGCCACGCCTCGTAAGCGGTCAGGACCGGTTCTCGTGACTACAACCGAGACCGCTCCGCCTGTGGCCGACCTGCCAGCAGCGCGCGATGCCGGACAGGCAGCCGACACGCCACCGGCGGCCGAAACCGCATCGGCTGCCGTTACGACACCGCCGGCTGACACGACACCAGCGGTCGAGATTCCCCAGACGGCCGAGACGCTTCCGGCAGCCGACACCTCACCAGCGGCCCAGACTCCCGCCGGACAGGCCGAAACGGCGAAGACTCCGGCCGAGACCGCCGAGACGACCCAAACGGTCGAGCCGAATCCAACGGCCGAGACGGCCGAGACGGCCCAGACGGCCCAGACGGGCCAGACGGCCCAGACGGGCCAGAAGGCCAAGTCCGCCAAGACGGCGCAGGCAGTCGAGCCGGATCCAACGGCCGAGACGACCGAGACGACCGAGATGACCCAGACCGCCAGGACCGCCAAGACGACGCAGGCGGTCGAGCCGAATCCAACGGCCCAGTCCGCCGAGACGGCCGAGACAGCCGTCGAGCTGGTTCCAGCGCCTGAGCAGCTTCCTCCCATGACCCGGATCACGCCTACTCAGATCTCCGGATCGGCAATCACCGGACCGATCTGGGCGAAGATCGCGGATCGGCCCGGTCACGCGGGAGAGTTGCTGGCTCTGGCCGCGGTCGAGACGCTCGGTCCGCGCGCCCGGGACTGGGCCGCTCAGATGCACGCCACCTATCCGTCAGCCGCCCCGGGCGCGCTCGCCCGGCTCGCGACCATGCGTTCCGCGCAGGCCTCTGCGGCGGCCGGCATGGTGGCGGCGACTACCGGCGGTTACGCGCCTCTGGTCGAGTACACCTCGGTCGCGTGGGTGCAGGCGGCGCTGGTGCTCCGGGTCGCCGCCGCGCACGGGGCGGATCCGACGGATCCGGAACGCGCCGTTGACCTGCTGGTGCTGTTGCGCCTGCATTCGAGCCGGGAGAGCGCCCGAGCGGCGCTTGAGGCGGCGGTTGGCGATCATGGTGGCGGCCTGCTGCGCGCGCATCCGCTGGAGGGCATCTGGCGTCTGGCCACTCCGCTGGCGGCCCGTGTCGGCGGCTGGGCGGCGCTGCGCACCGCCGCTCGTCTGCTTCCGGGTGCGGCGCTCCTGGTCGCGGCGCTGACCGATGCCGCGGCCACCGAGCTCCTGGCCGCGCGCACGATCGCCTACTACCGGAAACCCTGAGGGCCAAGAGCCAGATCCAGATCCAGGCATTCCCGCTCCCGCGGTGGTGGCGGCCCGTCAGGCAGCTGGGCGCCGTGGCGGGGTGGACGCGACCGACGACGGCACCGAGAGGGAGGGCCTCTGGGGCCGACCGGTGCCGGCCCCGGTGCCCGACCGGCGCCAGCCCCGGTGCCCGACCGGCGCCAGCCCCGGTGCCCGACCGGCGCCAGCCCCGGTGCCCGACCGGCGCCAGCCCCGGTCGTCGCTGGCGCTCCTCCCTGCCGGTGTCGTGGGTGGCCGGCCTCGACGCGACACCACGACCGGCGCCTGAGGAGGCGTCGGGCCTGGCGCTCGGTGGGGAGGGGCGTGGGGTTTGGGCCGGCTGCCCACGGGGCCGGCGGCCCGCGGGAGCACGCGGGTCTTGACCACGGCGGAAGCGGGAAGATCCGCTTGTGATGCTTGTGGGGTTGAGGTCAGAGCCAGGAGACGTGCGGGGCGAGGAGCGCGTAGCCGACGAAGGCGACGATGTCGAGAAGCGTGTGGGCGATGATCAGGGGCATGACGCGCTTCGTCCTCAGGTAGAGGAGGGAGAAGGCGACGCCCATGATGATGTTGCCGATGAAGCCGCCGAAGCCCTGGTAGAGGTGGTAGGAGCCGCGGAGTACGGAGCTGGTGAGGATGATGGCCGGCACCCGCCAGCGGAGGTCGTCGAGGCGGCGCATCAGGTAGCCGACGACCAGGACCTCTTCGAGGATGGCGTTCTTGGCGGCGGCCAGGATGAGGACGGGGACGGTCCACCAGACGTCGTTGAGCGCGGACGCGACGACAGTGGTGTTGAGGCCGAGTTCGCGGGCGGCCAGGTAGAACGCGAGGCCGGGGAGGCCGATGCCGGCGGCGAGGGCGGCGCCGAGGCCGAGGTCGAAGAACGGGCGGCGGCGGTCCAGGCCGAGGGACTGCGGGAAGATCCGGTCGCGGGCCAGCAGGTGCAGGGCGAGTACGACAGGCATCAGGCCGAAGAAGATGCGCAGTAGTTGCAGCGTCAGGTCCAGGTAGGGGCGGTCGGACGCGGCGGGGTTGAGCGTGGAGGTCTGCGCGGAGAGCGGCGTGGCGGCGGTGAGCCGGCCGATGATGTTGACCACGGAGAAGACCGCGGACTGGCCGAGGGACAGGCCGAACACGATCAGCAGCTCGAACCTGATCGTCCGGTCGCGCTCTTGGATCTCCACCTCTGTACTGTGCCGCCCGTCCGTGTCCGGTCGCACAGCGGGTCCGCTTCGGTTGTTCCGCGTGGTTCGACGATCGCGTCGGCCGTTGAGGGCCGGGAGGCGCGGAGATGCCATGGGTGACCTGTCGCACCTGCTGCGGGAGAGCTGGACGGTCGTCGAGGAGCAGCAGGAGAAGCTCGCCGGCTATTTCTACGCACGGATCTTCCTGTCCAATCCGCATCTGCGTGATCTCTTCCCGGTGCAGATGGACGTGCAGCGTTCCCGTCTGCTGGGCGCGATCGTGACGGCGGTGCAGATGCTTGACGCGCCGGAGCAGCTCGACGACTACCTGCGTGATCTCGGCCGGGACCACCGGAAGTTCGAGGTGACGGCGGAGCAGTACGCGCTTGTCGGCGACGCGCTGCTGGAGTCGCTGCGGATCTTCGGCGGCGAACTGTGGACGGCGGAGTTCGAACAGGCCTGGCGGGACGCGTACGGGCTGATCGCACGGAAGATGATCGACTCGGCGGACGCGGACACGAACCCGCCGTACTGGGTCGCGGAGGTGCTCAGCCACGAGCGGCGCGGCCCGGACGTCGCGGTGCTCACCGTGCTGCCCGGCCAGCCGCTTGAGTACCGTCCCGGCCAGTACGTGAGCGTGGAGTGCCCGGCGCATCAGCCCCGGCTGTGGCGGGTCTACTCGATCGCGAACGCGCCACGCCGCGATCACACGCTTGAGTTTCACATCCGCGCGCTGAGCAGCGGGTGGGTGTCCGGCATGATGGTCCGCCGGGTACGCGCCGGTGACCTGCTGCGGCTGGCCGCGCCGATGGGCTCGATGACGATGGACCGCGATTCCGGCCGGGACGTCGTGTTCGTGGCGGGCAGCACCGGACTGGCCCCGATCAAGGCGCTGCTGGAGGATCTGACCCGGTACAACAGCACGCGCTGGGTGCACGTGTTCTTCGGCGCCGGTACCCGGGAGGATCTCTACGACCTGCCGGAGCTGCGGACGATCGCGGCCCGGCATCCGTGGGTGTCGCTGGTGCCGGCGTGCAGCCGGGACTCGGGCTTCGAAGGCGAGCACGGCGACATCTCGGACGTGGTCGGCCGGTACGGGCCGTGGGAGACCCACGACTTCTACGTGGCCGGTTCGTCAGGCATGGTGCGGTCCACGATGCGCACGCTTGCCGCGCTCGACGTGCCGCGGGAGCGGATCCGGTACGACGCGTTCGGCGCGTCATGAGTCATAGGACATGTTCGGCGCGTCATGAGTCATAGCGCCAGGGCAGTCCACCGCCCTCGTACTCCTCGGTGGTGATCAGCCGGGCGTCAGGTGGCATGCGGTCGAGGTAGAGCCGGCCGTCCAGGTGGTCGATCTCGTGCGCGACAAGCCGCGCCGTCGCCCTGTCGAACGTGGTGACCGTCCTGGTCCCGTCCCACCGCTCGTGCTCGACCTGGATGCGCAGCGGACGGCGGACCGCGCCGCGGTGGTCGAAGAAGGACAGACAGCCCTCGTACTGGATGTCGGTCTCCGGCGACTCGGCCACGATGCGCGGGTTGAGAAGCACCGTCGGCTCGTCGTCCGAGTCCTGCGACCGGACCAGCGCGACCGCCCAGGGCAGCCCGATCTGCGGCGCGGCCAGCCCGATTCCCTTGCGGAAGTCGTGCAGCGCCTCGACCCGGCCGACCGCGCGGCGCAGCTGCTCGACCATGTCGCGCGCGTCCGCGGCCTGTTCCGGGAGGACGAGCTGCCGGGCCGGTTCGACGAGTTGCGGCGCGCCGCGCTGCAGGATGCCGGCGGTACGCATGCGCTCCCCGGCGCGGGACTCCTCGGCAGGCGGGGTGATCGTGCCCCGGAATCGCCAGGACAGCTTGTATCGCGCGTTGAGCGGCGGCTCGTCGGTCGACCACTCGAAGACGGCGCGCCCGTTCTCCTCGTGGCGGGTGAACGGCGTGCGCAGCGGCGCCTCCTCGGCGGAGAGCGACGTCTCCTCACCCCAGACCGTCGGGTCGAGGGCGGCCGGGAAGTCGAGCCGGACCGTGAGCTGCCGGGTGGGGAGCCGGACCGCGCGCTGGAACCACTGGCCCCACTTGTCCTCCGGGACCGAGTAGGCGTATTCGATCGTGGTGCGCTGGCCGGGATAGAGCGGGAAGCGGCCGTGGTCGTTCTCGAAGAGCAGCCACATCTCCTTGTCCGCGTCGCGGTCGCGCTTCTTGCGCCAGCGCATGGGCTCGCGGGCGTACGGCGCACCCCAGAACGCGGTGAGGCGCAGCTCCTCGAAGGAGAGCGGGTGCTCGCGGTGGTGCCGGTTGGAGCGGTCCGGGTCGGTGGGGAAGCGGTCGACCGCGACCTTGACCATGTACCTGGTGACCGGCTCGGTGCCGGCGTTGTAGAGCGCGCGGCGAATCAGGCAGCGGTACTCGCCGCCGGAGTAGACCAGCTCGGCGATCTCCTGCTCGACGACCAGGCCGGTACCGGGCGGCAACCACTGCTCGGGTACGGGTGGGTCGCGGTGGGTCAGGCCGACGCTGCGCACGTGGCGAAGCTCGTCGTACTCCTGGAAGCGCTGCCAGATGCGGCCGCCGGCTTCGAGCACGGCCTCGGCGCGCCGGGCGAAGTCCTCGGTGGGGCGGTGGCGGCGGCCCTCGACGTGGCTCACGTAGGACGGGTCGAAGCCCATCCGTGCCGCGAGCTGTTTCTTGGTCATCCCGCGGTCGGCACGCCACTGGGAGAGCTCGGCGGCGAAGGAGTCGGCCGCCCGCTCCAGCGGCGAGGTCGGCGATGTCGGCTGTGCTGTCATCACGCGTCCTTCTCGGCTGCGGTGCTCCTCCCACCGGACCGCTCGTGGCGGACCGGCCGGACTCGACCGGGCTTCCAGTGTCCGTTGCCCGACCGAACCCACGTGAGTGAGTAGCGTCTTGCGGACAGAAGCCTTGACAAACCAGACACTTTCATGCACTCATGGCGACCTGTCGAGTACGCAGAGTGAGAAAGCGACCGTTTATGTCCGCATAAAGGAGGAATCATCGTTGGATTCGCCGAGATGCACTAGAGCGTTCTCAGTATTGTCATCGTGAGTAACCACGCGGAGGAACTCGTCACCAGGTCTGGTTAGGCTATCCTTAGCGAGCTATGGTGAACCGTCGGCCCGACGGCGAACGATCTGACGAGGTGGCGGCGGTTATGCGACGAAGCATCCGGCTCACCGGCTTCCTGCGGGAGTCGTTGCGGAGCGCCTCCACGTCGATCACGTACCGTGAGGCATTCGGCGCCACGATCGGCGACTCCAAGTGACCACGCTCGTCCACCGCCGTACCGCGCCAATCGAGCCGTTCGCCCCGATCACCGCGACGCTCCGGGCCGCGTACGGCGCCGACTATCCGCTCCCGAGCCTGCTCCCGGGCCTGCTGGCGCACCGTCGGCCGGACGGCTGGATCTCCGCCGCGGACCTGGTCTCCGGCGACGCGCTTCCCGCGCTGCTCGACTCCGCCCGCCGTCTCTGGCAGGCACAGCCGCATGCGGCCGCCGCGCTCGCCTGGAAGCACTACGCCTACTGGGTGGCGCTCCCGGCCGTGGTCGGCTGGGCGAGCGCCCGCCGCGTCCCGCTGCTCCGCCCGGCGGACACGCTGATCCGGGTGGACGACCGGGCGCCGCTGCTGCGCGTCGGACTCTCCCCGTCGACAGAGGTCGCCGTGCTTCCGACCGATCCGCTCGCGATGGCCGGCCTGCCCGGCGTCCGGGTCGCGGCCGACGAGGCAGACCTGCTGTCGATGCTCCGCGGCTCGCTGCTTGACGAGCACCTCGCCCCGCTTCTCGACCTGGTGCGCGGCCAGGCCCGGGTCGGCGCGCGCACACTTCTCGGCTCGCTCGCATCAGGCGTGGCCCAGGGCGTACTGCGCACCGCGGACGTGCTGCCCGGCAGGACCGCGGACAACATCGAAACACTGCTGGCCGCGCTCGGCGTGGCCGACCTGGTGGAACTGGTCCGCGGCCCGGACGGCACGCTCACGGTCCAGCGCCGCACCTGCTGCCTGGCGTTCACGCTGCCGGCACCGAAGGTGTGCGCCGGCTGCTGCATAAAACAATGACCCACAAAAGAAGCAGCGGGGGTACGGCGTACCCCCGCTGCTTCTTTATGCACAGGCTCTGTCCACAGCCTGTGGATAGAACATGTGTATGAAGAACTAGCCTGTCGTGCTGGTCAGGTGTCGGACATCCCAGATCCACACGCCGTCGACCCAGGTCGGCTGGAAGCCGAGGATGTCGCTCATCGCGCGCCGCATCTCGATGTCGTGCACCTGCGGCGGCAGCATGACCAGGCCCGCCTCCCAGTAGTTCAGGTCCTCAAGCGTCTGCGCACGGCGGGTGTCGTCGACCTTCGGCACCCAGTAGCCGGCCCACAGGTTGTAGAAGTACTGGCTTGTGGCGCGCGGCGGTGCGGCGAACGCGCCGGTGCCGTCCTCCGGATTGCGGTAGAGGCCGTAGCCACGCGGCAGCCGCATGTCCAGCCCGGTGTACGCGGACCAGCGCGCGGCCGCCGGGAACGTGGCGTCCGGAAGCGGCAGCGTGACGACCGTGTGCTGCTCGTCGACGTAATCCCGCCAGGTGCCGTTCGTGATGAACGCGGGCGTCGGCACCATCGGCTGGGTCAGCAGCGGCGTCGGGAAGAGCGGGATCAGCGCGAGCGAGAGCACCGCGGTGGTGACCAGCCGGACCGGGATCACAGCCCTCGGGCGGTCCAGGACCAGGCCGTTGGCGCGCTGGACGCCGAGCGCGAGCAGGATCGCCAGCACCGGCGCGACCGCGAGCGCCCACCGGGTCGGCACCACCGAGTTCAGGATCGGGACGCTGTGCAGCAGCGCCCACGGGCCGGCGACACCGGTGTCCTTGCCGATGTAGCGGATCTCCGGGCCGAGCGACATCGCGGCGAAGAGCAGCGCGACCGACGCCAGGCCGATCACCACCCGGCTCCGCCGCATCCAGACGACCAGGCCGATGAAGAGGACCGGGATGCCCCAGCCGAAGAACGCGTTCTCCTCCGACGGGTTCTGCGTCATGTACATGGAGGTCTCCCAGTCGCCGGCGATCGAGCGGCGGGAGTAGTTCCAGTACGACGCGAGATCGGCGCCGAAGTTACGGATGTCGTGCGCGAGCCCGTGGTACGCCTGCGGGCCGAAGAACTGGATGTAGAGCGGGTACGCCAGGAGCGTCAGCGCGACCACGGCAGTCACGCCCAGGCCGGCGACGAACGTCTTGACGTACCGCCGGTGCTCCGCCCTGGTCAGCCCCACGATCGCGATGAAGACGCCGACACCGACCGCGGTCATGAACAGGATCTCGAGGTTGATGAACGCCTGCCAGACGATCAGCAGGCCGAGCGCCACCCCGTTGCGCACCGCACGGCCGGATTCCTTGAGGCAGAGCGTCCGCCAGATGATCAGCGGGATCAGGAATTGCGAGATGATGTTCGGGTGGCCGCTGGCATGCGCCACCATGCTCGGCGCGAACGCGGCGAACAGTGCGCCGACCCAGGCCGCGACCTTCGAGGTGACGAAGTGCCGGGAGAGCACGTAGTACCAGGACACGCCGGTGAGCATCAGCGCGCCGGTGAGGAAGACGTTGAACGCGATGTGCGGCCCGAACGCCAGCGTGATCGGCGCCATCGGGATGGAGACGGCAAGGACCGACGTGTTCGCCATCAGGTTGATGCCGTCGGGCACGTTCACCTGGTACGACACGAACGGGTTGACGCCGTCCGTGACGACCCGGGCGCCGTGCGCAAGCATCCACTCGAAGAACGACTGGTCCTGGGCGTTGTAGAGCTCGTGGTCGAGGTTCAGCCACGCCGTCCGGGTCACCAGCCACGCCATCAGCGCGAAGCTGGCGAGCGCGGCCAGATCCAGCAGGCGCGCGCGCCACCAGGGCGAGCGCAGGCCGGACGACTGTTCCAGATCCTGCTCGAGGAGGATCCGCTCGGCTTCCATGTCGACCGAGGGCATGGCCACCCCGAGCGGGCGGTTCGAGGGGTCGATGTCCTGAATAGTCATAGCCACGCGAGCCTAACCGAGGTTGATAACGCGTATGTCTCTATGAGCTGGGCCGAAGATGACCGTTACCCGTCTTGGTGACGACGTTGGTCACGACAGGATCACAGTTCCGTTATGCACGCGTAGCCTCTGCGATACATGTCTCAAATAGGTCATAAATTCATGCTTGGGGCCCCGCTCAACTTTCGATCAACGGCGTTGGGTGGTTAACTTCTGGTCTCGCTGAATCCGGATCACCACATGAGGGAACCCACACATGGCAGAGCTCACCGGCGACCAGCGCGTCCAATCCGAGGTGCTTGAGGGACTTGCGACGGCCGTCAACCACCGTCAGTGGTTCGTCGAGCTGGCGATCCCGCACCTCGGGGACGACCCGATCGAGATCGGCAGCGGCATCGGGAACTACGCCGCCGCGTGGGCACCGCACGTGTCCCGGTTCACTGCCACCGAGGCGGAGCCGGACCGCCTTGTGGAGCTCAAGGAGCGCTTCGCCGACACGCCGAACGTCGAGGTGCGGGAGATGCTCCTGCCGACGTCGGAGAGCGGGTCGCACAGCGCTCTGGTCAGCTACAACGTGCTGGAACACATCGAGGACCACGTCAGCGCGCTGCGCTGCATGAAGGGTCTCGTGCGTCCCGGGGGCAAGGTCGTTCTCATCGTCCCGGCGTTCATGTTCGCCATGAGCCCGGTCGACTACGCCACCGGCCACATCCGGCGGTACACGAAGAAGACCATGCGCGCCGCGATGGAGGAGGCCGGTCTCGAGATCGAGACGCTCCACTACGCCAACGCGCTCGGCCTGATCGGCTACTACGGCGCCACAAGCATCTTCCGGCTCACGCCGAAGGAGGGGCCGATGGTGAAGTTCTACGACTCCCTCGTGCTCCCGGTGACCAAGGCCGTGGAGTCGGTCATGCGCCCGCCGTTCGGCCAGTCGGTGTTCGTCGTCGCACGCGTGCCGGAGTAAACGACTTCAGAACTGCCAACGGGCCGCCCATTATTTGGACGGCCCGTTTTGTGTCCTAACTCACGGGTTAACTCACCCGATAAGTGGAACGCAGAGTCGCACGCGCCAAAGTGTGGAACGCGAGATTGAAGCCGACCACTGCCGGAGAAACGTCCCAAGTAACGTCAAGTACATCAACGTCTACTGCGTGTACCGCAAAAACGTAACGATGTTCGCGATCACCGGCGGGTGGCGCCGCGCCGCCATAGGAAAGCGTTCCGTAGTCGTTACGAATGTGGAAGGCCCCCTCCGGAAGCCCACCCTCGGCCGACCCGGCGCCCCGGGCCAGCTCCGTCACTGTCGGCGGCAGGTTCACCGCGACCCAGTGCCAGAACCCGGACCCGGTCGGCGCGTCCGGGTCGAAGCAGGTCACCACGAAGCTCTTCGTCTCCGCCGGAAAACCGGACCAGCTCAGCTGCGGCGAGACGTTCCCACCACCCACGCTGTCATGAGCGAACGTGTCCTCAAGCGGCTTGCCGTCCTGAAGATCCTCACTTTTCAGCGTGAAGGCCGGCTGCGGCGGCAGAAGGTCATACGGATCCGGGGCGAGCGGACGCTCCAGACTCATGGTCGGACTCCATTCTCTCGATGGCGCGGACCGCACCAGCATGGTCCCGGCCGGCGGCAGCGGCCAGCACCTCCGCCGCCCGCGTCTCGCTGAGACTGCCCCCGCCCCCGAAAACGAAACCGGGTGACCAGCGAGAACGCTGATCACCCGGTTATCCGCACTGCGAAGCGGAGGGCCAGGGATTCGAACCCTGGAGGAGTGTCACCACCCCTAGTGGTTTTCAAGACCACCGCCATCGGCCACTAGGCGAGCCCTCCCGGTTTCGTCGGAGGTGCTTGGGCACACTCCGCCGCCTGGACGCCGCAAAAAAGTTCCGGCCATTGCGGCGACCCCCACCAGTTTGCCAGACCCGTCCGGGTAATTAGCACCCCCGGGGGCAGGGCGGCGATCACATGTTGGACAGTGCAGCCCGCAACTTTTCTACCAGCGCGGATGCGGCGGTGTGCAGAGCACCGGATGAGTGTAGGAAGGAGGGCATGTATGCGATCACAATTGCGGAACCCGGTGGACCGGAGGCGCTCGTCTGGGCCGAGGTGCCGGATCCCGAGGCGGGCCCGGGCGAGCTGCTGATCGAGGTGGCGGCGAGCGCGGTGAACCGGGCCGACCTGTTGCAGCGCCAGGGGAAGTATCCGCCGCCGGAGGGCGCTTCGCCGTATCCGGGGCTGGAGTGTTCCGGGGTGGTGGCTGCGGTCGGGGACGGCGTGACCGGGTTCTCGGTGGGCGATCGGGTGTGTGCGCTGCTCGCCGGCGGGGGCTATGCGGAGCTGGTGGCGGTGCCGGCGGGGCAGGTGCTGCCGGTGCCGCGTGGGATCGATCCGGTGGAGGCCGCGGCACTGCCGGAGGTGGCCTGCACCGTCTGGTCGACTGTGGTGATGGCCGGGCGGCTGACGCGGGGCGAGACGCTGCTTGTGCACGGCGGCGGGAGCGGGATCGGCACGTTCGCCATCCAGCTGGGGAAGGCGCTCGGCGCCACGGTGGCGACCACGGCAAGCGCGGGCAAGCACGAGGCGCTGCGGGCGCTCGGCGCGGACCAGGTGATCGACTACCGGGCGGAGGACTTCGAGAAGGTGGTGCGGCCCGACGTCATCCTGGACATCATGGGCGCCTCCTACCTGGCGCGGAACGTGGCGGCGCTGGCGCCGGACGGCCGGCTCACGATGATCGGCATGCAGGGCGGCCGGAAGGCGGAGCTGGATCTGTCCGCGCTGCTGGCGAAGCGTGGCTCGCTGATCACGACCGCGCTGCGCTCCCGCCCGGCCGCGCAGAAGGCCGAGATCGTCCGGCAGGTACGCGAGCACGTGTGGCCGCTTGTCGAGTCCGGTGCGGTCCGGCCTGTGGTGGACCGGACGGTCCCGATGCGGGACGCGGCGGAGGCGCACCGGGTGGTGGAGTCGAGCACCCACCTGGGAAAGGTGCTGCTACTCGCCGGCTAACAGCTTGCGCGGCCCGGGGCCGGACGCGGCCAGTTCGTCGCCGGGGTTGTAGAGCGTGCACTTCTGCAGGGAGAGGCAGCCGCAGCCGATGCAGCCGGTGAGGTTGTCGCGGAGCCGTTCGAGCAGCTTGATGCGTTCTTCAAGCCGGTTGTGCCAGCGGGCGGAGAGACGGGCCCAGTCTGTCTTGGTCGGCACCCGGCCGCCGGGGAGCGAGGCGAGCGCGTCCTTGATGTCGTCGAGCGATACGCCGACCTGCTGGGACACCCGGATGAACGCGACGCGGCGCAGTTCGGCCCGCTGGTACCGCCGCTGGTTGCCGCCGGTCCGGACCGAGTGGATCAGGCCGAGGCGCTCGTAGTACCGCAATGCGGACGGCGCGACGCCGCTGCGGACCGCCATGTCACCGATCGTCAGCAGATCCTGCATCGCACTCCCGGGCGCCACAATTCAAAGACAGCATTGAATGGTACGCGACAGACCAGATGGAAACGCCCGAGTGCGACGGCACCCGGGCGAAGCACATCGAAACAGGATCAGCGGGCGGCCGGCTTCGGCTTGCGGACGCGCTCGCGGGCGAGGATCCAGATCGCCTCCACGCCGTCCTTCCACGTGATCTTCTTGCCCTCCTCGCGACCCCGGGCCCGGTA
>NZ_JBITDX010000049.1:0-12005 GCF_044454585.1 Catenuloplanes sp. NPDC051500
GGGGCGGGGGGGTGGCCCGCACCGCCGGGGGGGGAAACACCCCTGGGACCTGGGGGGTTTGGGGGGGTTTGCCCCCCCCCCCCCCCCCCCGCCGGGGGGGGGGGGGGGGGGGGGCCCGGGGCGGGCCCCCGCCCCCACCCCCCGTTCCCTGCCGAGGAGAAGGCCTTGTCGAGAAACGCATCCGCCGCCGCGGCGCTGATCATCGTGGCCAGCGCCGCCGCGGTGCTCACCAGCGCGCCACCCGCCCTCGCGGCCACCACCACGCTCTACGCCGCGCCGGACGGCGCGGGCACCGCCTGCACCGCCGCCGCGCCCTGCACGCTCACCACCGCGCAGGCCGCCGTGCGCGCGATAAATACCGCGATGTCCGGCGACATCGTCGTGCAGCTGGCCGACGGCACCTACCGGCTGCCCGCGCCGCTGCGGCTGACCGCGGCCGACTCGGGCAGCAACGGCTACCGGGTGGTGTGGCAGGCCGCGCCCTCGGCCCGGCCGGTGATCACCGGAGCCCGGGCGGTGACCGGCTGGACGCTTGCCGACGCCGGGCGCAACATCTGGCGTGCCTCGGTCGGCGCCGGCCTGGACAGCCGGCAGCTCTACGTCGACGGCGCGCTCGCCGTGCGGGCCCGTACCCAGGTCAATCGCGCCGACTTCACCGCCGACAGCACCGGCATGCGGTTCACCAACGGCGCGCTCGGCTACCTCAACAACCTGGCCAACCCCGGCCGGGTGCAGATGGAGGCGGTCAACTCGTTCACCGACCGCTACGCCTCGGTGCAGAGCATCAGCGGCAACCTGATCACCATGCAGCAGCCCGGCTGGAGCAACAACAACGTCGGCTACGACACGTTCACCAGCCCGCACCGGGCCGGGCCGCTCTACCTGGCCAACGCCTACGAGTTCCTGGACGCGCCGGGCGAGTGGTACCTGGACCCGGGCAGTGGCGCGTTGTCCTACATCCCGCTCGCCGGCCAGAGCATGAGCACCGCCCGGGTGGAGCTGCCGGCCCTGCAGTCGCTGCTGGAGATCGGCGGCAGCTACGACGCCCCGGCGCACCACGTCACGCTCACCGGCCTCACCCTCACCGGCACCAGCTGGCTTGGCGCCAGCGGCAACCAGGGCTTCGCCGACCAGCAGACCGGCGCGTACATCGCCGGTGACTGGGCCCGGCCGGCGTTCACCGCCTGCCACAACGGCTGTCCGCAGTTCGAGGCGACCCGGCCGCAGTGGCGGCAGATGCCGGCCGCGGTGCAGATCTCGGCCGCAAGCGACATCACGCTGAGCGACTCCGTCTTCGTCAACCTCGGCCAGACCGCGATCGGCATCGGCAACGACGCCAACGCGCACAGCACCGGCGTGGGACTTGGCGCGCGCAACATCGTCGTCACCAGGTCCGAGATCGCCCGCAGCGCGGCCGGCGGCATCGTCGTCGGGGGTGTGCGCGCCGACGCCCATCACCCCGGCGACTCCCGCATGATCAACCGGGACATCACGATAAGCGACAACCGGCTGCACGACCTCGGCCTCGACCACCGCGGCATCGTCTCGGTGCTGGCCACCTACGTCACCAACGCCACGCTGTCGCACAACGAGGCCTACAACCTGCCGTACACAGGCATGTCGGTCGGGTACGGCTGGGGCTCCAACGACGCCGGCGGCAGCAACCACTACGCCGACCGAGGGCTGTACAACTACCAGCCGCGGTACAGCACCGCCACCACCGCGTCCGGCAACCGGGTCGTCGGCAATTACGTGCACGACGTGATGCAGCAGATGAACGACGGCGGCTGCATCTACACCCTGTCGGCGAACCCGGGCGCGGTGATCAGCGACAACCACTGCCTGCGTACCAACGGCTACTTCGGCATCTACTTCGACGAGGGCTCGCGCTACTACACCGCGCGCAGCAACGTCTTCGGCTCCACCGGCACCTGGGCCACCGCCAACTACTGGTTCGCCGAGAACATGGGCAACTTCACCGTCGCCGGCAACTGGTCGACGAACGGCAGCACCAACGTCACCAACGGCGACCGGGGCAACGTGGTGTCCGGAAACGTCACGGTGACCAACGGCAACTGGCCGTCCGGCGCACAGGCGGTGATGGCCGCGGCCGGGCCGCAGTCCGGCGGCGGCACCCCCGGCACGCTGCTCGTCGGCGGCCAGTCCGGGCGCTGCCTGGAGATCGGCGGCTCGGCCACGGCCAACGGCACCCCGGCCCAGCTGTGGGACTGCACCGGCGCGGCCAACCAGCGCTGGACGCACACCGCCTCCCGGCAGCTGATGGTGTACGGCAACAAGTGCCTCGACGCCTCCGGGCAGGGCACCGCAAACGGCACCGCGGCGATCATCTGGGACTGCAACGGCCAGCCCAACCAGCAGTGGTCGGTCAACGCCGACGGCACCATCACCGGCGTGCAGTCCGGCCTCTGCCTCGACGTCACCGGCAACGCCACCGCGAACGGCACCCGGATCGACCTGTGGTCCTGCCACGGCGGGGCGAACCAGCGGTGGACCATGCGTACCTGATCGCCTCCTCAGGGGTACGGGACGGCTGTGGGGTGCGATGGCCCGCACCCCGCCGCCGTTCGCACCCACCGGCTCGCCGTCGACCCGGGCCGTGAATGCCGAACAACGGGGAATCGGCCCATGGTTGAATGCGGGCATGTCGTTCAGTTTCGTGGTCGCGGGCCGGATCCCGATGTCCCCGGCGACCTACGAGACGTGGCTCGATGCGCCGGTGCCGGGCTCGGCGATCATCGACAACCCCGGCGACATGTTCGCCGGCTGGTACTGGGACGACCGCGCACGCCCCGAAAACTGGAGTAACGCGCCGGCCGGGGCGACGCCACGCGAGATCGTCGCCACGCGCGACCCCGAAGACACGATCACGCTGGTACGGCATGAGCGCGGCGCGCTTGAGGCCTACCTCTGGACGCCGGCGCGGTCCGGGCACTGGACCACCGGCCAGCAGCAGCTGCTGCTGATGCTCGCGGGTGCCGGCGACACCGGGCACGTGCTGTTCTGGGAGGACGCGTCCGGCTCGCTGCCATCAGGCGACTCGCTTCTGGCGCTGCTGCGCGGCAGTCGTTTCGTGCCCGCCGCCGATGACCTGGACCAGCTCATCGACGCGCTGCGCCCGGCCGAGGACGCGTTCTTCGAGATCGCCGCGGGCGCGGACGACTGACGTCCTGCCGCGTCCAGCCGGGCGCGGGGCAAGGTCAGTCCAGGCAGAACTCGTTGCCCTCGATGTCCTGCATCGGGATGCAGGACTCGTTCTCCTCGTCGGCGAGCAGCACCTGCACGACTGTGGCGCCGAGCGCGACAAGCCGCTTGCTCTCCGCCTCAAGCGCGGCCAGGCGTTCCGCGCCGACGAGCCCGGTGCCGACCCGCACGTCGAGATGCACCCGGTTCTTCACGGTCCGGCCCTCGGGTACGCGCTGGAAGAACAGCCGCGGGCCCACGCCGTTGGGGTCGGCGGCGACGTACGACGCGCCCTGCCGGTCGAGGGGCAGCGAGCGGTCGTACTCCTCCCAGGTGGCGAAGCCGGTCGGTGCGGGCGGCACCACGTAGCCGAGCACCTCGCACCAGAACCGGGCGACCCGCTCCGGTTCCCTGCAGTCGAACGTAACCTGTACCTGCCTGACTGTTGCCATCGGTCCACCATAGACGCAGCGCGGGGGCGCGGTGATCGGGACTGCCTCCCGGCGCCCTTCGTCAGTGAATGGGCCGCCGCCGGTTGTCCGCGATCCCGGACTTGCGCAGGAAATAGCTGTTCACCTGGTCGCGCCACTCCCCCGCGCACCGCACCTGCTCGTCGAGCAGCTCGCCGACCCGCGCGTACAGCTCCGGCGTCAGCAGTCCGGCCGGCTTCAGGCCACGCCACAGATCCCGCATCCGCTCCACCTCGGCCACGCCCGCGAAGTGCGTGTCGTAGATGTGCTGGATCACGGTCCGGCCACTGCGCAACCGATGCGTGTAGGGCACGTGGTGCAGAAACAGCAGCAGCTCATCCGGGGTGTCGGTGACAGACTCGAAAACCTCGCTCCACGGGTACGGGTAGCAGCCCGCGAACCCGGTCCCGCTCGCCACCGTCCGGTCCACGCCGACGCCGTCCCGGTCCGCGAAGTGGTAGGTGCCCCACGGCGTGTACTCGTAGCCGTCCACATCCGGCCCGTAGTGGTGGCCGGGCCGGACCATGAACCCGACACCGAGCGGCGCGGTGTAACGCTCATAGGTCCGCCACGACTCGCCCATGATGGCGTGGAAGGCCGCGCGCAGCCCGTCCCCCGCGTCGAAGGTCAGGCCCAGCCACTCGTCCAGGATCGCGGCCGGCGTCAGCGTGGGGTCCCAGGCCAGGCGGCCGAACGCGTAGAGGTTCGCCTGGGCCAGCGGGTGCCCGGTCCAGAACGGGTCGTCCCCGGTGTTCGCGACCGCCACGGCCTCCGCGACCGTGCCCGCGATCGTCGCACCCTCGGCGCCGCGCGGCCGGAAGCCGAGCACCTCCGCCCACATCGGCGCCAGATAGCAGACGTGCTTCTGCTGGCCGGTGTACTCCTGCGTGACCTGCAACTCGAGCGCCAGCCGGGTTCCGGGCATCGCCGCCAGCACCGGTGAGACCGGCTCGCGCGGCTGGAAGTCCATCGGCCCGTGCTTGACCTGCAGGATCACGGTGTCGGCGAACGCACCGTCGAGCGGCGTGAAGTGGTCGTAGGCCGCGCGCGCCCGGTCCGTACCCCGGTCCCGCCAGTCCTGTCTGTGGTTGTAGACGAACGCACGCCAGTGCACCACGCCGCCGTGCGGGGCGAGCGCGGCGGCAAGCATGTTCGCGCCGTCCGCGTGCGTGCGCCCGTAGGCGAACGGACCCGGCCGCCCCTCGGAGTCGGCCTTGACAAGCACGCCGCCGAAGTCCGGGATCCGCTCGTAGACCTGCGCGAGCGTCACCTCCCACCAGGCGCGGACCGCCGGGTCGAGCGGGTCCGCGGTGTCCAGGCCGCCGAGCAGCATCGGCGCGGCGAACGTGACCGCGAGGTGCACGCGGATGCCGTACCCCCGGAAGATTTCGCTCAGCAGCACGATCTCGTCGAGCCGGTCGGTGAGCAGGTGCGCCTCTGTCGTGTGCACGTTGACGTTGTTGAGCGCGACCGCGTTGATGCCGATCGAGGCGAGCAGCCGGGCGTAATCGCGGATCCGGGGCAGCTGATCATGCCGGAACTCCCCCGCCCTCCAGAAGAGCGAGCCGCCGGCGTAACCGCGCTCGACCTGCCCCATCACCGGATGCACGTCGACGTTGTCCCAGTGGTCGAGCATGCGGCGGGCGAAGGCCGGGCGGCTGCGCAGCGGGGGCGCGGGCGTGAACGCGGCCTCTCCGAGTCGTACCGTGGCGAAGAGTCCGTGCAGCAGCCCGGCGTGCGTCGCTGACGTGACGGTGGTGGCGTGCGGCTCCCGCGTGATTGCGTAACCGTCGCCGTCGGCGCTGTCCAGCGCGAAGATCAGGTCGGCGTGACCGCTCGTGATCAGCGCGCCCCCGTGGTTGGCGCAGGCCGCCCGGACCTCCTCGCGCACAGTTCCGGAAACGTCGACGCGGACACGGCGGGAGCCGATCGGCCGCCAGACGTCGGTGGGCAGCCACGCCGGATGCACGGAGACGGTCGCCATGCCCGCATTATGTCAACGATCGTCGATCCGCGCTGGCGTCCTCTCTGCAGGGTCGGGCTCGCTTCGCGCATCGGTGTCCGCCGGCTCCCCCCGCGGGATCAGCGTCCTCGGATAATTCGCTGGTCCGGCGCGGCCCCGGCGGTGAGGATCAGCGGGTGGGAACGTACCTGGAGACCGCGCGCCTGACCCTGCGCCACTTCACCGCCGACGACGTCGACCTGCTCGTCGAGCTGGATTCCGACCCGGACGTGATGGCGTTCCTGACCGGCGGAGCACCGACGCCACGCACGGAGATCGAGGAGCACGTTCTTCCCCGATTCATGAGCGACTATCCGAGGCTCGGCGTGTTCGCGGCCGTCGAACGGGACTCCGGCACGTTCATCGGCTGGTTCGCGATGTCCGCCGAGGCCGAGCTCGGATACCGGCTGCGGAAGGAGTTCTGGGGCCGCGGCTATGCGACCGAAGGATCCCGCGCGCTGATCGACAGGACCTTCGCCGAGCACGACGTCGACCGCGTCTGGGCGGTGACGATGGCGGTCAACACCAGGTCCCGCCGGGTGATGGTGAAGGCCGGCCTTACCTACGTGCGCACGTTCTTCCCCCACTTCGACGACCCGATTCCCGGAACCGAAAAGGGCGAGGTGGAGTACGCCGTGACGCGCGCTGAACGGATCGGCTGACAAAAATGTCGTACCCTCGTGTCATTCTGCGCGACATGGCACATCTGACTCCGATCCCTGCCGAAGAGCCCCGCTTCCGGCAGGTGATTTCGCAACGCGACGCGCGTACGCGTCTCGCGCAACTCCTCGCACGCACCGGTCCCGCCGACGTCGTCACCGTGATCGCGGACGGTGACCGCCCGCTCGCCGCGCTCGTCCCGGTGCAGGCCGCGCAGTCCGCCGCCGAGGCCGCCGCGTCCGCCCGGCGCGCGGAGAAGTCCGCGGCCGGCTGGTCCGCACGACTGGAACGGTTGCGCGCACAGCTGCTGGCCCGGCACGCGGCCGAAACCGACGGCCTGACCAGGGCACTCGCCGAGGCCTGGGCCGAGCTGGACCGTCGCAGCCCACCGGGCCGGGACCCGGCCGTCGACCACCTCCGCGCAGCCCACCGCCCCCTCCTCACCGACGACGGCCGCGCGGCCGCCTA
This sequence comes from Catenuloplanes sp. NPDC051500, assembly GCF_044454585.1. Lineage (NCBI taxonomy): Bacteria > Bacillati > Actinomycetota > Actinomycetes > Micromonosporales > Micromonosporaceae > Catenuloplanes > Catenuloplanes sp. NPDC051500. The sequence goes on from NZ_JBITDX010000049.1 coordinate 6,802, forward strand.
GACGCTGTATCCACGTGCGCCGGGCCGGCCGCCACCTCAGCCACGGACAACCTGTCCCTGGATGAGGTGGTCCTTCATCCGCGCGGCGATCTGCCGCACCGTGTGAGGCATGAGCGAACGTCACCTGCACGGAAAACTCGCGGTTGTCACCGGCGCGAGCGACGGGATCGGCCTCGGCCTGGCCCGCCGCCTCGCCGTGGCCGGCGCCGAGGTCATCCTCCCGGTCCGCAACGAGGCGAAGGGCCGCGCCGCCCTCGACACGATCAACGGCAACGCCTCGCTGCGCCGCCTCGACCTCGCCTCGCTGTCCTCGGTCGCCGCACTTGCCGACACCCTCACCGCGGAGGGCCGCCCGATCCACATCCTGATCAACAACGCGGCCGTGATGACGCCGCCGACCCGGTTCACCACCACGGACGGCTTCGAGATCCAGTTCGGCACCAACTATCTGGGCCACTTCGCGCTTGTCGCCCGGATCCTGCCGCTGCTGATCGCCGGCCGGGCCCGGGTCACCACCCAGTCCGCCCTGGCCGCGATGGGCGGCAGGATCAACTGGGCGGACCTCCAGTGTGAGCGCGCCTACTCGCCGTGGACCGCCTACAACCAGTCGAAGCTTGCGAACATGCTCTTCGGCCTGGAGTTGGACCGGCGCAGCCGTACCCACGGATGGGGTGTCACAAGCAACGTCGCCCACCCGGGCCTGGCGTCGACGAACCTGCAGACCACCGGCCCGACCATGGGCGGGCAGTGGTCTCCGCTGAAGTCGCCGTTCAAGTCCGTCTTCCCCGCGCTGTCCCGGCTCGGCTGGCCGGTCCAGACCACCGAGGGCGGCCTGCGGCCCGCGCTCTACGCCGCCACCGATCCCGCCGCCCGCGGTGGCCGCTTCTACGGCCCGCGCGGGCTCGCCCACCTCACCGGCCCGGCCACCGAGGAGAAGATCTACAAGAGCGCCCGGAGCCCCGAGGACGCGGCACGGCTCTGGGACCTTTCACTCGGCCTGGCGGAGGTCACCTTCGCCGCTCGGGCACACTGACATCATGGACCGGGCTCAACTCGCCGACTTCCTGCGGAGCCGGCGCGAGGCGCTACAACCGGAGGACGTCGGCCTGCCCCGCGGCCCGCGCCGCCGCACCGGCGGCCTGCGCCGCGAGGAGATCGCCGCACTGTCCGGCATCTCCGCCGACTACTACAGCCGCATCGAACAGCAGCGCGGTGCCCAGCCGTCCGAGCAGATGCTCGCCGCCCTGGCCCGCGGCCTGCACCTGTCGCTCGACGAACGCGACCACCTGTTCCGCATCGGCGGCCACCCCGCGCCGCAACGCCACCCGCGCGGCGACCACATCAACCCCGGCATGATGCGCATCCTGGACCGCCTGGAGGACACCCCCGCCCAGGTCGTCAACCACCTCGGCGAGACGCTCCGGCAGACCCGCCCGGCCATCGCGCTGATGGGTGACGAAAGCCGCTGGACCGGTCTGGCCCGCAGCATGCTCTACCGCTGGTTCACCGACCCGGGCTCCCGGGAGCTCTACCCGCCGGAGGACCACCTGCTGCACGGCCGCATCTTCACCGCCCAGTTCCGCCACGCCTACACCCGCGGCCTCCCCCGCGCCGCCGAGCTCCTCGACACGCTCCTCCCGCTCAGCCCCGAGTTCGCCGCCATCTGGGCCGAACATCAGGTCTCCGCCGTCTACAGCGACGCCAAACGCTTCACCCACCCCGCCCTCGGCCGCCTCGACCTCCACTGCCAGACCCTCGTCGACCCCGACCAGTCCCAGACCCTGCTGGTCTTCACCGCCGCCCCCGGCACCGAAAGCCACGAGAAACTCCAGCTTCTCTCCGCCGTCGGCTGACCCCAACACCCACCTCGAGCCGTCAGCCGGCGTCCGGCGTGGGGTCGGCCCAGGACTCGGTGATGTCGAGGATCGCCATGCCCGGCGGCTCGGCTCAGTGCGGTGCCGGGGTGCGGGTCGGGGAGACTGGCAGCGGAGGACGCCGAGGTGCGGAGGCCGGATGAGCGAGACCGAACGTCGCTGGGCGCAGCAAGCACTCGCCCGGATGCGTGCCGCGCGGGCCGCCGAGGAACCCGTTCCGCTGCGGCGCTACCCGGTGCCGGAGGGGTGGGGTGTCGCGCTGTACTTCCGTGACGAGTCCCGGCGGCCGGCCGGAAGCATCAAGCATCGGCTTGTGCAGCGGCTGTTCGAGGACGCTGTAGCCCGGGGCGACGTCCGGCAGGACACCACTGTCGTGGAGGCGGGCGCCGGCAACGCCGCGGTCGCCACAGCCTATTTCGCGCAGCTCATCGGCGTACCCTCGATCGCTGTTGTCCCTGGAAAGACGTCGGCCGCGAAGCGGGCGCGGATCGCACGGTACGGCGGCGTCTGCCATCCGTTCGATCCACCGGCCGCGATCTATGACGAGGCGGCCCGGCTCGCCGTCGAGCTCGGCGGCCACTACCTCGACCATCTCCACGGCGCGGCGCACGCCGAGGACTGGCGCGGGCCGGACAGCGTCGGGGCCTCGCTGCTGGCCCAGGTCGTCGCGGCGCACGGCGGTCCGCCCGCGTGGGCGGTCGTGGGCGTCGGCACCGGGATGACAAGCGCGACGCTCGGACGCCACCTGCGCTACCACGGCTATCCCACCCGGCTGGCGGTGGTGGACCCGGAGAACTCCGCCTACTGGCCCAGCTGGGTGACGGGCTATGCCGGGTACGGCACCGGCATGCCATCCCGGATCGAGGGCATCGGCCGGCCGCGGGTGGAGCCGGCGTTCCTGCCCTCGGTCATCGATCTGGTGATGCCGGTGCCGGACGCGGCGAGCGTTGCCGCCATGCGTCATCTGGCCACGGCCACCGGGTGGTCCGCGGGCCCGTCCACCGGCGCCAACCTCTGGGGTGCGCTGCGGCTCGTGCACCGCATGCGTGAGGGTGGCGAGAAGGGCAGCATCGCCACCGTGATCGGCGACGGATCTCCGGACGAGCGACGACTCGACCCGGGCCCCTATGCCGAGACGATCGACCGTTTCCTCGCCGGTGGCACGTGGACCGAGCCCACACCCTGAGGCCTGCGACGGCTTACCCGGCGCCCGCCCCGGAGATCGGCACATCCGAGCGACCGGGCCGCCACGATTCCCGTCGGCACCGAGGGTGTCAGTCGCGGTTGAAGCGCCGGGCCGATGTCGCGCTCCTCGGTCACGCGCCTCCTCGTGGAGGATCAGTCCGGCAGGAGCGGCGCCGCCTGGTGGAGGTCTCGTCCCAGACGCGCGGCGCGGGTCACCGACGACGATCCGAATCGGTCACGGATCGCGTCGAGCGCTGAGTCCAGCCCGTCGTCGTGCGGGTCGTCGAAGGGCAGCTCCGGTTGTACCGCGCCGCCGCCGTCCAGGTTCCCGACCGCCACGCCGACCAGCGTGATGCCGCGCTGAGCGATCAGCGGCCGGGCCGCGGTGAGCAGCAGGCGTGCGGTGTCCAGGATCGTCCGCGTGCTCATCGTGGCCTTGACCAGGCTGCGGGAGCGGGTGGCCCGCGTGTAGTCGCCGAACCGCAGCCGCAGCATCACGGTCCGCCCCGGCCGGCCGGCGGCACGCATCCGCCGCGCCACCCGGTCCACGAGCGCGGCCAGCACCGCGTCGACCTCCTCGTACGTGTGCGGCCCACGCCCCAGCGCGTTCTGCGACCCGATCGAGCCGCGGCGCTTGCCGACGCGTACCCGCCGGGGATCGTGGTTGTGGGCAAGCGCGTGCAGGTGGCGGCCGGCGCCCGCGCCAAGCATGGCGACAAGCGCCGCCTCCCCGACCCGGGCGACGTGACCGACAGTGAGGATTTGCCGTTCCCTGAGCTTCGCCGCGGTCACCGGCCCGACGCCCCACAGCCGCTCCACCGGCAGTGGATGCAGGAACTCCAGCTCGCCGCCGACCGGCACGACGAGCAGACCGTCCGGCTTCCCGACGCCGCTCGCCACCTTCGCGAGAAACTTCGTGGCCGCGACTCCCACGGTGATCGGCAGCCCGACCCGCTCCCGCACCTGCTCACGCAGGGTCGCCGCGATCTCCTCCGGGCCGCCTCGGATGCGCCGCAGCCCACTCACATCCAGGAACGCCTCGTCGATCGAGATGCCCTCGACAAGCGGCGTCGTGTCCCGGAACACCTCGAAGACCCGCTTGCTCGCCTCCGAGTACGCGCTCATCCGCGGCGGGACGACGATCGCTTCCGGACACAGCGCCCGCGCCGCCGCAAGCCCCATCGGGGTCCGCACCCCGCGCGCCTTCGCCTCGTAACTCGCCGCCAGCACGACACCGCCGCCGACGAGTACCGGACGGCCTCGCAGCCGCGGATCATCACGCTGCTCGACAGAGGCGTAGAACGAGTCCAGGTCGGCGTGCAGGATCGTCACCGCGCCAGCATAGAACAAATGTTCGAATATGCAGCTACAGCCTCTGATCCAGTTCCTTCTTACGCTCTCGCGGCGGCCGGCCCCCGCGCGTCAGGGGGACCAGAAGACCTCGACGCGCGAAGCGTCGTCCCGATCGATGACGCACCGGAACTCAGTGGTGCCGGCACCGACCCGTCCGGCCTCGACCGAGTTCAGCGAGTCCCGGATCGTGGCCTCGTACCCCGTGCCGTCCGACGGCTGCACCCGGAGCGTTAACTCGTAGACCGTGTCGTCGTTGATGATCGATCCGGTGTCCTGGACTGACAGCACTGCCGCGGTGCATGCACGGCCGTCGCGGATTTCCTCATCGCTGAGGTGATCGACTCCTATCGCCGCGTAGACGAACCAGATGAAGCCGCCCACGCATCCGAGGAACCCGAGGACACCCGCGCCGATCACGATCGGCAGCCAGTTGACCCGGCCCCCACTCGACTGCGACACCGATAACAACCCTTCGCCCTGCCATCCGGACGGCCGCAGCGTAAATGATCATGTCAATCCGGGCCACCACGCTGGGGCGACGTCGCGCCAGCATGGAACAACGTTCTAAACGCGCAGCTAAAGCCTTTACGGATCCAACTCCTTCTCCCGCTCTCGCGGTGGCCCGGCCCGCACGCTCCCGACTCTGCTGCCCATTCGCGTCCGGGGCCGAGGGCCGGGGCCGAGGGCCGGAGGCGGGGGCCGGAGGCGGGGGCCGGAGGCGGGGGCCGGAGGCGGGGGCCGGAGGCGGGGGCCGGAGGCGGGGGCCGGAGGCGGGGGCCGGAGGCGGGGGCA
>NZ_JBITDX010000049.1:12104-19490 GCF_044454585.1 Catenuloplanes sp. NPDC051500
CGGAGGATCGAAGGGCCAGTCGATCTTGGGTATCGTGGGTCGCCGCGCCAGGGCCATCGCATCCCGGCGCTACGCCCCCGAGATGGGTTCATTGTTCGGGATTCTGAGTCCATCTGACGGGATGCAAGATCCTTGCGGCTCTGGTGGCCCTTATCCGAGCGCGATAGGGGCCACCAGAGTCGCAAGGATCTTGAGGTGGGCCTTACCGATCTTTCGGCGCCAGAATGAACGCGCAGGCCAGCCCCTTTATCATGAAATTTCGGGCGTACAGCGCTCGAACGTGGACACTGACGGCGGGCCGCCATGAGGTGGGTCGTGAGTGGGGGGCGCGCTCTGACGGCGCCGGACCCGGTGTTGCTCCGTACTGGTGCCCGGCCCTGAGACCCGCCGAGGTTCCGCGACAGGCCCGCACGCCAGCGGAAGTCACGGCCTCGGTGCCGGTCCTTGCGCCCGCCCACGCCACAGCCGCTTCGGCCCCCAGCCGCTGAGACACCAGCGCTGAGACAACGGCCGTGCTGCTCCTCGGCGGAGCCGGACTCGCGGTCCTGCTCTCCGGCTCCGCAACCACAACGACCAGCCGAGCCACTCACCGCGCCCAGATCTTTCGATCGTGGCCCCCAGACGGCCGGACGCTAATGGGCAACAGCGCGTCGAGCTCTGCTGGCGCCTCGCACGTCTCTCCGGAACCGGTCCGGACCACCCGGGCCTCGGCATTCGTCACCTCCGCCAGGTGCTGCGGGTGCCGGCCGGGCGCGCCCGGCGGAAATAGATGGATGGCGTCGCCGGCCCGCTGGTACGGTCGCCGCATGTACGCCCGCTGAGACTTTCCGCCCGCGGCCGAGCGGTTCACCCCGCCCGGTTCTCGCGTCATGCCCTCGTCTCAGTAGATCGGTGTCCGACATGACCGCCATTTCATCGATGTGCCGCCTCGCGACCTTGTCCATGGAGTCCACACCGCCCTTCCCCGCATCACCGCCGAGATCTGGGGCCCGATACGGCGTGCGCGGAAAGCCGTTGATCCTCCGGCGGCCGGACCGTCTCAAGGTCCACTTCGTCCGCCCACTGCCGGCCCGCCCGGCCTTCCCGCAAGCCGACCCGAACCCGCCGTGGCACGCACGGGGCCGGAGGTGGCGCGGCAGCAACACCCGTCCCGGCTCGCGTCCGTCGCTCACCCGGTCGAGGTGGCCGGCCCGGGCGTTGGGCGCCCACCGCCGCGGTCGCTGACCGGGACGACGCCCCAAGGCCGTGTGTGGCGGACCGCGCCGCAGGCAGTCGGAGCCCTCAGGCCAATGTTGGTGGACCGGGCCACAGGCAATCGGACCCCTCAGGCCGATGTCTGGTGGACCGCGCCGCAAGCAGTCGCATTCCGCCACACACGGCCTGCCACCGGGATTGGCATAGGGCAGCCCGTCAGATGCGGGCGCTCACGGGTTTCAGCGTGATGCTGTCGATCGCCGCATTGGCTATGCCGTGCAGCGTCGCCGTGTCGACACCGGCCTTGAGGAGCGCTTCGATTCCGCGATGGGTGGCGAGGACGAGCCCGCCGAGCGCCGCAGGGTCGGCGGCCGGATCGATGTGCCCGGCGCGCTGCGCCTGTTCGATGAGGAGACGGCAGCTTTCGAGGAGAGTTCCGTAGGCCGCGAGCGATCGGGCCGCGATGGCCTCGTCTTCCCATGCGAGTTCGGCGGTGGTCTTGGCCAGCAGGCAGCCGCGCCGGTCGGGGCGACCCTCCGGCGCGGTCAGCCAGGCGCGGAGGCGGTCGAGGGCTTGGTCCTCCGGGCCTTCGACGCGGGCGGCGGCGTTGCGGTCGGAGCTTTCGCAGTACTCCTCGAAGACGCGCCGGAACAGGGCGTCCTTGTCGCCGAAAGCGCCGTAGAGGCTGCCCTTGCTGAGCCCGGTGACCCGGGAGAGATCCTCGACCGAGGTGCCGTGGTAGCCGGTCTCGTTGAACTGCCGGCGCACAGCGACCAGCACCTCGTGCTCATCAAACTTCCGTGGACGCCCCATGCGGTCACGATACGCCGTTCTGAACGACAGTTCCAAAATAGTTCTGGACGTTCGTTCCATAAACTGTTTATTCTGAACGCATGTTCAAAACTCTTGTGCCCGCACACACCACCGAGTTCGCCGGCAAGCGCGCGATCGTCACCGGCGGTTCTCGCGGTATCGGCGCCGCCATCGTGCAGCGGCTGCTCGACGGCGGTGCAAGCGTCGTCGCCACGGCACGCAGCGCCACCGAACAGACGCCGCAGGGCGCCACCTTCATTCCGGGCGACATCAGCACCGTCACCGGCGTCCACGCGTTCGTCACGGCAGCGCTCGGCGAGCTCGGCGGCGTCGACATCCTGGTGAACAACGCGGGCGCGGCCCGTACCCACCTCGGGGGTATCTCGTCGATCCCCGATGAGGAATGGCTCGACGCTCTCGATCTCAACTTCCTGTCCGCCGTGCGGACCACAAACGCGCTGCTGCCGGCGCTGCGCGAGGCCGGGGCGGGCAGCGCGATCGTCAACATCTCCTCGGGCGCGGCGATCCTGCCCGGCCCGCCGATGGCGCACTACGGGGCCGCCAAGGCCGCGCTCAACAACTACGGCAAGGCGCTCGCCGCCGAGCTCGCGCCCGCCGGGATTCGGGTTACCACAATCGTGCCCGGCAACGTGCTCACCCCTGGAGCCGACGCGGTCCGCCAGACCTTCGCCGACGCGCTGGGCGTCGAACTCGCCGCGGTCACCGCCGGCATCCCGCTGGGGCGCCCCGGCGACCCGCGCGACATCGCCGAGGCCGTCGCCTACCTCGTATCGGACCGAGCCCAGTGGATCACAGGGGTGAGCCTGAACGTCGACGGCGGCGAGCTTCCCGCCATCTAGACCCGCCCGGCACCAAGAGCCGGCCTCGATCGACGCCCTGGTGGCCTGGGGCGACCTGGACGCGATCCAGTCGCCCCGGGCCCAGGAAAGGTCAGGGGCGGGGAGCGCCGGTGAGGCCGTCCAGGACCGTCGTCAGGTTGTGGTGGAAGGTGTCGGCGGGGTCGAGGTGGGGGGCCTCGACGACTAGGCGGGCGATTGTGGGATAACTGCCGGTGGCGAGCATCCGGGCCAGGTAGGGGCCGTGCGCGGACTGCCAGGCCGAGATGTCGGTGCCGGTGGAGCGGGCCGTGCGGCGTTCGGTGACCTCACGGCGGAGCGCGCCGGCGATGAACGCGTTGAGCGCGCCGACAGTCAGCTGCAGATCGTCGATGCCCGGGGCGCCGAGGGCCGAGTCGAGCGCGGCCGCCGTCGCCTCACCCGCGGCGAGCGCGTGCGGTCCCAGATGAGGCCTGGCCCCGAGCAGGTCGACAAACCATTCATGATCAAGAGCCACCTCGCGGGTACGGGTAGCGATCCCCATCACTGTGGCACGCCAGTCGGCATCCGGCTCGACCTCGGCGATCCGGGCGTAGACCGCGTCGACCATCAGGTCCAGCAGCTCCGACCTGTTTGTCACATAGTCGTACAGGCGCATCGGGCCGACGCCGAGCTCCTTGGCGATCTTGCGGATGGAGAGGCCGTCGAGGCCGCGCTCGTCGGCGATCCGCATCGCGACGTCGGCGATCTTCGCGCGGCTCAGGGGCACCGGAGCCGCGCGGGGCTGAGGCTCGGGCCGTTCCCAGATCGGCAACGGTGCGCTACCGTACGGCGTATCCATGAGGTACACCGTACGGTAAGGAGCATGACGATGCGAATCGCAATCGCCGGTGGCGGCCTCGGCGGGCTGACACTGGCCCGGATCCTGCACCTCCACGGCATCGACGCGGTCGTCTACGAACGCGAGGCCGGCCGCACCGCACGGTCCCAGGGCGGCATGCTCGACCTGCACCCCGAGTCCGGCCAGCAGGCACTCGCCGACGCGGGCCTCGACGCCCGGTTCCGGTCCGAAGCGCGACCGGAGGGCGAGGAGCACCGCATCCTCGACCCGGCGGGACGCACGCTCGTGCACCACCTGCCCGATCCCGGCTCCTTCTCCGGCCGCCCGGAGATCGACCGCACCGTCCTGCGCGCGATGCTGCTCGACTCACTCCCCTCCGGCACAGTCATCTGGCAGCACCGGCTCGCCGCCGTGACACCACAGCCCGGCGGCGGCTTCACCCTGACGTTCGACGGCGGGCAGCGCGCCGAGTGCGACGTCCTGATCGGCGCGGACGGTGCCCGCTCGGCCGTCCGTCCGCTGCTCACCGACGTAACGCCGTCCCCGGTGTCCACAGTGGTAGAGCTGACCATCGGCGAGGCCGGCCGCCGTCACCCGGAACTCGTCGAGCTGGTCGGCGCCGGCAACTTCTGGGCCATGGGCGAGAACCGGATCCTGTCCGCACAACGCCTCGGCAACGACACCCTCAAGGTCGGAATCTCGCTGCGCGCGGTCGACCGTCCGCTTGACTCGTACCGCGACCGCCGTGTGCTCCTTGATCTTTTCGACGGCTGGAGCCCTCGCCTCACCGCGCTCATCGACGCCGGCGACAACCCGACCCCACGCCGGATCGAGGTCATGCCGACCGGCACCCGCTGGACCCACCGGCCACACCTCACGCTCATCGGCGACGCCGCACACCTGATGCCACCCGTCGGCGAGGGCGCCAACCAGGCCATGCTCGACGCCGCCGAACTCGCCGCCCGCTTCGCCGCCACCCCCACAAACCCGAACCAGGCCATCCGGGGGTACGAGGAGGCGATGTTCACCCGGATCCACCCGATCGCCGAGATGTCCGCCCGCATCCAGGAGATGATGCTCTCCCCCACCGCAGCCGCCGACATCGTCCGCTTCTTCACCCCACGCGCCCCCGAGCCCTCCCCCGCAGACTGACGCCCCGCCCCCTCGCGAGGCTGATCAGCGAGCACGACGAAGGGCTTTACAGGTAGTCGAAGAACCGCCAGAACCATGTCGCCTCACCGTCACCGAACACCCATTGATTCGGACCCTGGTACGTCGCGTCGACGATGTGTTCGGGGACGAGACGAAGCTGCAGCTCTGCCGACATCCGCGCGACGGCGCTGTAGTCCTCCTCATGTGTCGGCGGTAGTCGGCTGCCGGCGGATGCGGGTCCGCTGCGGTACGGCCGGCCCGGAGTGGCAGGGCAGACGCCAGCGGCGATCAGCTGATCGCGCAGTTGTGACGGCGTGTTGGGTGGTGCGCGACGAGGTGACGTACAGCTTCCGCCTCGTCCGCTTCTTGCTGAGCTGCACGCTCCAGCGCGGCGGCGGGTGTTCTTGGATGAAACAAAGCACTGTTTCGGACGCTGTGGTCCTCATCCTGGATGAGAACGTCGAGGGCGCCCGGAGGGGTGTTCGGGTTCCGGGCGGTCCACAGTCTCACCGGCCGCATCGGGTCGATCGCCAACTCGCAGAGTCGTTGCTCAGTTGTGCCGGTGGAGCGGGCCTCATTCGCCCTGAGGAGTCCGAGCTCGCGTTCGGTCGCGGTCCGAAAAGGCTGACGTTCCATCCCGGCATGGTCCCAGCACCTGGCCTCTCGCCACACCCGGATTCCGCTCGGCGGAGCCCTCACTGGTTGCGGCATGTCCGCGCGTCGCGGACCGGCGTGGGCTGCCCGGAGTGCGACGCCCCCGCCGGCCTCCGTGCGCACTCGGCTCGCCGAGGAGATGGCAGCCGCCATCGCTATCGGTGGGTGCAGGAACCGCCGACCGGGGCGGGGGCTACGGTGGATCAGGAGCAACCCCAGGATGAGGCTGCAGATGATTGACATGCAGGAGTTCGCACGGCGGCTGAGCACTCTCGGAGCCGATGCTTTCACAAGCGACGACGTCGTGGACCTGGCGACCGCCGCCGATATTCGGATCAGCGCTGACCACGAGATCAACGCCGCGATGGCGCAGCGTCTGCTCGACCAGATCTCGCCCACACCGCCCGTCACCGGAGCACAGATCACCGCCTCGCAGTGGCCGCCACCCGTGTCGTCTCAGCGCGCGGTGCCCACCGTGGCGTTCTCCAGCCCCGGTGCCGTCGACAGCCCGGCCGATCAGCCCTCGCGCCCGCGCCGGCCCGGACCTCCGCGTAACGACCGACGACCGGGCACCCGACGAACCGGCAGGTGAAACCACCGGTCCGCTCCGGCTGACCGGCAGACCGCGTCGCGGACGTGGCCGGGCGTTCTGGAAGGTACGGCGGCGTTTGCCGCCTACCGGCTACAGCTGGGCCGCCAGCGCTTTCACATGCTGATTCTGCCGAAGTCCGGGGACGTTATCGGTCAGCAGGTGGAGACCTGACGCAAGGAAACCGGTAAACGCATCGACCAGATCCTCGCGGGCCACGCGCACCTTCCGCGCCTCGTGGAAATAAACCGCGCCAGGCCGGGAGCGCGCCTCGGCATACACTATTTCCACGGCCTCACCGGTCGATGGATTGAAAAGAACTCGATCGGCCGACTCCGTAAAGTTCATTGAGGCCGGCTTATTCTCACGAATGTCCGGCAGCACCCAGGCCATGCAGGAAAGAAGGTCGAACAGCGGAACAAGGAGCCGCGGCCCCATTACAAGAGTCTCACCCACACTGAAGGTGACTCGAGAAGGGAAGAGCGCATAGCGCAGACTCGATGCATCGAAGTTCTCAGCGTCTCCGTCATGCCAGGGTAAACCCGATACCGCGACAGGGACCTTGAAGTCGACCTCGTGCAGTAGCAAAGCTATCATCTACCATCAATCTCCAACTGGGTGACTGTCCTGCACACTCGGCCGCACGCATGGCTTCGCCATGACGAACGCACCGAAAAACTCACGCCGCGACTGTACGGACCGCGCGGGCTTTCGACACACCCGATTAACCTTCCCGCGGGCTACGTCGCGTGCACGGTCGGCTCCACGTTCAGCACGCCCGACGTAGCGGTGCAGACCAGCCGGATTTCTGGCGTGGTGCCGTGCCACTGCCCACTCGCCTTCGTCTACAACACCGCCGGCCAACCTGATCGCCGCCGTTCGAGGATTGGCACAAGTGGCATGATGCTGAGGTGCTCCTCGCGCGGCGTTCCCGCCATGACCGCGTTGCAGCCTCGCTTGCCGCCCGCAGTGACGGCGAACTCGCGGCGTTGGTCCAGGCAGCGCCGCTCAACCGGGTAGGAGTGGGCGGCGGCGCCTCACGCATCGACATCGACCGCGTGCCCGTGTTCGTCAAACGGATCCCGCTCACCGACCGGGAGCTGACTCATCCGCACAGCACGGCGAACCTGTTCGATCTACCGGCCCGTTGGCAATACGGCATGTACCGCCTGGCCGGTCCGGGTTTTGGCGCTTGGCGCGAGCTTGCCGCGAGGTCACGTCCACGGAGGTGGTGTACGAATCGCCCACTTTGGGGTGGTTCGGGAGACAAAGACGCGGTCATCGCGGATCCTTCTCAAATCGACCAA
>NZ_JBITDX010000050.1:0-15895 GCF_044454585.1 Catenuloplanes sp. NPDC051500
GCTTCCTCGTTGTAAACCGGCATGAGGATCGAGAGCTTCACCGGAGGTTTCTCCACACTGCGGGGCGACGAGATCGGCCATAGCCTAACCGCAGGGCCGACCGGACCCTCGGCTCCGGGTCCTGCTCCTCCGCGCCGCCCCGGATCACGGCAGGGGAACGGCGGTAACCGGCTGGTAGATGCGGTACCCACGGGTTTCGGTGACTGTCGCGGAGATTGCCGTCGCGGTGAGCCGCTGCGCGAACGCGGCGTCCGTCGGCGATCCGGTGGGGAACGCGTAGGCAGGTGCGGCGGCCGCGCGTACCTGGTCGCCGAACGTGGGCAGGCGGTCCATTCCGGGCGTCATCCCGGGCGTGAGAACAGCGCAGACGATCCGCTCCCGGGTGTCGAACGAGATGCGGTTGCACGTCCAGTACTCGCTGTACACGCGCGTGATGCCGAGCCGCTCCAGGGTCGCCACGAGGTCACGGTGTTCCTCGGCGCGCTCGTGATACCTGGGAACAGTGGCAAGCAGTTGCCCGGTCGCGAGCACGGCAGCGGCGACGACGACCGCGACAGACGCCAGCCTGGCGGTTCGCAGCCGCCCGGCCCGCCACAGCGGCCACAACACGGCCGGGATGCTGACCAGGAGGCAGTGCAGGTAGCGGGCGCTCTCGTAGGCGTCGAGGCTCGGCCCGCCGCTGCGCAGGTAGGCGGCGAGCGTGGCGGCCGCGGCGGCGAGCAGTCCGAGCCGGGCGAGATACGGCAGCCGATCCCCGCCCCGGGCGCGGTACCAGCCGATCAGGGCGAGGATCACGGCGGCGGCGAGCAGGGCGAGATACAGCGGCCCCCACAGCCACAGCGGGCGGGCGCAGTTCCCGGGCGCGCACAGCCCGGTCGCCAGCGGCAGCCCGATCAGCACCCCGCCCTTGAGCTGCGTGACGAGCGCCGCGTCGCTCGGGGCGCTCAAGGCGTTGTGCACGCTCCACGAGTCGAGACCCGGCGGCGCGTTCAGGTTGTACCAGATCAGCGGCAGCGCGCCGAGCACGGTGGCGCCGGCGAACACCGCGCCCGCCCACCCGCGCAGCTCACTGTGACACCCGACCAACAGCACGATCCCGGCGACGCCCAGGTACGGCAGGATCAACAGGTCGACCCACAGGGCGAGGCCGGTGACCAGGCCGAACGTCGCGTAACCGGCGGCACGCGGCAACGGCCGGTGTCCGCCGTCGGCGAGCCACAGGGCGAGCAGCATCAGGCCGGCGGCCGCGGGCAGCATCTCCGGATAGCCACCACCGGCGATCATCTCGTTCTTGATCACCCGGTCCGCGCCGAGCGCCAGCAGGCCCACGGTGACCACGGCCAGCCCGGGGGTGAACAGCCGCACGGTCAGCCGGTACATGAGGAACAGGAAGGCCGCGTACCCGAGAAGCAGCGGCAGACGCAACAGGAGCGTGCCGGAGCCGAAGAGGGCGAACAACGGCGCGGCCAGGTAGGCCTCGATCGTGCCCATGTACGCCTGGCCGTAGAACCAGATCGGCAGATCGGCGCCGGCGGCGATGTGCGCGCCGGCCAGGCCCATGGTGGCCTCGTCGCTGTTCGTCGGCGGCACGTCGAGCAACAGCAGCACCCCGCGCAGCAGAACGCCGGCCACGCCGATGCCGAGCGCCAGCCGGCCCGCCACGGAGTCCGGGAACCGAAGATGCCCTCGTTCGGGGATCACGTCCTGCATCGCCACGGGTCTACCTTCATCGCATCCACACGCCACCGACGGACGCCGACACTACGGGCAGGACCGAATCAGGATCAAACGCGTGACGGCCGTGAGCCGATCGGGAGGGGGATGCCCCGGCCCGGTATCCCAGACCGGGCCGGGGCAGCTCGAGCGCCCGCCGTCAGTCGGCTATCGGGACGGGCTTGGGGGCGCGGTTGATCGGCGTGGTGGTGACCGGCGCGGGCTCGTCGAGGTCGGGCGGGGTCTCCCGGATGCCGATCCTGTCGTGCAGGCGGCGGAGCGGCCCCGGGGCCCACCAGTTGGCCCGGCCGGCAAGCTTCATGAAGGCCGGCATCAGCACGCCGCGGATGATCGTGGCGTCGACCAGGATGGCAAGCGCCATGCTGATCCCGAGCATCTGCAGAAAGCCGACCCGCCCGGTGGCGTAGGCCGCGAAGGTGAACGCCATGATCGCTGCCGCGGCCGTGACCAGGGGTCCGCTGCGCTGGAGGCCGAAGGCGACGGCGGAGGCCGTGTCACCGGTGCGTTCGTACTCCTCGCGGATGCGGGAGAGCATGAACACCTCGTAGTCCATCGACAGGCCGTAGGCGACGCAGAACATCAGGATCGGGATGCTCGGTTCCATCCGGCCGGTGGCGGTGAAACCGATCCACGACGCGCCGTTGCCCTCCTGGAAGACGAAGACCAGCGCGCCGAACATGACCGAGAGACTGAGCACGTTGAGGATCGTCGCCTTGAGCGGGATCAGCAGGCTGCCGCTCATCAGGAACAGGATCACGAACGTGATCACCAGGATCAGCCCGGCGACCACCGGCAGGCGGTCGATGAGCCGGTCGCGGAAGTCGGTCATGTCGGCCGGGAAACCGCCGACGATCACGTCGACGGGCGCGTCGGCCGACCGCACCGCGTAGACCAGGCCTGTCGCGTCGGCGTCCAGGGCTGCGGTGGTCGGGATGACCGAGAGCCAGGTGCCTCCCCCGGCGGCGAAGCGGGCCGACTCCGGCGTGGGCGGACTCGACAACCGTCCCTGGGCGAAGATGCCGGCCGCGGTCTCCACCTGTGAGACACCGGGGATCTGCGACAGCCGTGCGGCGTACCCGCTGATGTCTGTGGATCCGGCGGACGGCGCGACCACGTTGATGGCGTCGCTTGCCTCGATGCCGACGTCGTGCCGGATCTGCTGCTGGACGATGCGCGAGGACGCGTCGGCGGGCAGGATCCGCTCGTCCGGCAGGCCGAAGCGGACACCGAGGAACGGCGCCCCGAGAAGCAGCAGCACGATCAGCGCGGCGCCACCGAGCAGCACCGGCCGCTTCATGACCGCGCCGGCGCTGCGGTACCAGAGGCCGCGGGTCTCGTCGGGCGGGGTGGTGAAGCCCTTGCGCACCACCCGGCGGCCCGCCCAGGCGAGCGCGGCGGGCAGCACCAGGATCGCGCCGAGCACCGAGGTCAGGACCACGAGCACGCCGGCGTACGCGAAGGAGCGCAGGAACGGGAACGGGAACGCGAGCAGCACCGACAGCGAGACCGCGACGGTGATGCCGGAGAAGAGCACCGTCCGCCCGGCCGTCTCGACCGTCCGGGCCACCGCCTGCGGGATCTCCTTCCCGCGGGCGAGTTCCTCGCGGAACCGGAAGATCATAAACAGGCTGTAGTCGATGCCGAGACCCAGACCCAGCACAAGCGTCAGGTTCGCCGCGAAGGTCGAGACCTCGGTGACGGAGGCAAGCACCCGCAGCAGCGCAAGCGTGGAGAGCATGGCGAGCACGCCCACGCCGAGGGTGAGCAGCGCCGCCGACCATCGCCGGTAGACGAAGAACAGCAGCAGGATGACCACCGGCAGGATGACGATCTCGGCTCGGATGAAGTCCTGCCGGGCCTGCTCGGCGACCTGGCGGAACACCTCGTCCTGCCCGCCGACGGCCACGCTGATCACGTCGTTGGACGTGGTGAGCGACGCGGAGAGGCCTGCTAGTTCGGTGCGCACCTCGGTCGCGGAACCCGGCAGCCAGGCCGCGATCAGCGCCTTGCTCCCGTCGGTGCTGCGCAGCGCCGGGTTGTCGCCCGCGGTCCAGTAGGAGCTGACCTGCGCGACCTGCTCACGGGACGCGAGATCGGCGGCCACCGCCCGCCCGGCCGCCGCCACCGGCGCGTCGTCGACGGTGCCCTGGCGGGCGGTGACCAGCAGCAGCAGGTTGGGACTGCCGCCGTGGAACTGCGTGCGCAGGGCATCTGCGGCACGCACCGATTCCGAGCCGGGGGACTCGAATCGGCTGAGCGAAAGCGCGTTCATAGCACCGGCACCGAATGCTCCGGCGGCGATCAGAAGGACAAGAGCGGTGATCAACACGGTACGGCGCCGGCGCGCCAGGGTGAGGCCGAGTCGATGGAGTCTGGGCGGCATCGGTGGTCTCCTCAGAAGTCGTGCCGGTCGAGCCACGTCGCCTGCGCGTCGTGGACCATGCGGGCATTGCGGGCCAGGCCCATGTAGTGGCCTGCGCCGGGGATCTCGACCAGCTCGGCCTGGGTGCCGGCGAAGAGCTTCCGGTGGGCGTCGCCGCCGCTGACCCGGGCGTCCTTCTCGCCGTACATCATCAGCACCGGGATCTTGATCTCGGCAAGCGTGCGGACGTCGACCATCACCGAGCCGAGCTGGGAGACCATGTCGCCGCAGGGATGCCGGTTCTGGTGCGGGACGGCGACCGTAAGCACCTGCTCCTCGGTGTCGTTGAAGTTGCCGGTGCGGAACTCGTCAGGCCCGAGGTCGTAGTAGGCGTAGCCGGCGGGGCCGCCCTCCCGCACCGGCTCGCCGCCGCGCAGGCAGGTCTGCAGCGAGGCGAAGAACCGGGCGTTGGCCTGCGGGGTGAGGCCGAGGTCGGTCCAGTCCATGATGATCAGCGCGTCGACGTCGTTGAAGCTGTAGGCCGCGATCTGCACGATCTGGCCGCCGTTTGACTGCCCGGCAAGCGCCACCCGGTCGAACGTGACAGGGGCCCGCCCCTCGACCGTGTAGGAGCCCGCCCGCAGCTGCCTGACGATCTGGTGGGTGATGTCCGCCTGCCCGCCGACGCACATGGCCAGCCCGTCCGGCTGGTCGCTGGAGTCGTAGCCGAGCCGGTCGATGGTCAGCGACGCGTGCCCGCGCTTGGCCAGTTCCTCCGCGTGGTGGTACCCGGGTAGGTCGACCCGCCAGTACCACTCCCCTGCCGCGATCCCGTGCTGGTAGAGCACGATGCTCCGCTTGTCGCCGTCGAGCAGCGCCTGCGGTGCGGTCAGGTGCCCCCGCACGGTGTAGGTCCTGCCGTCGGTGTTGCAGGCGCTCCTGGACCGGTTCTGGTTGACCACCGAGAACGAGACCGGCACGTCGACGATCTTCTCGGCGGCGAACCGCTGGGGATCGGCGAGCGCGACCGGCACGGTCTCCGGCGCGGACCGGTCAGGCGCGGCGGCCTGCACCGCAAGTGGCACCGCGGCCAGTGCGGCGGCCACCAGCACGGTGAAGGCGCCCCGGACGAAACCCATGATGATCCTCTCGATGCTCAGGTCAGACAGTCGATGTGGGTGGACGGCTCAGCCGACGTGGGCGGGCACGGCCGGCAGCATCCCGCGCGTGCGGTACCAGGCGGCCTCGTCCGCGATGGTCTCGGCAAGCGGCCGGAACCCGATGCCCAGCTCCTTCTCCGCACGGGCCGACGTGTAGCGCTTGCGATGCCCCTCGACAAGCACCTTCACCCCGGTACGGGTGGCGATCGGCGCCTGCCCGCGGAGCTTGGCGATGGTCTCCAGCACTGTGGCGAAGGTCAGCGCGGCGGGCACCGGCACGGTCCGCCGGGCCGGGACGCCCACCTCGTCGGTGATCAGCCGGGCGATGTCCGGCAGCGCGTGCCAGGTGCCGGCCACCACGTACCGCCGGCCGCTCTCCCCCTCGGCTGCGGCGCGCACACAGGCGATCGCCACATCGCGCGCGTCGACCAGGTGGTTGCCGGCGGCCGGTACGGCGGCCAGTTCACCCTTGGCGATCGCCAGGAACAGCCGCCCGGCCGCGGTCGGGCCGGCGTCGCCCGGCCCCCACATCCAGCCCGGCAGGATCAGCGGCACCCGCTGCCCGGTCCGCCGCACGCACGTGTGCACCACCTCTTCGGCGTCCACCTTGCTGGCCCGGTACGCGTTGCGCTGCCAGTCGCCGGTGGGCTTGTCGTCCTCGTCGGCCGGGTGCTCGGGCGACCCGCCGCCGAGCACGCCTGTCGAGCTGGTGTGCACCACAGTCGGCACCCCGGCCCCGGCGCTGGCAAGCAGCAGGTTCTCCACGGCTGTCACGTTGGTCCGGCGGAGCAGCTCAAGGTCGAACCCGGGCTGGTAGTACTCCCGGAAATACGCGGCGGTGTGGAATACGACGTCGTTGCCGCCGAGATAGGGCAGGTAGCTCTCCGGCTCGGTCACGTCACCACTGACCAGGACGAGGTCGGGGTGGTCAGGCAGGAGGCGGCGGGCCCGGTCGGTGTCCCGGACGAGCGCGGTGACCTGCCCGCCGCCGGCCAGCAGCTCGGTGACGATGCGGCTGCCGAGCAGGCCGGAGGCGCCGGTCACGAAGGACCGGGCGGGGACGGTCGATGCGTCGCTCATTGTGTGTTCCTCTCTCCCGGTGCGGGGTTCAGCCCGCGGCCGGTCGGGACAGTTCGGTCAGGTCGTCGGGTTGGTCGGCGCCGGTTGTCTCGTCCACCGGCGGCGGTGGCGGTGCATCGTCCTCGCGGAGACCGAACCGCCTGTGCAACGCCCGCAGTGGCTTCGGCGCCCACCAGGTGGCCCTGCCGGTCAGCGACATCACGGCCGGCACCAGCAGCGCGCGGACCAGCGTCGCGTCGACAAGCACGGCGAGCGCCACGCCGAGGCCGAGCATCTTGGTGTTGGTGATCCGCGAGGAGCCGATCGCGATCAGCACGGTGGCCAGGATGATCGCGGCCGCGGTGATCACGCCGCCGGTGCGGGCGATGCCCTGGGCGACCGCCTCCCGGTCGTCGCCGAGCCGCTCCCGTTCCTCCTTCATCCGGGCCAGCAGGAAGACGCCGTAGTCCATCGAGAGCCCGAAGGCCACGCAGAACATCAGCACCGGCAGCGAGGTCTCGATGTAACCGGTGGGGGTGAAGCCGAGCAGCCCGGCGCCGTTGCCGTCCTGGAAGACCCAGACCACGGCGCCGAACATCGCGGTCAGGCTCAGCGCGTTGAGGGTCAGCGCCTGCACCGGGATCAGCACGCTTCCGGTCATCAGGAAGACCAGGATCAGCGTGGTGACCGCGATCAGCGCGATCGCCGGGATCAACCGGTCGCCGATCGCCGTCTGCGTGTCGACAAGCGCCGCCACCACACCACCTGTCAACACCTCAGATCCAGCCGGCACGGGTACGCCCCGGATGGCGCGTACCAGGTCCTGACTCTCCGGGGAGATGTCCTCGATGGTCAGGTCCGGCGTGACGGTCAGGTGGCTGACGTCCCCGTCGGCGCGCAGGTCGTCGGCGGGGGTGGCGGCGTTCTCCGCGGCGCCCTGGCGGTAGGGGCCGGCCGGGCTGTCCACCTTGGAGACGCCGGTGAGCTGGGAGAGGCGGACGGCGTATTCGCCGATCGCATCCCGGTCGGCGCCGGTGACGACCACGTCGATCACGCCGGCCGGTCGCCCGTCGAAGTGCTCACGCATGGTGTCCTGCACCGAGCGCGCCTCGGAGGTGACCGGGAGCTGGCGGTCGTCGGTGGTGCCGAACTCGACCTGGAAGAACGGCAGCCCGAGCACGACAAGCAGGGCGGTGACGCCGACGGCGAAGACCGGGGCGCGGCGCATGACCAGCCGGGCCGTACCAAGCCAGCGGTTGGGCCGTTGTTTGTCGGCGCCGCGGCGGCGGAAGAGTGTGCGGACGTCGAGCGCGTCGAGACGGTTACCGAGCAGCACAAGCAGGGCCGGCAGCACGATCAGCGCGGCCGCCGCGGCGAGGATGACGACGGAGATGCCGGCGTAGGCGAAGGAGCGCAGGAAGTACATCGGGAAGAGCAGCATCGCGGCGAGGGAGACGGCCACGGTGAGCGCGGAGAAGAGCACGGTCCGGCCTGCGGTGCCGAGTGTCCTGGCCACCGCCGCCCGGGAGTCGAGCCCGGTCGCCCGTTCCTCCCGGAATCTCCGCACGATCAGTAGTGCGTAGTCGATGGCGAGGCCGAGCCCGAGCGCGGTGGTCAGGTTCTGCGCGAAGATCGACACGTCGACGAACCGGCTGAGCAGGCCGAGCACCCCGTTGGTACCGACGATCGCGATGATGCCGACGGCAAGCGGGAGCAGCGCGGCGATCACGCTGCCGAACACCAGGATCAGGATGATCAGCGTGATCGGCAGCACGATGATCTCGGCGGTGAGCAGGTCCTCCTGGATGGTGTCCTGCACGTCGTCCTGGACCGCGGCCCGCCCACCGAGGGTGATCTCAAGGTCGCCGGTGCTGCCGCGGTACGCCGGGGCGATCCGCTCGAAGACCCGGTCCATGTCCGTCTCGTCGCCCTCGATCCGGGCGATGATCAGCGCAGAGGCCTTGTCCCGGGCGGCCAGGTCGGTCAGGCCGGCCTGCCAGTAGGAGGTCACGCCGACGATGTCCGGCTCGAAGGCGAGCCGGGTGGTGAGCGCCAGCGCCTGCCGGGCGATCTCCGGATCGTCCACGTCCGTGTCGTCCGGAACGTCGACGAGCAGCAGCAGGTTGGGCCGGCTCGCGGCGAAGTGCCGGTCGAGCAGCTCGGCGGCGGCTGTCGACTCGGCGCCGGGGTCGTCGACACCACCGTTGCCGAGCCGGTCCGCGACGCCCCCGCCGAGCAGGACCGCGTCGACCAGGAAGACCAGCGCCAGCAGCAGCATCGTCCAGGGACGACGGCCGGCGAGACGGGCGAGAACTCTGAACATCGGTGGGCGCCTTTCGGGCAGCGGACCGTATGTACTAGTTACCTTACGCGCTGCCGATCGTATGCTGTGCCTACGGATTTTTGCAACTAGGGTGGTGCACATGGCGCAGCAGCAAGAGACCGGTGCCGGGGCCTCGGTGATGTTCGGGCTCACCGGGTTCCGGCTGATCAAGGTGGGTGAGCTGGCGATGACCGTCGCCGAGCGCGCGCTGGAGCCGCTCGGCGTGAACCCCCGTCAGCTGCACGTGCTTGCCACCCTCGCCGGCGACGGGTCCCTATCCCAGCAGGACGTCAGCCGCCGCCTCGGCATCGACCCGAACGTGCTTGTCGGCGTCCTCGACGAGCTGGAGCGCAAGGGCCTGGCCGAGCGGCGGCGCAACCCGGCCGACCGCCGGCGCCACCTGATAGCTGTGACGCCGGACGGCCAGGCACTGTTGCGCGACGGATTCGCCCGGCTCACCGAGGCGGACGCCGCGTTCTTCGACGGGGTTCCCGCCGCCGATCTGGACGTCCTCCGTGCGGTGGTGGCCCAACTGCTGGCCGCCCATCCCGCCCCGATCAAGCGCCGCTGACCGGTGGGCCTTCGTCAGGCGGCCGGGACCTGGGCGCGGGCCGCGGGCAGGCGGTTGAGCAGCGTCCGCAGCGACGCCTCGTCCGCCGCCGCACGGGCGCCGACCACCCCGTCCGGTCGCACGTGAGCCAGCCAGGCGGTCTGCCCGGAGGCCAGCGCACCGCCGGTGTCGCCGAGCACCGTCATGCCGGGACGGCCGCCGGGGTGGTGCCCGTCCTCCGGCCGCAGCCAGATCACGTCCACCGCGTCCTCCACGCCCCGCTCGGCAAGCAGCCGGACGGCCAGCGCGGCGGTGTCGCGGGCCCGTTCACCACCGGCGGCGAGCAGCGTGTGCCGCCCCTCGGCCAGCCGGTCGTGGAGCGAACCGGTGACCCCGAGCGGATCGGCGATCGGCGCGTCCGGCATCCGGCGGGCCAGCCGGACCGCCGCGGGGGCGGTGACGGTGGTGCCCGCCGGGTCGGACGCGCCGGCCCCGGCCGGGTGGTCGATGTCCAGCTGGGCCAGCTCCGGCACCATGGTGCGCTCGAGCACGCCGCGGCGGAACAGCACCCGCATCACCGTGTCCCGCAGCGTGCGCGGGATCGCCCCCCGGGTCATCCAGAGCCTGGTCTGCCGGTCGGCCAGCCGCACGGCGCGGGCCGACGCCGGGCGCCGCTCCGCCTCGTAGCTGTCCAGCAGGCTCTCGTCCGCGCCGCGGAGCACCGTGGCGAGCTTCCAGCCGAGGTCGTAGCCGTCCTGGACGCCGGTGTTGAGGCCCTGGCCGCCGGCCGGGCTGTGGCAGTGCGCGGCGTCCCCTGCCAGGAACACCCGGCCCTCCCGGAACCGCTCGGCCAGCTTGGCGTGCACCCGGAACCGGCTGGTCCACCAGGTCTCCTCGATCCGGATGTCGCCGCGCCCGCGCACGTCGAGCAGATGCTGGAGCACCTCCCGGCTCGGCGCGGACTCGGTGGCGATGCCCGGAGCGACGTCGAAGAAGACCCGGTGCCCGCCACCCGGCAGCGGCACCACCACAAGCACCCCGTCGGGGTGCAGGTGGTACTCGGCCTCGTCGGGCGAGGCCGGGCCGCTGAGCCGGCCGTCGGCAAGCAGGAACGTCCGCTCGTAGGTGTGCCCGGCGTAGTCGATGCCGAGCTGCTCCCGCACGGTGCTGCGGGTGCCGTCCGCGCCGACAAGCCACGGAGTGCTGACCGTCTCCACGGTGCCGGCGGCGTTCGTGAGCACCGCGGTGACGCCGGTCGGCGTGGTGGCCAGGTCGGTAAGCGCGGTGTTCCACTCGATCTTGCCGCCGAGCGCGGTGAGCCGGTCGCGGAGCGCCTCCTCGGTGGCCGGCTGCGGCAGGCAGATCGGGCCGGGGAAGGCGGTGCCCTTCAGCCCGCCGAACCGCACCCCACCGAGCCGCTTGCCCCGGGAGAAGTAACCGGCGCCGGCCAGCGGGAGTGCCGCGCCGACGATCGGGGCCGCGACGCCGGTGCGCCGCAGCGCCTCAAGCGCCCCGCTCCAGAGGACCAGCGCCTTGGGCTCACCGGCACCCTCCGGACGACGGTCGACGATCCGGCACGGCACGCCGAACCGCAGCAGCGTGCAGGCGACGGTGAGCCCCGTGGGCCCCGCGCCGACGACAAGCACGGTCACGGCGTCGTCCTCTCCAGGGCGATGTCGACGGCGGCGATCGCCTGCGCCGTACCCTCGAACTGGATGACCTGAATGCCCAGCTCACGAGCGGCCGCGCAGTTGTCATCATCGTCGTCGACGAAGAGCACGCGCTCCGGCTCGGTCTTCAGCCGGTCGAGCAGGATGCGGTAGATCTCCGGGTCGGGCTTGCGGATCTTCTCGTCGGCCGAGTTGACGATCGTCTCGAAGAGGTCGACCGGGACCTGGGCGCGCCAGCGGTGCTCCCACTCGCGCACGTTGTTGGTAAGCATGCCGAGCCGCACGCCCTCCGCGGAGAGCTCCTTGAGGTACGCGATCAGCTCCGAGTTGGGCCGGCGGCCGGCGAACCACAGCTCGCCGAACGGGCGGCCCCCAAGCCCGTCCTCAGTGCCCGGTGGCAGGTGCTCGAGCAGCCGGCCGACCATCTCCTCCTCGGTGATCTTCGCGACCTCGAGGGCGGCCATCGGCGTCTCACCGTACTGCCGGGTGGCCGCCACGAACGCACCGACGAGCGCCGGGACCGGGATGCCGGTGCGCTTGGCGAACGCGCCGTAGGTCTCCATCAGCGGGTTGGTCAGCACGCCGCCGTAGTCCACGACCAGGACGTCGATGTTCTCCGTGTTCACACCCATGCCGCAACCTGCACCTTCGCCGTGGCGAGCGCGGTGCCCGCCTGGGTGAGCTCGACCACCACCGGGGCGGCGACCACGCCGCGCCGGTCGTCGTAGGACAACTCGCCAACCTGCGCGGTCAGCCGGGTGAGCAGGTCGGTCTCGGCGAACTCGCCGAACTCGACGGCGAACCCGGTGATCGTCAGGCTCTGCACGGCCAGGCCGTACTCCCGGCCGACCGCGGCGAGCGCGGCCTGCCGGCACGCCTCAAGCGACAGGTTTCCGGGCACGTGGTCCAGCGGGTGGTCGAAGAGGTAGGGGTGGCGGCGGTCGATCACCAGCGAGGCGCCGATCCGCCGATCGCCGAGAGGCACCGGCTCGGTGATCACGACGTTGCGCGGGTTGTGCCGGCCGACCGAGGCGGGCGCGGCCGGGTTCAGCGGCAGCATTGTGGGACGGTTGAGCGCGAGCTTGCTCTCCCGGCCCCGCTTGCGAAGCGCCTGGTAGGAGCCCTTGGTGACGAAGAGCAGCCGCCCGGAGCCCTCGACGGCCGGCTCGCCGTCGAGGTCCACGCCACCGCGGAAGGACAGCCCCCGCAGCCGTCCTGCCCCGGTGCGCTCGACCTGGACCGAAGTGCGGATGACAGCGACCCCAGGCGAGGCGCCGATCTGCAGACGCGCCAGATCGAGCACCTCCAGGTCGAGACCGCGGAAGATGAACGGCGTCTCCAGGTCGATGCCGAGGTGCTCGTGGGCGATCAGCACGCCGGCCTGGCGCACCGCCTCGACGAGGATCTGGAAGTCGTAGAGCGTGCCGTTCTCACCGATCGCGTGCCCTCGCGGCAACTGCGCCGCGACCAGGTAGTTCTCGTCGTCGAGGGCGACCGAGTCGGTCACGAAGACCTCGGCGATCGACGCGCGGTGCACCAGGTGGCGGGAGACCGGGGCGTCATAGGTCAATGGGCGGGGCTGGACCTGGACACCGGCGTCCGCCACCGTGTCGACGGTCGGCAGGGTGGCCGGCAGCACGGCTGCCAGGGCCGTGCGCGGACCGGGCAGCAGGCCGGTCATGGTGCCGTGCTCCTGCACGGACACACCATTCTCCAGAGTCATTTCTCTCCTTCGCCGTTTCGATTAGCCGTACGCCGCAACTAAAGAGTTCACATTCGGGAAACAGGGTCGCCGAATTGGTTCCGGGCACGGCAGGACGGTGAGGTCGCCTCATTTCAAGGCGCCCCCACCGTCGCAATCGGGCTAGGCCTCCGTCAACCGATATGGCGTCCGGAAGGGGGTGCTATCAACACCACTGTGACTCAGGTCATCGGATGTATCAGTCCACTGTCCACAGCATTTAACGTCGCGAAACACCGCAGTAATACGCGGGCTATTTGGCCTCCGGCAGCAGCGCCGCCACCGGGCCGACACTTGTCTGTCCGGTCAGGGACAGCAGTGCCGGCAGGCCCGGGTCCCCGGGTGGTAGAAAATGCACCATCATCGCCCGGCCCGGATCGGCCGCCATGCTCAGCCGGAGATATTTCAGCTCCAGCAGCCCGACCCGCGGGTGGTTGAACCGGCGGATCGAGGAGGTGAACGGCGCCACGTCGCGACGGTCCCACAGCGCGCGGAAGTCGGGGCTGCCGGACCGCAAATCCTCCACAATAGACAAATAGCCGTCATCCTTACCACCGGCCCACTCCGTCCGCAGCAGCGCAACCAGCCGGCCGGCCTCGTGCTCCCAGTCGGGCAGCATGCGCCGGGCCAGCGGCTCGAGGAACAGCAATGCCAGCGCGTTCCGGCGCTCCGGCGGCATGTCCTCGATCGGGGCCAGCAGCGCGGCCGTCGCCCGGTTCCACGCCACAATGTTGAAGTACCTGTCGAAAACCCACGACGGGTACGGATCGAGCAGCGCCAGAAACTGGCGGACATCCTCGCTTACCGGCGCGGACGGCTGCACCGGCGAGTGCGGCGCCTTCTCGTCGGCGAGCAGGAACAGGTGCTGACGCTCCATCTCGGACAGATTGAGCGCGCGGGCGATGCTCGACAGCACCTGGCGCGACACCCTTATGTTGCGGCCCTGTTCGAGCCACGTGTACCAGGTCAGACTCACCCCGGCCAGGCGAGCCACCTCCTCGCGGCGCAGCCCTGGCGTACGCCGGCCGGCCCCACCGCCGAGCCCGGCCGCCTCGGGTGATCTGCGGTGCCGCCGGGATCGCAAAAACGCCGCCAGTTCATTTCGGACAAAGTTGTCAGAAGCCATTCTTTCCCCCGCTTTGATGCCATACGTCTTCACGCGGTCGCTGCGCGCGCACCGCCGCCACGGCCGCATATCGCAGTAGGTGCGAGAACTTTTCACCATCCGTGATGATCAACATTGTCAATGAGTAGGGTCAAAATATACCGCGCCCGGTAAATTGCACACGACAACGAAGTCACAACGACCCCTGTCGCATACCGGCGGGTAACAAAATCCACTCCGCCAATCGAATAGCCGACATTTCCGCTGCACATTCCCGACCGAAGTCCATGGATGCTGGTCACAGGGTCGGCCAGCCCAGTCAAAGGGAACGCCTCCGACACGGCCCACCCCGGCGTCGGCGGCCGCGATCATTCGACACGTCCTGGCCCGGCAGCCGGACACGGGCGATGCGCGGTCATCGATCGATATCAACGGCAGCACGTCCACCTCGATGCGATCGCGCTGCACGCCCCCGGCCGGACGGTGGATTCCAGCAGGTCAGCGTCGCTTCGTCGCAGGTCAACCCGCGCATCGTGCGCCTACTGGCAGAATATGGATCAATCTCTGCCGGTCGTTGGTTCTCGGAAGGCTCACCGTGGGTGGCTATGGAGCGCAGGTCGCGCTTGTCCTGATTCTCGTTCTCGTGAACGCGGCGTTCTCCGGGAGCGAGATGGCGCTCATCTCGCTGCGGGAGAGCCAGCTCCAGCGCCTCGAGAAGACGTCGCGCGGCGGGCAGGTGCTCGCCAGGCTGGCCCGCGACCCGAACCGCTTCCTCTCCACAATCCAGATCGGCATCACGCTTGCCGGCTTCCTCGCCTCCGCCGCGGCCGCGACCTCACTTGCCGCGCCGCTGATCGCACCGCTCGGCTTCCTCGGCACCGCGGCCGAACCGGTCGCGATCCTGCTGGTCACCATCCTGCTGACGTTCGTCACGCTCGTCATCGGGGAGTTGGCGCCGAAGCGGATCGCGATGCAGCGGGCGGAAAGCTGGGCCCTGCTGGCCGCGCGCCCGCTCGACTTCCTCTCCACCGTCTCCCGGCCGGTGATCTGGCTGCTCGGCACGACCACGAACCTGCTCGTCCGGCTGACCGGCGGCGACCCGGGCGCGGGACGCGAGGAGGTCTCCACGGAGGAGATCCGCGACATGATCACGGCGCAGCGCGACTTCTCGCCGGAACAGCGGACGATCATCAGCGGCGCGTTCGACATCGCCGACCGCATCCTGCGCGAGATCCTGGTCCCGCGCCGCGACGTACTCTCGGTCCGCACGGAGACGCCCGCGCACGACGCGCTGCGCACGCTGATCACGTCCGGCCACTCGCGGGCGCCCGTCACCGGCCCGATGGGTCTGGACGACGTGGTCGGCATGGTCCACCTGCGCGATCTCTACGACGCCACCGGCCCGGTCGGCGGCCTGGCCTCCCCGGCGGTCTTCCTGCCCGAGACGCTCAAAGTCTCGGACGCGCTGCGCCAACTCCGCGCGCAGCACCAGCAGTTCGCGCTTGTCGTGGACGAGCGTGGCGCGATCGACGGCATCGTCACCATCGAGGACCTGGTCGAGGAGATCGTCGGCGAGATCTACGACGAGACCGACCGGGACATCCTCTCCGTGATCCGCGAGGCGGACGGCGCCCAGCTGCTGCCCGGCGGCTTCCCGATGCACGACCTGACCGACCTCGGCATCGAACTTCCCGACTCGGACGACGACGGCGACTACACCACCGTCGCCGGCCTGGTGCTGGCCCGGCTCGGCCACATCCCGAAGGAGCCCGGCGAGGTCGTCCGGACCGCCGGCCACAGCTTCGAGGTTGTGGAGATCACCGGCCACGCCATCACCAAGATCCGCGTCCGCGAGACCGCCCCCGCCACCGACGAGCCCTCTGAAGACTGAAGCGCGGGGACACTGCGATTTCCGCTTCCATGAACGCTTGCTCCCGACTCTGTTGCTCATTCGAGGGCGGAGAGCGGGCGCGAGGTGCCCTCAGTCTCGTGACTTACTGAATTTTCCGCGGTCAGGTCCGGGATCGGGCGCCGTGCGGCATCAAGCGCCGTGCGGCATCAAGCGCCGTGCGGCATCAAGCGCCGTGCGGCACCAAGCGCCGTGCGGCACCAAGCGCCGTGCGGCACCAAGCGCCGTGCGGCACCAAGCGCCGTGCGGCACCAAGCGCCGTGCGGCACCAAGCGCCGTGCG
>NZ_JBITDX010000050.1:15988-16291 GCF_044454585.1 Catenuloplanes sp. NPDC051500
CCGTGCGGCATCAAATGCCGTGCCGGCCGAGGTCTTGCCACGTGCCAGCTGGAGGCGGCGGGCGCCTCTTGGCACGACGAAATCGCATCCCGTCGACGGCGGCCTACCCCGACATTTCCGCCCATTGACGGTGAGAGTGGGTTGGCTGCGGTTTGCCTCCGGCGGCCCTCCGGGAGGAGCGCTCCGGCTCCGGGGCGACCGAAAGAGCTTGCGGCTTCGCCTTCCGACCCGGGGTGGCTGGGTTTCGTGTGGCCTGTCTGCCCCGTCTGCCATCGACCCGGGCAGAGCCGAGCAGATCATCGG
>NZ_JBITDX010000051.1:0-14746 GCF_044454585.1 Catenuloplanes sp. NPDC051500
CCCGAAGAATCCGAAAGCCCTGGCCGGGTATCAATCATAAATTGGCACTGGCTTTTCAAGCACCCTGTTGAGTTCTCAAAGAACAACCACACACCTCGCCAAACCCGGTCACCCGAGCCCAACGCGGGGCTGCTGTTACGCACTACTCTGTCCTACTTCGTACCCTTTGTCACCGCCGGGCACTCGAACTAAGTTACTCGGTCGTTTTCCGCTTGTCAAATCCGCCCTCCGCGAGGAGATGTGGATCTTTCCAAGAGGATCGCCCGGGCTCCCCCATGCTGACGCACACCGTTACCGGCGTCTGTCATTTCGAGGAATCCTGCGGACCGGCCCCCGACCTCAGAACGCTTACCGCGTTCGGATCGCTCGTGCCCGGCTCCCGCTGGCTGTCCTACTCTACCCGGTCGGTTTCGCAACCCCAAATCCGGGTCCCCCCAGATCCGGTCGCACCACCCGGTTGCTCCGATTCCGTCCTCCCAGTGGCTTTCGCCCTGTTCGTCCGGTTCCCCGTTGCGAAGAGAAAGTTACGCGGACACCGGCCTCAAGCACAAATCAGCCCGTGTCGATCAAGAGGAAATCGCCCGGATGGCATCGATGTCCTGGACGCGCTGCCGGTGCCCGGTTCCGCGTGCCAGAGTGAGCGGCATGGCTACCGACCCGTCCGTGACGAGCCCCGCCTCCGATGCCCTCCTCGGCCAACTCTTCCCGCTGTGGCACCTGGTCATCGGCGCGATCGTGCTCGTCGTGCTCGTGCTCTCGGTCCGCCGGCTCGCCGCCCGCGGCCAGACCCGGATGACCACGGCTCTGCTCGTCACCGGCGGCGCCATCGCCGGCCTCACTGCGCTCGGCATCTTCTTCGAAGGCCGCTGAACCTCCCTCCCACCCAACTAACCGAGCTGCGAGGCCGCTCCTCCCCGCCCAGCAGATCGAGATGCTGCGGCTCCGCGGACGGCGCCGTCATCTCTGGGGCCCTCACCGTCGATCGGTTACCGTCCCCCGGTCGACCTCACGCCCGGCGTCCGCTCGACGTGCGTCGCCGCAGGCAACCGGCACCGCGCGGAACGCGCGGCCTGTGCCCTGCCACGGCGGAACCGGCTCCGAGCGGCGGGGAAAGCGGAGCGCCAGCGGAGTCTTTGCCCGCCGCGAGGTTGGCCCGCGGGAGCATGCGGGCCGCACCACCGCGAGAGCGGGAAGACCTGGGTCAGGGTCTGAGGTCGCCCCTAGGCAGACTCACACACCTGCGGCAGCGTGCGGGCTGGGCCACTGCGAGAGCGGAAGGATCAACATAATCCGGGGTCCGTCCCGAGGGCGGTCGTTCAGCGTCGCCACGGGCGAACTCAAGCGGGTGCCGCTGCATCCGGGTCATCGCGTCCGCGGGACGAGACGGGTCAGAGGCGCCTGTTGGCGAGGCTCGGCAGTTCGAGGCGGATGGTGTCGAGGCGGGGGAGGTCGAGGTCCGCGACGACGATTGTGGTCGTGTCGGGGGCCTGGGCGAGGACGGTGCCCCAGGGGTCGATGATCATGCTGCGGCCGAAACAGGTACGGCCGGGCTCGTGGTTGCCGATCTGGCCTGCGGCGAGCACGTAGCACTGGTTCTCGATGGCGCGGGCGCGGAGCAGGACCTCCCAGTGGTCGCGGCCGGTGTGTGCCATGAAGGCGGCTGGGACGACCAGGAGCGTGGCCTCGCCGTCGGTGGCGAGCGCGCGGTACAGCTCGGGGAAGCGCAGGTCGTAGCAGATCGACAGGCCGAGGCGGGTGCCCTCGATGTCGACGACGACAGGGGCGGTGCCGGCCGCGACCGTGCGGGACTCGTGGAACGAGACCTTGCCGGGGATCTCCACGTCGTAGAGGTGGATCTTCCGGTACGTGGCCGCCAGCTCGCCACCGCGGTTAAAGACCAGGCTGGTGTTGTAGATGTGCTCCGCGTCCGGCCCGGTCTCGTGGAATGAGCCGGCGTGCACCCAGATGCCGAGCTCGCGTGCGGCGTCCGCGAAGAACGTGCCGAACTCGCCGTCGACCGGCTCCGGCTTCGGCGCGCCGGCACCGGGGCCGAGATAGTCGGTGTACTCCGGGAGGACGGCGAGGTCGGCGCCGGCGTCCGCGGCGCGGGCCAGCAGCTCGCGGGCCGTGGCCAGGTTGGCGGAACGGTCTTCCCGGGCGTTGAGCTGGCACACCGCTACTCGCATAGGGCGAGCCTACGACGGGCCGGGTACCGCCACCAGGGGCGTTTGCAGAAGCGCCTCGGCGCCCACCGGGATGAAGCCGGCGGCGAGCAGCGTGCGGGTGCTGGCGGCGTTGCCGGGCGCGACCTGGGCCCAGACGTGCGCGCCGGGCGGGATCAGGTGCCGGGCCGCGGTGACAAGCGCGCGGCCCAGGCCGGCGTTGCGGTGACCGGGGTCGACCTCCATGGAGAGCTCCCAGCGGCCGGCAAGACCGCGGCCGACCGTCAGCACGCCACCTGTCGCGGCGTGGACGCGCACGTCGTCCCGGTAGCCGACCGCGTGGCGTACCCGGGGATGGTCGTGGTCGTGGATCTCGGTGAGCGGCAGCGGTGGCGGGCCGGGGAGCGCGGAGGCGACGAGCATCTGGTCGATGCTGTTGATCCGGCGGCCCAGGTGGCGTTCGAGCGCGTGCAGGAACGGCGGGTTCATCGGCTCGGAGTATTCGTCGCCGGTGTCCGGGAGATGCGCGGCCACCCAGTCGGCGGTCACCGGGGCGGCGACCACCGCGCGCGCCGGGAAGGACAGGACCGCGTAGTCGCGGGCGGACGGCGCCGGGACGACCTCGAGGAACGGGGTGGGCGGCAGGCGCCCGCCGCCGGCGACCAGGTCCAGGAGCACAGCAAGACGCCCCGGCGAGGTGGCCGGGGCGTCAGCGGTACGTATGGCGGTCAGGCCGACTTCTCCTCGCGCTCGCGGCGAGCGCGGCGGCCCGTGAACTCCCGCGGAACGATTGTCGGGTTCACGTTCTCCAGGACGACGCCCTTGGTGATGAGCACGCGGGCGGCGTCGGGGTTCGACGGCACCTCGTACATCACCGACTGGAGGACCTCCTCCAGGATGGCGCGGAGGCCACGGGCCCCGGTGCCGCGGAGCATCGCCTGGTCCGCGATCGCGTTCAGCGCGTCCTGCTCGAACTCCAGCTCGACGCCGTCCAGCTCGAAGAGCCGCTGGTACTGGCGGACGAGCGCATTGCGGGGTTCGGTGAGGATGTTGACGAGCGCCTCACGGTCGAGGTTGCGGACCGTGGTGAAGACCGGCAGACGGCCGATGAACTCGGGGATCAGCCCGAACTTCAACATGTCTTCCGGCATCACCTTCGACATCATGTCGTCGGCGTCACGGTCGCGGATCGAGCGCAGGTTCGCCCCGAAGCCGACGCCGCCGGCGCCGATCCGGGACTCGACGATCCGGTCCAGGCCCGCGAAGGCGCCACCGCAGATGAACAGCACATTCGTGGTGTCGATCTGGATGAACTCCTGGTGCGGGTGCTTGCGGCCGCCCTGGGGAGGCACGTTCGCCGTCGTACCCTCGAGGATCTTCAGCAGCGCCTGCTGGACGCCCTCGCCGGAGACGTCCCGCGTGATCGACGGGTTCTCCGACTTCCGGGCGATCTTGTCGACCTCGTCGATGTAGATGATGCCGGTCTCGGCGCGCTTGATGTCGTAGTCAGCGGCCTGGATCAGCTTGAGCAGGATGTTCTCGACGTCCTCGCCGACGTAGCCGGCCTCGGTCAGCGCCGTGGCGTCGGCGATCGCGAACGGAACGTTAAGCATGCGGGCGAGCGTCTGCGCCAGGTGCGTCTTGCCGCAGCCCGTGGGGCCGATCAGCATGATGTTCGACTTGGCGAGCTCGATCTGGTCGTTACCCGAGCCGGGGGCGCCGTTGGCCTCCGCCTGGATCCGTTTGTAGTGGTTGTAGACCGCGACCGCGAGCGCGCGTTTCGCGTGCTCCTGGCCCACCACATATTGATCCAGGAACTGGACGATCTCCATCGGCTTGGGAAGCTCTTCCCACTTCACCTCGCCGGACTCGGCCAGCTCCTCTTCGATGATCTCGTTACAGAGATCGATGCACTCGTCGCAGATGTAAACACCTGGGCCCGCGATGAGCTTCTTGACCTGCTTCTGCGACTTTCCACAGAAGGAGCACTTCAGTAGGTCGCCGCCGTCACCGATCCGTGCCACCTACGTCTCTCCCTGCGCTCATCGGCTGGAGACTCCCAACCCTGGCCTGAGGACGACCTGGTAAATCGGCCTTCGCTCAACGATTTTCAATCGTCCACCGGACCGCGATGCTTAGCGGTGCGGACTCGACGTTACCCCCTGCGGGGGTGTTTCTCCGACCCCCAAAACTGGCGTGTCAGAGACCAACCAGACTAGCGGGTCTCCCCCACTGGGGGTTTGATGCTGTATGCCCGGTTTGGATGCATATCTTCGACCGGGTAATGCTGAAGACCAGCCACAGTAACCTACCTGTGGCTGGCCTCCGTCAAGGGCGCTGAATCAGTTCGCCGCGATGGCGCCGACCAGGCCGCTCTTCTTACGGTTCTGCAGCACCGTGTCGACGATGCCGTACTCCTTGGCCTCGGCCGCGGTCATGATCTTGTCGCGGTCGATGTCCTTGGTGACCAGCTCGGCGGTGCGGCCGGTGTGACGCACCAGCAGCTCCTCCATCTGGGAGCGCATGCGCAGGATCTCGCGCGCCTGGATCTCGATGTCCGAGCCCTGACCGTAGCCACCCTCGGTGGCCGGCTGGTGGATTATCACCCGCGAGTGCGGCAGCGCCATCCGCTTGCCAGGCGTGCCCGCCGCCAGCAGGATCGCCGCCGCGGACGCAGCCTGACCCAGGCAGACCGTCACGATGTCGGGCCGCACGTACTGCATGGTGTCGTAGATCGCCGTCATGGCCGTGAACGAGCCACCGGGCGAGTTGATGTACATCGTGATGTCGCGGTCCGGGTCCGTCGACTCGAGCGTGAGCAGCTGGGCCATCACGTCGTTCGCCGAGGCGTCGTCCACCTGGACGCCCATGAAGATGATCCGGTCCTCGAACATCTTGTTGTACGGGTTGGACTCCTTCACCCCGTACGACGTGCGCTCTACGAAGGACGGGAGAATGTACCGGTTGTGCACCGGAGCGAACCGCGGGGGCAGTGTCATGTCCGTCATTGTCGCCTTCCTCAGTTCAACGTTCCGGCGCCCTCGGGGACCTGCGTCGCCCCGGAGATCACCTTGTCGATGAAGCCATAGTCCTTGGCCTCGGCGGCCGTGAACCAGCGGTCCCGGTCCGAGTCGGCCTCGATCGTGTCCTGCGTCTGCCCGGTGTGGAACGCGACGCGCTCCTGGAACATCCGCTTCGTGTACAGCATCTGCTCCGCCTGGATCGCGATGTCAGCGGCGGTACCGCCCACGCCACCGGACGGCTGGTGCATCATGATCCGGGCGTGCGGCAACGCGTACCGCTTACCGGCCGTGCCGGCACACAGCAGCAGCTGGCCCATGGAGGCCGCCATGCCCATCGCCACCGTGGAGACGTCGTTCTCGATGAACTGCATGGTGTCGTAGATCGCCATGCCGGAGTAGACCGAACCACCGGGCGAGTTGATCCAGAGGTTGATGTCCCGCTCCGGATCCTCCGCGGAGAGCAGCAGCAGCTGCGCGCAGATGCGGTTGGCGACCTCGTCGGTCACCTCGCTGCCCAGAAAGACGATCCGCTCCTTCAGCAGCCGGTTGTAGACCGAGTCGTCGAGGCCACCGGCGAGGTTTCCGCCACCTCTTGCCAGAGGCGACGCATTGAGATGCAAGTCGGTCATGGCAGCCCTTCGCTGTTTGTCCTTCGTAGGACCGACCCTAGCCCGTCAACGGGGCACTTCGTCCGCTCATGGGGCACTGTTCGCTGTAAGCGCACGTGTTCTGCCCTGAGAAGAAGGAAGCCGCCGCGGGCGTACCCACGGCGGCTCCGCTCCTGCTCTTGGGTCCTAGTGCACGTGGTGGTGCTCGTCCTGGATCGCCTCGAGCGTCACGACCTCGCCCTTGGTGTCCTTGATCGTCACACGCTCCAGCACGATCTGCAGCGCCTTGCCGCGACGCACGTCGCCGAAGACGGCCTGCGCCTCACCCGAGCGGGCGAGCTGGTCGTAGTACTGCTGGGGCTGGAGGCCGGCCCGCTGCGCGCGGTGCATGATCTCGTGGCCGAACTCGTCGTCCGAGACCTGCACGTCCTCGGCCTCGGCGATCGTGTCCAGCAGCAGCTGGATCTTCACACCCTCGGTCGCGGCGTCGGTCAGCTCCGTGTCGATCTGCTCCTCGGTCTTCTCCTCCGAGGCGAGGTAATCCTCAAGCGATGCGCCGATCCGCTCCAGCTGGTCGGCCATCGCCTCCTTGCGCTGCGCCACCGCGTCCTTCACGACGCCCTCCGGCGCCGGGATCTCGGCCGCCTCGACGATCTGCTCCAGCACCTTGTCACGGGCCGCGTAGATCTGCTCGACCTTCTTGACCCGGGTGACCCGCTCGCGCACGTCACCCTTCAGCTCCTCAAGCGAGTCGAACTCGCTGGCCAGCTGCGCGAAGTCGTCGTCCAGCTCGGGCAGCTCCTTCTCCTTCACGGTGCGGACCGTGGTGGAGACCTCCGCGTCCTGACCGGCGAAGTCGCCGCCGACCAGCTTCGTGGTGAACGTCGCCGACTCGCCGGCGGACAGGCCCACAAGGACCTCGTCCAGGCCCGGGAGCAGCTGCTGGGAGCCGACCTCGTGCGAGATGTTCGTCGCGGAGCCGCCCGGCACCTCGACACCGTCAACAGTCGCGTTCAGGTCAAGCTGCACGTAGTCGCCCTCGGCCGCGGGCCGCTCGACGGTCTTCAGCGTGGCGAACCGCTCGCGCAGGTTCTTGACCTGCTCGTCGATCTCCTCCTCGCCGATGACAAGCTCGTCGACCTCGACAGTGATCGCCGACAGGTCAGGAACCGTCAGTTCCGGCCGCACGTCGACCTCGGCCGTGAACTTCAGCGGCTCACGGTCGGCGAACTCCGTCACATTCACCTCGGGACGACCGAGGATCTTGACGTCGTGCTCCTGCACCGCCGCGAACAGCTGCGCCGGAATGGCCTCGTTGACTGCCTCGTTCAGCACGGCCTCGCGGCCGACCCGCTGGTCGATCACCGAGGTCGGCACCTTGCCACGGCGGAAGCCGGGGATCTGCACCTGCTGCGCGAGTTCCCGGTACGCCTTCTTCAGGCTCGGCTCGAGCTCGGCGAACGGCACCTCGATGGCGAGCCGCACCCGAGTCGGGCTCAGAGTCTCGACGGTGCTCTTCACAGGCGTACTCCTTGATGGATCTGGGTGAATTTACGGCGTGTCCGCTGACGTGCGTCTGCGCTCGCTCTTGTCTGTCGTCGCGCAGACGCGGCAGTGAGGGCGGTCTGCCCACTGTTTCGTCTGCAGACACGCCGGCGTTACGCGCCGTCGCTCTCGCGAGTTTAGGCCGTGGTCGCGGCACGCTCGCGCCCGGGTTTGAAACCCCTGCCGTCGGCCCTGTCGTCGGGGTGGCGGGATTTGAACCCACGGCCCCTCGCTCCCAAAGCGAGTGCGCTACCAAACTGCGCCACACCCCGTGGCGGTTCTGAGTGTAAGCGCCGCGCGGGGGGTTGAGGTCGGCGGGCCGGAAGGTTTCGGTGTGGCGGGTGGGATACCGGCTTGGGAAGATCATGAAGAGTGGGTACGCTAGGGCGGCACGCGGTGATGCGTGTGCACGCGGACGTAGCTCAATGGTAGAGCCTCAGTCTTCCAAACTGATTACGCGGGTTCGATTCCCGTCGTCCGCTCCACTTGGGGTCTCTGTGTCAGCGCAACCCGCTGACCTGCGCGTTCCGCATCAAACCTGGGGGGCGACCCCCCAGACCCCCACGGTGCGGATTGCTTGCGTTCCGGCCTGGTTGATCTTGCGTGCCATTAACGTGCCATTGGCGTGCCACTAGCCCTTGGCCTTGGGCTTCTTCTTCCCGTCCTTGGGCTTCTTTGGCCTGGTGGCCTTGGCGATGCGCTTGTCCATGTCGCTGGCGATCTCGCGGTCGCGCTCGTTGGTCGCGTGCTGGTAGATCAGGGCGGCGCGCATGCTGGATTGGCCCATCCGGACCATCAACTCGCGGGTGCTGGCGCCGGTGGACGCGGCCAGGGTGTTGCCGGTGTGGCGCAGGTCGTGGAAGTGGAAGCCGGTGGGCATGCCGGCCTTGTCGAGCGCGGTCTCCCATCTCACTGCGCGCCGGAAGTTGCCGGTCCGCAGGAGTGCGCCCTTGTCGCCGGTGAAGATCAGAGTCTCGTCGCCGTCGTCGACGTGTTCCTTCAGGTGCTCGTCGAGGGCGGCTTTCGCGATTGCCGGAAGAGTGACGGCGCGAAGGCCGGCGGCGGATTTGGGTGGGCCGAAGACGAGTTCCGCCTTGAGCGCGGCGAGCTTGCGGTGAATGCGCAGCGTGCCGTTTGCCGGGTCGTAGTCGGCACGCCGGAGTGCGACCAACTCGCCCCACCGTGCACCCGAGAACGCCGCGGTGGTGATCAGCGCCTTGAAGCGGTCGGGCATCTGGGCGGCGAGCGCGAGCACCTGGGCGACGGTGGCGGTGGGGCGCTCGGGGGTGTGGTAGCGGTCATAGCCGGGGATGCGGCAGGGGTTCTGCCGAATGATCTCGTCCTCCTTGACCGCGGTGTTGAGGATCGCGCGGAGCAAAGAGTAAGCCTTGACGGCCTGGGGCTCGGTGGTGCCGCTGTCGAGGAGCTTCCGCCGCCAGGAGCGGATCGAGGCCGGGGTGAGGGTGCCGAGCGCCATCTCACCGAGCAGCAGCACGATGTGCAGGCGGAAAAGATCTTCATAATTCTCGCGGGTACGGGGCTGGAGCTTCCTTTCCGAGATCCAGCGCTGGCCGTAGGGGGCGAGACGGGTCTCCTTGTCCTCCGGGGGCTGCCACTCCCCCTTGATGATTTCCGACTCGACGACGGTGAGCCACTGCTCGGCCTCGCGGGTGGTGGCGAATGTGTGCGGGGCGGCGCGCATGACGCCGTCGGGGCCGCGGTAGCGCGCCTGGTAGCGGCCGGACGGGAGTTTGCGGATGCTGCCGAAACGGCGGTGGCCGTCCTTGTTCGCCATCAGGCGGCACCCCGCAGCCAGGCGCGGATCTGGGCGCGGTCGGTGGGTTCGATCCGCTGGGCGCGGATGTAGGTCTCGACGTCGGCGGGCTCGAAGCGGACCAGGCGGCCCACCTTGACGTAGGCGATACGGCGCTCAGCGACGAGCCGCCGGACGAAGCGGGTGGTGGACTTGAGGCGAGCGGCTACCTCGGCCGAGGTCAACAGCCCGTCATCCATTCGGGTACCTCCTTGTTGAGGGATCACGCGGCCACCTGCTGGGGCGCGTTCTGGGCAGCGGCGAGTTGGGAGCGCCATCGGATGCGGGCTGAAACAGCGCGCAGGACGCGGTGTTCGAGCGGGAGGACATCCGGATCGTCGGGGCGTGCCATCTCGAAGCGGAACCGCTTGGGGTCCTGCTCCTCTGCTGCGCTCTGGCTGTCGTCCGTGTCCGCCAGGCCGCCGGCGAGGACCGCGCGGACCCATGAGCGGTTGTCGGCCCGGTGGTCCGCGAGGGTCTTGCCGGACCACTGCCGAGACACCAGGACACGTCGGCCGGTGAAGCCGAGCGTGGTGCGCTGGTGGACCTTGCCGGTGCAGCGGCCCGGGGTGAGGCCGGCTTTCGCGCCGTCCGGCTGGACGTTGTAGAGCAGCCAGTTCGCGCAGGTCGGAGAGCACGGGAGCGTGGACAGCTCCGCGTGCAGCCGGTCGAAGTGCGCTCGCTGCGGGTCGGTCTTCGGTGCGGCGTGTTCGGTCAGGTCCTTGGTGACGTACTTGGTCACGTAGCGGATCGCGCGCTCGGCGTCCTTGGTGCCGGAGTCGATGCCGCGCGCGTCGATTCGGCCGAGCCGGGCGACGTAGGCGGGCTCTTCGTCGATCGCGTCCAGCGCCTCAGCCCACGTCGGGAGCGGCGCGCGGGTCTTCGGATCGACGTAGCCGCCCTGGTCGGTGTCCCAGACCGGCGGCTTGTCCACCGAGCAGGTGGCCCGGTCGAACGGAGGCCACCACACCTGGTGGTAGGTGGCGGCCGCGACCTGCTTGAGGAGCCGCCGCGGGATCGTGCCGCGGATCGCGAAGTGTGAGTGCGGCGCGAGACGGCGTTGGAGCTCGACGGCGCCGGCGTACTGGACGTTCCAGCCCGCGGCCCGCCGGAGGTTCTGCCACCAGCGGTCCATCACCCGCGCGAAGTGGATCGCGTCGAGCGCGGCCCGCCGATAGTCGTAGGTGTCCGGGTTGACCGGGGTGCCGAGTTCCGGGTCGTACTGGCCGTGCCGTTGCCCGCACTCGCATGGCACGACGTAGGAGCCGCGCCGGATGTGTGAATGCACGGCGCCGTGTGAGTCGAGGGTGAGCGTGACGAGCATCGACGGGCGGTAGGTCTTGCCCTCCCGGCCGGCGAAGGCGCGGCCGACCGTGCGCGTGTCGACCGGGAGCCGGGGCAGGTCCGGGGAGTCCTGGCGACGCTTGGTCGAGCGCTTCCGGCGTGGGCGCTCGTCGCGGTCGCGCGGGGTGAGGTGCCCGCGCAGGTTCGTCTCGGCCAGCAGCTCGTCGACCTGCTCGATCGCTTCGTCCAGGCCGGTGATCTGGGTTTCGCGCTCGTCCGGGGTCATCGGCTCGTAGTTGGCGGCCTCCCGGTCGAACTCCAGATGCGCGCGGTGTGCCACGAGGTCGAGTACGGCCGCGGTCGGCGGGTCCGGGTCGATCGCGGGCTCGTCCGCGAGGTGCCAGCCCTCCCGGATCTGCTGGATGCGCAGCCGCCGGCCACGCTCGGCGCACGGCTTGCACTTCGTCGCCAAGGTCGCCCCGCACGGGACCTCGACGATCTCGGTCACGCCGGTGAACGTGTCGGTGCGGCGCAGGGTAACTGGGCGGACGCAGACGCCGTTGTTCTCCGCGAGCTGCTTGAGTGCTTCCTTGGCGAGCGGCTGCCGCATGCGCGCGGCCCGCGAGCCCGGTCGCGGCTCCTCTGCCACGACCGGGATGAGCGTCGGCTGAGTCATCGCGCCACCTCCGCGTTCGGACGAGCGAAGGCGAGCGCCGGTACCGGAACGAGATTGCTCTTGGGGCGCGGCGCCGGCTCTGGGGCCGCCGGTTGGTCCGCGTCTGCTTGCGGGGTGGCCCGGGTGGGAGCCGCAACCGTCGTCTCCCGGTCGGCCGGGATCCAGGCTGCGGACGCTGCCGGGGCTGGAGCCGGGGCCGCGGGCTTGGCCGGCTTGCCGGACAGGACGAGCTTGGACAGGCCCATGAAGGCCAGCGCCGGGACCGCGGACAGCAGCCAGCCGGAGATGCCCGGCTTGGCGACCGCGAGCTGCGCCGACAGGGACAGGGCAACAGCACAGATCAACAGCAGCATGGGGTACGTGATGGAGCCGCCGGACCTGCGGCGCCGGCGGATGGTCAGCAGCGCGGCGATGGGGATCAGCTCGGAGATCGCCGCGTTGGCCCAGCCGAACCAGTCGCCCGTACCGGCGGGGCTGTTGTCCATGGTCCAGTCGTGGACGTGGGTGAACGAGGCCGCGCCGGCCAAGGTGCCGACCGTCAGCATGATGACGACCAGGACCACGCCCTCGGCGCGCTCGGCGCGGGTCATCGCCCCTCCCCCACGATCTCGCCCTCGACGACCTGCGCGTACCCGTACCGATGGCAAAGATCTTGAATGTCGCTGTCGGAGTGGTAGGCGAAACGGACTCGGACCGGCTCACGCACGCCGTCGAGCACGACGAACGCGACGCCGGGTGAGGTCTCCGGGATCTCGTCCGCGAGTGCGCCACGGTTGCGGGCGCCGTCACCGAGGATGAGATCGACCTGCTCGGCCTCGGTCAGCCGGAGCGCGATCCGAGTGGGGAACAGGTCGCGGAACGGCAGCACCTCCTTGCGCGGGTCCTGGAGCGCGGCGATCACGTGGAAGCCGACCGCGCGGCCCTGGGACAGCAGCAGCGACAGGGACTCGCGGATGCGGTCGCGGATCTTGCGGTCGGAGATGTAGGAGGTGAGCGCGGCCAGCTCGTCGATCACGATGACGATCAGCGAGTCGCCGGGGGTGGGGGTGTGCTGGCGGGTGACGCCGCGGAGCCGGTTGGCACGTGCCCGCATCCTCGTCACGGCGTCTTCGAGCGCGATCGCCATGGACTCGGCGGTGTCGTAGACGAAGCGGGTGTAGAGCGGGAGGCCGCCGGCCAGTTCCATGCCGCCCTTGGGGTCGAAGACCCACAGCTCGACGAGCTGCTGTTGGATGCCGGCGGCCAGCGCGGCGATCAGCGCCCAGATCACCGAGCCCTTGCCGGCGTTCGTCGCACCGCCGACCAGGACGTGTGAACCGGCCAGGCGCAGGGCGTAGGCGTCGCCGTTCTCCTGGACGCCGAGCGGGAGCCGGGCGAGGTCGAGGCTTGCCGGGGTCGGGATCGGGGCGATCGTGTCCGCGAGCGGGTCGCTACGGAGGAAAACCAGGATGATCCGGTCCGGGCGGCTATGGGTGCGGGCGCGGCCCTCCCGGACGCGGAAGGTGTAGGCCAGGCGCGGCGCGGCCTTGCCCCAGTCCTCGGGATGCTGGCCGGGCAGCATCCGGACCGTGACCTCATCACCGAACCCGGTCGCGCGGACCTTGAGGAGCTGCGGGACGTACTTGTCGCCGCCGAACGCGGTTGCCAGCCCGCAGGTCGCCATCGCGGGAGCCCAGCCGCGCCGGTATACGGTCAGCCGACGCCAGCGGCCCAGCAGCGGCCACCACGCGAACCGATTCCAGGACGCGCGATGCCAGCGCCACCACGCCGCACTTGTTGCCGCGACCGTGGCGAGGACGGCGAGCAGGATCTCCCAGCCGAAGTCGGCCCAGATCCAGGTGACCAGCGCGGCCGGGCCGGTCAGCCACCAGTACCGGACGGCGAGGATCGTGAGCCGGAACAGGCCACGGACCGTCCACCACAGGACGAGGAGCCAGCCGGGCACCCGCCATACGGGTACCCGGACGTTCATCGGTGCGGTAGGGATCTTGTCCCCAGGGATCACGTTGATCAGCGGCAACGGGACCCCTCCCCCGTGTTGCGGGCCGAAGTGCTGCCGTCCGGCCAGAGCGCGATCTGATCCGGTTGCGCGGCAGGCCTCGCGGACTCACGAGCCGCCGGGCGCCGGCTGTGCTGGCCGGGGTTGGTGTTCGGCTCGCGGACGTGCCGGATCATGGTCGGCAGCCAGCGGCCACGGCCGAGGACCGCGCGCAGGTCCACCGGGTCGGAGACGTACGGGGCGATCGTGGCCGGGTCGAGGTGGTGCAGCTTGACGATCGTGCGGGCCAGGGTCGCGGCGGCAGCGGAGATCTCCACCAGCGCCGCGACCCGCAGCACGTCGATCGGGGTCGCGAGATAGACCTGCCGGACAGCGGCGATCCCGTACGCCGTGAGCTTCCGGACGACGACGCGGCGAACGGTCACAGCGTCCACCCCCGCGTCCACTCCGGACGTGCCAGGCGCAGACGGCAGCGGCGGCAGCACATCCGCTTCGGGTCGAAGCGGCGCGGCTTCACCCAGGTCTCGCAGTACATGCACCACATCGCGGAGACCGTCGAGCCGCCACCGCAGTGCAGCCGGGCAATCGCGAGCAGCGTGGTCGCGGTCATCGCGCCACCTCCGACACCCGAAGGCCGGCGGCCTGCGCGCGAGCGTTGCGCGCCAGCTCCGCGGACTCGGCGGTCCCGACCCGATCGAGCAGGTCGGCCTTCGCGTCGAACCAGTCCGCACGTACCCCATCAGGGGTGTTGCGGTCCGGCTTCGCGGCCAGCAGCGCCG
This sequence comes from Catenuloplanes sp. NPDC051500, assembly GCF_044454585.1. Taxonomy (NCBI): domain Bacteria; kingdom Bacillati; phylum Actinomycetota; class Actinomycetes; order Micromonosporales; family Micromonosporaceae; genus Catenuloplanes; species Catenuloplanes sp. NPDC051500. The sequence continues at coordinate 13,890 of NZ_JBITDX010000051.1, forward strand.
ACAGTTGCGCGGCGAACGACTGCACGCGGGCAGCCTCGTCTACCGTGGGCTTCACAGCCCTCTCCTTCCAAGGGGAAACAGGGTTGGCAGCGCGGGAGCGGGCCGAAATTCTTGGTCGGAGGACGGCCCGCCCCCGCGTTCTCTCGCGGTCAGGCCGCCGCGGCACGGATCCCAGAAGCGCGCAGCGAGTACGCCATCCGCGCCTTGCACTTGCTCGACGATCCGCCACAGCGGTTCCCGTCCACATACGGCGTGATCGTCAGCCCGTCGAACTCCACGGCCGGCGGGTAACCCGGCACGGTCGAGGCCGGCGGCACCGGCTGATGCGGCGCCACGATCTTGACCTTCACCTCGGTCGTCCGCCCGAACTTCCCGGCTTCCGGGTCAAGGTCCATCACCTTGACGACCCAGACCCGCTCCCCGGTCTCCTTGTCCCGCGCCTGGCTGTCCGCCTCCCCACGGCGGTCAAAGTCCATCTGCGCGTCGACGCCGAGGCAGAGCGCCCCACGCGGAAACACGTACTCCGACGGAACCGGCACCTTCAACGTCAGCGGAACCACGTACCAGCCTCCTAGCTACACAGCCACCTAACTGATGACCGGTTATGCACACAAGTTACGGCAGCCTGTACACACAAGCAAGCCGATGATCGCCCTTAGCGCATTTTGCGAACACGGACAAAACAGGCAAGCCTTCCGGATCCGCCACCCAACCTGAGGGCCAGAGATCAAAACAGTTGCTGGAGTCAGCACCCAAATGCACCATTAACCTCGGTCTTTCGCTAACGCGGTATTTCATAGCCGATCATCAATAAGTTTGGCGTGGCTGGTGATTTCCCGTTTCGGGCATGCCGAGTG
>NZ_JBITDX010000052.1:0-12515 GCF_044454585.1 Catenuloplanes sp. NPDC051500
TTGTTGTGTGGTAACTCCATCCTACTGAAGAGCGGACCGTCTTTATATCTTGGGGTTCTACTGTGGACTAAAGCGGCTTGCTGAATAAGCCTCACAGACATCCTGACAGGCTCCGCTATTCGTCGCGAATGACGTGCACGCGCCTCACCTGGCCGTTGATCTATCGGCCCTTGGTGATCGATGGCAGCGGCAGCGTACCGCCGGCGAGTGATTTATCTCGATATTTCCGGCAGGCATTGTTTTCGACCAGGCGATAGCCGAACCGCTCCAACACGGCAACAGAGTCGGGAGCAAACAGCCCGCACCCCGCGAACCGGAAACGCCATTGATCTCTAGACCTCTGCCCCAGATCTTCCACCGCAGTAGCCCGTCTCAGCCACCAACGCCCTTGGAAGTCTCCCGCCCCACGCGGATCGGACCCCCAACGTGAGGCGCGGACGCCCAAGAAACGCCGATGAGCGCGTCTCACCCCCCACGTTCTTAGTCTGCAGTTTCTCCGGACCGTCGCGGATCGGTACCGCCCACGTGAGGCGCGGACGACCGAGGAAACGTCGGTGTCAGTCAGACACGCTTTTCGTCTGCCTGACACCGCCGTCCGCAGGCCGTGGCGTCGAGCCCGGAGGAGCGAAGCGACGACCATAGGTACAGAAGCAGCCCCTGAATGCAACCGTTGATCTGGAAGGGGTTTGGTAGTAGACCCATGCCCATGGGAGTCACCCTGGACGGTTTGCGGGCTGCAGTGGACACCGGTGAGATCGACACGGTGGTGCTGGCGATAACTGATATGCAGGGGCGGCTGCAGGGGAAGCGGTTCCACGCCGCCTACTTTCTGGACGAGGTGGTCGCGCACGGGGCCGAGGGCTGCGATTACCTGTTGGCCGTGGACGTGGATATGAACACGGTCGGCGGGTACGCGATGTCGTCCTGGCAGCGTGGGTACGGCGACCTCGCGATGGTGCCGGATTTCGACACGTTGCGCCGGGTGCCGTGGCAACCGGGGACGGCGATGTTGTTGGCGGATCTGGCCTGGCCGGACGGCTCGGGGTATGTGCCGCCGTCGCCGCGCCAGGTTCTGCAACGCCAGCTGGAGCGGCTCGGCGAGTACGGCTATACCGCGTGGGCCGGCACCGAGCTGGAGTTCGTGCTGTTCCGGGACAGCTATGAGGCCGCGCAGGGCAGGGGTTATCGGGATCTGACGCCGGCGAACCTCTACAACGTCGATTATTCGCTTCTCGGCACCGCGCGGGTCGAGCCGCTGCTGCGCCGGATCCGGAACGAGATGTTCGGCGCGGGCCTGGTGCCGGAGTCCGCGAAGGGCGAGTGCAACCTGGGCCAGCACGAGATCGGCTTCCGGTACGGGGAGGCGCTTACCGCGGCGGACCACCATGTGATCTACAAGAACGGCGCGAAGGAGATCGCGGCTCAGGAGGGCATGTCGATCACGTTCATGGCGAAGCCGAACGCGCGCGAGGGCAATTCCTGCCACATCCACTTCTCGCTGCGCGACCACACGGGCGCGCCGTCGATGCCGGGTGATGGGCCGGGCGGGTTGTCCCGGGTCGGCGGGTACGTGGTGGCAGGCCTGTTGTCGACGATGCGCGAGATGAGCCTGTTCAACGCGCCGAACATCAACTCGTACAAGCGGTACCAGCCCGGCTCGTTCGCGCCGACGGCGGTGCGCTGGGGCGTGGACAACCGGACGTGTGCGTTGCGGATCGCCGGGCACGGCGCCTCGACCCGGGTGGAGAACCGGGTGCCGGGTGCGGACGTGAACCCGTACCTGGCGATCTCGGCGCTGGTCGCGGGCGCGCTGCACGGCATCGAGCACGAGCTGGCGCTTGAGGACGTGCACGCGGGGAACGCGTATGAGGACGCGGCCGCGCCGCGGGTGCCGCCGACGCTGCGGGACGCGCTGGGGCTGTGGGAGTCGTCCGGCGTGGCCCGTGACGCGTTCGGCGACGACGTGGTTGATCACTACGCGAACAACGCCCGGGTGGAGTTGGCCGCGTTCGACGCGGCGGTCACGGATTGGGAGCTGCAGCGTGGATTCGAGCGTTTATAGCGTCATAAATCCGGCCACAGGGGCGCTGATCACCGAGATTCCGCTGGCCGGCGTCGACGAGACGGATGCGGCCGTCGCGCGGGCCGCCACGGCGTTCGAGTCCTGGCGTCACGTCGCGCCCGGCGACCGCGCCCGCCTGCTGCGCCGCTTCGCTGCCACCGTCGACGCGCACGTGGAGGAACTGGCCGCGCTTGAGGTCCGCAATGCCGGTCACACCATCGGCAACGCGCGCTGGGAGGCCGGGAACGTCCGTGACGTGCTCGACTACTACGCGGGCGCGCCGGAACGTCTGTCCGGACGGCAGATCCCGGTCGCGGGCGGCCTTGATGTCACGTTCCACGAGCCGCTCGGCGTGGTCGGCCTGATCGTGCCGTGGAACTTCCCGATGCCGATCGCGGCCTGGGGTTTCGCGCCCGCGCTCGCGGCCGGGAACACCGTGGTGCTCAAGCCGGCCGAGGCGACGCCGCTTACCGCGCTGCGCCTTGCCGAGTTGGCGCGCGAGGCCGGACTGCCGGACGGCGTGTTCACAGTCCTGCCCGGCCGTGGCGATGTGGTGGGCGCCCGGTTCGTGACCAATCCGGCGGTGCGGAAGATCTGTTTCACAGGTTCCACAGCGGTCGGCAAGCGGGTGCTGGCCGGCGCCGCCGAGCAGGTCAAACGCGTGACGCTCGAGCTGGGCGGCAAGAGCGCGTCGATCGTCTTCGCGGACGCGGACCTGGGGAGGGCCGCGGCGGCGGCGCCGGGCGCGGTCTTCGACAACGCCGGGCAGGACTGCTGTGCACGGTCCCGGCTGCTTGTCGAGCGCGCGGTCTACGACGACTTCCTGGCGCTGCTGGAGCCGGCGGTGCGGGCGTTCCGCGCGGAGGATCCGGCGCTGGAGTCGGCGCAGATGGGCCCGTTGATCTCGGCGAGGCAGCGTGCGGTGGTCGAGGGCTATGTGGACGGCGCCGAGACGCTGATGACCGGTACCGCCCCGCGGGACACGGACGGCTTCTGGTTCCCGCCGACCGTGTTGCGGGCGCACTCCACGGAGGACCGGCACTGGCGGGAGGAGATCTTCGGCCCGGTCCTGTCCGTGCTGCCGTTCGACGGCGAGGACGAGGCCGTCCGGCTCGCGAACGACACCGCCTACGGCCTCTCCGGCTCGATCTGGACCCGGGACGTGGGCCGCGCGATCCGGGTGGCGCGCGGCGTCGAGGCCGGCAACCTGAGCATCAACTCGAACTCGTCAGTGCGGTTCGCCACGCCGTTCGGCGGCATGAAGCAGTCCGGTCTCGGCCGCGAGCTGGGGCCGGACGCGCTGCTCGCCTTCACTGACGTGAAGAACGTCTTCATCAACACCGAAATCTAGGGGGTACGCATGGAGCGCTTGGCCGGCCGGGTCGCGGTCATCACGGGGGCGGGCAGCGGCATCGGGCTGGCCACGGCGCGCCGTTTCCGGGACGAGGGCGCGTTCGTCGTGTGCGTGGACGTGGACACCGAGTCCGGCAAGGCCGCGGCGGACGAGGTCGGCGGCGAGTTCGTCGCCGCCGACGTGAGCGACGAGGAGCAGGTCCGCACGCTCTTCGACGGCGTCGCCGCACGCCACGGCCGGGTCGACATCGCGTTCAACAACGCGGGCATCTCGCCACCTGACGACGACTCGATCCTGGTCACCGGCCTGGACGCCTGGGAGCGGGTGATCCGGGTCAACACCACGAGCGTCTTCCTGTGCTGCAAGTACGCGATTCCGCATATGCGGCGGCAGGGGAAGGGCTCGATCATCAACACCGCCTCGTTCGTGGCGCTGATGGGTGCGGCCACGTCGCAGATCGCGTACACGGCAAGCAAGGGCGGCGTGCTGGCGATGACCCGGGAGCTTGGCGTGCAGTTCGCCCGGGAGGGGATCCGGGTGAACGCGCTCTGCCCCGGCCCGGTCGCGACGCCGTTGCTGCTGGAACTGTTCGCGAAGGATCCGGAGCGGGCCGCACGGCGCCTGGTGCACGTGCCGATGGGCCGGTTCGGCGAGCCGTCCGAGATCGCGGCCGCGGTGGCGTTCCTGGCCAGCGACGACGCCTCTTTCATGACGGCGAGTGAGTTCGTGGTGGACGGCGGCCTCACCGGGGCGTATGTGACCCCGCTGTGAGAATGCTGGGGGTTTAGGCCCCGAAATGGCCGGGCACTGTGATTGGCAACAACCCGCCGTCAGCGGAACCAGCCGTCGGGGCGGGGCATAAAAGGGGCCAGAAGGCCCCGCTGACGTACTGCCGACAGGCTGCGCCGGCGGGTGTCGGCCGCGAGAGAACGCCGGGCGTCACGGCACACACAGCCGTGGCGCCGGCCTCTTTCCACGGGATGACATGCTTGCCGCGTGCGACTTCCTGACCTGGGCATCGGAACACCCGCGCCGACCGGCGGACCACGGCTGCTCGGCGAGGTGCTGAGCAGTGGACTGGCCGACCCCACGGTGTGCGAGGCCGCCGGGCACGTGCTGATCCTCAGCAGCCGCTTCAACGCCTGGGCCACCGGCGACGGCCTGGCCGAGGCCGGCGGCGCCGAGCTGGGCCGGATCAGCGCGGACGTGGACGCGGGCTGGTCCGCCGTGGCCGCGTCCTGGCGCGAGCTGGCCGGTCGTCAGGAGTCCTCCGCGGCGGAGCGGCGCGCGATCACCACAGCGATCGGGCTGACCCCGCGCGAGCGGATCGACGCCTACCGGAAGGCGGACGCGGACGCCGGCCTGGACGAGGGCCGCATCGCGCTCGCGGACGAGCTGTCCGCGCTGGCAGCCCGGTACGAGGCGCTGCCCCATCGCGCATCCTGGGATCGTGGCTGATCCCTTACCGTGGGATGCCCGCGGTGGGCATACGGTGGCACGATGCGACCGATCATCGGCATCACGTCCTATCGTGAGCCGGCCTCCTGGGGTGTGTGGCGGGACACGCCCGCGGACCTGATCCCGCACACCTACGTGCGGATGGTGACCGAGGCCGGCGGCCGTGCCGTGCTGCTCCCACCGGACGCCGCCGACGCGGACGTGCTGCGCGTGCTGGACGGGCTGCTGCTGGCCGGCGGCGCGGACATCGGGCCCGCGCTCTACGACGCGGAGCCGGACGCGTTCACCGACACCCGGCCGGACCGGGACGCGGGCGAGATCACGCTCGTCACCGCCGCGATCGGGGCCCGGTTGCCGGTGCTCGGCGTGTGCCGGGGCATGCAGTTGCTTGCGGCCGTGCACGGCGGGCGGCTGCACCAGCACTTGCCGGACGCGCTCGGCCACGAGAAGCACCGGCCCGCGCCCGGCGTCTTCGGCACGCACGGGCTGCGCTGCGCGCCGGGCAGCCGGATCGCCGCCCTGCTGGGGACCGAGGCCGAGGTGAACACGTACCACCACCAGGGCGTCGCGGACCCTGGGCGGCTGACCGCGACCGGCTGGGCCGACGACGGCCTGATCGAGGCGGTCGAGGACCCGGCGCATCCGTTCCTGCTGGGTGTGCAGTGGCACCCGGAAGAGGCAGGTGACCTCCGGCCGTTCGCCGCGTTGGTCACCGCAGCGCGGGCCTAACCGGACCGCAACCGTGCGACCCGGCGGATCGGGCCGCGCACCGCCGATTGAGAAACGACGAAGGACAGGGGAGGACGCATGACGCGACCGCTGATCGGGCTCACCACGTACGCGCAGGACACCCGCTTCGGCACGGTGGACGTACCGGCGGCGGTGCTGCCGCTGACCTATGTGCGCGCGGTGCACGCGACCGGCGGCCGAGCCGTGTTGATCACCACGGACGATCCGGGCGACGACGTGCTGGACGGCCTGGACGGCATCGTGTTCACCGGCGGCTCCGACGTCGGCCCCCGGTACTACGGCGCGGAGCCGCACCCGCTCACGGTGAGCGTGCCGGAGCGCGACGAGGCCGAGATGGTGCTGATGCGCGGCGCACTTGCCGACCCGCGCCTGCCGGTGCTCGGCGTGTGCCGCGGCATGCAGCTGCTCACCGTCGCGTCCGGCGGCCGCCTGCACCAGCACGTGCCGGACATCGTCGGGCACACCGGCCACATGCCGGGCGACGACCAGGACGGGCATCACGGGGTACGCCTCGCACCCGGCTCCCGCGCGCACACGATCCTCGGCCCCACCGCGCCGGTGAACTCGTTCCACCACCAGGCCGTCGCGGACCCCGGCCGCCTGATCGCGACCGGCTGGGCCGACGACGGGCTGATCGAGGCCGTCGAGGACCCGGACGCCGGATTCGTGCTCGGCGTGCAATGGCACCCGGAGCGCACCGACGATCTGCGCCCGTTCGCCGCGCTCGTCGAGGCCGCCCGCAGCCGGGCATTGACGAACAGGGCGCGGCAGGCGGCCTGACCGGCGTGTTACGGCGCGGCACCGCAGGGGTATAGGGCGGGCCGGACCGGACGTTGTCGGGAGGATGCTGCATGGGCGCCGCCTCAGATGAGGGGACCTCGGACGCCGATCTCCCACCCGAGCTCGCGCTCGCGTTCGCGGCCGGTGGGGAGATGGGCGCGCGGCTGCGTGACCTGGACTGGTCCGCGAGCCCGCTCGGCCCGCCCGCCGGCTGGCCGCAGGTGCTGCGCGGCGCGGTCGCCCTGATGCTCTCCTCCCGGGCCCAGATCGCGATCTTCTGGGGCCCGGAGTACGCCGCGCTCTACAACGACGCGTACGTGCAGGCCCTCGGCGCGAAGCACCCGGCCCTGCTGGGACGGCCCGGCCGGGAACTGTGGAGCGAGGTCTGGGACACGGTCGAGGGAGTCTTCGACGGCGTGGTCGCGTCCGGCGAGGCGTTCTGGGCGCCGAACCACCGCTTCCTGCTTGAGCGGCACGGCTACCCGGAGGAGACGTACTTCGACATCTCCTACGACCCGATGCGCCTGCCGGACGGCACTGTCGGCGGCGTCTACTGCATCGTCACGGAAACCACCACGCGGGTGGTGGGGGAGCGGCGGGTCACGGCGCTGAGCACGCTCGGGTCCCGCCTCGGCGCGGTGGCCGGGCAGGGGCAGCGCGCGCTCGCCGACGAGGTGGCAGGCGTGCTCGGCGAGTTCCCGGCGGACGTGCCGTTCACGCTGCTGCAGCTGGAACCGGCCACGTCCGGGGAGGCGCCGATCCGCGCGGTCGGCGGCGTCCCGGAGGCGGACCTGTCGCCGGCCGTCACGCAGGTGCTGGCCGGCGGCGTGGAAGCCTCCGTGCGTACCCTCGATGTGCTTGTGAAGGCTCCTGAAGGTGCGGCCGCGGAAGCGGTCGTGCTGCCGATCACGGCCGGGAACCAGACCGCGGGCGCGCTTGTCGTGGGCGTGAGCCGGCATCTGCCGCGCGACGAGCCCTACCTCGGCTTCCTGCGCCTGGTCGCGACGCAGGTGAGCAACGCGGTGGTGAACCTGCGCGCCGATGAGCAGGAGCGCGCGCTTACCGCGCTTGTGACGCTCGACGAGGCGAAGACCAGCTTCTTCTCAAACGTCAGCCACGAGCTGCGGACGCCGCTGACGCTGATCCTCGGCCCGCTTGAGGACGCGCTTGCCGCACCGGAGCTGGCCGCGGCGCAGCGTGAGCGGCTGGAAGTCATGCAGCGCAACGGATTCCGCCTGCTCAAGCTGGTCAACACGGTGCTTGACTTCTCCCGGATCTCGTCCGGCCGGCTGCGCGCCGCCTTCCAGCCGACCGACCTCGCGGACTACACCGCGCGGCTGGCCAGCACGTTCCGCGCCGCGACCGACCGGGCCGGGCTGGAACTGCACGTCGACTGCCCGCCGCTGCCCGCGCCGGTCCACATCGACCGCGAGATGTGGGAGAAGATCATTTTCAACCTGCTCTCCAACGCGGTGAAGTTCACCTTCGACGGCGGCGTCACGGTCCGGACCCGGGCCCTGGGCGCGGTGGCAGTCGTCGAGATCGAGGACACCGGCGTGGGCGTCCCGGAGTCCGAACTCCCGCTGCTCTTCGAGCGGTTCCACCGGGTCCCTGGCACCAGATCCAGAAGCCACGAGGGTACGGGCATCGGCCTCGCCCTGGTCCGCGAGCTGATCGAGCAGCACGGCGGCGTCGTCACGGTCCGCAGCACGCCCGGCGAGGGCAGCACGTTCCGGATCACCGTGCCGTTCGGCACCGCCCACCTGCCACCGGACCGGCTGATCGCGGCCGTCCCCCTCGCCGACGAGCCGGACGGACGCCAGTTCCTTGAGGAGACCCGGCAGTGGCTGGCCGAGACGCCCGCGGCCGCCGACCCCGCCGTGGGCGTGCCGGGCCGCGGCCGGATTCTGTTCGCGGACGACAACGGCGACCTGCGCGACCACGTGGCCCGGCTGCTCCGCCCACACTGGGACGTGGTCGTGGTCGCGGACGGCCGCGCCGCGCTTGACGCCGCGCTCGGCACGCCGTTCGACCTGGTGCTGACGGACGTGATGATGCCCCGGATGGACGGGTTCGCGCTTGTCGCGGCGCTGCGCCGGGACCCGCGGACCAGCGGCCTGCCGGTGATCATCCTGTCCGCGCGGGCCGGCGACGAGGCCTCGCTCGAAGGCCTGGCCGCGGGCGCCGACGACTACCTGGTCAAGCCGTTCTCCGCGCGGGACCTGATCGCCCGCGTCCGCGCGAACCTGGAGCTGGGCCAGCTCCGTGGCCGGATCACGAACCGGCTCCGTGCGCTCGTGGACGCGGCCGCCGACCTCAACGCGGCCCGGTCCACCGCGGCCGTCATGGAGATCGCGGCCGACCACGCGCTCCGCATGGTCAACGCCGGGCGGGTGGTGGCCACCGTCCGCGGCGTCAGCGTGGAGGCGCGAAGCGTCGAGGACGTCACTGGGACGCCGGCCGCGGTCGTGCCGCTGGCCGGCGCGACCGGCGCCCCGTTCGGCGAGCTGTCCGTCTGGCGCGACGGCCACGACCCGACCCCGTTCGACGAGGCAGTGCTCGCGCAGCTCGGCCGCCTGATCGGCATCCGGCTGGAGAACGCGCAGCTCTACGAGGCCGAGCACCGGATCGCCACCACGCTCCAGCACAGCCTGCTGCCCAGCACGCTGCCGAAGATGCCCGGCTCGGTGATCGCCAGCCGCTACCTGTCAGGCAGCGCGGAGGCCGAGGTCGGCGGCGACTGGTACGACGTCATCGTCGACCCGCAGGGCCGCCTCGACCTGGTCATCGGCGACGTGGTCGGCAAGGGCGTGCCCGCGGCCGCCGCCATGGGCCAGCTGCGCAACGCGCTCCGGGCGTACCTGCTCGAGGGCTTCGACCCCGGCGAGGCACTGACCCGGCTCAACCGGCTTGTCGACAACCTCGGGCGCCGGCAGTTCGCCACAGTGGTCTGCATCCGGTACGACCCGCTGAGCCGCGAGCTCTGGTTCGCAAGCGCCGGGCACCCGTCCCCGGTGACCATCTCGCCGGACCACACGGTCACGTTCCTCTACGGTGACGCGCTCGGGCCGCCGATCGGCGCGCTGCCCCAGGCCGTCTACCGGACCGGCACCGGAAGGCTGTCGATCGGCTCGCGCCTGCTGCTCTACACGGACGGGCTGATCGAGGACCGGCGCCAGGCCATCGACTCCGGGCTGGCCGCGCTGCTTGTCGAGGCCGCGCGCCCGGCCGACCACGTGGAGGACCTGATCGAGGCCATGCTGCGCCGGGTGGCGGACCAGCCCCGGCACGACGACATCGCCCTGCTGGCGCTTGAGGCCACCGAACTGGACCGGCTCCACCTGCGCCTCCCGGCCGACGCGACCCGGCTGTCAGTACTGCGCCGGAGGCTTGACGACTTCCTGTCCGCGTACGCGGTGCCGGAGAACGAGATCTTCGACCTGACCGTCGCGGTGTCCGAGGCCGCGGCGAACGCGATCGAGCACCCGCTGGCGCCGCGCGAGCCGGTCATCGACATCACAATCCGGGCCGAGCTGGCCGAGGATGGCACGGTGAGTGCGGTGGAGGCGACGATCCGGGACACCGGCGAGTGGCGGCCGGAGGGTGAGGCCGGGTTCCGCGGGCGAGGGCTGGCGCTGATCAGGGCGCTTGCCACGCTTACCGTGGAGCGGACGGAGACGGGCACGGCGCTGACGCTGCGGCGTACCCTCCGATGATCTTCAGGGTGTGGAGAGCCACGGCTGATCGCCCAGACCTGAGATCTCCAGCACCCGGCGCACCTGACGGGACGGCAACACCGACAGCCGGCCCGGGTAACGCTCCGCGATCCGGACCAGCGCGTGGATCGCGGCCGAGTCGAAGAACGACACCTGGCGCAGATCGAGCGTGAGGAATGCGGCCTGTTCGCGGGTGGCGGCGGCGAACAGGCCGTCCGCGGTCGCCATGTCCACCTCGCCGGAAACGCGCACGCTGAGCTGGTCTCCGTCGACCTCGGCGACGGCGGAGAACGGCGGCACGTCGCCTTGGTGATCCACGCCGGTTACGATTTCACAGGCCCGGGAACGGGGCAACAACCCCCCACTCCATCCAGTGAACACACAGCTTCGGCGCTCCTCCGGGACCGGCGATAGGCTTCCGGCATGACCGTTCGCGCGCCTATCACCCCGGGCACCGTCACGCCGTGGCGGCAGGTGCCCGCCCAGATCGCCCGGCCGGAGTACGTCGGCAAGGACCGCCCGCGCCAGTGGTCCGGATCGCACGTGCAGACCCCCGAGATCATCGAGAAGATGCGCGTCGCCGGCCGCCTCGCTGCCCAGGCCACCCAGCTCGCCGGCGAGCACTGCAAGCCCGGCGTCACCACCGACGAGATCGACCGGGTGGTGCACGAGTTCCTGATCGACCACGGCGCCTACCCGTCCACGCTCGGCTACAAGGGCTTCCCGAAGTCCTGCTGCACGTCGCTCAACGAGGTCATCTGCCACGGCATCCCGGACAGCACGGTCCTGGAGGACGGCGACATCATCAACGTCGACGTCACCGCGTTCATCGGCGGCGTGCACGGCGACACGGACGCGACGTTCGTGGTCGGCGACGCCTCCGAGGAGGCGCGGCTGCTTGTCGAGCGCACCCACGAGGCGATGATGCGCGGCATCAAGGTGGTCGCGCCCGGCCGCCCGATCAACGTGATCGGCCGCGTCATCGAGTCGTACGCGAAGCGGTTCGGCTACGGCGTGGTGCGCGACTTCACCGGCCACGGCATCGGCGAGACGTTCCACAGCGGCCTCTACATCCCGCACTACGACAACCCGTCGCTTGACCTCCTGATGGAACCCGGCATGACGTTCACCATCGAACCGATGATCACGCTCGGCACCCACGACTACGACATGTGGGACGACAAGTGGACAGTCGTCACCGCGGACCGGAAATGGACCGCGCAGTTCGAGCACACACTCGTGGTCACGGACAGCGGATACGAGATCCTCACCCTGCCCTGATCAGCCGTCGAACATGGTCTCCGGGGTCGCGTCGACCGGGCGCCCCCGGCCGGCAAACTCGGTCGCGAGCTCGCTCAGCACCCGGCCGAGGTCCGACATGTCCAGCCCGGCGAACCCGGTCTTCCGGACCGCGTCCGCGCTGTTCCGGAAGTAGGTGCGGCTCAGCAGACCGGTCACCATCGCGGCCTGCAGACGCACCTCTCCCAGCAGGAGCAGCGCGGCGTCGGTCTCGTACCACTCCGCCAGCCGTACCGCCCGGGTGTGCGCCGCCGACGCCGCCACCCACGCCTCCCGGGCCAGCCCGTTAAATTCCGGCGGCCGGGCCCGCGCCAGCCGCCCCAGATGCGCGTCCCGCAGCCGCCGCAGCCAGCCGTCCGGATCATGCACCGCCCGCGTGGTCACAAACCGGTCCGCCGCCAACGGCCAGAGCGGCGACAGCACCTGCGCCTCCCGCAGATAGTCGTCCGCCCCGACCGCCCGCACCCGCACCAGCACGCCGTCCACCCTCCGGCTCACCGCCCGCGGCCCGCCGCCCGCCTTGTAGGTCACCACGGTCATCTCGACGCCACTGGTCTCCGTGTCATCGCCGTGCGCCAGGCTCCCGTGCACGCCGACACTCCACACGTCCGCCGCCCACCGCCGCCGGACCGCCGTACCCACCCGCTCCGCGACCGCCCACCGAGGATTGACCAGATAAGGATTCCCACCGCCCACCCGGCGCATCCTCGTCCCCCGCGCCCAGCCGATCCAGACGTACCTCACCCTCCGCACAATGTCCCAACCCCCGCATGGGTACGGATGTGAGCACCGGGCGCCCGGCCTATGATCACGCGCTCGTCGATCCAGCACGGTGGTGCCGGCCGTCCAGCTTCTCGTTCTGCCGAACATCTCCGCCATATTCGTGCCGTGCGGTTCCGCCACGTTCTTCCGACGCCTATCGCACGTTTGCCGGTGATCAACTAAACGTGATCATCCGAGAGCGTCAGGCGTGCTTTGTGCCGGCCTTTGCTCTGCTTACCTAGCCTCGGCCCTTCGTTAAGGCGCCTGTCCACGGACTGGGCCGGGAACGCAGAAGTGCCCTCTGATCTGGAAAAATAGGACTTGCTGAGGGTCC
>NZ_JBITDX010000053.1:0-4799 GCF_044454585.1 Catenuloplanes sp. NPDC051500
TCGATGGCTCCACGCCCACATCCAGCACTGCCCGGTAAACGGCATATGCCCGTGTCGCACCGAATCAGCGCCCATTCCCTGCTGAGATCACCTCAGTATCGCGACCACCCGAACCGAAGGACAAGTTAGACACAGATGACGGCTATGGCTTTCGATGTTGCGATGGCGGCCCTCGGAGTGAACGGACCTGAGGGCGAACCTCCGACCTGGGACAACGTCGCCTGGCGACGCCACGAGGAGAACGTACGGCGGCTGCGAGGCAGGATCTTCAAGGCGACGAAGGACGGTGACTGGCCCCAGGTCAGGAACCTGCAGAAACTGATGCTGCGCAGCTGGTCGAACACGCTGGTGAGCGTGCGCCAGGTCGCGCAGCGCAACGCTGGACGCGCGACGGCGGGCATCGACGGGAAGGTCGCGTTGACCTCTCCGGCACGCATGAACCTGGCGGAACAGGCACATCGGACCGCACAGACGTTCATGCCACTCGCCGTCAAGCGGGTATACATTCCGAAAGCCAATGGGAAACAGCGACCACTCGGCATTCCCGTCATCTCGGACCGTGTCCACCAGGCACGGCACCGGAACGCACTGGAACCCGAATGGGAGGCCCGGTTCGAACCCAAGAGTTACGGTTTCCGGCCGGGCCGCAGCCGCCAGGACGCGATCCAAGTCGTTCACGTCACGGCGTGCGGCACGACCGCGCAACGCCTGTGGGTACTGGACGCGGACCTCACCGCCGCATTCGACAAAATCGACCACGACCATCTACTCACCACCATCGGGAATTTTCCCGGTCGGACCCAAATCCGGGGCTGGTTGAAAGCAGGCGTGTTCGAGAAAGACAAGGGATTCGCTCCCACTGACGCGGGAACTCCGCAAGGAGGTGTCATCAGTCCCTTGCTGTTGAATATTGCGTTGCATGGGCTGGAAGAGGCGGCAGGAGTCCGCCACGAACGCTACGACACGCAGCGAACGAAACGCGGCTCCCCTTCGCTGATCAGGTACGCCGATGACATGGTCGCCCTCTGCTACTCCAAGCAGCAGGCCGAAGACGTCAAAACGCGGCTCGCCGCCTGGCTGGCACCCCGAGGTCTGACCTTCAACGAGGACAAAACAAGAATCGTCCACCTCGATGACGGGTTCGTCTTTCTCGGGTTCACCGCCCGCCGACGCAACGGCAAACTCCTGATGAAACCCAGCAAGGCCGCCGTCAAACGAGTCAGGCATCGCCTCTCCACCGAGTTCCGGGCCCTACGAGGCTCGAACCCGGCGACAATCCTCGCGAAGATCAATCCGATCGTGCGGGGATGGGCGAACTACTACCGAGGGGCCGCATCGTCCATAGTGAGCCTTTCCGCGCAAGCGGTTGACCACTTTGCGTGGTCAGGTGGTGCGGTCGTGTTCGGTGTGAAGGATGACCAGTGCGGCGGCGACGATCTTCCCGATCCGCCATGGGTCGAGGCTGATGTTGCGTAAGGCCCTGAAGGTCATCTTGAGCAGGGCGTTCCCGCGTTCGCCGACCGCGCGGAGGCTGTTATGGGCCTTGTTGAACTGCTGCTGGACGAGCAGCAGGCCGCCGTTCTTCGGCCGTTTGAACGCGACCGTGACGGTGTCGGTGAGGCCTTCGTAGCCGAGGTCGCCAAGGGCGCGCAGATCGGCGCCGGCCGCGGTGAGGCAGGGCAGGATCTCGTCGTCGGCGCGGGCCGCGGTCGTGCCGTGTTCCCGGCCCGGCCGCACTCCGGAGACCCAGATCGGCCAGCCGTCCGGAACAGCGATGACCTGAATGTTCCCGCCATGGGTGTGGTGCTTGCCCGACCACCACAGGTCGACGCCTTCGGTCGGGCCGGGGGTGCGGCACCGGTCAGTCTCGATCAGTGTGCCGTCGATGGTGACGTAGTCATGACCAGCGGCTTTCGCCGCCAGCAGCGCACCGTGCAGACCCGGACAACGCGCGGCGAGCACGTCGATGCCCTCGTGCAGATAGTCGTAGCCGGTCGAGGCGCTGATCGCGTTGTCCCGGGCCAACTGCCTCATCCTGGTCCCGTCACAGAACCAGCGCAGCACAAGAACCGCCTGATCACGGCAGGACAACGCCCGCGTACCGGCCCGGGTCCCTCGCCGCAGCCGTTCCGCCGCCAGCAACTCGGCCAGCACGGACACGGTCTCCTCGCGCAGCGGCAGGACCGCCGTGTATGACACACTCATCGTCGACGCAGGACCCTTTGAAAGTGATGCTGTGAGAGGCCACCTTCATACCGGGGTCCTGCGTCTTCTCGTTGCACCACAACGATTTCCGGCGTGTCGCCACACCCCCGGACTGCCGTCACACAGCGTCAGCCACCGTTGCGCGGAATGGCTCAGTGTTCGCATCTTTGGACGTACATCTATGGCGGCTGACCTACAAATGGGCCTGCCACAGCCATCCCCACAAGCCGAGACCCTGGATCATCAACAGGTACTTCGGCCGGTACCACCCGGACAGGCAGGACCGATGGGTGTTCGGCGACCGCAACAGCGGCGCCTACCTCCCCAAGTTCGCCTGGACGAAAATCGTCCGGCACAGCCTGGTCCGCGGGGACGCGTCTCCGGACGACCCCGCCCAGGCCGGCTACTGGGCCGAACGGCGCAGCAAGAACAAACCACTGCTCGACCGCAGAACCCTGCACCTGCTCCGCAGACAGCACGGGGACTGCCCGATCTGCGAGGAGTTACTGCTGCACGCCGACCGCGAGCCGCAAAGCCCACGCGAGTGGGAACAGTGGCACCGCACCACCCGCAAGGCGATAACCAGGCAAATCATCGCCATCCACGGGAACGGCCTGCCGGACGAGACCCGACTCGTTCACTCCTCCTGCCTCCGCCGGACCACCGACGGACAGCAGGAACCAGCACCTCCGCACTCCTGAAATCGCCCCAGTGGCTTGCTTGAGCCGTGTGCCGCGATGAGTTGCACGCACGGTTCTGAGGGGGCCCCGGCGCAGCAATGCGTCGGGGCTACCCGACCGCACCGAACAGCTCGCATCCATCGTCGTGGCCCAGTACGGTCCGCCCATGTCACTCCTTAACCTGCGCGACGGCTTCCGTGACGAGCACCAACGGCAGTCCGCGCAAGCCATTGTCATGCGGCACCTCGCTGACGACCGCCAGCAGGAGGAATGCCGCGTGCTGATGAAGTTTTGGTGGCAACTGTCGATGACCTACCAGGAGGTGACGGAGGAGGACCTGGACCGGCATGTCGGCCCCGCCAAGCGGGAAGCGGTGCAAGGCCTCATCGAAGCCATCAGGCACTCACCCGACGCTGTCGACACGTGGATTGACGACGTGCCGCAGCGGTTCCCGCTCGTCCGGGACCGCGGCTACGAGGCCTGGCGCATTAGCGACAGCCGATGAAGGCACCACGCGCGTGCCCTCTCATGCCGAGTTGACTACGTTCACGAAACGCTGTTTTCTGGGTGCGGCCCAGTCGGTCGGAGCGTTCTCATGCATATTTGGATCGCGTCTGCCTGGGCCGGAATGTCACACTGCCGCCGTGGAGACCTTGCGGTGTGCGGGGTGCGGGAACGCGCTGAGCATCCCGGTCCGGCTGGTGGCGCTGCCCGCGCAGCCGCACTGGTCGGTTTTGGACCACCACCACGTCAACCCTCCACTCCTCGAGCCCTGCACCTACGCGATCGACGAGGCCGCATACGGCGATGATCAGGTAGCCGGCACCTTCGTCCTCTCACCGGGTGACGTACGCGGTACACGGATCATTCACGACCTCGTTCGTACGGGCTGCTGGTCGCCGGTGGGGTGGAACCGGTGTGTGGCCTGCGAGGATTGCGGTGCCTTGATCGCTTCCCGGACGGACGACTGCCGTGTGGCCCAGGAGACGCGCCTCTACCCGTCCACGGTCGTCCGCGAGACATGTGACGACGAAGCCGAACGCACCACGGATCCGTTCACACTGATCGCCGATTGGGACAACAAGGCACCCGACGCGCGACAGTACGACTGGACGCCCGCCCTGATCCGCCCTCGACCCGAACTGACGGCAACGCGCTGGCGCACCCGACGGGTAAAAGAGGATCTCTATCGAGACGATCCACCAGCCTGATCGACACCAGAGGACTCCGATGGATGGTCACTGGATGCCGTCGTCCCGTCGCTTGACCGATGCACTTTTCTGCCGCCGACCGTGCGCGCTGGCACCGACATGGCCTCACGCTCCGTGTCGCCGCCTCGACTTGCCAGGCACACACTCGTGTCGATGAGCGCGCATGACGCTCAAGCGTCGGGCCAAATCGGCATGAGGCCGTCGACATCAGAGTCATAGAACAGGTACGACCTGAGGTCTGGGGCCGCGACCAATATGCGATGCACTTTGGCGGGGTTGCCGGTGACAGCGTGGATCGGCTGGGAGCTGAGGAGGTTGCGAAGGTCGGAGAACGGCCACTCGGCCCCGAGCAGACGTCGAAGTGCGACCAGGACCGCCACGGCATCCCGTGGGACCCGGTCGACATAGATCTCTGCGCGCCTGGGCAGATCCCAGCTCGCCACGGTCGCGTGGCGACGGCAGCCCGGCAGGTGGACGACGGACTGCCCGGTGGCACCCGAGCCGGCCTGACGCTGCCACCACTGCGCATCGATGGTCAAGTCACCACGTTTCAAGGCGGACGTGAACCACTCAACGTCGACACCGGCGGTAGTTCCGCGCGCAGCGATCTCTAGTGTTCTGTCTCAGTTTTGAGTAGTCGTTTGTTGGAGGGCGACGCGTCCACGTCGGACTTTTGCGAGGATCGATTCGGTGGTGGCGGTCC
>NZ_JBITDX010000054.1:1693-4507 GCF_044454585.1 Catenuloplanes sp. NPDC051500
GCCTGAATTCATAGGGTGTATGGAGGGAACGCGGGGAAGTGAAACATCTCAGTACCCGCAGGAAGAGAAAACAACATGTGATTCCGTGAGTAGTGGCGAGCGAAAACGGATCTAGCCTAAACCGGGAACGCGTGATACCTGTCAGGGGTTGCGTTACCGGGGTCGTGGGATTTCCCGTGGGCTGCTGACACAGTCTGAGAGAGTTACAAAGCATATTGTTAGTGGAACAGTCTGGAATGGCTGGCCGTAGACGGTGAAAGCCCGGTACGTGAAAGTGGTATGCCTCTCTGTGGAGACACCCGAGTAGCAGCGGACTCCTGAAATCTGCTGTGAATCTGCCAGGACCACCTGGTAAGGCTGAATACTTCCTGGTGACCGATAGCGGACGAGTACCGTGAGGGAATGGTGAAAAGTACCCCGGGAGGGGAGTGAAATAGTACCTGAAACCGTTCGCCTACAATCCGTCGGAGCCTTGCGGGGTGACGGCGTGCCTTTTGAAGAATGAGCCTGCGAGTTAGTGGCATGTGGCGAGGTTAACCCGTGTGGGGTAGCCGTAGCGAAAGCGAGTCTGAATAGGGCGATCAGAGTCGCGTGTCCTAGACCCGAAGCGGAGTGATCTAGCCATGGGCAGGCTGAAGCGGGGGTAAGACCTCGTGGAGGGCCGAACCCACCAACGTTGAAAAGTTGGGGGATGACCTGTGGTTAGGGGTGAAAGGCCAATCAAACTCCGTGATAGCTGGTTCTCCCCGAAATGCATTTAGGTGCAGCGTCACGTGTTTCTTGCCGGAGGTAGAGCACTGGATGGCCTAGGGGCCCTACAAGGTTACTGAAGTCAGCCAAACTCCGAATGCCGGTAAGTGAGAGCGTGGCAGTGAGACTGCGGGGGATAAGCTTCGTAGTCGAGAGGGAAACAGCCCAGATCGCCAGCTAAGGCCCCTAAGCGTGTGCTAAGTGGAAAAGGATGTGGGATCGCATTGACAACCAGGAGGTTGGCTTAGAAGCAGCCATCCTTTAAAGAGTGCGTAATAGCTCACTGGTCAAGTGGTTCCGCGCCGACAATGTAGCGGGGCTCAAGTACACCGCCGAAGCTGTGGCATTCACACGTTTGTGTGGATGGGTAGGGGAGCGTCGTTCAGCGGGTGAAGCTGCAGGGTGACCTAGTGGTGGACGCTGGACGAGTGAGAATGCAGGCATGAGTAGCGATTGAAGGGTGAGAATCCCT
This sequence comes from Catenuloplanes sp. NPDC051500, assembly GCF_044454585.1. Taxonomy (NCBI): domain Bacteria; kingdom Bacillati; phylum Actinomycetota; class Actinomycetes; order Micromonosporales; family Micromonosporaceae; genus Catenuloplanes; species Catenuloplanes sp. NPDC051500. The sequence continues at coordinate 2,916 of NZ_JBITDX010000054.1, forward strand.
TCCGCCGGATGACCAAGGGTTCCAGGGCCAGGCTAATCCGCCCTGGGTGAGTCGGGACCTAAGGCGAGGCCGAGAGGCGTAGTCGATGGACAACGGGTTGATATTCCCGTACCCGCGAAAGAGCGCCCGTGTCGAACCTCATTGTGCTAACCACGCGGAACATTGGAGGCCTTCGGGCTGATGGTGGGATGTCTGGGATCCTGGTGGGTAGTAGGCAAGCGATGGGGTGACGCAGGAAGGTAGCTGAGCCCGGTGAGTGGTTGTGCCGGGGTAAGCGTGTAGGCCGTGTCATAGGCAAATCCGTGACACATGAGGCTGAGACGTGATGCCGAGCCGATTCAGGTGAAGTCAGTGATCCTATGCTGCCGAGAAAAGCCTCTAGCGAGTTCTTAGCGGCCCGTACCCCAAACCGACACAGGTGGTCAGGTAGAGAATACCGAGGCGACGGGTGAACTGTGGTTAAGGAACTCGGCAAATTGCCCCCGTAACTTAGGGAGAAGGGGGGCCGGACGCGTGAAGCCCCTTGCGGGTGGAGCGTGGTATGGCCGCAGAGAGCAGGGGGAAGCGACTGTTTACTAAAAACACAGGTCCATGCGAAGTCGTAAGACGATGTATATGGACTGACGCCTGCCCGGTGCTGGAACGTTAAGGGGACCGGTTAGCCCGTAAGGGCGAGGCTGAGAACTTAAGCGCCAGTAAACGGCGGTGGTAACTATAACCATCCTAAGGTAGCGAAATTCCTTGTCGGGTAAGTTCCGACCTGCACGAATGGCGTAACGACTTCCCCACTGTCTCAACCACAGGCCCGGCGAAATTGCACTACGAGTAAAGATGCTCGTTACGCGCGGCAGGACGGAAAGACCCCGGGACCTTTACTATAGCTTGACATTGGTATTTGGATTGATTTGTGTAGGATAGGTGGGAGCCGGTGAAGCTCGGACGCCAGTTCGGGTGGAGGCAATCTTGAAATACCACTCTGGTTGATCTGGGTATCTAACTTCGGGCCCTTATCGGGTTCAGGGACAGTGTCTGGTGGGTAGTTTAACTGGGGCGGTTGCCTCCTAAAGAGTAACGGAGGCGCCCAAAGGTTCCCTCAGCCTGGTTGGCAATCAGGTGTTGAGTGTAAGTGCACAAGGGAGCTTGACTGTGAGACTGACGGGTCGAGCAGGGACGAAAGTCGGGACTAGTGATCCGGCACTTGCGTGTGGAAGCGGTGTCGCTCAACGGATAAAAGGTACCCCGGGGATAACAGGCTGATCTTCCCCAAGAGTCCATATCGACGGGATGGTTTGGCACCTCGATGTCGGCTCGTCGCATCCTGGGGCTGTAGCAGGTCCCAAGGGTTGGGCTGTTCGCCCATTAAAGCGGTACGCGAGCTGGGTTTAGAACGTCGTGAGACAGTTCGGTCCCTATCCGCCGCGCGCGTAGGATACTTGAGAAGGGCTGTCCCTAGTACGAGAGGACCGGGACGGACGAACCTCTGGTGTGCCAGTTGTCCTGCCATGGGCATGGCTGGTTGGCTACGTTCGGAAGGGATAACCGCTGAAAGCATCTAAGCGGGAAGCTCGCTTCAAGATGAGGTATCCCACCAC
>NZ_JBITDX010000055.1:0-4025 GCF_044454585.1 Catenuloplanes sp. NPDC051500
GCGTCATGATCATGATCCTGTCTGCACCACCAGGCCGAAACCCGGCAATAACGGATAATCTACACATCCGTTACACAGACCTTCCGACACGCTCGGCCGCGGGCGATGAAGACCACCGCGATCGCCGTCCCGCAGATCCTCGGCGCGCCCGGCCCGGTCCTGGCCACCTCGAACCGCGCCGACGTCTGGGCCACCACCCACCACCGCCGCGCCCAGGCCGGAACGGTGTGGCTGTTCGACCCGCAGGCGATCACCCGTACCGGCCAGGGCTGGTGGTGGAATCCGCTCGCCGCGATCGCCACGGTCGAGGACGCGGCCCGGATGGCGGCGCACTTCATCCAGCCGATGCGCCGCGACCGCGGCGAGGACTTCTGGCTCCTCGCCGCCGAAGACCTCCTCGCCAGCCTGTTCCTGGCCGCCGCCCGCGCCAGCGGCGGAATGCACGACGTGCAGACCTGGCTGGCCGACGCCACCGACGACGAACCCGTCGGCCTGCTCTTCGACCACGGCTACCCACAAACCGCCCGCGCACTCCGCGGCCGTCAACACGGCGCGGCCGAAACCCGCGACGGCATCTACGAGACCGCACGGACCGCCGCACGATGCTTGCAGGACCCGCGGATCATGGCCTGGGTCAACGCCCCGGACGAGCCGCTGCCGCAGTTCAACCCGGACGCGTTCCCGGTCTCCACCGACACCATCTACCTGCTGTCCAAGGACGGCGCCGGGTCGTCCGGGCCGCTCGTGGCCGCACTCACCGACCAGATCATGCGCTACGCGGTCCGCCGCGCCGAAGCAGCCGGCGGGAGGCTTGATCCGCCGATGCTGTGCATGCTCGACGAAGCCGCGAACATCTGCCCGCTCGCCGACCTGCCCCAGCTGTACTCACACTTCGGCGGACGCGGAATCAGCCTCGTCACCATCCTGCAGACCTACCAGCAGGGCACCACCGTATGGGGTGAACGCGGCATGGCCACGCTCTGGGGTGCGGCCACCATCAAACTCGTCGGTGCCGGAGCCGACGACCCCCGCTTCGCCGCAGACATCTCCACGCTCATCGGCGAACACGACGTCGCCACGCTCTCCCTCACTCGGGACCCCACCGGGCACACCTCACGGCAGGTCTCGGTACGACGGCAGCGGATCCTCGGACCGGAAGACGTCCGCGCGCTCGCCCGAGGGACCGCGATCCTGCTCGCCACCGGCATCCGGCCCGCGCTCATCGACCTGCAACCCTGGTTCCGAGGCCCGGACGCCGCAGGGCTCACCGACGACACCGCCGCGTCCATCACCGCTATCTCCGACGCCGCGGAACGCGAACGGCTCCACGCCCTGATCGGCCCGCGTACACCCTGGCTCCCGGAGGAACCGCGATGAACCAGCCCGCACCCGAGCGGCTCATCGCCGCACACGAGGACGCCGCCCGCTTCTACCGCCAGCACCTACCGAACGCTCTGCCCGCGATCCGCTTCCTCACCAGCCGCGGCATCATCGCCGCCACCGCCCACCAGCCGCCCTGGACGCTCGGCTACGCACCCCGATCCTGGATCGCCCTGCGCGACCACCTCCGCAACGCCGGCTACACCGACCACGAACTCCTCACCGCAGGCCTGATCACCACCTCCCGCACCGGCGACCTCATCGACGTCTTCCGCGACCGCGTCATGTTCCCCATCCGCCGCGCACACGACAGCGCGATCATCGCGTTCACCGGCCGCGACGTCTCCGACTGGCCTGGCGCACCCAAATACCGCAACACCGCCACCACCCCCACCTACCGCAAACGCGACCACCTCCACGGCCTCGCCGAACTCGCCACCCGCGACGTGCCTCCAGCAGCGGTCCTGCTGGTCGAAGGTCCTGCTGACGCGGTCGCCGCAGCCAGACTCACCGTGGACGGCGGACCGGTTGCTGCTGTCTCTCCGTGCGGGATCGCCCTTACCGACGAGCACGTCACCGCTTTGACCACAGCGATCGCGCCCGGAACGCCGCTGATCGTGGCGCTCGACGCCGACGCGGCAGGGCAGGCCGCAGCAGACCGCGCCTACGCCCACCTACGCACCTGGCCGGGGCCGCTGGAAGTCCTGCCGTTACCGGCCGGCACCGATCCCGCGGAACTCGTCGTCCGCGGCCGCGACGCCGCTAACGCCTACGTACAGCAATATCGTCGGCCGCTCGCCGAGCACCTCACCCAACACCGGCTCCGAGCACACCGCATCGACGAAGTCCCCGGAAGCCTCGCCGCACTGCACGACGTCGCACCACTCCTCGCCGACATCGCCGCCCGAGACACCGACCGCGCCGCCCAGCTCTGCACAGACCTCGCCGCGCAACTGCACCTGGACCCGCTGACGGTCCTCGAAGCGGTCTACCCGACGCCCGCGACGCCCCCACCGCGCACCGGCCCACCACCGTACAGCCGCGAGCCGATCGCGCGGCCTGCACCGCGGCTCCCCGACCTCACCGCAGCCCGGCACGAGTACGCCATGCGTTGCCCACCCGACAGGCCAGCAGCCGTCCGCGTCCACCACTACCCGCGCACCGGCCGGACAGCCTGGGCACTCGCGGAAGGCGTCACCGACAGCCCCGGAGACCGTGCGGCGGCACGCCTCGCCGCCGAAGTCGCCGCCCGCACCGCCCTCACCGTCGGCCCGCACGCCGCCATCGAACTGGCCCGCACCGCCGTCAACACCCGCTTCACCCAGCCCGGCACCGGCCGCGGCGACGCCGCCATCGCGGTCTTGACCAGCCCGGAATCACACCCAGCAGGCCACATCTCGATCGCTTGGGCCGGCGCCGTCAACGCCTACGCCGCAGGACCCACCTGGTTCACCCCACTGACCTCCACCGACGAGCCCGCACGCACCTCATCCGTCCGAGGCGGCACGATCGCCATCAACCACATCCGCCCGGCCAACGCACGGATCCTCGTGATCGGCCATTCGAGTGCCTCCTGGCCAACGGAAACCATCCGAGACGTCCTCGACGGCCGACGACCACAACAATCCATCACCGCCCTGCTGGACCTGGAACCCGCCACCGCGATCGCGATCCGCATCCGTGCAACACCAGCCCAGCTCGCCGCCCAGCAGACTCCCGCCGCGCTCCGCGACCGCCCCGACTCACCACCACCGGCCTCCGACGCAGCCCGCCGCCCATCCGCAACACCGAAAACTGGATCAGAGGCCTGCGGCAGACCAAAAAGACCATGACGTCGATCAACTATCGGATACGCATGATCTTGAACCCGGCACGCAGACTGCAGCATGAGAGTGCGCGGCCATTGACCCTACGCGAAGCGCGAGCCTTTCGGCGCCTCGGTCTGTACCCAGAAGACATTGTCGCCTTCTGTCTTCATCTCCACTCTGCGTTCGTCGAACCAGGGCATCCGTTCTGGCGGCTCCGGCGGCTCGAACCCACGCATCCGATACTGCTCCCGTAGCAGCCGCACCTGAGCAAGTGCATGCCGCCAGGGAGCAAGAATTTCGCGGGGAAGCGTCGAAGGCGTTGCGAGGACTCCGCTCTCAATTTCCCACGCTTCTCGCTTTGCGTGTTCCACGAGGAACTTGGCCATTGACGCGTCGTAAAGCTCACGCGCTGGGTCATTGGCAACATAGTCAGCGAGCTTCTGCTCGACGACGTGGGTGAGGGTCTCCTCGCGCCGCCTGGCGCGTGCCTGGGCCTGGTCGTAAACGTCACCCAGGCGGAGGGATCGCGTTGGAGTCGGCCCACCCGCAGGAGGACGTCCAGGACGGCGTCGTGTCTCGTCTTCGCTCATAGTAGTTAATGTAATGCACTAACCAAATTAATGCAAATGCAGTAATCGGGCCAGCTTCTGCATCACTCGCCCCACAAGGCTCCTCGGCAATATCCGCGCGCGCGAATGCACGTCCCGAGAGAAGCTGCGGGCCAGGGCTATTGCGTGAAACAATCACAATTTGCGGTCGTTGTTTCACTCATGGTGATGGCGTTGATGAGGTCGTGGGGGCGGCGGTTGGCGCGTCGGGTGGCTCGGGCGATGTTGG
>NZ_JBITDX010000056.1:0-2002 GCF_044454585.1 Catenuloplanes sp. NPDC051500
CGTGATCTCACCCGCCACCTTCGCCTCTACAGAGGCCATTCATACCTCGAATCCCCAGCTCAGCGCCGTGCCATCAGACTACGCAACGGCCCTGCGCCGGCATTGGACTGCCCGGCACAGCTGCCGCAATTCCTGCTCCCAGGCGAGCGCGGCCCTGAGGTTCCGGCCAGGGCCATTGCGTTCTCGCGGGGCGGCGTGCTGACCAGCGATCTTGTGGAGTGAGTGGCCTCTATGGAGGCGGATGAAGCGAGTGAAACCCTCAAGGTGATCATGGAGTTTCTCTAGGACTGCACGACACCGAGGACTCCACCCGCCGATGGCATCATGATCTAGGTAAGGCATCAGACTTCATCAACGCCGCCCGAGACGGCGACGTCGAGGGGATGACCGAGGCGGTCGCCGGTAAGGGCATCGAAATCGGCGTCGCTCTCATTCCGTTCATGAAGGTCAAGCTCCCGGTGCGTGCGCCGAAGGCAATGCCCAAGCCGACCAAAGACCCTTCACCGGTACGCGCTGCTGACAAGGACACCCCGGCGCCCATTGACTGCAACGGCGCAAAGAGTTTCTCAGGCGCGACTCTCGTCTTGATGGCCAACGGCACGGTCAAGAGTATTGAGGACGTAGTTGTTGGTGACGAAGTCCTTGCCGCAGACCCGGAAAGCGGACAGCAGGAACCGCGTCTCGTAACACATATCTGGCCTCACCGTGACGACTTCATCACGCTCGAGGTCGGTGGAGGTCTGATCCAGACGACTGAGGACCATCCGTTCTGGAATTCCACAGACCGGCAGTGGCAGAGGGCGGACGAACTCGACGCTGGCGACATGCTCGTGACCTCAGAGGGGCTGCCTGCAGAGGTTGGTGAGGTGGGGACCTGGCGGGCGTTCGATGCAGGGGCGTACAACCTCACTGTAGACGGCCTGCACACGTACTATGTGCTCGCCGATAACACGCCGGTCCTCGTTCACAACTGTGATCGCGGCGGATTGGACTTTACGGATGCTGAGAGGCAGAAGGTGTATGACGCCAACCTTGACGCCAACGACGGAGTGCTGAAATGCGAGTACTGTGGGCGGGACGTGGTAAGGCGCCCGTCGGAGTCTGGTGTCCCCGGACGTCCCGACGATGCGCAGATTGACCATGTCGAACCCCGCGCCGCTGGCGGGCATGGTGGTGCGCATAATGGCGCTGTTGCCTGCCGTAGGTGCAATCGAGATAAATCTACCAAGCCGATGGAGGAGTGGGATGATGAGCTTCGGGAGCTTTTGGAATAGAGATGGCTGAACGTGCCGATTCGGAGGGGAGGAAGTTCCGGGTCGCATTTGACCTCCCGTCTGATGATAATTCATGGGCTCCGTTTGGAACCGAGCGGCTATGGGCTGCAAAGACTCCGGTCAAGCTTCTCCTTAAGGTCCAAAACACTCCATTCTATATTCGGGGTATCTCGAACGGTGACATTATCCTCGTGCGTCCAGACAGCGAGCGTAGGGAGGTCGTTTTTGTCCAGCTAATCGAGGAATCTGGTCATTCGACAGTGCGCTTGCTGCTCAAAGAAGCGGAGGGGAAGTTGCGGGCTGAACGGTTGCTAGTCGAGTCTGAATGCGCATGGGAGATTGGCGCTAATAACTACGTCGCTGTTGACATTGCTCCGACGGTCGACTATTCGATTCTCAGGCCGAAGCTAATAGAGCTAAAGGCTGAGGGCTTGATTGGTATTCAAGAAAGCTCCATATCAACACTTCATCAGGCTCAGCTCGCCACGTTCCCCTAGCTTGCGAAGAATTCTTCTCGTTCCGGGTTGAAGTAAATTTGATTGCCTAATACTCCAGCAGGAGATCCGTTTTAGGGTTCGGTGAGGGCTTGTCTGGCGTAGTGGCTGGTCTTGGCTGAGTTCTGATGGCAGGGCTATTGAGGTGATCTCAGCAAGATTCGGGTAGGTGTTTGTATTCGAAGTGGGTCAGGTGGAGTGCGGCGGCGACGATGTCGCCGATTCTGCGTGGGC
>NZ_JBITDX010000057.1:0-1532 GCF_044454585.1 Catenuloplanes sp. NPDC051500
TCTGTGTAACCATCCTTTTGCCCCTATAAGACCATTGTAGACGTGATGCGGCCTGGGAATGCGATTTCGAAGGCGCCGAGTGCGTCTTTCCAGCCGTGGGTCGTGGCGCCCTCGACCAGGCGGGGCTTGGCGGTGCGTTTGTTCGCGGGCTTGCCGCGGTCGGCTTCGCGGTCGCGGGCGCGTTTGTCTTCGATGTCGCAGATCGCGAGCCAGATGAGCTTGATGACGGCGTCGTCGGTCGGGAAATGCCCGCGGTTCTTGATGATTTTCCGGATTTGGAAGTTGAGGCTCTCGATCGTGTTGGTGGTGTAGATGATCCGGCGGATCGAGGGCGGGAACTCCAGGAACGGGATGAACCGGTCCCAGGCCCGTTCCCAGACCGCGATCGCCGTCGGATGCTTGCGCCCGAGCTCGGAGCCGGACAGTTCCAGCAGGGCGGTCTCGGCCGCGTCGGCGTTAACCGCGGTGTAGACCGGCTTCAGCGCGGCGGCGAGCTTCTTCCGGTCGGCATAGGACACATAGCGCATGCTCGCCCGGATCAGATGGACCACACAGGTCTGCACGATCGTGTGCGGCCAGACCGTCTCGACCGCGGCCGGCAGCCCTTCGAGACCGTCGCAGCAGGCGATCAGCACGTCACGCACGCCCCGGTTACGGAGTTCGGTGAGGACACCGAGCCAGAACTTGGCACCCTCGTTGTTCTGCAGCCAAATCCCGAGCACATGCTTGACGCCGTCGCAGTCCACGCCGACGACCAGATGCGCGGCCTTGTTCCTCACCTGGTTGCCGTCACGGACCTTCACGACGAGGGCGTCGATGTAGACGATCGGATACACGGCGTCCAGCGGCCGGGTCTGCCACGCCTTGACCTCGTCCAGGACCGCGTCGGTGACGACCGAGACCGTGTCCGGAGAGATCTCCGTGCCATACACCCGCCGCAGGTGGTGACAGATGTCCCGGACGGTCATCCCGCCCGCATACAGGCTGATGATCACATCCGACAGGCCGCCGAGACGGCGTTCACCCTTCGGGACCAGCATCGGGGTGAACGTCCCCGCCCGATCCCGCGGCACGTCCAACGACACCGGACCGATCTCGGTCTGGACCGTCTTCGGCGTGCTCCCGTTCCGCGAGTTCCCACTGCCCCGGCCCGCCGGAGCATGCCGGTCATAGCCCAGATGCTCACCCAGCTCGGCCTTCAGCCCACGCTCAAGGACCGCCTTGCACAACTCGGACAGGAAACTCCCCGCCCCGGTCAACCGGCCACCATCGGCACGCACCCGGGCCACCATCTGGTCCAGCAACTGCTCATCCAGCAGCGCCTTCACCGCCGGCGCCCCCACGCCCGGCACGCCGTCGCCAGCCAGCGGCAGCCGCGGCGTGACCGCCGGCTCCACGTGCTCGTTGTCGATGGTGAGCGGGTCGAAGTCGTCAGTCAGCGTCATGATCATGATCCTGTCTGCACCACCAGGCCGAAACCCGGCAATAACGGATAATCTACACATCCGTTACACAGACCTTCCGACACGCTC
>NZ_JBITDX010000058.1:0-1417 GCF_044454585.1 Catenuloplanes sp. NPDC051500
GGTCACGTCCACGGAGGTGGTGTACGAATCGCCCACTTTGGGGTGGTTCGGGAGACAAAGACGCGGTCATCGCGGATCCTTCTCAAATCGACCAAGATCCAGAAGGAGTGTGCGATGACCGCAGAACCGAGTGTGAACGTTGGAAGCCTGATGCGCGAGCATCTGGAATCGGCGAGCCCTGATGTGTTGCGGGCGATGGTGAAAACGTTCGCGGACGCGCTGATGTCTGCCGAGGCCGATGCGCTCTGCGGCGCGGGCTACGGCGAGCGCAGCACCGAGCGGACGAACTCCCGTAACGGCTACCGGGTGCGGGAGTGGGACACCCGGGCCGGGACCGTCGAGCTGGCGATCCCGCGCCTGCGCACGGGGTCGTACTTCCCGGACTGGCTGTTGCAGCACCGCCGCCGCGCCGAGCAGGCGTTGGTGTCCGTGGTCGCGACCGCGTATCTGCTCGGGGTCTCGACACGCAGGGTGGAGAAACTCGTCGAGCAGCTCGGCGTCGCGTCGTTGTCGAAGAGCCAGGTCTCGGAGATGGCCCGGCACCTCGACGTCCAGGTCGAGGCGTTCCGGAACCGGCCACTTGATTCGGCGCACTACACGTTTGTGTGGATGGACGCCTTGACCATTAAGGTCCGCGAGGCCGGACGGACCGTGAACGTCCACGCCCTCGTCGCGGTCGGCGTGAACGCCGACGGCGGCCGGGAAGTTCTGGGCCTCGACGTCGCCAGCGAAGAGGACGGCGCCGGCTGGCTGGCGTTCCTGCGCTCACTGACCGCCCGGGGCCTGTCCGGAGTCCGGCTGGTCGTCTCCGACTGCCACCGCGGCCTGGTCGCCGCGATCGGCGCCGCGTTGCCCGGCGCCGCGTGGCAGCGCTGCCGCACCCACTACCTGCGCAACCTCCTCGGCAAAGTCCCCAAGAGCGCACAGCCATGGGTCGCGACACTGGTCCGCACGATCTTCGACCAGCCCGACGCCGAAACCGTCCGCGCCCAGTTCGCCCGCGCGGTCGACGCGATCACGGCGAAGTTCCCCGCGGCCGGCGACCATCTCGACGCCGCCCGCGAGGACCTCCTCGCGTTCACCGCGTTCCCGCGGGAGGCCTGGAAACAGATCTGGTCGAACAACCCGCAAGAACGGCTGAACAAGGAGATCCGCCGCCGCACCGACGTCGTCGGGATCTTCCCCGGCCGCGACGCGATCATCCGCCTCGTCGGCGCCGTCCTCGCCGAACAGACCGACGAATGGACCGAAGGCCGCCGCTACATGAGCCTCGAACTCCTGACCAAAGCACGCGGCACCACGATCGATATCCCACGACACGACACCGACCACACGACAATCACCGAGATCGCCGCCTAACATCATGACCAGCGGAAACGCGATGATCGCCTCTTACACCACGCCGCTGGACGTGACC
>NZ_JBITDX010000059.1:0-1342 GCF_044454585.1 Catenuloplanes sp. NPDC051500
GCAGGGCCGTTGCGTAGTCTGATGGCACGGCGCTGAGCTGGGGATTCGAGGTATGAATGGCCTCTGTAGAGGCGAAGGTGGCGGGTGAGATCACGTCAGTGATCATGAAGTTCTCTACGCCCCATAAAGCCCCGAGGACCTCACCCACCGATGGCATCATCTCTCATCGCTGCACTGACCGTCACCGCGCCCTCCGCAGTGACCCCGCCTGCGCCGGTCACCGAAAGTGAGCGGCGCGGCTTGCTGACTGCCCTGGCGGAGGTTCCCGACCCACGTGATCCGCGCGGGATCCGGTATCCGCTGACCGCGGTGCTCGCCGTGGCGGTCTGCGCGGTCATGGCCGGCGCCTCGTCGTTCGCCGCGATCAGCGACTGGCTGCACGATCTCGACGAACACAGCCGGTCCCGACTCGGTTTCACCGATGTCGTGCCGGTCGGCACGACCGTGTGGCGGCTACTGGTCCGGCTCGATGCGTCACTGCTGTCCGGCGTCCTCGCCGGCTGGCTGCACACCCGGACCAGCCCGCCGGACCCGGTCACTGTCACGCGCAGATACCGGCAGGTGATCGCGGTCGACGGCAAGACGTTACGCGGCGCCCGGCAAGGTGACGGCCGTCAGATCCATCTACTGTCCGCCCTGGACACCGGCACCGGCATCGTCCTGGCCCAAGTCGCCATCGATGCGAAGAGCAACGAAATTCCGGCGTTCGCTCCGCTGCTCGACCGCGTCGAGCAGGTCCTCGGCAGCCTGGCCGGGGTGCTCTTCGTCGCCGATGCCCTGCACACCCAGACCGGCCACGCCGACGAGATCGACCGCCGCGGCGCCTATCTGCTGGTCCAGGTGAAGGCCAACCAGCCGACCCTGTTCAAGCAGCTCAAACGGCTTCCCTGGGCGCAGATCCCGGCCGGGGACCGCACCCGCGACCGAGGCCACGGCCGCCGGGAGACCCGCACCATCAAAGCCGTCACCGTCCACCTGCCCGGCGGAATCGCGTTCCCGCACGCCCAGCAAGCCGTCCGGATCACCCGCACACGCATCCTCGCAGGCCGGACCAGCCGCGAAACCGCCTACCTGACCATCTCACTACCCGCCGGCCACGCCACCGCCCGCGAGCTCCAGACCTGGATCCGCCGGCACTGGCACATCGAAAATAGGCTGCATCACGTCAGAGACGTGACTTTCCGTGAAGACCAGCATCAAGCCCGAACCGGCAACGGACCCGCCGTCATCGCGACACTCCGTAACACCGCCATCGGCTGGCACCGCACCACCGGCGCCACCAACATCGCCCGCGCCACCCGCCACGCCAACCGCCGCTCACACGACCTCATCACCGCCGTGA
>NZ_JBITDX010000060.1:0-1273 GCF_044454585.1 Catenuloplanes sp. NPDC051500
ATCACAATTTGCGGTCGTTGTTTCACTCATGGTGATGGCGTTGATGAGGTCGTGGGGGCGGCGGTTGGCGCGTCGGGTGGCTCGGGCGATGTTGGTGGCGCCGTTGCCGCGGTGGTAGCCGATCGCGGTGTTACGGAGCGTGGCGAAGACGGCGGGTCCGTTCCCGGTCCGGGCTTGATGGGCGTCTTCACGAAGAGTGACATCGCGGATGTAGTGCAGCCTGTTTTCGATGTGCCATTCGGTGCGTGCCCATGTGTTGAGGTCGGCGGGCTGGGCCTGGTGTGCGGGCAGGGAGGCGGTCAGGAACGCTGTCTCGCGGGTGGTCTTGCCCTTGATCGTGCGGGTCCGGGTGATCCGGAGGGCTTGCTGGGCGTGGGGGAAGTGGAGCCCACCGGGTGTGTTGATGGTGATCGCTTTGATGGTGCGGGTTTCGGTGCGGCCGTGGCCGGTGTGCCGGGTCTGGTCCCCGATCGGGACCTGCGCCCAGGGGATGCTTTTGAGCTGGGTGAACAAGGTTGGCTGGTTGCCCTTGACCGCTGTCATGAGGTGGGCGCCGGCGGCGGCGAGGAGTTGCGCGTGCCCGGTCTGGGTGTGGAGGGCGTCCGCGACGACCAGGACGTCTTTGAGCGTGCCGAGTTGGGCGGCGACCGCGTTCATGAGGGGGTGTGAACGCGGGGATTTCGTTGGACTTCGCGGTGATCTGGACCTGGGCGAGGACGATTCCGGCGTGGACGTCGTAGGCGGACAGCAGATGGACCTGTCGTCCGTCGGGGAGCCGGGCGCCGCGGACGACTTTCCCGTCGACGGCGATGACCAGTCGCCACCTGCGCCCGGTCACTACCAGCGGTGCCGCTCGGGCGCGTAGCCACCTGGTCATGACCTGCGACAACGTGTCGGCGTCGATCCGAATCAGGAGCCGCCACACGGTCGTGGCGGCGGGAAGACGGCCGGTGAACCCGAGGCGTTCCCAGACCGGCCGGTCGACATCCCGGACCCAGTCCGCGACCGCGGCGAACGTACACGCCCCGGCCAGGACCGCGCAGACCGCCACGGACAGCAGGCTCACCAGCGAGTAACGGCGGCCACGCCGGTCACGCGGGTCCGGTATCACCGAAAGCGCCACGAGCAGGTCCCGGTGTTCACTCACGGTGACAGCGGCGGGGAGCGGCATGTCGGCGGGCCGATGGGACAGCAGGATTCCGGTAGGTGATGATGTCATCGACGGGTGCGTCCTTCTCGGGATCGTGTTGCTTCGCAACTTCATGATCACCGA
>NZ_JBITDX010000061.1:0-1153 GCF_044454585.1 Catenuloplanes sp. NPDC051500
CTAGTGTTCTGTCTCGTAAATAGGTAGTCGGTTGGTACGGTGGCGGTTGTGAATCGTGCCGCCGCGCCTTTGGTGCTTGATCCGGGTCAGCGTGAGTTGCTGGAGTCTTTGGCGAAGTCGCGTACTGCGGAGTATCGCCTGGTCCAGCGGGCGCGGGTGTTGCTGCATGCGGCTGATGGGCTGTCGAACACCGAGATTGGCGTGCTGGTCGGGGTGACTCGGGTGACGGTGCGGGCGTGGCGGGTGGAGTTCGGTGAGCGTGGGCTTGCCGAGTTGGGCAGGGTGGCGGCGGGCCGGGGGCGTAAGCCGGTGATCGCGCAGGCGGTGATCGATCGGATCGTGGAGCTGACGTTGCATTCGCGGCCGGAGGGGGCGACACATTGGTCGTGCCGGTCGATGGCGGCCGAGGTGGGGGTGTCGAAGGCGACCGTGCAGCGGGTGTGGGACGCGCGTGGGCTGAAGCCGCATCTGGTGGAGACGTTCAAGCTGTCGAACGACAGGCGGTTCGAGGAGAAACTCGTCGACGTCGTGGGCTTGTACCTGAACCCGCCGGACAAGGCGGTGGTGCTGTGCATGGATGAGAAGTCGCAGATCCAGGCGCTGGACCGCACCCAGCCGAGTTTGCCGCTCAAGCCCGGCCGGGCCGGCACCATGACCCACGACTACAAGCGGCATGGGACCACGACCCTGTTCGCCGCGCTGGACGTGCTGACCGGCAGGGTGATCGGCAAGTGCTTCGACCGGCATCGTCACGACGAGTTCCTGCGGTTCCTGCGGATGATCGACACGGCGGTGCCCCGCAAGCTGCAGATCCACATGATCGTCGACAACTACGGCACCCACAACCACGCGAACGTCAAAGCCTGGCTGGACAAGCATCCACGCTTCCACCTGCACTTCACCCCGACCAGTTCGTCCTGGCTGAACCTCGTGGAGCGCTGGTTCGCGACCCTGACCGACAAGATGATCCGCCGCGGCGTGTTCCACAGCGTCGACGACCTCGTCACCGCGATCGAGGAATTCCTGCGCGTGCACAACGACGACCCGAAACCATTCGTCTGGACCGCCACCACCGAATCGATCCTCGCAAAAGTCCGACGTGGACGCGTCGCCCTCCAACAAACGACTACTCAAAACTGAGACAGAACACTAG